>NZ_JAGHQY010000001.1:0-967512 GCF_017744035.1 Shimia sp. R11_0 | reverse complement strand
TGGGGAAGAAAGGTTCAAGACGCGCCATCTGCGCATCCGTCAGCCAGAAAAGATCAGACATGGTCACCACTCGATTTTCAAACCGTGAATCACGCAGACAAACGGAAATCAATGGGTCCTGACCCTAGGCTAATCCAGAAAAAACGGTTGAGAAGTGGATACTCATAATCTACTCCAACATGTGCTGGGCTTCTTATGTTGGCCGCGATGGGGCAACCTATCTGGTTTCCGATACTGATGACGGTACTTTATCGCGTCGTCAACGGTGCGAGGAAAAAGCGGCCTGCATAAACGGCGCCTCGCGTCGTCAACCCCGAATGGGGTAGCCCGCTAGCGGCTATTGAAGGGCGTATCTAGATGCGTTCTTCCTGTGCAGCGAATGGGCACACACCAAAGTTCCGGTGCTGGAACGAGCGATTGTCTGGTTGCCTCGGCAGCCCGGCGATCGCTCTGGAAGGCTTGAATTTTTCATCACTCCAAAGTCTGAGAGTGTCGCTTTGCCGGGCAAAGCGGACACACGATGCGGTCAAGCTGGGTCGCAGCGAATTGGCGCTTCGTCCGCCCTTTCTCATTCGCGAGGCTTGAGATTTCGCTGCCGCAGCGAATGGCCTCAAAGCGGGCTGCAACCGCAGCATCTGGGTTGGTCGTTGGATGTCGGGAAAAGGCCGAAAGTCACGGCGAACCACTCCCGGCCCCAAGAAAAGTTGGAACTCATTTTTAATTCCAGCAACTGATCTACAGTTCAGGATCTGTGTTTGTTGATAGACGCGCACTTCATCGTGCGCGCTACAGAGCCGAATATTCAATGTAGATCTGGTCGCACTATGACGGTTGGGTCAGGTTGGTGTGACGTCCAACAGGAAGATAGTGGCGCTCTGGGGAGGATTCGAACCCCCGACCCCTTGATTCGTAGTCAAGTACTCTATCCAGCTGAGCTACCAGAGCGCGGTGTGAGGGGCGGTTTAAAGTGAACTCTCAGGGGGCGCAAGAGCAAAAAGTACGAAAAATCATTTTATCGAAACTTCCCCCTTCGGAAGGCATATTTCAAAGGCTGTTCCGGTCGCATCGGTCTGCGCCAATTTGAGAATACCCCCATGGCCGCGCACCAATTCTGAGGAGATTGCCAGCCCCAAACCGGTGCCACCCTTGCGAATCCCACCTTGAAACGGCGTGAAGAGGTGCTCTTGCGCCTTGGGTGGCAGTCCCGGTCCCGTGTCGCGCACCAGAATCATCCAACACTCTTCTGATTCTCCGACAGAAACCGCGATCTCCCCGGGCTTGCCACTGGCCACAATGGCTTGGCGTGCATTGCGCACGAGATTGGACACCACGCGATACATCTGCTCCGGATCAGCCCGCACCACGAGCCCTGCGGGAATGTCCTCGGCAAAGCTCAAATCATAGTCTTCCACCGCCAGACGCTCGCTGGCGATCACATCCGCCACCATCTCCCCGATGGCAAAGCGGGTGAGCGTCGGCGCAGGCTCCTCTGCCTTACCAAAGGCCAATGTGCCCTCACAGAGGTTCACCGCGCGGGTGATCGAATTCACCAGCTTGGGGGCAAGCCGCGCCACCAGCGGGTCCTCACTGCTTTCGATGCGATCCGTAAACAGCTGCGCCGAGGTCAGGATATTGCGCAGATCATGGCTCACCTTGGCCACAGCGCCGCCCAGCTGCGCCAGACGCTCCTTTTGCTTCAGCGCCGCCGTCAGCTCGGTCTGAAGCTTCAACAGAGCCTCCTCGGCCTCTCGCAGCTCCGTGACACCAGAGCGCGGCGTGATCACGCTGCGCGCATCTTCCGGCGCCGCAGAATAGCTCTGCATATAGCTCACCACGCTCTTGATCGGCCGCACCAGAATCGCCCGCACCGCCAGAAACAGCAAAAACGCCGTCACGATCGAGATCACAGCCGACAGCGCCAGAACCCGCACGCCGTAGTCAATCATCGCCGCCCGAAGATCTTGCGTGCCCATGGTCACCTCAATCAGCAACCCGGCATCCTGCACCGGCGCGCCAATCACCCGCACCACACGCTCGCTGCGGTCAAACAACTGCATCATGGCATCTTTGATCAGCACACCCGCGGTGGCCCCGCGCATGTCATAGGTCTCGCTGATCGGCTCCGGGATGGGAGAACTCAGGATGAGCTGGCGCATTTCATCCCGCCGCAGCACCACGTTGTACACGCCCGCATTTTTGAGGAGCTCCTCCTCCAGATCCATGTCGATCATATCGTCCGCCAGCAAAGCCAGCGAGGCAATCTGCGCCCGCTCCAGCCTGAGCAAGAGATAGTCTTCGCGATAGCGCGCCACGGAGGGCACAAAAATAAGGACTTCCGCCAGCATCACAAAGATGACCGTCAGGATCAAAAACCGACCTGAGAGCGTATTGAGCATAATAGGTTGACCGTTCTGGTTACGGCAGCCAGCGCTGTATCAAGCCGACCACCCGTTTGACCTTAGGATTATCAAACAGTTGGGGCGAGAAATAGGCCCCTGCAACCCGCTTGTTGATTTCTCCCACCGTTGGATAGGGCGAAACCATGCCCGCAACCGCGCTCATCTTGAGCTTATTGGCAATCACCAGCGCCCAGAGGTTGACAAGCTCCCCCGCCTGCGGCCCGACAATCGACACTCCAACCGGGCGGCCTTTGACAACCATCGCCTTGATCAGCCCATAGGCATTGCGCTCCGCAATCAGGCGGTCGTTGTGGTGGCTTTCAAACCGCGTCACGGTGAGCTTATCGCCATATTCCGCCCGCGCCTCCGCCTCGGTGAGACCAATCTGCGCCAGCTCCGGGTCGGTATAGGTGGCGCAAGGAATATGATCTGTGCGCGCCTTGGCCGGCAGACCAAACAGTGCGGAGCGCACAATCACGCCCGCATGATAGCCCGCAACATGGGTAAACTGCGCGCCACCGGCCACATCCCCAATCGCATAGACCCGCCGGTTTGTGGTCTTCATCGACGCATCCACGGTGATGCCCGTCTTGTGGGTTTCAATGCCCGCAGCTTCAAGGTTCAGCCGGTCCATATTGGCCCGACGTCCCACGGCCACCAGCAGATGGGAGCCTGTAAAACTGCGCCCATCCTGCGTGTCCACCGTGATCACGCCGCCCTCTTGCGTGATCGACTTGGCCAGCGCCTCTTCTGCAATCTCAACACCCTCTCCGCGCAGCCGGTCCAACACGATTGCCGCCATCTCCGGATCATCGCGCCCCAGCGCCTTGGCGCCTTCAATCACCGTGACCTTGATGCCCAGCCGCACATGCGCCTGCGCCATCTCCATACCAATGGGGCCACCGCCAATGATCAACAGATGTTCGGGCGTCTCGGTCAGATCAAACAGCGTTTCATTGGTCAGATAAGGCACCTGATCCAGACCCGGAATCGGCGGCACCAGCGGGCTGGAACCGGTGGCGATCACCACCCGGCGCGCCGTGATCTGATGATCACCAGCCTGCACCACCGACGGGCTGATAAAGCTGCCATAGTCCCGGATCACCCGCACACCAAAGCCTTCAAAACGCTCCTGACTGTCCATCGGCTCAATCTGGGCGATCACCTCTTTGACATGGGCCTTTGCCGCCGCGTAATCGACCTGCGGTGCCTGCCCGGCCACACCAAAGACCCCGGCCTTTGTCATGCCATGTGCCGCCTTGCCACTGGCCAGCAGAGCTTTGGAGGGCACACAGCCAAAGTTCAGGCAATCGCCGCCCATCTTATGGCCTTCCAGCAGGACAACATCTGCCCCCATCTGTGCCGCGCCTGCGGCCACAGACAAGCCGCCAGAGCCAGCGCCAATCACCAGCAAATCCGTTTTGATCTGTTCCATGTGTTACAGCGCCTCTTTGCCGCGAATGCGTTTCAAAACAATTGGCAAACATGCCAGCGCCGCCAGGCCCAGAATGGGCAAAAGCACATGCGGCTCAAAAATAATGCCAAGATCAGGCGTCTCACCACGGGCAAAGACTTCGCCCAGACCTGCACCAACGGAGGTATAGACCAGTCCACCGGGAATGATGCCCACAAAGGTCGACACAACGTAGCGCCACAAAGGCACACCCACCAAAGCCGGGATCAGATTGGCCACAAAGAAGGGCACCACGGGCACCAACCGGATGATGAAGAGCATCGACCACTGATTTTCATCAATACCCTGCTTGAGCGCTTTGATGCGCCCTTCGCCAGAATCAAGTTTGGCAGACATGCGTTCGCCAAATCCCCAGCTGGCCGCCATAAAGACCAAGGTCGCGCCAATCGTGGCAGCTCCCACATTGTAAAGCACGCCCGGAAAAGTCCCAAAGAGGAAGCCACCCGTCAGTGTGGCAATGGTTGCCCCCGGCAAGGAGAACCCAGCAATCACCACGTAAAACGACATGAAGGCCAGCACAGCCAGACCATAATGGGCATCACGATAGGCGATCAGCATCTCGCGATTGTCGCGCAGCGTCTCAAAATTCAGGTAGTCCCCCAAAGCCCAGGCCCCAACCACGGCTCCCACGGCCAAAGCAGCCAGCGGCAACAGGCGGGCCCATTTTGATTTGCTCTCTGTGGTGGTCTCAGTCACGTCAGCCATCTTCGCGTCCATTTATCCCGTTCTTCCCACAACATGCGTTACGCCCCGGTAAAACAACAGGCACCTCACGCGCGCTTGATCAGCCGCCGAGCTTTTGTGAGAAAAACCATGTGAGTCGTAACAAACCCCTGCACATTAATGCGCCAAGGTGACATATCGGGCATTGGCACTGTGCCCCCGGCGTGGGAAACACCGGAAATCTGAGCCACATATGACCCCATTCCGCCGTTCGGGCCGCTGGATCCAGTCTTTTGCACCTTACGCTTGCCTTTTTGTGCAAAAACCCCCAACAGGCGTTTGACTTATCCCCCTGCCCCGTCTATTGACCGGGCTTCGAATAGACAGGCTCCGCGAATCTTTCGCTTGATCGACTTGCCGGCGCCTCCACACTTTGTAACGGAGACGGAGCGATGAAACGCACCTACCAACCTTCGAACCTGGTTCGTAAACGCCGCCACGGCTTCCGTGCGCGCATGGCCACCAAAGCTGGTCGCAAGATCCTGAACGCACGCCGCGCACGCGGTCGTAAGTCGCTGAGCGCATAAGCGCGCGACTGTCCCAAGGGACCGTTTGAAAAATGACACCGCCGGAGACCCCCATGGATGGCACCGCCACTCCCGGGACAGCGTCTCCGGCGGTTTCTCTTTGTGCAGATGACACATTGCATGTGCTGAAAAAGCGCAGTGCCTTCCTCGCCGCCGCCCGCGCCCGCAAACAGGGCACCAAGGCGATGATGATTCAGGCCCGTAAACGCCGCGACGACGAGGATGTGGATCCCTCCGTCATCCGCATGGGCTTCACCTGTTCCAAGAAGGTCGGCAATGCCGTGGCCCGTAACCGCGCCAAGCGCCGGATGCGCGAGGTCGCCCGCGCCGTGCTGCCCTCCTGCGGCAAACCCGGCTGGGATTACGTTCTGATCGGGCGCAAAGATGAAACCGCAGCGCGGGATCTTCTGGCCCTGCAAAGCGATCTCAAATGGGCGCTGCGCAAACTGCACGCGCCCAAGCCGCCGCGCACGCCCCGCTAACTTTCCTTAATTGCGATTTTTCGCGCCCGTCACAGCCCTGCGCGCCCGCTTCTGTCGGGCGCTGTGTCGGCGCGTTAACGTTTTGCGCCCTCTGAAAAGAGCACCGCCGCGATACCGACGCATTACAGACGCAATACAGATGTTCCAAATCGGGTTAATTTCACCACTTTCGCACAAATTGGAGCTTCAATCCGCCATTGCGCCTTGGCACTCCTGCGCAGAGCAGGTAACAGGCTCAGTCAAAGAGGTCAGCCAAGATGAAGACACAAGAGATGAACCGCGATTGGATCGCCACCGCCCGTACCCTGTCCCAAGCCCTGCCATATCTTCAGCGCTACACCGGCGCGACGGTGGTGATTAAGCTTGGCGGCCACGCCATGGGCTCTGACGAAGCGATGGACGATTTTGCCCGCGACGTGGTTCTGATGCGTCAGGTCGGCATCAACCCCGTGATCGTGCACGGCGGTGGCCCGATGATCAATGCGATGCTCAAACGCCTTGAAATCAAATCTGATTTTGTGAACGGCAAGCGGGTGACCGATGCCGCCACGGTGGAAGTAGTGGAAATGGTGCTCTCCGGTGTGGTCAACAAACGCATCGTGCAGGCCATCAACCGTCAGGGCGGAAAGGCCGTGGGTCTCTCCGGCAAAGATGCCAATCTCATGGTCTGTGATCAGACCAATCCGGATCTGGGCTTTGTGGGCACCCCTGCCGATATGAACCCTGCGATTCTGCATGAGCTCTTCGCCAATGACACCATCCCGGTGATCGCCCCCCTCGGGGCGGGCCGCAATGGCGAAACCTTCAACGTCAACGGCGACACCGCCGCAGGCGCCATTGCCGGTGCTCTGGCTGCTGACCGCCTGCTTCTGCTGACAGATGTGGCTGGCGTCAAAAATGCCGATGGCGATGTTCTGACAGAGCTGAAAGCCCAACAAATCCGAGACCTTACAGAAGAGGGCGTCATTGCCGGTGGCATGATTCCCAAGACAGAGACCGCACTGGCCGCCATCGACAAAGGCGTGCGCGCTGTGGTCATCCTCGATGGCCGTGCGCCGAATGCCTGCCTTCTGGAGCTCTTCACCGAACATGGCGCAGGCTCGTTGATCCGACAGGACTGACCCCTCTATCGAGCGCGCCATCTTCGAAGGTGACAGGGGTGGCGCGAGCTGGCAGGCTCTCTTCACGGCCCTAGACCACCGTTAAGAGTAGACATGCACCTTGCTGAGATCGACAGACTGGCCCATGCACATGGGCTGCACATCATGGGCACGGCTCTTCACAAAGGCGCGGTTGTTCTGCTGGGCACGGCCCCCGATTTCTGGCCGATCTTCAGCGCCTCTGCGGAAGCCCAAGATGGCTTGCCTGACCCGATGGACCGCTGGTCCAAACGTGTGATCGGGGCCATCGCCCAAACGCTTGGAGCGACCGCACAGTTTCCTTCAGACGGCCCGCCCTTTCCCCCCTTCATCCGCTGGGCCTTTGACAGCAATCGCTTTTTCCAGAGCCCTGTCGGCATGCTCGTGCATGACACGGCTGGCATGATGATCTCGCTGCGCGGCGCTCTGCTGTTTGAGGCAACTTTGCCAGACACCACGCCAGTGCTGCAATCCTCCCCCTGCGCCCAATGCCCGGCGCCCTGCACAACCGCCTGCCCAGTCAATGCGCTCCGCGCCGACGCGGCCTATGATGTCGAAAAATGCCACAGCTTTCTGGATACAGAAGCAGGCCAATCCTGCATGACGCGCGGCTGCATCGCCCGGCGCGCCTGTCCGCTGTCTGAGGGCGCAGGCCGCAGCGACGCGCAATCCGCCTTTCACATGAGGGCCTTTCATCCATGAGCCGCATATTGATCCTGATGCGCCACGCCAAATCAAGTTGGTCAGATCCTTGGCAGGCGGATCATGCCCGCCCCCTGAACAAGCGCGGCCGCGCTTCTGCCAAAGCCCTGGGAGGATGGATGAAAGACAACGCCCTTCTGCCAGACGAGGTGCTCTGCTCCACATCAGAACGCACCCGCGAAACCCTTGATCGCCTCGCCCTGACACCTGATACCGCGCCCCGCTTCGAAGAGCGCCTCTACCTCGCCGCCCCAAACACGATGTGGCAGTTACTGAAATCCGCCACCGGCAGCACGGTGCTGATGATCGGACACAATCCGGGCATCGCCAGCTTCGCGGCAGAGCTTGCATCAAAGCCCCCACAACATCCCCGCTTTCAGGATTACCCAACCGGCGCGACGACGGTGTTTCACTTTGATTGTACCCACTGGCAAGAGATCCAACCACACACGGGACAGATCCAAGCCTTTGCCCTCCCTCGCGAGCTGCTGGCATGAGATCTGGTAAAAGGAAAAAGCCGCGATGCATCCATCGCGGCTTTTGTCTTTTCATATATCGCCGTAAGCGCCTCAGTGGCCGAGGATCTGGCTGAGGAACAGCTTGGTCCGGTCGCTCTTGGGATTGTTGAAGAACTCTTCCGGCTCGTTCTGTTCCACGATCTGCCCCTGATCCATAAAGATCACACGGTTCGCCACCTGACGGGCAAAGCCCATTTCGTGGGTCACACAGAGCATGGTCATGCCCTCTTCGGCGAGTTCGATCATTGTGTCGAGCACCTCTTTGATCATCTCCGGGTCAAGGGCAGAGGTCGGCTCGTCAAACAGCATAATGCGCGGCTTCATGCACAGCGACCGCGCGATCGCCACACGCTGCTGCTGACCACCGGAAAGCTGGCCCGGATACTTCAGAGCCTGATCCGGAATTTTCACCTTCTCAAGGAAGTGCATCGCAATTTCTTCGGCTTCCTTCTTGGGTGTTTTCCGCACCCAAATCGGCGCCAGCGTACAGTTTTCCAAAATCGTCAGATGCGGGAAGAGGTTAAAGTGCTGAAAGCACATGCCAACTTCTGAGCGGATCTTATCGATGTTTTTCAGATCGCTGGTCAGCTCAGTACCATCCACGACGATATCGCCCGACTGGTGTTCTTCCAGACGGTTGATACAGCGGATCAGCGTGGATTTGCCGGAGCCAGACGGCCCCGCAATCACAATACGCTCACCTTCATTGACGGTCAGGTTGATGTCGCGCAACACGTGGAACGACCCGTACCACTTGTTCATGTTAGAGATTTGGATCGCAACCTGATCGCTCACCTGCATTTTGGAGCGGTCGATTGCGCGGTCAGACATAAGTTCAGACATAGGTGAACTCCTTCTTAGTGGCCTTTGTGCAGCTTGCGCTCAAGCCACTGGGAATATTGAGAAATGCCGTAGCAGACGACAAAGAACAGAAGCGCGGCAAATCCGAAAAGCTCCCAATACACGCCGTTCCACTCAGTGGAGGCGAGGATGGGGCCACGGATCATACCAATCAGATCAAACATGGAGATCACCGACACGAGCGTCGTATCCTTGAACAGGCCAACGGCCACGTTCACGATGCCCGGAATGGAAATCTTCAACGCTTGTGGCAGAATGATCAGCCGCATGGCTTGTGGGTAATCCAGACCAAGGCTGTCTGCGGCCTCATATTGTCCTTTCGGAAGCGCTGCGAGCCCGCCGCGGATCACCTCAGCGATATAAGCTGCGGAGAACATGGTGATCATAATCACCACACGCAGGAACAGATCGACTGTGCTCTCTGGTGGGAAGAAATAGGCCAGCATCACCGAAGCCACAAACAGCAGTGTGATCAGAGGCACACCACGAATGAACTCGATAAAGACCACGCAGATCCCCTTGATCAGAGGCATGTCTGACTGGCGCCCCAGCGCAAGCGCAATGCCCAGCGGAATGGACAGCGACACACAGGTCACCCCCAGCATCAGGTTCAACATGAACCCACCAAGATCACGCGATGGCACCGCAGGCAAAGAAACAGGCAATGCCCAATCCAAAAACTCTTGTGGGTACTGTATTAGGGGAAACACGTTACTCAACAGAAACGCAGATTGTGTTTCCTCTCCCCCAACAACGACCGAGGTCCGAAAGGTCACATCTACAACAATTGGCTCAACCGTGAACAAACTCAGCATAGTCCCGGCCAACGACAAAAGCCATGAAAGTGGGTTCATCAGGAGAACAATGACAACGCCAACGAAAGCGAAAGCGCTCATTGCGAAACTCTCTTTTGCCAATACAGCATAAGCGGAATAGGCCAGAGCTAAGGCCACAAAAACGGTCACCGGTACCCACATGCTCCCCCCCCAAATCAGCCAAAAGGCCACAAAGGGATAGACAGCGGTGACGATCAGTAATTTGCGCGGCAGATCAAAGAACAGCACAGGCGCAATCGCCACCAGCATCAGCACAAAGGCCAGATTCGGGCGCCAATAGGCGTCAGCCGGATATTTGAAACCGTAAATCAGCTGATGCCACCGCTCGGTCAGAACAGAAAAACACGCCCCCGTTTTGCCCTGCAAAACCTCGCGACATTCCGACAGAGAGCTGGTTGTCCAGATCCCGTTGAAAATCCACGGCAGGGTCGCCGCCAGCACCAGATAGATCAGATACAGCGCCACAACGGTCAGCACACCATTGGTCACGCTGGAAAACAGGTTTTCGCGCAGCCATTTGACCACACCCGTTTCGCGCGCAGGCGGCGGGCTTTGTGGGATCACTTCTGTGGCGACAAAAGCGACAGAGTTGTTTTGAGAGTCAGACATGTCTCAGCGCTCCTTCAGTTTCACAGAAGAATTGTAGATGTTCATCGCCATCGAAATCAGCAGAGAGGCCGTGAGATAGAACAGCATCAGCAAAAGCACACACTCAATGGCGCGCCCCGTTTGGTTGAGCGTGATGCCCCCCAAAGTCGCCGTGATATCCGCATAGCCCACCAGAATGGCCAGAGAGGTATTCTTGGTGATGTTGAGATAGTTGGAAATCAACGGCGGAATGATCACACGCAGTGCCTGTGGCAAGATCACGAGGTTCATCACGCGATTGGCACGCAAACCCAAAGCGGCAGCCGCCTCGGTCTGGCCTTTAGAAACCGCCTGAATACCCGCACGGACGTTCTCGGCGATGAAGGCACCGGTGTAGATCGACAACGCGAACCACAGCGCGATCAATGGACCACCAATCTTGATACCGCCCTTAAAGTTGAAGCCCTTCAGCGCGGGGATTTCCCAAGACAGGCCCATAATCACCATGAGCAGCACAAATGGCACCAGCCAAATTGCCAGCTTGATCCACAATGTGTTTGGTCGCTGCCCTGTCATCTCCTGTTTCTGGTTCGCCCAGCGGGTCACGCTCCGGGCACCAATCCAGGAGCCGATCAAACCCGCGATGACCAGAAGCCAATTCAGTGTTGGGTTGCCAAAAATGCCGCTCTCAAACCAAGGCATGGGAATGTAGATCCCACGGTTGGTGAACGCGAACATGTCAAACAGCATGCTTGAGGTGGCGTTATCCCCGCGGAAGGCGCGCGGCCCCGGCATCACCGATGTCATGATCGTGTAGATAATCAAAATCCAGATCAGCACAGGAATGTTGCGGAAGATTTCGACGTAAAACGCCATCACCTTGGACACAAGCCAGTTGTTGGACAGACGCAGCACACCGGCGATCACGCCAAACACCGTTGCCGTGACACAAGCCAAAAAGGCGACCAGCAGCGTGTTCAAAATTCCAACAAGCGCAGCGCGCGCATGTGAAGATTGGCTGTCGTACTCTATCAATCTCTGGTTAATGTCATACCCTGCAGGGTCAGACATGAAGTTCAAAGAAATGTTGAGACCAGCAGCACGCAGGTTCTGAGCCAGGTTGCCCCCCAGTTCCCAGATCGCAAGCGCAAGCACAATCGCTGCGATCGCCTGAAAAGTGAGGCTGCGATACCGGGTGTCATTGAGGAGCATAGATAGCCGGAACGACTCCCTAGGAGGGTCGGTCAAATTGGTCATATAGGATCTTCCCCGTTCGTCGGCCTTTTTATGCGACGTCTCAATGCGCCATGGCCGATTATTGTTGTTGGGTCATAAAAGCGAAAAGGGCGCGGAGTGTCCCGCGCCCTTTCCGTGATGTGTTTAGCGGAAGGGCGGGGAGTAGATCAGGCCGCCATCTGTCCACTGAGCGTTCAGGCCACGGGCCAGACCGATCGGAGTGGATTCACCGATGTTGCCTTCAAACAGCTCACCGTAGTTGCCGCCAGCCATGATGGCTTTCTTCGCCCAGTCAGCGTCCAGACCCAGCATCTCACCCAGAGTGCCTTCGGTGCCCAGCAGACGGTTCACTTCAGGGTTGTTGGTGCCTGCGGCCATCTCACCGATGTTCGCGGAAGTCACACCCAGTTCTTCTGCAGTAATCAGAGCATTCAGAGACCAGCGTACCACGTCACCCCAGTTGTCGTCGCCATGACGTACCAGCGGGCCGAGAGGCTCTTTGGAGATGATTTCTGGCAGCAGGATATGCGCCGATGGATCTTCGAAAGTCGCACGTGTCGCCGCAAGGCCGGATGCGTCGGTGGTATACACGTCACATGCGCCAGACAGGTACTGCTGCTGAGATTCAGCGTTGGTTTCTACTGGTACCGGCTCATAGCTGATGTTGTTGGAGCGGAAGAAGTCCGCCAGGTTCAGCTCTGTGGTGGTGCCGGTCTGGATACATACGGTCGCGCCGTCCAGTTCCTTCGCGGAGGACACGCCCAGCTCTTTTGGCACCATGAAGCCCTGACCGTCATAGTAGTTCACGCCAACGAAGGTGAACTTCAGGTCAACGTCGCGGCTAAAGGTCCAGGTGGTGTTGCGGGCCAGCATGTCAATCTCGCCGGAGGCCAGCGCAGTGAAGCGGGTCTTACCGGTGGTTGGAACAAACTCAACCGCTTTTGGGTCTCCCAGCACAGCAGCAGCAACCGCGCGGCAGATGCCGACATCAAAGCCGCCCCACTCGCCATTGGCGTCAGGTGCTGCAAAGCCAACCAGACCGGTGGTCACACCACAGTTCAGCTTGCCGCGTGCTTTCACGTCATCCAGCGTGCCAGCGGCAGCTGCACCGGCCGCCAGGCCCGCGACAGTCAACGCACCAAAAACTACGGATTTTTTCATTTTTACCTCTTCCTGTTTACCCACCCTTTGAAGGTGGTTTTAGGCCACTCCCGGCCGTAGATAGATGCTCAGAGACAACACCCCCCTCACATCAAGGGCAGTGTGATCCCATTCATCGCCAAACGTCAAGAGGCCCATCACGGAATACAATCAATGCCGCCTCAAAAGGCCTGAGCACGCTTCCGGGCACAATGTTTGATTAGGTTTTGGCCATTTTGAAAAAGGCATAAGCATTTGTGAATGCTTCGAATTTCTTACCTGCCTCAACCGCAGCCTCTTCGTCGCGACCCCACTGCTCTTCTTGCCAGCGCTCATCCACACGCGACAGCTCCCAAAGCGCGTCAATATCCATAAAATCACGGGCTGCAGCGAATCCGAGGATCAGCGAACCGGAGATCCCCACGAGATCGTGAAAGGCCGCGAGTTCAAAGTTATCAAAGCCATGCACCTCTTGGCGCAACAGCTCCAGCGCACCTTCGTCTTGGGGTTGAAACATCACCCCAGCAACAGAGGTCAACTGCGCGCCCAGTTCTTCTGCGGCCCAGAGCAAAAGCGGATCCCAGGCCTTCGCCTGTCGCGCAATCAATTCCGCCGGGGAGGTCGCGCGGTAGCACAACAGATCACTACCGCCATATTCGGCCAACATATCAGCAACTTCCGCATGCTGGACGGCAACTTTGTCAATCGCTGCGTTGGCTGCGCGTGTCACCGGCATCGTCGTTGGGTCAATCTCGCCCTCTTGTGCCTCCCACTCCGCCGCCATGGCTTGCGCCATGGCCTCGGTTGGCACAACCAACGCCGCTTTGGCGGGGGTTTTCACCGCGCGCCCATCAAGGAAAACGCCGAAGCCTCCGTCAACCGCCTGCCAGCTGGTCTCTTTCCAAAACCGTTTCTTTGCCCAACCGCTCATCAGTGATGCTCCCAAATGCCCGTCAATGTGTCCTCAAGCTCTTGAAAGCTTGCCACAATTTTCTGTGCCGCGCGCAGCTCTGCGTTGGGGTGATAGCCCCAATCCACACCAATGCCCGTCACACCGGCCGCTGCTGCCATATCCATGTCATAACTGGTGTCGCCAATCATCACCGCGTCCTGCGTCGCAACACCAGCTTCCGCCAGCGCAGTCTCAATCATAGAGGGATGGGGTTTGGAAGGATGATCGTCTGACACCTGCGTGGTCACAAAAACTCCTTTCAGATCATGGCCCTCAATCAGCTTGTCCAGACCACGCCGGGATTTGCCAGTGGCCACGCCCAACACAACATCTTCGCGGGTATTCAAGCGCATCAACGTCTCGCGCGCGCCCTCAAAAAACGGAGAGGACTGCGCCACCCCCAAAGCCCCACGGCGCTGCATATAGCCCACCTTGTAGCCCTCAACCAAACGCGCCCGCAGATCCGGCGCCCCTTCGGGATAGAGCTTGAAGATCGCCGCATCCAACGACAGCCCGACAATGCCCAATGTCGCTTGCCGCGCAGGCGGTGTCAGCCCTTCCGCCGCAAAAGCCAGATCCATGGCTTCCACAATCAGACCCTGACTGTCCACCAACGTGCCATCGACATCAAAGATAACCAGTTTCAGCCGCATCTCATCACCTCATGCCCCCGCCGCGCAGCGCCCCTCAGAACCGCTGAGGTCGCACAACAAACGCCACCATCACCGCGTCTAGCGCAGGCTCTCAAACGGATCCTCCGCCGCCAGATCCTCGGTCCAGCCAAAGGTATCCCAGGTCAGCTTCATATGCTCAGGCAGGCCCGCGGTGACCGTCACCTCTTTGCGTGTCACCGGATGTTCAAAGGACATCGAGCGCGCATGCAGATGCAGCTTGTTGGAAATGATCCCGCCAAGCTTGGCCCCCCAGCCATCTCCAAGGTTCTCTTGCCCCGAACCACCATATTTGCCATCGCCCACAATCGGATGGCCAATTTCAGCCATATGGGCCCGCAACTGATGGGTGCGCCCGGTGATCGGTTCCATCGCAACCCAGGCCGCCCGCCCGGCCACACGGTAAAGCGTTGCATATTGCGTGATCGCCCGCTTGGCACCCGGTATGCGATCCACCTCACGCGGATGCACAGCAATCATCTTCTCGCCTTCGCCCCGCGCACCATGGCCAGCGGCCTTGACCAGACCATATTTTATCTCGCCCAGATAAGGCGTTGGGACACCTGCCACCACAGCCCAGTAGATTTTACGGGTCTGCTTGTGCCGGATCGCCTCGGTCAGCGCCTGCGCCACCGCCCGCGTGCGCGCCAGCAACAAAATCCCAGAGGTGTCCTTGTCCAGACGATGCACCAGACGCGGCTTCTCCTCACAGCCAAACCGCAGCGCCTCTGCAAGCCCATCCACATGACGGGTCTGTTTACTGCCCCCCTGCGTCGGCAGTCCCGGAGGTTTGTTGAGCGCAATGATCTGATCATCGCGATAGATCACACAGCTCTGGATCAGCTTTTCATCCGCAGCAGAGACCTTGGGCTTGGCAGGCATCGCTGGCTTCTCTCCCGGTGCCGGCAGAGGCGGCACCCGCACAGATTGCCCCTCCTGCACGCGGCTGTTGGCCTTGACCCGGCCTCCATCCACACGGATTTCGCCCTTGCGGCACATCTTTTCAATCTGCCCCTGCCCCACATGCGGAAAGCGCCGCTTGAACCACCGGTCCAACCGCTGGTCTCCTTCACCCACATCCACGGTCACAGTCTGTACTCGGCTCATGCCAAAATCCCTCGTGTCACAACCATCCCCAGCATCAGCGCGCCCACCGCGCCCGCCACGGACAGCCCTACATAGAGCATCGCAGTCCCATAGGCACCGCGCTCCATCAAAGTCACCGTTTCCAGCGAGAACGCCGAAAACGTCGTAAACCCGCCAAGCAGCCCGGTCATGATCAAAGGGGACAAATGCGTCAGCCCACGCTGTGCAGCCAGCACCACAAAAGCGCCCATCAGAAAAGAGCCCACCACATTCACCGTTACGATCGCCAGCGGAAACCCTTGCCAGAGCCCCTGCCCGACAAGCCGTATCACACCTATCCCGACAAGATAGCGCAACGCGGCGCCCAACGCACCGCCCAAGGCCACATATACAAGGTTCAAAATCATCCAGCGTCTCTGTGCGCTTTGCCCCGCAATGTCAAGAAAACCCCGGCTTCATTTGGCCTCAAATATCCCTGGGAGGAGGCACAGCACCGCTGTGCCGGAGGGGCTGCCCCCTCCTCAGCCCTGCCGCTTGCTGCGCAGTTTCGCGAAATACTCCATGCGCCGTTTCAGCTCGCGCTCATAGCCACGTTCCACCGGCGTATAGAGCACCGGGCGTTTGATCCCTTCCGGGAAATAGTTCTGCCCGGAAAACCCGTCTTCTGCGTCATGGTCATATTGATAGCCCTCGCCATAACCCTGATCCGCCATCAGAGAGGTCGGCGCGTTCAGAATATGTTTGGGCGGCGGCTCTGATCCGGTTTTCTTGGCCAAGGCCCGCGCCGCCTTATAGGCTGCATAGCCTGCGTTGGTCTTGGGAGCGAGCGCGAGATAAATCACAGCCTGCGCCAGCGCCAACTCGCCTTCCGGACTGCCCAGCCGCTCATAGGTCTCCCAGGCATTCAGACAGATCCCCTGCGCCTGCGGATCAGCCAAAGCGATATCTTCACAGGCCATACGGGTGATCCGCCGCGCCAGAAAGCGCGGATCTTCGCCCCCTTCCAGCATGCGCGCATACCAATAAAGCGCTGCCTCCGGGTCTGAGCCACGCACAGATTTATGCAATGCAGAAATCAGGTTGTAATGCTCATCGCCAGATTTGTCGTATTTCGCCGCCCGCCGCATCAGCCGCGTCGCCAGCGCATCGCTGTCGAGCTTCCCCGGCACCGACCAGGCCATGACCTGTTCAATCAGATTGAGCAAGGCACGGCCATCGCCATCCGCCATTTCCAAAAGCGCCTCGCGCGCCATGCCATCCAGTGGCAGCCCTTTGCCAACCTCTTGTTCCGCGCGCTGTGCGAGATGCTCCAGATCGGCCAGCGACAGCCGCTCCAGCACAAGAACCTGTGCACGAGAGAGCACCGCCGCATTCAACTCAAAAGACGGGTTCTCCGTTGTGGCCCCCACCAGAAGAATGGTGCCATCTTCCATATAGGGCAAAAACCCATCCTGCTGGGCTTTGTTGAAGCGGTGGATTTCATCCACAAACAACAGCGTGCCTTTGCCATTGGCACGCCGCAGCTTGGCCGCTTCAAAGACTTTGCGCAGCTCCGGCACACCGGTGAAAATCGCACTGATCTGCACAAAATGCAGATCCGTCTCATCCGCCAGCAGCCGGGCAATCGTGGTCTTCCCCACACCCGGCGGTCCCCAGAAAACCAGCGAGCTGAGCGAGCCTGACGACAGCATCACCCCCAAAGGCGCCTCCGCGCCCAGAACCTGCTGCTGGCCGATCACCTCTCCCAAAGCCTTTGGGCGCAGTCGATCGGCCAGCGGCCGGGGCGCTTCACCTTGTGCCGCCGCACCACTTTCCGCAGAGGGGCTATCAAACAGATCCGCCATACCGCCGGTCCTTACAGTCTAAACCGCATGACAACGCGCTGGGTGCCGCGCTGCACTTCCAAAGTCAGCCGCTTGCGCGCATCGCGCAGCGCTTTTTCGGCGTCTTTTGTTGTCATAATCGGCGTGCCGTCAATTTCACGCAGCACATCCCCAGGGCCAAGGCCCAGACGCGCGCCCACATCGCCGGGCGTCTCAACCACCACGCCTTCAAGGTTCAGCGGCAGACCAAATTCTCCCAGCACCGCCGGGTTGATATTGGACATCACCATCCCGGGAATAGCTGACCGCCGTCCAGTCTCCACCGTCTCCCGCGCAGGCGTGTCAGGCGCAACAGCCATATTCACCACCCGCGTTTGCACCTCGCCATCCCGCACCATGTCCACACTCACATCACTGCCAAGCCCTGCCACAGACATGCGAAAAATCATCTCCGCAGGCGTGTTCACCGGCAAACCATCGAGCGCCACAATCACATCACCCGGCTCCATTCCTGCGGCCAGAAAGGGACTCGCATCATGCAGCGCGGAGACCACAATGCCGCCCGCCCGCCGCAGGCCCAGCCCTTCGGCCATATCCGCATCCACGGGCTGACCAAACATGCCCGCCCAAGGCCGCTGAAAACTCTCAAAGCCGCTGCGAGCCTGCTCGACAAATTGCGCCACAAGCCGCGCGGGGATCGCAAAACCGATCCCATTCGAGCCACCGGAACGCGTCAGAATAGAGGTGTTGATGCCAATCAGATCACCGTTGACGTCAATCAGTGCGCCGCCAGAATTGCCCGGGTTGATCGCCGCATCGGTCTGAATGAAATAGCCACGCGCATTGCCCGTCGCCACGCCGGAGCGCGCCAGACCGGAGACAATCCCACTGGTCACGGTCTGCCCAACCCCAAAAGGGTTGCCAATCGCCATCACCAACTCGCCCACATCGACATTGTCGCTGTCACGCAATGTGAGAAACGGCAGGCCCTCCGCATCCTTCAGCTTCAGAATGGCCAGATCGCTCTCTTCATCCGACAACAGCACTTCGGCGGTGTATTCCGTCCGATCATTGAGCTGCACCCGAATATCCGTCGACATGCCCACCACATGATAGTTGGACACGACGATGCCATCCTCTGACAGGATCACACCAGAACCCAACGAGTTTTCCACTCGCGGCTGGCTATTGCCAAAGCCCCGGAAGAATTGGTCAAAAAACGGATCCCCTGTGAAGGGACTCTGACGCACCTGTACAATCTGCTTGGCAAAGATATTCACCACCGCCGGGGCCGCTTCTTTCACCAGAGGCGCAAACCCAAGGGAAATTTCCGCCTGTGATTGCGGAATTTTTGTCTCCGCCATCAGCGGTGTCGCCACCGCCAGAACACAGGCGATCAACGCAGAACGGATCATGCAAAGTCCTCTCTTTGGTCCAGCCTCAGATATGCGCAGCCGCTACCGTGATTGCAAGCGCGCTCCCGTCGCTGATCAAGGCAGAAAATCCGCGTCATATCCCTGAGCAGCCAGATCACCGCCCTGTGCAAGTATGGCCCCCAAGCGGCCAATCTCATCCGCACATTTGGCCCCCGCACCATTGCCGCCCGTTAACACCACACTGCGCTCAGACGCCGAATAGATCAAAGGCTTGCCAGATGGGCTGAAGGAGGTGACACAGCTGCCATGGCGCACACCGCGACAGGCCAATCCGGGCATCAGATCCTGCAATTGCGCAGCCAGCATTGCCGCCACAGCCGCATCGCCGCCTCCGCGGAACCAGTCCTTGAGTTCCGCAACCGTGTCCAGAGCATGATCCTCAGGATCCCCGCCAATTTTGAGATAGGTCTTCCCATCTGGGTAGAGCACAGGAGGCAACACATAGCTGTCCCGATCCGTGCCCGGTGGCACATAGACCAGCGATGGCATCTCTTGCAGCCGCCGCGCTTCTGCCGCATCGATCTCCAGAAAGGCTATGGTGCGCGCATAAGATGTGAGCGGCACAGGCGCGGGCAAAAGTGTTTCCGCTTTGGAGAACGCCCCGCAGGCGATCACCACCCGCGCGGCCTTGAAACGCGCACCATTGGCGCAGCACACCTCCACATGGGCCGCGCTCTCCTCCACTCCGACAGCTTCTGTCTGATGCCAAATCACCCCATTGGCCTGCGTCAGTGCAATTTCCGCGGCCACATGCGCGCGCGGATTGATCCAGCCGCCGTCGCGCTCGTAAAGCGCCCGCACCCCTTCTGGGAAGGAGAAAAACGGGAAGCGCGCCTTTAAACCCTCCCCCTGATAGCTTTCATACGCCGTGCCGAGGTCATCCGCCACGGCGACCGTCTCGCGTATAAAGGCGCTGCCCACACCCTGTTCAACGCCCGCCATCAAGGCCCCCACCGGATGGAACACTGGCTTTGCAGCCACGCCCTCCAACACCGAGTAGCGGCTCATAGCCGCATCGGCAAACCGCGCCCAATCCCGGTCGCTGGCCAGACGGCGCGTGATCCGCGCCTCATCATAGTGGCTGCCAAACACGCCGCTGTGGGTGGCGGCATCGGCGGGTTCAGCCGGGCCAACCAACACAACATCCGCCCCCATCTCTGCCAGATGGCGCGCACAAGCACTGCCCCAGAGCCCCGCCCCGATCACGATCACATCACATGCCATGGTGCCATTCCCTTAAGTTGACGGCGCAACCATGGCGTGCTCTCGAAAAAAACGCCATGGGCAAACACAAATCCACAAACAAAAAGACCCCCGCCATTCTGGCAGGGGTCCAGGCATCTGGTTGATCCAGATGGAGATTATTCTTCGGCGGCGTCTTCCGCTGCCACGCGGGCCTTGTCGGCCGCGCCTTTTGCATCAACGTCACGATCCACAAATTCGATGATCGCCATCGGCGCCATGTCACCATAGCGGAAGCCGGCTTTCATGATGCGGATGTAACCACCTTTACGCTCTGCGTAGCGTGGGCCCAGAACGTCGAACAGTTTTGCAACATACTGATCTTCTTTCAGACGTGCAGCCGCCTGACGACGGGCGTGCAGGTCGCCACGCTTTGCGAGCGTGATCAGCTTTTCAACGATAGGGCGCAGTTCTTTTGCCTTAGGCAGGGTGGTTTTGATCTGTTCGTGTTCGATCAAGGAACCCGCCATGTTGGCAAACAGGGCTTTACGGTGTTCGTGAGTACGGTTCAGGCGGCGATAGCCACGAGCATGACGCATTTGATTTCTCCTAATTCGCGTTTTGCTTTGTCAGACCAGTGATGCGTGTCACCGGTTCACCTTGGGGCGGAAAGCCCAGTCTTCCCCGGCACCTCCGGGCATTTGTCTGTGAAGGTGCGCAATGAATGCGCACCTTTAGAAGTTGTCTTCGAACTTCTTGGCCAGATCTTCGATGTTGTCCGGTGGCCAATCCTCGACGTCCATGCCGAGGTGCAGCCCCATGCCGGACAGCACTTCTTTGATCTCGTTCAAAGACTTGCGTCCGAAGTTCGGGGTGCGCAGCATCTCTGCTTCGGTCTTCTGGATCAGATCGCCGATGTAGACAATGTTGTCGTTCTTCAGGCAGTTCGCAGAGCGTACAGACAGTTCCAGCTCGTCCACTTTCTTCAGCAGAAGCGGGTTGAACTCCAGACCATCATCTTCTTCCTGACGGCCCGCAGATTCTGGCTCATCAAAGTTCACGAAGATGGACAGCTGATCCTGCAGAATGCGCGCAGCAAAAGCCACGGCATCTTCTGGTGTGATGGAACCGTCGGTTTCCACTTTCATGGTCAGCTTGTCATAGTCCAGCACCTGACCTTCACGGGTCGGCTGCACGTCATAAGACACTTTCTTGACCGGGGAGTAGATCGCATCAATTGGCATCAGACCAATAGGCGCATCTTCCGGCTTGTTCTTGTCCGCAGAGACATAGCCCTTGCCGGTGTTCACGGTCAGCTCAACATAGAGGTCTGCGCCGTCATCCAGGTGACAGATCACATGCTCTTTGTTCAGCACTTCGATGCCTGCACTGTCAGAGATATCCGCAGCAGTGACTGCACCCGGACCTTTTGCATTGATGGACAGACGCTTAGGGCCTTCCACTTCCATGCGCAGGGACACGCCCTTCAGGTTCAGGATGATGTCGGTCACGTCTTCACGCACACCGGCAACAGACGAAAACTCATGCAGTACGTTGTCGATCTGAACGCTGGTGATGGCCGCGCCTTGCAGCGAGCTCATCAGAACGCGGCGCAGCGCGTTGCCCAATGTCAGACCAAAGCCACGCTCCAGCGGCTCTGCCACAACAGTGGCCTGGCGCGCAGGGTCGTTGCCCGGCTTTACTTCAAGCTGGGTCGGCTTGATCAGTTCTGCCCAATTCTTGTGGATCATGCGTCCCTCCATTCTTGTCTGGCTCCCATGTTCCAAATGAACCAGACGCCCGAGGTTTCAAAATGACGAAATGGGGCCGTGCAAAAACACGCGGCCCCAAAGGAATTCTGTGTCGCTTAGACGCGGCGGCGCTTTGGAGGGCGGCAGCCGTTGTGTGCGATCGGGGTCACGTCACGGATGGATGTGATGTTGAAACCGATTGCAGCCAGAGCGCGCAGCGCGGATTCACGGCCAGAACCTGGGCCCTGAACTTCCACTTCCAGCGTCTTCACACCGTGATCCTGCGCTTTTTTGCCTGCGTCTTCTGCAGCCATCTGAGCGGCATATGGGGTGGACTTACGGGAGCCCTTGAAACCCATGGAACCAGCAGAGGACCAGGAGATCGCATTGCCCTGAACGTCAGAGATCAGGATCTTGGTGTTGTTGAACGAGGAGTTCACATGCGCAACACCAGAAGCGATGTTCTTACGCTCTTTTTTCTTCGTACGAGTCTTATCGCGTGCCATTGATCAAACCCTCCCTTACTTCTTCTTGCCGGCGATCGGCTTCGCAGGACCTTTACGGGTGCGTGCGTTGGTGTGGGTACGCTGACCGCGGACCGGGAGGTTACGACGATGGCGCAGACCGCGGTAGCAGCCGAGATCCATCAGACGTTTGATGTTCATCTGCACTTCACGACGCAGGTCACCTTCAACGGTGTAGTTTGCATCAATGTGCTCGCGGATGGACAGAACTTCTGCGTCAGACAGTTCGTTCACACGACGGGTTGCGTCGATGTTCACGGATTCGCAGATTTCTTTGGCAGAGGCTGGACCAATGCCAGTGATATAAGTCAGGGCGATCGGGACCCGTTTGTGGGTCGGGATGTTTACGCCGGCAATACGTGCCACGTGTCACTTTCCTTTTCGTTGCGGTTCCGTCATTCCAGAACCTTTTTTCACAACGTAAGCCCGACGCATTTTTGCGGCCGGGCCTCAGCTGATCAGGTGATCTTGCAACATGGGTGCGACCCACGCGCAAAGACTTGATTCTCCGTTAAGAGATGAGGTGATTTATGGGGGTTTGAGAAGGGTGTCAAGTGACTTGCGTGATCCCGCTCTGCCTTTGTGGCGACAAGCTGCATTCCCTTCAAGACAACGCCTTCAGGCCCATCGTTTTTGTCCCGCCCCTTCTTAACAAAGTTCCCATTGCGATATCCAAAACTCCGGAGAAACCCAAACCATCGAAGCCCCCGCGCTCAATGGCGCTTAGCACCTTCAAATCTGCATCGCCTGCAACTGCCCCCCCAGCCGCTCGATCAAAGCTGTGTCCTGTCCGCCGATGATCACATAATCATGCAGACCATCCGTCCACTGCGCCGCGCTGAGCCCTTCAAGCTCCAGGGTCGCGATCTGATCTGACGGGGCTGTGGCCTCTTTCTTTTCGATGATGCAGAAGGCGATCGGCACCCCGGTTGGCGTGGCAAAGGCCAGTTGCACCAAAGGCCGCCCCTTGAAGCTCAGCACCTGGCCACGTTTGTAGGTGACATCCGCCAATCCCTCCAACTGCGCCAGATCAATGTCTTTGCCCACCGCATCAGACACACGCGCCAACTCGCTGCGCAGGACCTCCTGCGGCTGATCAATGGCCGCAAGCGTCGCCGGGCTGTAGAGCGCCTGATAGGCCGCCACATAGGCCATCCAGCCTTTGGGCGCATCCGCCCCCTGCTGCCAGTGCCCCGCACCGAAGCCAACCACCAGCGCCACACAGGCCGCCGCCACCGTTCCCCACACAGGCACAGCCGCCGCGGCGGCGCGCCCGCGCGCAGGGGCTGCTTCAGGCATGGTAAAAACGGGCGGTTCCAGCAACGCGAAGCTGTCCTTCAGGGCCTCTACATCCAACCGCAGATGATCAAGCCGCCGCCGCACATCTGCCTCCCGACGCAAGCCCGCCTCAATACGGCCAATGGTTGCCGGATCCGCCTCCCCATCCAGATAGGCAACCAGATCTTCATCAGAGATCATTTTATTTTGCATCGCTCACACCTTCTTGGTCGCGAAACTTTTGGCTCAAACGCCCTCGCGCGGTGGCAAGGCGGCTCATAACGGTGGCCAGCGGAATCTCCAGAAGCTCCGCTGCCTCCTTATAGGAATAGCCCTCGATATAGACCAAAAACACGGTCTCTCGTTGGGCTTCCGGAAGGTCAAGCACCGCTTTGAGCACTTCCCGCCGGTCATAATCACGCTCCGGATTTTGCCCAGGATCTGCGATCTCTTCGGCATCAACCACCGACAGACCACCCTGCTTACGCACCTGCGCCTTGCGCAGTTCACTTACCCAGAGATTCCGCGTGATCCGAAAAACCCATCGGTCCAAATGTGTGCCCGCTTGAAACTGACGCGCGCGCTCCATCGCCCGCAGGCAGGCCGCCTGCGCCAGATCATCTGCACCATCCCGCGTCCCTGACAGGGAATAGGCATAGCGCCAAACACGCGGAAAAATCTGGGGCAAGCCCGCCTCAACCTCACCTTGAGCTGAGCGCCGCTTCCATGGGGTCAACATCTAGAGTGTCACCTGACTGTTTGCTTTACTGTTCGCTCTGCTCACTCTGCAAATAGGCCAGGAGATCGTCAATCTGATCTTGCTTTTTCAATCCAGGAAACGCCATCGACGTGCCTGGCACAAATGCCTTGGGCTTACTCAGAAAGGCGGAAAGTGCCTCATCGTCCCAGACAATGCCTGCCTCCTGAAGCGCACTGGAGTAGCGAAAGCCTTCTACTGCGCCTGCCTCAGCCCCCAAAACACCATACAATGTCGGACCCACTTTGTTCTGCCCTTCTTTAAGGCTGTGACAGGCTTTGCATTTCTTGAAAACCTTCTTTCCCGCCTTGGCATCCCCCTCCGCGAAAGCCATGCCCCCGCCCAGTGTCAGAACCAAAGCCACCATGGCCGTCTTGTGCATTTCCAAATTCTCCTTGCGAAAGGCGCGTGGCAAAGGCCCCGCGCCCGTGGCTCAGTAGCTCAGCGGCTTATTTCTCAAAAACCATGCGAACGGTCACCGGTGTCACCCGCGTGATGCTGTCCAGGCTTGCCAGCTCCTTAAGTTTGTCCACACCCGCAGTGATGCCCAAATCTTCGGTGGAGAGCATGATCATATTTGCGGTGGTCACCAGCACGCGATCTTCAGCAATGCGCGCCACAAACATCTCCGCCTCCACATCGGCTTCTACGCCAACAAGGCTCAGCACCCCTTCAAAATCCACAACAGTGGTGTCGCCGACCTTCAGGTCATGAACTTCGTCGAAATCGATTTCACCATTAAGCTGCGCCTTAGCATCCGCAGCCTTGAACACATGCTCAATCATGCGCTCGTTGCGGATATCAATGTTGGTTTCAATGGAAGACAGCGCAATGGACACAGCCACTTCACCCTTCTCATTCACCTTGCCGGTCACCCCGTCAAAAGTGTGCACTTCGCCAAATTCATTGCCTTTGATCGAGCCAAAAGCGATCACGCTTTCCGCCTCCACAGCCGACCATTTTTCGTGACCACCCGCCAGTACCGGGCTGGCCAACATCATCATCGCTGCAACTGTTTTCACTAGGGTCTTCATTTCGTCCTCCTGTTCTAGGCGAAATTGCCTATTCAAGAGGGTAACGCGCCCCCGCCGAAAACTATTCAAAAGTTTTTCAACTTTTTTGCCGTGCAACGAAACCGCCGCTATCTCGGCAAAAGCAAAAAAGCCCCCGGCATGACCGAGGGCTTTTAAAATTCAGAACTGCCGGTCTTATCCGAGAATGGCAGAGATCGAGGCTTCCACCTCATCCATTGAGGCCAGACCGTCAATCGCGGTCAGATTGCCTTTGGCATGGTAATAGCCAATCAGCGGAGAGGTCTGCTTATAATACGCCATCAAGCGCACTTTCAGGCTCTCCTCATTGTCATCAGCCCGGGCGGTACCACCTGCTGCAACCGCCTCTTTGGCGCGGTTGACGATGCGGTCCACAAGAACCTCATCATCCACCTGCATTTCAATCACGGCATCCAGTGTTTCGCCACAGTCTTCCAGCAACGCAGCCAGCGCATCTGCCTGAGCCAACGTCCGGGGGAAACCATCAAAAATGAAGCCTCCCTTCTTGTCACCTTCAAGCTGTTCCCGGATCAGGCCGATCACGATCTCGTCGGTGACAAGCTCGCCACGGTCCATGACCTCAGCGACCTTTTTGCCCATTTCCGTACCCGAAGTCTTTGCCGCACGCAGCATGTCTCCGGTGGACAGTTGGATCATGTCACGCTTCTCAACGAGACGGCCAGCCTGAGTTCCTTTACCGGCGCCGGGTGGGCCAAGCAGAATAATGTTCATCGACGAGAAGCTCCCTTACGTGCGCCGCGCTTTTTACCTTTGCCGCGCAGCTGCGATTTTTCGATCAGCCCCTCATACTGATGGGCCAGCAGATGGTTCTGCACCTGTTGAATGGTGTCCATGGTCACAGAAACCACAATCAGAACCGAGGTGCCGCCAAAATAGAAGGGGATCGCAAACTGACCACGCAGAACTTCCGGAAGGAGACAAACTGCCGCAAGGTACATGGACCCCAGCACCAGAATGCGGTTCACCACATATTCAAGGTATTCGGCGGTGCGCTTACCAGGGCGGATGCCAGGCACAAAGCCGTTCTGGTTTTTCAGATTGTCGGCCACTTCATCAGGCTTGAAGCTCACGTTGAACGTATAAAAGTAAGCAAAGAAGACGATCATCGCCACGAAGAACAGCAGATAGAGCGGCTGACCGGGGCCAAAATAGGCCAGCAACGTGGACATGATCGGGCCAGTCTGGCTGCCGGAGAACGTCGAAATCGTGGTTGGCAGCAGCAGCAGAGAGCTTGCAAAGATCGCCGGGATCACGCCCGCCGGGTTCACTTTCACCGGCAGGTGAGAAGAGCCGCCGTCATAGACTTTCATACCCACCTGACGACGGGGGTACTGAATGTGGATCTTGCGCAGCGCCCGCTCCATGAAGACCACAAAGGCGATGGTGGCAATCACCATGACAATCACGGCCACAATCACAAATTCGCTGATCGCACCGGTACGGCCAGAAACAAAGAACTGTGCCAGAGCCGCTGGCAGTTCAGCCACGATGCCCACAAAGATGATCAGAGAGATGCCGTTGCCGATGCCGCGTGCGGTGATCTGCTCACCCAGCCACATCAGGAACATGGTGCCCCCCACCAGTGTCACGAGACAGCTGAAGCGGAAGAACATGCCCGGATCGGTCACCAGATCGCCAGCCTCAAGGCTCACCGCAAGGCCATAGGCCTGCAGCGTAGCCAGAAACACCGTACCGTAGCGGGTGTACTGGTTCATCTTCTTACGGCCCTGCTCACCCTCTTTCTTGAGCTGTTCAAGGGCGGGCACCATGGAGCCCAGAAGCTGAACAATAATGGAGGCCGAGATATATGGCATGATGCCCAGAGCAAAAATCCCCATACGGCCCAATGCGCCGCCGGTGAACATCGACAGAATACCGCCAATCCCTGCGCCTGCGCTCTCCATGAATTCACGAAGCGCCACACCATCGATGCCCGGAACCGGGATCCAGGTGCCAAGACGATAGACAATCAACAAACCCAAGGTGAAGAGGATGCGATTGCGCAGATCGGTGGCTTTTCCAAGCGCGGCCCAGCTGGTGTTGGCCGCCATTTGCTCTGCTGCAGATACCATGTAGGTTCTCTCTTAAACTGGAAACGCCGCCAGAACCGTTTTCCGGTTTGGCGGCGTTAGGAAAACTTGGAAGATTATGTAAGCGGGGAATGGCCCGCTCACAACCTCTTATTCAGCCGCTGGCGCGGTTTTGACCGTCAGAGAGCCGCCTGCTTTTTCGACAGCTTCAACGGCTGCTTTGGAGGCACCGGTCACTTCGATGTTCAGCTTTGCGGTCACTTCGCCTTTGGCCAGAACGCGGATGCCGTCCAGTTTACGACGGACCAGACCGGAAGAGATCAGCGCATCTTCGGTGATCGCTGCGGAAGCATCCAGTTTGTTGGCGTCGACGAATTTCTGGATCAGGCCCAGGTTTACAACAGCAAATGCCTTGCGGTTTGGCTTGTTGAAGCCACGCTTAGGCAGACGCTGGTACAATGGCATTTGGCCACCTTCGTAGCCGTTGATCGCCACACCCGAACGGGATTTCTGACCTTTGATACCACGGCCACCCATTTTACCTTTACCGGAACCGGGGCCACGGCCAACGCGCATGCGTTTCTTAGTTGCGCCAGGATTGTCGCGCAGTTCGTGCAGTTTCATATCGCTTCTCCTTGCCGGAACTGACCCACGAAGCGTTTCGGGCCAAACACGGCTTTTCTTGGTTTTGATTCTATGCAGCGCAGAACGCCACTGGGCGCGTATAGACGCTGGCCGCACGCTTTGCAATGTTGAAGATAACCTCGGCACCTGCCATCCACGACCGCCTCTCTCAAAACAAAACGCCTCTGCGATTTACAGAGGCGCTACGAGGCAACAGAAGTATGTTCGCGTGGGCCTTAGCCGTAAACATGCTCTTGTGCGATGAAATGGATGTCGTAGCGGCTGATGCCGATGTCGTTTAACTCGCGATCAGAGAGCTGTCGCATTTCCCGAACCGTTTCATTGTATTTCCGGCGCAGTGTGCGGGCTTCTTTGAAACGCGCCAAAGCGGCCTCAATGCGGGCCACAAGGCTGAAAGAATTGGAATAGCTGGTCGTTACATGTGCCATGTATCTGGCTCCTTACGTCTGTGCCGAAACGTATTTTCCGGCGGTGTTTATGATGTCTCCTCTTTCATGCCCTACATAGGCAGTGACGTTATCGCTAACAAATGCTGGATCGGTCTGGCGGATATGCATTTAGGGCATAACGCCTTACCTTTTGGGATCCACTGGTCCTGAAAAGACAAAGGCCCCGGATAAGATCCGAGGCCATCATCAAGGGGGGAGTGAAGCTGCTGATGTTACTCAGCGTCGGCACCGCGACGGGCAACCACTTCAATATCGCCGCGGCTCAGGCCGATGTCGGCCAACTCGCGAGCAGTCAGTTTGTTCAGCTCTTTGACAGTGCGGGCGTAAGACGCCTGACGCTTTTGATTCAGTCGCCAGTTCTCAATCATACGGTTGATACGACCGACAAAATCAACGGCTTCGATGTGCAGAGATGGTGCATGTTGCATGAGTAATTTCCTTCAAATGCCGATGCGCCACTTCGGCTCTAGCGCGCGTTGCTGTTCATGCGCGTTCACATAGTGCCCAAATTTGCGGCCAGATAGACCCAAAACAGCATCTCGGATATGCACTTTGGGAATATCGCCGGAGGAGATGTAATTCATTCCATTTTGCGATGGCGTATTTTGCGGTGATCGACGTTTCCGCCACTACATGACGCACGCGCCAAGAACTGCTCAGGCGCGGGTAAATGAACCCTGAACAAAGCCCGTAAAATCCAACGAAAAACGCCCCCGGAAAATCCGAGGGCGTTTCTCATTTTCAAGGTCAAAAAGGCTTAGTCGCGCTCTTCGATGATCTCCACCATGTGGGAAACCTTGCGGATCATCCCACGGATCGCCGGAGTGTCTTCCAGCTCACGGGTGCGGTTCATCTTGTTCAGGCCCAGGCCCACCAGAGTGGCGCGCTGGTCTTGAGGACGACGGATCGGCGAACCGACCTGCTTAACTACGATGGTTTTTGCCATGTCTCGTTACTCCTTACTCTGCGGCTTCGGCAGGTGCTTCATCCTTGCGCAGGATGTCAGCAACTTTCTTGCCACGGCGAGCCGCAACCTGACGTGGGCTGGCTTCTTTTTTCAGCCCGTCAATGGTGGCGCGGATCATGTTGTATGGGTTCTGAGAACCGATGGATTTCGAAACAACGTCTTTGACGCCGAGCATTTCGAAAACGGCACGCATTGGACCACCGGCGATGATACCAGTACCTTCAGGTGCGGTACGCATAACCACTTTACCGGCGCCGTGACGGCCTTCCATATCGTGGTGCAAGGTACGACCTTCGCGCAGAGGCACGCGGATCATCTGACGCTTGGCTTGCTCGGTGGCTTTGCGGATGGCCTCAGGGACCTCTTTCGCTTTACCTTTACCGAAGCCTACACGGCCTTTTTGGTCACCAACAACAACCAGAGCTGCGAAGCCAAAGTTCTTACCACCTTTGGTGGTCTTGGAAACACGGTTGATCGCAACGAGACGATCGGCGAATTCCGGGGTTTCTTCTTCGCGATTGCGACCGCGGCCCCGGCGGTTTTCACGTTCTGCCATTTGGCATTCCTTTATCTACTGGCGCGTGGCGCCTGTTAATACCGATCCCAGTGAACCCCGACACACAGCCGGACTTCCCGGATCATCGGGGGGACAAACCACTGGCCTGTCCCCCACAAGTCTTAGACTTTCAGGCCACCTTCACGCGCAGCTTCGGCCAGAGCCTTCACTTTGCCGTGGAAGAGGAAGCCGCCGCGATCGAAGTATGCTTCGCTCACGCCCGCTTTGGTCGCACGTTCGGCAATCAAAGCACCCACTTTGGTAGCTGCTTCGACGTTGTTTTTGCCGACCAAACCCAGATCCTTTTCCAGGGTGGATGCGGATGCCACGGTCACGCCAGCACGGTCGTCGATCAGCTGAACGCTGATGTTCTTGTTGCTGCGGTGAACGGACAGGCGCAGTTTGGTGTCGCCATTGACCTTGCGAAGTTTGTTCCGGACGCGCAGGCGGCGCTTGAGGAACAGTTCCCGTTTGCTGTTTGCCATCTGTCTGGTCCTTACTTCTTCTTACCTTCCTTGCGGAAGATATATTCGTCTTTGTACTTGATGCCCTTGCCTTTATAAGGCTCCGGCTTACGCCATTCGCGGATGTTTGCCGCAACCTGGCCAACCAGCTGGCTGTCAGTACCTTCAACGATGATTTGAGTTGGCTTCGGCGCAGTCACAGTGATGCCTGCTGGAACTTCGAAGTTCACTTCGTGAGAGAGACCGAGCGACAGTTTCAGGGTGTTGCCCTGCATCTGCGCACGATAACCAACACCGTTGATTTCGAGTTCTTTTTTGAAACCGTTGGTCACGCCGGTCACCATGTTGGCAACCATAGTGCGGGACATGCCCCACTGCTGACGGGCGCGCTTGGATTTACCGCGAGGAGTCACAGAAACTGCGTTCTCTTCAACAGCAAGGGTCACGTCGTCAGTTGCGGTGAAGGACTGAGTGTCCTTCGGGCCTTTGATTTCGATGGTCTGGCCGGAGACAGAGGCAGTTACGCCGCTGGGCAGCTCGACCGGTTTTTTACCAATACGAGACATTGTCAGCTCTCCTTAGAAGACAGTGCAGAGCACTTCGCCGCCAACATTGTTGGAGCGTGCGCTTGCATCCGACATCACACCTTTGGAGGTGGAGACAATCGACACACCCAGGCCCTGACGGACGGTTGGGATGTCATTGACGCTCATGTACACGCGACGACCGGGCTTGGAGACCCGCTTCAGTTCGCGAATAACAGGAGTGCCTTCGTAGTACTTCAGGCTGATTTCGAAGGCCGCGTGGCCGTTCTCTTCAGTTGCTTCATACCCGCGGATGTAGCCTTCGTCGGCCAGCACATCCAGAACCCAGCCACGCAGCTTGGACGCCGGGGTGGAGACCACGGACTTGCCACGCATCTGACCGTTACGGATACGGGTCAGCATATCACCGATAGGATCGTTCATATCGTTCTCTCCTTACCAGCTGGACTTAACCATGCCAGGGATCTGACCAGCAGAACCCAGCTCGCGCAGCGCAATACGGCTGACCTTCAGCTTACGGTAGTAAGCGTGTGGACGGCCGGTGAGCTGGCAACGGTTGTGAAGACGGGTCGCCGAGCTGTTGCGCGGCAGTTTCGCCAGTTTCAGACGCGCTTTGAAACGCTCTTCCATTGGCTTGGACTCATCGTTTGCGATCTCTTTGAGCTCGGCGCGCTTAGCGGCGTATTTTGCCACCAGACGCTCGCGCTTCTTCTCGCGCTCGATCATTGCTTTTTTAGCCATGTCGTAATCCTCTCAGCCTTACGAAGTGAACGGCATGTTGAAATGCTTCAACAGGCTCTTCGCTTCGGCGTCGGTGTTAGCGTTGGTTGCGATGACGATATCCATGCCCCAGTTTTCGTCGACCTTATCAAAGTCGATTTCTGGGAACACGATGTGCTCTTTCAGACCGGTGGCGAAGTTGCCACGGCCGTCAAAGCTCGGCTTCACACCACGGAAGTCGCGGATGCGGGGCATCGCAACGGTGATCAGACGATCGAGGAATTCGTACATACGGTCGCCACGCAGGGTCACCTTGGCACCCATCGGCATGCCTTCACGTACACGGAAGCCAGCGATAGAGTTCTTTGCCACGGTGGTCAGAGCTTTCTGGCCTGCGATTGCAGTCAGGTCTGCCTGTGCCGACTTGGCTTTTTTGCTGTCCTTAACGGCTGCACGGCCACAGCCGATGTTCAGCACGATTTTTTCCAGCTTTGGGATCTGCATGTCGTTCTTGTAGCCGAACTCTTCTTTCAGAGCGGCGCGGATGGAATCCTTATAGAGCGACTTCAGACGTGGGGTGTAGTCTGCGGAATCAAGCATCGATCACGTCCCCTGTGGTCTTTGCAAAACGCACCTTCTTGTCACCTTCCATGCGGAAGCCAACGCGGGTTGGTTTGCCGTTTGCGTCCAGGAAAGCCAGGTTGGACAGTTCGATCGGCATCGCCTGAGGGATGCGGCCGCCCTGTGCGGTTTGGCTCTGTTTGGTGTGGCGGATGGCGATGTTGATGCCGTCCACGATGGCCTTACCGGCTTTGGGGTCAACAGAGGAGATGGTGCCCTCTTTGCCTTTGTCCTTACCGGCCAGAACGACGACCTTGTCGCCTTTTTTCAGCTTAGCAGCCATCTTACAGCACCTCCGGCGCGAGCGAGATGATCTTCATGAAGTTCTTGGCGCGCAGCTCACGAACAACTGGGCCAAAGATACGTGTACCCACTGGCTCGTTGTTGTTGTTCAGAATAACGGCTGCGTTGCGATCAAAACGGATCGCGGTGCCATCTTCACGACGGACTTCTTTTGCGGTGCGCACGACAACGGCCTTACGGACGTCACCTTTTTTAACGCGACCACGTGGAATGGCTTCCTTAACCGAGACAACAATGATGTCGCCTACGGATGCGTATTTACGCTTGGAGCCACCCAGAACCTTGATGCACTGAACTCGGCGAGCGCCGGAGTTGTCAGCAACATCCAGATTGGTTTGCATCTGGATCATGTGGTTTCTCCCGACCTATGGGGCAGCGATGCGTGCTGATATCCCCCAGGGTTTCGACTAACTGTAAAGTCTAGTCGCCAGGAGTCTCAAAGTGAGACTCTTAGGCTTCCAGAACTTCCCAGCGTTTGGTTTTCGAACGCGGTGCGCATTCGATAATGCGAACAGAGTCACCTACTTTGTAGGCGTTGTTCTCATCGTGAGCCCGGTATTTTTTGGACTTACGAATGGTCTTCTTCAGAACCGGGTGTGTAAAGCGACGCTCTACGGACACAGTGACGGTCTGGGCGTTGGCGTCCGAAGTAACGGTGCCTGTCAGGATACGTTTGGGCATCTATCTAGCTCCTATTACTCTGCTGCCGACTTGGCTTTTTCGTTCAGGATGGTCTTCACGCGGGCTGCGTTGCGACGCGCGGCACGGATCTGAGCGGAGTTCTCCAGCTGGCCAGTGGCCTGTTGGAAACGCAGGTTGAACGATTCTTTCTTGAGGTTGGCCAGCTCATCACGAAGCTGATCCGGCGTTTTTTCACGCAGTTCTTTGGCGTTCATCGCCTCTTCCTTTCTCATACATCAGAGGGCGCCCGAGTTATGAGCGGGGTGACCCTTTTGTCTGATGGACAAATGACAAACACACGAATCCCGCAGTCACGGAATCCATGAGATGGCGCTCTATACGGGGGAGTCGCTGGGATGGCAAGGGAAAGATCAGTTAAGAGGTTGGTCGCTCTCCAATATACACCAGGATCAGCGATGTCGTATGATCATACTCTGCGTTCAACCGAAAATTTAGCACGCCCCATCGCCGACTGTCTCCCCTCGGGTAACGCGGATCCATCCAGCTATTGTAATACTCAAAGCCCTCAAGCGGCTCGGAAGACTCCTGTGCAAGCATTGGCATTTTACGCGCCATCCACTCGGAAACCTTCTTTTCAAAAATCCGCCGCTCTAATTTGGGCATTTCATTCTCTCTGTCTGTTATCTTGCAATACAGACGCCCATCCAGAGACTCGATCACTTCGACAGAAAACCCTGATGGGAGATGAGGCCAATACCATCTGGTGGACGTATGGTCACCATCAGAAAACTGTTTTTGCCCATCCGTCTAAGATACTGCTGCTGGAAGAACGCCAGAAACTATCGGCAGACAAACGTCCTCAAATAACTGCACCGCAACAGACGGACGATCCTGTGCATGGGCAATTGATCCTGTCGCAAGAAAGCAGGCAATTACCATTCTGAAAAGGGTTCTCACACCATCGTCCTTGTTAATCCGTTGGCCCGCATTCAACCTGTGCTCAGTCGCATGTCAAGGCGGAGGCCATGTCCGCCACCGCACATCCGTTGCACCCGCCCTCAAAAAGACGAGCCAATTCGCCGCATCTGTGCCGCTTGCCGCCCCCTTCCCCACATCCTACACTTTCCCCACATTTGTATGACGCAAATGATATGGCCAAATTCATATGACAGCCTGGCCGCCAGCCCCACATCATTGGAGTTTCAGGATGAAACACCTGATCACCGCCGCGCTGCTGGCCGCCCTTCCCGCGCTCGCCCACGCAGGCACACAACAAATCGACCTCGACGCCCTGCCCGGCAAAACCGTGCATGACACCGCCACCCTCAAACCGCTGGCCCTGACGGAGGATGGCAAACCGCTCAGCGTCCTACTTGAAGTGCCCGCCAATGCGGTGGTGCCCGCACATGCCACCAAATCCGGGCTGCGGATGCTGACCGTGGTCGATGGCACGCTCTATTGGGGGGATGGTGACAAGATCGACGCTGGCGCAGAAACCGTATATCCGCAAGGCTCCATCCTCATGGTCCGCCCAGGTGAGATGCACTGGCTCGCCGCCCGCGAGGGCGCGTTGAGGCTTCAGCTTGTGGTCATGCCGGAGGACGCGCCAACACCCGGCGTTGCCAAACAACTGAACTAGAGCCTCCAAAGGCCTCAGACATGTGCGCCGGATTTCTCTGGCGCACATCGCCCCCCTCCCCTACACATCCGCAATCACTATGCGCGGCGCGAGCCAAAGCGCGCAGTTTGGGAGGAGTGACCATGATACCAATCGACGTAGCGATCCTGTTTATGGGCGCAGCCATCGCGCTGGCCTTGGTGCCGGGGCCGGATAATATCTTTGTGCTGACCCAATCGGCCCTGCATGGCCGCGTTGCGGGTCTCACCGTCACGCTCGGACTTGCCAGCGGCCTCATCTTTCACACCACTGCCGTAGCGCTTGGCGTGGCGGTCATCTTTCAAACCTCGCAAATCGCCTTTGCTATTCTGAAGTACATCGGCGCGGCCTATCTGGCCTATCTCGCGTTCAAAGCCTTCACCGCAGCCAAATCCAATCTGGACGGCGACACGCCTGCGCCCGAAACAAGTGCCAAACAATATGCGCGCGGCCTGATCATGAACATCGCCAATCCCAAGGTGACGATCTTCTTCCTCGCCTTCCTGCCGCAATTTGTCGATCCGGCCAATGGCCCCATTGTACTGCAATTCTACCAACTGGGCCTTCTGATGATCCTGGCCACGCTTCTGGTCTTTGGCAGTGTCGCCCTCGCGGCGGGCTGGCTTGGGGATTGGCTGAAAAACTCCCCCACCGCGCAGATCTGGCTCAATCGCCTCGCCGGTGTGGTCTTCATCGCTCTGGCGCTCAAGCTGGTCACCGCAGAACGCTGACACCCCAATAAACGCCCCAGAAAATGCAAAACGCCGCCCCCTTCGGAGCGGCGTTTCTTTTTGTCATGTCGCAGGCGTCACTTCAGACGCTTGCGCTCGCGGATCAGGCCAATCATCACCGACACACACATCAGCATCAACACGATGGCAAACGGGAAGCCGGTCGCAATCGACGCCGCCTGCAGCGCACCAAGGCCGCCACCCAGCAGAAGCACAATCGCAATCGCGCCTTCCAGCACACACCAGAACACGCGCTGTGCGGTTGGGGCGTCTGTCTTGCCGCCTGCGGTGATCGTGTCGATCACCAGAGAGCCAGAGTCAGAGGAGGTCACAAAGAAGACCACCACCAAAACGATGCCGATGAAAGACAGCAACCCGGTCATTGGGAAGGCTTCAAACATCTTGAACATCTTCAGCTCCAGCGCCGCATCAGACAGCGCCTGACCTACACCACCGGTCACCTGCTCTAGAGCCGCGCCACCAAAGACGCTCATCCACAGAGCCCCAACGATGGTTGGGATAATCAGCACACAGATGATGAACTCGCGGATGGTCCGGCCGCGCGAAATACGCGCAATGAACATACCCACGAAAGGTGACCAACTGATCCACCATGCCCAGTAGAAGGCCGTCCAGCCCTGCATGAAGTTGGTGTCTTCACGGCCAACCCAGTTGGACAGTGCCGGCAGTTGCACAATGTAATCCGCCATGCCGCCAAAGAAGCCGGACAGAATTGCCATTGTTGGCCCCACCAAAAGCACCAGCAGCAACAGTGCCGCCGCCAGGATCATATTGGCCTCAGACAAACGCTTCACGCCTTTTTCAAGACCAGCCACAACAGAAACAAGCGCAAAGATGGTGATCAGAATGATCAGCACAACGCTCATACCATCGCTGATCGGCACGCCGAACAGATAGTTCAGACCCGCCAGCGCCTGAGACGCGCCCAAACCCAGAGAGGTTGCCAGACCAAAGATCGTGGCAAACACAGCGAGGATATCAATGATGTGCCCCAATGGACCCCATGTGTGCTTCCCAAGCAGGGGATAGAACACAGAGCGCATGGTCAGTGGCAGGCCGCGGTTAAAGCTGAAGAACGCCAGCGCCAGAGCCACAATCGCGTAGATCGCCCAGGGGTGCAGACCCCAGTGGAAAATCGTCGCCGCCATCGCCAGATCACGCGACGCAGCCATATCACCGCCTGCAGCGCCCAGCGGCGCCCAGTCCGTGCGCACGCCATCTTCGCCAACCGCAACACCGCCCATGGACGAGCCATAATGCGAGATCGGTTCGGCAACGCCCCAGAACACAAGCCCAATGCCCATGCCCGCAGCAAATAGCATCGCGATCCATGCCATATAGCTGTAGTCAGGCTTAGCATCTTCTCCCCCGAGGCGGATCTTGCCGTAAGGCGAAATCACCAAGAACAGAGAAAACACAACAAACAAGTTACAGGCGATCATAAACACCCAGTCAAAGTTGCTCGTCAGCGTCGGCCGCAGCCAGCCGAAAAACTCGGCTGCTTGCTCGCGGAACACCAGCGAGAAAAAGACAAATGCAACAATCGTCAATCCGGAAACCGCAAAGACCGGATTGTGTATGTCCAATCCCAAAACCTGAACGTTGTCCTGACCGACTTCATAATCGGTATCGTCCGACATAGGCTCCTCCCTTTTTTTCATGCCATAGCGGGCACAGTGGTCAAAAACGACATCCCAAACCTCTAAAATGCGACCTCTTAACGGACGTAATCGCCCTGCCGTATGAAATTGTCGCTTCCACGCAAAACAGCCCGCCAAATCAAAATGCCCGACACCTCAAGGTGTCGGGCGTATTTCATGAACCTGAGCAATCCAAACCAGATCGGGTACCGCCATTAAGAGCTTACGATCTACGCCTCTCAAATGACAGTCATGAACGGCTCCGACCTCGTCATTCCCAGACGTAGTTAAAGCTCACGCTCACCCGCTCATCTTCGGACATATTCATCGGCACCTCATGACGCAGCCAGCTCTCCCAGAGGAGCACATCCCCGACATCAGGTTTCATGTAGATAAATGGCTGCAGATCCCGCCGGGCATCCTTCTGGCGCACAGGCGACGCCATCATGCGGCCAGAGCGGGGATCTTCCAGTTTAAGCGCGCTGGCACCTTCAGGCATCGACACATAGGTAGTGCCGCTGATCACTGAGTGCGGGTGGATATGAGACGCGTGCATCCCACCTTCAGGCAAGATGTTGATCCAGATGTCTTCCAGCTTGAGTGCACGCCCATCTAGGTTGAACTCAAGGTCCTTGGCAAAGGCTGCAACATGCTGATCCAACGCCGACACGACATCTGCAAAGATCGGAAAGCGCCAGGGCAAATCCGTCAGAGACGCATATGAGGTATAGCCCGGATAGGCATTCTCCTCACACCACTCCTGCCCGGCTTCATCATCTTCGGCGATGGAGAAACAAGACACTTCCAACTCGTTGGTATCCACGCTGGGACCAAATTCCGAAAGACGCGCGCGATAGAGGCGCGTCACAAAGAGAGATTCGATTGTAGACATGCGGGCCTCCTACCCTTCTCAGTCACGATTGGCGAGACCAAGGCCACAGTTTCCGTGCCATAGCCCCCTCGGATCATTCAATAAAAAACCTTAGGTTGTAGTGAAAGCCCTTAAAAATAAGGCCTAGCACACTCTTTTAACGCCTGCTTGATAAACCTCTTGATCACACTTGCAACAAAACCCTCGCTTGGGAGCCAAGGTACCAGATCATGAAACGCAAAATCACAGTCAATTTCGCGATCCTCTCGATCATCGTCATGGCCATTGGTGTGATGGCAGGCCTCGCGGGCATTTCTCTTTATTCCCACAAGATGCGCGATGACATGCAGCATCGGGTCACTTTGATTGGCGACGCAAACTACGCTGTCGAAAATCTGAAGATTGAATTCCTATCTGCCCGCCGTGCCGAGAAGGACTTTCTGCTGCGACTCTCAAAGGACTATATCGCTCAGCACGCCGAAGTCATGACCCGCATGAACGGCTATATCAGTACGCTGGAAGGCCTATTGTCCCAAGTGTCAGGCTTGGAACAGGCCGCCGAAGACCTCGCCCTGTTGAAAGAGCACACAAGTCAGTATGAGGCGAGCTTCAAAGATGTCAGCGATGCCAACTTGCGCCTTGGTCTCTCTGCCTCAGATGGACTGAAGGGAGAACTGGCCGCTGCCGTATCTGCCATGGAAACCAGCCTTGAAGGCGTCGCAATTCCGGTATTGCACGTCAAAGTGCTCACCATGCGCCAACATGAAAAAGACTTCCTGCTGGATCCGGACTCCAAGTGGCTCAACGAGGTGAAAGCACGCATAGAGGAATTCAAAGGCTTCCCGGTATTCTTCTATGACAGCGCAGAACAGCGCGAAGCGATCATTCCAATGATGGATGCCTATCAGACCTCATTCGCCTCCCTCGTTCAGGAAACCCTGACAGAACGTGGCGCACGCAGTGATGTCTCCTCACACTTTGCAGCTGCTGAACCCGTGATGGGGGCGATCCTGACCGAAATTCACGCAGCAGCAGAAGCCATCGTCGCCGAAAGCGAAACTGTCAGTGCACAAGCACAGGCCAGCGCCCGATGGGCTGCCATCATCGGCGGTGGTCTATTTGCCATTTTCGCCTTTCTCTTGGCGCGAGGCATTTCGAAACCACTCCGCCGCATTGATGAGGTCCTCAAAGACATTATGGCTGAGGACTTCTCAAAAGAACTGCCCAAATCACGCATTAGGGAACTCTCTGCAATTTCAGATGCTGTCGGTTTCTTCCGGAAATCAGAAGAGACCAAATCTCATCTGACCCAAGAAATCACCAAAGTCATTGATGCCTGCGGCGAAGGCGACTTCTCACGCCGGATCGACATCAACGGCGCTGAGGGGGCCTTTGCCGAACTTGGTAAAGGCGTCAACACCATCGGTGACGTGGCAGAAAAAGGTCTGGGTGATGTGAGAGACGCGCTGGAGGTGCTTGCCACCGGAGATTTGACCCATGACATGCCGGATGGTCAGAAAGGTGTGTTCAAAGACATCTCTGACACCATCACCCATCTCACCGGTAGCCTGGATGGCATGGTACGTCAGCTCTCCGCCAGCAGTCAGGTGCTCAACAGCACCTCTCAGGAAATTTCCTCTTCCGTCGAAGACGCTTCACGGCGCGGCGAAATCTCAGCAGCTTCTTTGGAAGAAACGTCTTCATCGCTGCAGACGGTGGCCGAAACGGTCAATCATACCGCAAACAGTGCGCAAGAAGCCCGCTCTCACGTCAACGACGCTCAAAAGAAAGCAGAAGCCACCCGCGATGTGGCGGACCAAACTGTGGCCGCCATCCAAAAAATCAAGGAAAGCTCCGACGCTATCTCCCAGATCTCAGGCTTGATCGAGGATGTGGCATTCCAAACCAACCTACTGGCCTTGAACGCTGGGGTGGAAGCCGCCCGTGCCGGTGATGCTGGTCGCGGCTTTGCCGTGGTGGCCTCTGAAGTTCGGGCTCTGGCCCAACGCTCCTCCGAGGCGGCGCATGAAATCAACACGCTGATCACCTCTTCGCAAACGGAAGTGGCCAATGGTGTGAACCTGATGGATGAAACCGGCAATTCGCTAGGTGAGATCATGCAGGCTGTTGAACAGGTGGTTGGCAAAGTGAATGAGATTGCAGAAAACGCTGTGGATCAGTCCGCAGGCCTGTCTGAGGTCAATGCCGCTGTTGAAAACCTCGACAGCGACAGCCAGAAGAGTGCAGCCATGCTCGAAGAAACCGCCGCCTCTGGTCAGGTCCTACTCGGCGAAGCCCAAAACCTCGTCCGCGCCGTTGAAGGCTTCACCCTGAAACACACGGGATCGGCGGGACACCCGTCAGAAAATGAGGCGGATCTGGACGACGCTTGGGATGCGGCCTAGCCAACTGCCCCTGTAAGGTTCGTTGCGTAAAGCCTCGGCACTCGCCGGGGCTTTCGTATATATATCGTAAACACGGGGCTGCGCCGCAAAAGCGCGAAATTCCACCGTCACGATACCGTGGGGATACCGACGCGTTACCGACGTGCGGTTTCCCCACGCAACACCCCACCCCCAAAACCACAAAAAAGCCCCCGCCAAACAGGCGGGAGCTTAAACTCAGTTGGAAAAGGTGGGCTCAGCCCACCAAATCCTTACCAGTCTTCGCGAACGACAACGCGGGTTTTGACCGGAAGTTTCATCGCAGCAAGGCGCAGAGCCTCACGTGCGATGTCTTCGGCAACACCGTCGATTTCGAACATCACGCGGCCCGGCTTCACTTTGCACGCCCAATAGTCCACGGAACCTTTACCTTTACCCATACGGACTTCGGTAGGCTTCGAGGTCACAGGAGTGTCTGGGAAGATACGGATCCAAACACGACCTTGACGTTTCATGTGACGGGTCATTGCACGACGTGCTGCCTCGATCTGGCGAGCTGTCACGCGTTCCGGTGTGGTTGCCTTCAGGCCAAAAGAACCGAAGTTCAGGGTGGAGCCACCCTTCGCATCGCCCTTGATGCGGCCTTTGTGCATCTTGCGGAATTTAGTACGCTTTGGTTGAAGCATTGATCAGTCTCCCTTAGCGACGACCGCCGGCACCACGCGGTGCAGGGCCATCCTGGACTTCTTGTGCACGACGGTCACGCGCCTGTGGATCATGCTCCATGATCTCGCCTTTGAAGATCCAGGTTTTGATACCAATGATCCCGTAAGCGGTGGTCGCTTCCACATGTGCGTAATCGATGTCGGCACGCAGTGTGTGCAGAGGCACACGGCCTTCGCGGTACCATTCGGTACGTGCGATTTCGGCACCACCCAGACGACCAGCGACGTTCACCCGGATACCCAGGGCGCCCATGCGCATTGCGTTCTGAACAGCACGCTTCATCGCGCGACGGAAAGACACACGGCGTTCCAGCTGCTGAGCGATGGACTCGCCTACCAGCTGAGCGTCGAGTTCCGGCTTGCGCACTTCAACGATGTTGAGGTGCAGCTCGGAGTCGGTCATCGCAGCGATCTTCTTACGAAGAGTCTCGATGTCCGCGCCTTTTTTGCCGATGATCACGCCCGGACGCGCAGTGTGAACAGTCACACGGCACTTCTTGTGAGGGCGCTCGATGATCACACGTGCGATACCGGCTTGTTTGCACTCTGCCTTGATGAACTCACGGATCTTGATGTCTTCCAACAGGAGATCACCATAGTCCTTGGTGTCGGCGTACCAACGGCTGTCCCAGGTGCGGTTCACCTGAAGGCGCATGCCAATCGGATTGACTTTATTACCCATTAGGCTTGCTCCTCAACTTGACGCACCTTGATGGTGAGCTCAGAGAACGGCTTGATGATCTTGCCGAAACGACCACGAGCCCGCGGACGACCGCGCTTCATAGTCAGGTTCTTGCCCACATAGGCCTCGGCAACGATCAGGCTGTCGACGTCCAGGTTGTGGTTGTTCTCGGCGTTGGCAATTGCGGACTGAAGGCATTTCTTCACGTCTGCTGCGATACGCTTGTTGGAGAAAGTCAGGTCGGTCAGAGCCTTCTCAACTTTCTTGCCGCGGATCATGCCAGCAACCAGGTTCAATTTCTGCGGGCTGGTGCGAAGCATGCGGGTTTTCGCCATTGCTTCGTTTTCAGCCACGCGGCGGGGATTTTTTACCTTACCCATGACTTACTTCCGTTTCGCTTTTTTGTCGGCCGCGTGCCCGTAGTAGGTACGGGTTGGCGAATATTCACCGAATTTTTGACCGATCATGTCTTCGGTAATCAGCACAGGAACGTGCTTTTTGCCGTTGTACACACCAAAAGTCAGACCCACGAACTGGGGCAAAATGGTGGAACGACGGGACCAAATCTTGATCACTTCATTGCGACCGGATTCGCGAACTGCTTCGGCTTTCTTAAGCACGTAAGCATCCACAAAAGGGCCTTTCCATACAGAGCGAGACATCTATTAACGCCCCTTCTTCTTGGCGTGACGCGAGCGGATAATAAGCTTTTGCGACGCTTTGTTTTTGTTGCGGGTACGGGCACCTTTGGTCGGCTTACCCCATGGTGTCACTGGGTGACGGCCACCGGAGGTACGACCTTCACCACCACCGTGAGGGTGATCGATCGGGTTCATAACCACACCACGAACGCTCGGACGCTTGCCTTTGTGGCGCATACGGCCGGCTTTACCGAAGTTCTGGTTGGAGTTGTCAGGGTTGGACACGGCACCAACGGTGGCCATGCATTCCTGACGCACGAGGCGCAGTTCGCCAGAGGACAGGCGGATCTGAGCGTAGCCACCGTCACGACCAACAAACTGAGCATAGGTACCAGCGGCACGAGCGATCTGGCCGCCTTTGCCTGGTTTCAGTTCGATGTTGTGAATGATGGTACCGATCGGCATGCCAGAGAATGGCATTGCGTTGCCCGGCTTGATGTCGGCCTTTGCAGACGCGATCACCTGATCGCCAACTGCCAGACGCTGAGGTGCGAGGATATACGCCTGCTCACCGTCTTCATATTTGACCAGTGCGATGAATGCAGTCCGGTTCGGGTCGTATTCGATCCGCTCAACGGTTGCCGCAACATCAAATTTGTTCCGTTTGAAGTCAACGATCCGGTAAAGGCGTTTCGCCCCACCACCACGACGACGCGAGGTGATCCGTCCGGTGTTGTTCCGGCCGCCCGATTTCGTCAAACCCTCGGTGAGAGCTTTGACGGGACGTCCTTTCCAAAGTTCCGAACGGTCGATCAGCACCAGCCCACGCTGGCCCGGCGTCGTCGGCTTGTACGACTTAAGTGCCATGCTTTCTGTCTTCCGTATAGCAGCCAGACCTTAGGTTATTGTCTTTGGTCCGGCGATGTTAAAGGCCCCCGTAGGTGCCAAATGTATAGGGCCCCGAAGGTCCCCGGTTCAAAAGGCGAGCAGCCCCAGAACGAATCTGAGGCCACACGACCCGCGCGATGTAACAGGGTTGGGTAAGGCTGTCTATAGGACCGCTTGTTTTTCTTGGTTTAAGCCCACCCCCGAGATCCGATCAGACCAGCAAGTGGCGAATAATGCTCCCATACGGAATGAGCTGAAAAGGAGTAAACTCCGGCGGCGCGACCCGCAAACACCTGCCCCGCATGTCATGTGACATACGCGCGGCAAAGACCTAAAAGACTTTCGAGGAGACGCGCTTATCCTGCTTTACGTAAAGCTTCACTGACGGGTGAATAACTCTCCAAAACATCTCGCCCATTTTTAGCAAGCCGCCACACAAGACGCTTTTGCTGCTTGATGTCTGGAATGAAGTGGGCCGGTTGCGGGCTGCTCTCTGCGCTTTGTAACTCCGAGAAGAGCTTCAAAATTTCTTCGACGGCAGCATCACTCAGCGCCTCCCGAGTAAACGCCCCCCACAGCAGACTTTCACTTGGAGCGCCTTCTGCATAAACAACCTCATGAGCGTCGAACAAAAGATGGACGTAGTCCACCTCTTGCATGGAAGTGTCAATCTCGATGCCAGGCAAGCCGCAAAGCCGCACCGCGGCTACAAGCACTTCTGATGCGCCGAACATCCGCTCACATACAGGGGAGTGAACCAGCATTCTATGCTGGCGGGAAACCCAGAGATCACGTCGAGGCAAGCCCCCTCCTAACGCACCAGCAGTGATCTTGACTGGCAACAATTTGGGGTCAGCCGTGAGGTCTCCAGAATGCAGTCTGCGCCGCCCTACCCAGCGCACAGGGCGCAATCCATTGGCTGTGTGTACGAGATCACCCACTTGGATGTCGCGAGCAGGCTTTGCCCCAGTGGCCGTTCTAAGCCCGGTATTGCCATGAAAGCAGACCATCAATTCGATGTTGTCAACAATGGCACCGAGGCTGTCATTCGGGCCGCGCTCTGTCATTCTGAGCTTATAGGTGCCCGCCTCAGGAAAAGTGACTGGCAGCGAAAATTCAACAAAACCGTTTTGTGTCGGCCGCACCGCAAGGAAAGCAATTACATTGTTGTTGCTGTCTAGAATCTCGACATCGAAGCCTTCTCGCCCTGCATTGCCATTAGAGGCAGTACGCAAAGCCGCGTCAAAATTCAGAGACGTGGAAGTGCCGCGCGAAACAACGAAGCTTTGCTCCATTACCGTGGTCTGCCCACGACGCCCATCAATCTCAGCAACACGATTGCTCGATCCATTTCCGAGGTATGCGCCTTCTCGGTAGTTGGTTTCCAAATCCGACCCAGACCAGTGCGTCGAACCTTGGTCAAAAGTTCCGTTCAAAATCAGATTGATAGGTGGCATTCTGCGCTCGATTCTTTACCTAAGCCTCCCCATGTAATCCGCAGTCTGTGGACAGACCATGCGGAAACCACGTCATTTGTTAGGCATTGAGCAACAATTCGCTGAATACGCACTCTATCGCACAACAACGGCAAGCGAAGCGAAATTCAAAACCGAGGCCTCCCAAAGGGAAGGTTTGTTTCCCAGAGAGTTAGCGCTTTAAAAATCGGCGCTTGATAAGGCTACCACGGTGACGGCAATACTCGGAAAACGTCAGCGCTTTCGCCTCTTCGGGCTGATAGGCTCCGGGCTTGATAAATTCAGCAGCATGCGAAACGAGCGCCTTCTTCGGGGTCAACCCACAAAAATGCGCAAGCTCTTTCAAGACCGCCTCGGGTTTTAGAACCAACTTCTCATAGCTGACCAGCATTACAGGACATTTCGCATTCCACATAAGATCTACATTCTTGCGGGTTTGCCCCATATATAGCCCCACACCTTTACCAAGCGCCTCTTGATCCCAAGATGAAACGCCTAAAGTGTTGGCCGTCATGTCGCGCGTTACGAGGATCAAACGAGGATTGCGCAGCTCGGGCAAAATCTCATCGATGTACTGATGAGGATGAGGGTGCTTCCATCCCCATACATCATAGTCCGCGTTGCGCTGCGCGACCGTGGCGCGAATAGCATCGAGCCCATGTTTGAACCGAAAACACTTATCTTCGAGGTTGCCCTCCATATCATCACCCAGAAAGACGCCCATGCGGCGGATACCACCTGCAACAGCTGTGGTACCTCCACGGTTAACCCCGTAGATCATCAGAGTGCGTTGCTTTCCGGTACGGAGAGTCTCGTCGTCGCGAAACGCAATGGTGTGAGAATACACGCGCTTGCCCTGCCATTAAAAATTCTTTGCCAACACAAAACTAGTGTGAGCTTAAAAATGCGCAATACATAAAGAAAATGAGCTGCCCGATTTCCCGGACAGCTCCAATTTTTTAGGCAGGATCTTACAGTCCGGTGGACACGTCGATCGTGTTGCCTTCTTCCAGAGTCACGTAAGCCTTTTTCACGTCTTTACGCTTGCCAAGCTGGCCGCGGAAACGTTTGACTTTACCCTTGGTGATGGTGGTGTTGACCGCTTTGACCTTCACACCAAAGAGTGCTTCAACAGCTTCTTTGATCTGTGGTTTGTTGCTGTCGATCGCCACTTCGAAAACCACTGCACCGTTTTCGGACGCCATTGTGGATTTCTCGGTGATGACCGGCTTGCGGATCACATCGTAGTGTTCTGCCTTCGCGCTCATTTCAGACGAGCCTCCAGTGCTTCGATCCCCGCTTTGGTGATCACCAGAGTGTCACGCTTGAGGATGTCATAAACGTTCGCGCCCATGGTCGGCAGGATATCCAGACCTTCGATGTTGCGCGATGCTTTCAGGAAGCCTTCGTTCACGGACGCACCATCGATGACCAGAGCACGTTTCCAGCCCAGGTTTTTCACCTGCTTGGCCAGAGCGGCAGTCTTGCCTTCAGACGCTGCATCTTCGATCACAACCAGCTCGCCTGCTTTCGCTTTCGCGGACAGGGCGTGCTTCAGGCCGAGCTTGCGGAACTTCTTCGGCAGGTCGTGGCCGTGGCTACGCACAACTGGACCTTTGTAGATACCACCACCGCGGAAGATCGGCGCGTTACGGTCACCGTGGCGTGCGCCGCCGGTGCCTTTTTGGCGATAGATCTTTTTAGTGGAATAAGAAGTCTCGGAACGGGTCTTCACCTTGTGAGTGCCGGCCTGCGCGTTGTTGCGCTGCCAACGAACCACACGGTGCAGGATGTCCGCACGTGGCTCTTGACCGAACAGGTCTTCGGACAGTTCAACAGAACCGGCCTTGGAGCCGTCGAGTTTGATCACGTCAAGTTTCATGCTTCACCGCCTTCCGCAGGTGCTTCTTCAGCCGGAGCTTCGGTCGCTGCTGCTTTCACGGCTGCCGGGAAAGGCAGACCTTCAGGTGCTTTTTTCTTCACGGCGTCCTTAACGGAAACCCAACCACCTTTGGAGCCAGGAACGGCACCTTTGATGAAGAGCAGACCACGCTCGGCGTCGGTTTTCACGACTTCGAGGTTTTGGGTGGTTACGCGAACCGCACCCATGTGACCAGCCATCTTCTTGCCCTTGAACACGCGGCCCGGGTCTTGACACTGACCGGTGGAACCGTGGGAACGGTGGCTGATGGAAACACCGTGAGTAGCGCGCAGACCACCAAAGTTGTGGCGCTTCATCGCACCGGCAAAACCTTTACCGATGGAGGTGCCCGCAACGTCCACTTTCTGACCTTCAAGGAAGTGCTCTGCGGAGATTTCCGCGCCCACTTCGATCAGGCCGTCTGCTGGAACGCGGAACTCAACCATCTTGCGCTTTGGCTCCACTTTCGCTGCTGCGAAGTGGCCACGCATGGCTTTGGAGGTACGCTTGGCTTTTGCTGTGCCAGCGCCGAGCTGAACGGCGGTGTAGCCGTCTTTCTCTTCGGTGCGCTGAGCAACAACCTGCAGGCCGTCGAGCGAAAGAACGGTCACAGGGATCTGCTTGCCGTCTTCCATGAACAAGCGGGTCATGCCCACTTTCTTTGCGATAATACCGGAACGCATCAGATATTCTCCTTAAACAGAGATCTGCACGTCCACGCCGGCCGCCAGATCGAGCTTCATCAGCGCGTCAACGGTCTGCGGGGTCGGATCAACGATGTCGAGAAGACGCTTGTGCGTACGGATCTCAAACTGATCGCGGGATTTCTTGTCTACGTGTGGACCACGCAGAACGGTGAACTTCTCAATCTTGTTGGGAAGCGGGATCGGGCCACGAACCTGCGCGCCGGTGCGCTTTGCAGTGTTCACGATTTCCTGAGTGCTAGCGTCCAGCACACGGTAATCAAAAGCCTTCAGCCGAATGCGAATGTTTTGACTTTGCATTTCGTCAGCCTTTTTTAGGCGTTGGAGTTGAGAGGAGGATCCGCGACCACCGCAAACCCTCATCGAACCCAAAAGGCGGGAATCACCCCGCCTCAAGATTCCAGTAAGGAACCCGCGCCCTCTACAGCTGATTTGCATGTCTGGCAAGGGGTATCCTGCAAAAGCTCTCCGTCCGTCCGCGCGCCTCGGTCAAGGGCGTGCCTCGAAGACGAGATATAACTGCACATTGGCAGTTGCTCTTTCGCCGCACGGACATGACCATGATCAGCAGAAGCATATAGAGGGAATGTTGGAAATGGCAGCCACCTTCAAGGGACAGACATTCATCGTCATGGGCGTGAGTGGGGTTGGCAAAAGCACACTCGCACAGGCCCTCGCACAGGCGCTGAAGGCTCAATATCTTGAGGCAGACGACCTACATCCTAAATCCAACATCGACAGAATGGCGCAAGGTCTACCGCTGACCGATGAGATGCGCATTCCCTGGCTACAGGCTCTTCGGAGTGCCATATCAGAGCACCATCACCACCACCCGGACAAAGATTTGGTCGCGACCTGCTCCGCCCTGAAACGTCAATATCGCGACCTCCTAAAAACCAACAATCCACAAACGACCTTTCTGCACCTTACGGCCCCGAAGGACGTCATTTTGCATCGGATCTCCAAGAGGCAGGATCACTTCATGCCCGCCAGCCTCCTATCCAGTCAGTTTGCAGCGCTAGAGCCGCTCACCAAAGACGAAGATCATCTGCTGATTGATGGCACTTTGCCACCAGACACCATCATTGAGCGGGTTCTATCTCAGCTGCCCACTTCCGCGCATATAACATGAAGGATGTGCGGCACTGTTCTTTGCGACATCCGCCGCATTGACACTTGCCCCAGATGCAGGTCACACAAGATCAACGCAAGGTCCAAGCCGCTACCGCCAGGCACATCATCCGCGCGCCGCGCGCACTCGCAAATAGGAATGCTTCATGGAAATCGCGAACTTTGGCCTTTACGGGCTTGGGACAATGGGCGGCGCGCTGGCACAGAATATCGCAGACAAGGGCTTCCATCTGCACGTCGCCTCATACAAGCCCGAAGACACAGAACGTTTTGTTGCCAATGCAGGCGCTCAAAAACCGATGTTTACGGGGCACCGCACCCTTGCCGAAATGACTGAGACCATGCCCGGTCCCCGCGCTATCATCATGTTGATCCCTGCGGGCGCTGCCATTGATGACAGCATCGCGCAGGCCAAGCCGCATATGCGGCCCGGCGACGTTCTGATCGACGCGGGCAACTCAGATTTTCACGACACACGCCGTCGGGCGCAGGCACTGGAGGCCGAAGGGCTTGGCTACATGGGCATGGGGGTCTCCGGAGGGGAAGAAGGGGCTCGCAAAGGCCCGGCCATGATGGTGGGCGGAACAGAATCCGTTTGGAAGACCTTGCGTCCTATGCTTGAGGCGATTGCCGCGGATTTTGAAGGTACGCCCTGCGTCGATCGCGTGGGTCCAGATGGAGCAGGGCATTTTGTAAAGACTGTCCACAACGGCATCGAATATGCCGACATGCAGATACTGGCAGAAACCTACGGGCTTATGCGCAACGGCATGTCCATGACACCGCCCCAAATTGGGGACGTGTTTGCCACGTGGAACGAAGGCCGATTGCAAAGCTATCTCGTGGAAATCTCCGCAGAGGTTCTGCGCGCTATAGATCCAGCCACCGACAAACCAATTCTCGATATGATTGTGGACACGGCGGGCCAAAAAGGCACAGGGCGCTGGACGGCAATTGAAGCGCAAAAGCTTGGTGTCTCAGCCTCAACAATCGAAGCTGCAGTTGGTGCGCGTATCTGGTCGGCACATCCAGAGGCGCGCCATACCGGCCAAGCCCTGTTTGAGGTCCAGCGGGGCGAGGTCGCTTTGGATACGGCGCAGCTTGAACAGGCGATCTTGGCCGCGCGCATATTGAGCCACAGTCAGGGGTTCGGTTTGCTCTCAACTGCCTCGCAGGAATTCGACTGGTCTCTCAAACTGGCACGCTGTGCAGAAATCTGGCGCGCGGGCTGCATCATTCGCTCTCGGTTGCTCTCGGAAATAGCGCAGACCTATGAGGCCGTACCCTCGACCCAAATTCTGGCTTTTGCCCCGGCAATGGTGCCTCTTCTGGAAACAACCTTACCGGCGCTCCGGACGGTGGTTGCCGAAAGCATCAAGGCCGGACACCCTATCCCCGTTATGACAGCTGCGCTGGCTTGGTTTGACGGCATGACACAGGCCCGAGGCACCGCCGACCTTATTCAGGGACAAAGGGATTTCTTTGGCCGTCATGGTTTTGCCCGCTTGGATGGCGGCACCGGGCATCACGGCCCTTGGGACAGCTAAAACCAGCTAGGCCTCTTCTGACGCGATCCAGGAAGACCGCGCATGCCTGAGCTCTGTTCTGACCGTCTCAAGCAAATTGCTGCGCGCATCTGACCAGTCTGTCTGCGCTACATTTTGAATGTCTTGCAGCGCGCGCCACAGCGCCTGCTGCCCAAGGATCGCCGCAGAACCGGAAAGCCGATGCGCCTCCTCACGTAACCCCTCGGTCAAACCTTCAGCCACCACAAGCGCCTCAACAAAAGACTCGGCTTCCTCCAGAGCCTCTTCCAAAGCGGCCTCAAAACGCGCAACCCCAAACCTTTGCAAGAACTCTGGCATATCGCTTTGCTCGTTCTCAGCCCCCAGCGTATCATCCATGAGGTCAAAGAGCACAGCCAAACGCTGATGCACCCCCGCCTTGCTGAGCGGCTTTACCAGTATGCTATGAAAATCGGCTTGAAGAATATTCTCATGGTCCCGCGCCGCAGCATGGGCAGTCACTGCTATGGCCGGCGTCGCGCAAGACGCTCCGCCCCCCGCTCTGATCCGCGCCAATGTCTCGATACCATCTATTTCCGGCATGCTGATATCGAGCAACAACAAATCAAAACCCTTGTTTTCAGCCAGCGCAATAGCCTCAAAGCCACCGCTGGCTTCGTCCACAGCAACACCCAGATCTTCCAGAATGGCCGTCAGGATATCTCTGTTGATCTGATTGTCATCCACCACCAAACAGCTGATCCCGTCAGGCAAGTCCGGAAGGGTCTGTTCGGTATTGCGCGGGGTCATTACACGTTGTTTTTGGACAACGGGCATGGGCACACGAATGGTAAACAGGCTTCCTTCCTCCAGCTCGCTATCGGCGAAAATATCCCCGCCCATCTCCTGCACCAAGCCCTTGGTGATCGCGAGCCCGAGACCCGTCCCTGCATTCTCGCGATCATAGGCCGTATCCACCGTGACGAATTCTTCAAAGATACGATCCAAATCCTCTTGGGCAATGCCCACGCCGGTGTCCGCCACCCTGATCTCAACCATTTCCTCAGAGGCCAAACGCTCGGTTTCCACAATAACGGCGCCGTCCTCTGTGAATTTGATTGCATTGCCAACGAGATTTATCAGACATCTCTGTAAGGCTGCCTGATTGCCAGAAACATATCCGAGGTCCGGCGTTAAAACCTCGACAATCAGATCGTTCCCGCGGGCCTTTGCATGCGCACGAAGACTATCACATATATTGTTGACCAAAGCCCCAAGGTCAAAAATGCTGTCATGTGTATCGCCATTTTGGGCGCTGGCACGTGACAGATCCAACACATCGTTGACATGTGACAGGAGTAACTCCCCGGATACCGCAATAGAATTTAGGTGATGTCGCTGCTTATCACTCAAACCAGCCTGATCGATCATTTCCAAAGAGCCTAAGATACCATTGAGCGGCGTGCGCATTTCATGGCTCATCACCGTGAGAAGATCAGATTTGGCCTTTTCCCCCTCCTGCGCCTTCAAAAGGGCGTTTTGCAATTCTTCTTCCGCCTGCAATTCGCTGGTGATATCGCGCAGATAAGATACGAAGACTTTCTCTCCGCTCGCCTCTGAAATCGCAATTGAAAGTTCAACCGGGAACACCTCCCCCGATTTTCGCAGCCCTTCCAAGCGAATACGGCCTGCCCCAAGAACTTTTGCATTCCCAGTCCTCAGAAACCGTCTCATGCCTGCGCGATGCGCCTTACGCATATTATGAGGAATAACGAGTTCCACCATATCGGCGCCCAGCGCTTCCTCACGCCTGTAGCCAAACACGGTCTCGGCCGCGCCGTTAAACTCAATGATATGGCCGTTCACATCCACAACAAGGACGGCATCCAACGAGGAGGCAATCGCAGATTCAAATCGGGCGCGCGCAATCTCGCTGACATGAACAAAACGCTGCCCCTGCCGAAAAAGCGCCACCAGAATTCCAACCGCAAAGAACAATAGCACAATCAAGCATATCAACCCGATCGCAGAGGCTGAAAGCGTGGATGACAACGCCTCCCGGCGCTCTGCCTCCTGCGTTGTAAAGATACCAACGCCAGCCAGAGCCAACCCGCGCACAGCTGGTGCGATCTCTTTGATCGACACATGCAGGACATCAAGCTTTGCCATCAACGTTGCATCATCGGAGTCGATCAGAACCGCTGTATCTTCAAGAAATGTCACAACCTGCGCCAGTTGCGCGCGCGCCCTTGGGCTCGGCTCTAAGGACTGAAAAAACGACGCCTCACGGAATGTCGTGATGCGGCTATAGAAGATATCAAAGCGTTTTCTAACGATGGCAAGATCGCCGCCCTCCTTCAATTGGGCCTGTTGCGTTGCATTTTGCAGACGCAATAGTTCCACTTCCAGCTGAGACATCGTCCAGCTGATATCGTCATTTTGGGCGGTGGAAAGCGCCCGCAAGTCTGCAAAAACCGTGCGCCCCAACCCACCGATGGCAAATAGACTTGCCACCACTAGGCCCGCAAACAGAACGAAGGGCCAACGGCCAATCATAATCGGTTTGCCTACTTGTCTTATACCAACCTCAAATCACTCACCTGCAACAACCTCAATACGGTTCAGTTGCCATATACTCCGAGAATAATACTCTTCAGACTTGTATATTACATTATCATCAAATGGGTAAACGATCCACAAAGGGCCCTTATCACGCAGCGACATTTCCTGCCCGTTGCGCAGATAGGCCACAATAGGGCCACCCGAAACGGCATCCCCCGACGGAATGGTAATCGCATAATCGTTAGCAGCTGTCGCGCGAATGGTCTCTCCCTGCGCACCAACATGATCCAGCAGAACGTCCAAAGACACGCCTTCAAAGACCTGAACACCATCCGTCCAGATCGTCTCGGTTTCAAAGGTTGTTTTAGGCATCTCACGCAGGTCTTCGACCGTGAAGCTCCATGCCTGCCCCTGCTCCGTCGCGGCAACTTCGCCCGAAACCGTCAACAATGTGTCCTCCGCACTTGCCAAAGTGGGCAAGCCGACTGCGAAGACTAGGGCGATGACAAACTTTTTCACTTGGAACATAGCAAAACACTCCTGCTTTCAAAAACTGCGTTGCTTGGAGTTGTGACACAACACGCTCACAACGCCTGTGGTGCATTGGGTCACCGAACTAACCTTTGGTATAGTTTGCGTAACCGATCGCTGCAGCAGCACATCCCTTGCGTGCCCACTGTCGCAGCCAACTATGCGAACTTACCGTGAGCTATACGGTTACAGCACATGCTCTCAAAAGGCGCTGTCTGAATTCTGAAAGAGAGGTTCGCAATGCAATTTTCACACTCTTCGGGTAAGGTTGACAGTACTGGCAGTGCAACCATCGAGCCAGTAAACTCATATGATGATCGCCATATAGGACGCCCGGTATCAATGCGCATTTTATTGGCAGATGACCACGGCATGGTTCGTGAAACCATTTCGGCCTACCTCACAACAGAAGGTCGCGCAGCCGTCGTTGCCGCCTCTGACTATTTTGAAGCCATGAAGACACTTGAGCAAAAGGGGCCTTTTGACTTGGTGCTCTTGGATTTCAGCATGCCCGGAATGAACGGCCTTCAGGGGTTGACTGACGCTATTCAAAAGCATCCTGAACAAGCCTTCGCTATTGTCAGTGGCACCGCCCCCAACAAGATCGCACATGAAGCTCTTGAAATAGGAGCGATTGGGTTCCTGCCAAAAACAATGGGCGCCAAATCTCTGGTAAACGCGGTGCGCTTCATGATTGCTGGAGAGACCTTTGTACCTGCAACCGTACTTGCGGATGGTGGGGCGACTGAGGAAAGCGATTTTGCCAAACAATTCAGTCAACGCGAAAAGCAAGTGTTGTCTGGCTTGTGCAAAGGAGCCTCCAACAAGGAGATCGCTCGAGATCTGGATCTTCAGGAAGTGACAATCAAACTCCACGTCCGCACCGTATGCAAAAAGCTGAACGCAAAAAACCGCACTCAGGCGGCTTTGGTGGCAAAAGAAGCAGGCTTTGAGTAAGCCTGCTTCTCACGACAATCATCCAAAAAGAATGTTGTCATAAATAGAGAGGGCGTCATCCCCGCCATCTCTGAGGACAAGTGTTGTGCTATTGCCAAGTGCCAGATGGAGATCCTCGCCGACAACCAGAGCGTTGGAGCTAAACCAGGTGGAAAAATCCGCTTCGTCATCTGCCAGCCCCAGAGCACGCAGATCCAGCCGGTCACCCTGAGTGACATCGAAATCTGTGATGATGTCCGTTGAGCCATCCAAATCATCACTACGGAAAATGAACCGATCTGCACCAGCTCCCCCAGCAGCTTGATCTGCGCCTGCGCCCAGATAAAGGCGATCATTGCCTGATCCCCCATCCAGCGTGTCGCTGCCGGAGGCACCGGACAAATAGTCATTGTCTCTGCCGCCCTCGATCAGGTCATCCCCTCGATCGCCGCGCAAATAGTCCCGGCCATCGCCGCCGCGCAACACATCGTCATCAACGCCACCACGGAGATTATCGGCCCCCGCACCACCCTCCAAGACATCGTTGCCGTTGCCACCGGAGAGCGTATCGGCGCCCTCGCCGCCAAAAAGCGCGTCCTCACCAGACCCTCCGATAAGACGGTCAGCATCGTCTCCGCCATCCAGCGTATCATTGCCGCTTCCGCCATTCAGCGAGTCTGCGCCACTGCCCCCGTTCAAGACATCATTGCCAGAACTGCCGGAAAGCGAGTCCGCTCCCTCATCCCCATCGAGGCGGTCATCGCCAGTACCGCCACCAAGGACATCGTCGCCTTCCCCGCCGTTCAGCGTGTCTGCACCAGAGCCGCCCGCAAGCACATCATTCCCAGCGTCGCCAGACAGCTGATCATCACCCGTACCCCCGGTCAGATCATCGTCATCCGCGCCGCCGGACAGGATGTCATCCTGCCCACCTCCCACAAGCGTGTCATTGCCCGCGCTCCCAAACAGAAGATCAGAGCCGGAGCCGCCACTCAGTTGGTCATTGGCCTCACCACCATCAAGCGTGTCATGCCCTGCAGAACCGCGCAGCGTGTCGTCTCCGGCCCCGCCTAGCAGCACATCGTCATTTTCAGGAAGTGGATTGCCAAATTGGTCAAACCGCAAACCATTGCTATCATACACGGAAATCAGGTCACTTTCCCAACCAGGCCCAGCTCCTCCGTCCAGATAGTCATCGCCACTGCCGCCAAGCAGCGTGTCGCCAGCTCCGCCACCAATCAGTTCATCGTCGCCAATGCCGCCATCAAGCGTATCATTACCCGCTTCTCCGATTAGGGAGTCATCATAGGTCAGGGCCCCCTCGGTGGTTGCCACAAGTTCCAAATCGCGGATCAACACGGAAGAATTGAGATCTACCTCTACAAAGGGACTCTCTGCGGTTGGATCAGCAGCCCCGTCATTCGAATAGGATCCAGGTGCAGCCGTGATCAGATGCAAGCTCGCTTCTCCGGTATCCGGATCGATGATGACCTGATAAATACCGCCAGAGTTGCCGGTCGCATTGTTCATATCGTGGTCACCAGAGTTGCCCCCTACAAAAAGGTTGCCCTCCGCATCCATGATTGCGGCTCCAAAGGTCACCAAAGGCGCCCCATCAAGTGTGACACCCTCCACAACGGTGGAGGTCACAGGCACGGTGGTAAACTCGGGAGAACTGCTGGAAATATCCACAACCAAAAGGATCGTATCGGCCCCCTCAGCAGATGGCCGCGCGACACCGTAAAAGCTCTGTGTATTGGCATCGAAGGCTACATCGTACACCCGGTGTTGCACCAATTCATTTGGCAAGCGGTATACAGTGGCAACAGGGTTGCCCTCCGCATCAAACTGATCAACATCGATCACAGAAATACGATCCATGCTGGAGTGGAACGACCAAAGATTGCCCTGATCATCAAAATCCCCGGTCCACGCCCGATACGGCGTCTCACCAATGCGATAACTGTTCCCCTCGGCATCCAACATAATAAGATCTGAACGTGCGACTGTCTGACCCAGAGAGTCCACACCATCGCTAACGGCAATAGCATAGAGCAAATCGTCTTCAGCATTGTAGCCCATCGAGTTGACGTTCACGGTGCCTGCGACCCCTGCCAACTCATAGGTCTGCGTTTCTACATCAAAGACATGCAGCGTGCCATTCAGCACTTGATAGAGGTTAGCCTGACCATCGGCGAAGGCCGCCACCTCAACGGTCTGACCACCAATCTCCATGTCCCTTGCATAGTGAAACACCGGCCCAGTTGTATCAATTATTGGCCCACTGCCTTCGGCTTGAACCGATTGAAGCGTGATTTCAGACGTCTCATCGTCAGCGGTAAAAGACACATCAAAAGTGGAGTAGGCGCCGCTGTCAGAGGCAAATGTGCCCACAACCACACCATCAACCAACACCTCAATCGCAGCGTTTGCATGCCCCGCTGCAAAGTTCGCGGCCAGATCAAAGCTCATATTGTAGACGCCGCCCGCTTCGGTCTCGACGGTCTGCGTCATCGCTTGATGCCCGCCTTCTAATGCGGTGATGGTCCAGCTGCCGCTGTCCGCATAATCCTGAAAACCGGTGGCGCTGGACGTGCCTTCAAGCAGGTTTGCTTCGGCATAGTCGCCATAAATCTCGTCATTTCCTGCACCACCAGACAAAGTATCGTCGCCAGCCAGACCGATGATCACATCATCGGCGCTGGTTCCCGTCCTGTTGTCTGAAAGACCCGTGCCCATGATGGCAGATAGGTTACTGTTGGACATGTCGTACCCTCACTTATTCTCAAAAGTCATTGGAAATTGGCAACGGCTCACCAGCCGATGCCATCGATTGCAACGTCGCGAGGGGCGCTGCCAAACAGACGGACAACGTCAATCACTGGCACATCGCTGTGTTCTGCCACCGCAACGCGATATTCATCACTGGCGTGACACACGATCACGGCATCGGCTTCTGCCATCACCGCATCCACATCCTCACGCAGCATGTCCTTCAGCCCCGCGGCCAATTTGGCCAATCCCTGACTGCCGTATTTTGTGTAGCTGGCCAGCCCACCAAGCGGCGTGTCTTTGGTCACGGCCGCGTCATGCGCGATCAGCTCGACGCCATCCCGCTGCAGCTCGGCCATCGCTTCAAGAATTGGGCTTTCACGCAGATCATCTGTGCCGGGTTTGAACGCCAGCCCCAGAATACCCACCCGCTTTGCATTGGTCTTGCGTACCATTTCGACAGCCTGCTGGATTTGCTCGTTATTGGAGGTTTCCAGACTGCCAATCATGGGCAGGTTGACGCCCAGCGTGCTGGCAACATGCTGTACAGCGCGCACCTCCTTGGGCAGGCAGGAGCCACCATAGGCAAAGCCGGGCTTCAGATAATAAGCGGACAGATTGAGCTTCTGATCTTGTGTGAAAATATCCATCACAGCGTGGCTATCGACACCCAAAGGTTTGCAAAGGCGGCCAACCTCATTGGCAAAGCAGACCTTGGTCGCGTGCCAAACATTGTCCACATACTTGATGGTTTCAGCCACTTCGATGGTCGTCAGGATGGGATCTGCATCAACAGGCTCGTAAATGCGCCGCATGATTTCAGCAGTGGCAAAATCAGTGGTTCCGATGACGGTTTTGGGCGGATTGCGAAAATCATCAATCGCGACGCCTTCGCGCAGGAATTCAGGATTGAAGCAGATCCCAAAATCACGGCCAGCCACTTTGCCAGAGATACGTTCCAGGATTGGTGCCATAACCCCCATAGTAGTGCCCGGAGGAATGGAGCAGCGCATCGCAAAGACATGGAAGCCCTTTTTGCCGCGCAATCCCTCGGCCATCGCTTCACTTGCCTGTTCAATGTAGGTGTAATCACATCCACCATCTGCCGCCGTAGGCGTGCCAACGGATACGAAGGTCACATCCGTATCCCGCACGGCTTGCCGCAGATCCTGCGTCGCGCTGATCAGCCCGCCGGCAACACCGTCCTGCAATGTCTCGGCCAGGTCGGCCTCATGAATAGGGCTTTGACCGCGCCCGATCTGATCCACCTTCTGCTGATCCAGATCAACGCCAATCACCTCATGGCCAAGTGCCGCAAGGCACGCAGTTGAGACGGCACCAACATACCCCAGACCAACAATGCTAATGCTTGGCTTTACACGCGGGGCTGGGATGATGATTTCCGCGTCTTGAGTAGAAAACTTCCGGTATTCCATGTGTCTGTCCTCCTGATTAAGGAGAATTTAACTGAATGTTTTCATTAAACTTTAAGGCGAAGGATCAGCATTACCTCGCGAAGGGGCATGCACCTATACCTTGGGTCATAAGCTTTCGCCTTTCCCGCCCCAAAGCTCTGCTAAGCGCCGTCGCCAAATGCGAAAACCTGCATGGTTTCCCATGCAGGTTCGCCGTATCCACTGAACCGGGTAAGCAAGAAGACAACAGTGAATACGAATTTCGTCAGAGCACCTCGTCTCTTTGATAGTCGTCCTCATAGCGCACGATATCGTCCTCCCCGAGGTAGCAGCCAGATTGGACCTCAATCAGATGCAAAGGCAGTTTTCCTGGATTTTCCAAACGATGCACTGCGCCAAGCGGAATATACGTGCTCTCGTTTTCGCCAAGCAGCCGCACATCCTCGTTCACCGTCACACGTGCCGCACCACTGACAACAACCCAATGCTCCGCGCGATGTACGTGGCTTTGCAAAGACAGCTTCGCACCAGGTTCCACCATTATGCGCTTCACCTGAAACCGCTCCCCCAGAGAGAGCGTTTCATAATACCCCCATGGGCGATAACAGCGCCGGAACCCATCTGCCTGCACGGCACCTTCCGCGCGCAGCGTGTCAACCATCTCGCCCACGTCAGAACTATGGGACAGGTCAGCAACCAGAATTCCATCATCTGTCGCGACCGCCACAATATCTTTCAGTCCCATACCAACGATCTTTGTGTCTGGATCGGCGGATTTCAAAATACTCCCTGTGCATTCAAATGCGGAGGCATTGCCCGCGACAAGGTTGTCAGCGCCATCGGTCTCACACACTTCTTTCAAAGCATGCCAATCAGCCAGGTCAGCCCACCCACAGGCAAGGTGCAAAGCGGTACATTCGTCGAGGTTTTCCATCACCGCTTTGCCAAAAGGCAGATCGGCGCAGCGACCAAATGCCTTCCGATCCAACCTCCGAAACCCCAAATCCTCCCCACTCAAAGCAAGCGCTGCTTCGGCCGGACCGATTAAATCCGGAGCGTGGCTTTCAAACGCGCGCAAAATTGTATCCACGCGAAACAAATAGATGCCCGTATTCCAAAGCCAGTTCCCTTCAGCAACCATCGCTTCAGCATGGCGAGATTCTGGCTTTTCAGCATAGCGAGAGATGACAAGCGCATCGTCGTTGCCACCTTCGACCTTTAGGTAGCCGTATTCCGTTGATGCCTTGGCTGGCTGTACACCCAATGCCGCAATCAATCCTTTGCGTGCCACGCCTGCCGCCTTATTGACCGTACGCAAAAAAAGGCGTTCATCCTCTACGTGATGATCACTTGGCAAAATCAAAAGCACCGCGTCTGGCGTGTCTTTATGTGCCAGCGCCGCAACCAAAATGGCAGCCGCTGTATTGCGCGCAACCGGCTCCACGATCAACTGCCCCAAAGGTGCTTGAATGTCAGCGACCTGCTTTTGCGCCAGAAAGCGATAGTCTTCGGCGGCAATCACTGTTGGGGCAGCGAACCCCGGTGCAATCACCCTTTCCACCGTACGCTGAAACAGGCTTGGCCCGTCCATCAAGCTTGCAAATTGTTTTGGAAAGCTGCGGCGAGATACGGGCCATAGACGCGCGCCCGCGCCGCCTGCAAGAATGACTGGATAGATCATTGAAACCTCTCATTTTCGTCTAACTTCACTCTACAAAGCCAGCAATCACCCAGGATTGGGCGGAGGGTCATCTGTTCACGAAAAAGGATAGGTCCCGATCAAAAGGGCATGTCAATCAGACCAATATAAATCATCAGCAGGGTCAAGAATCCTGAGACCGCTGTCACCAGCTGGAATTTGGCAAACCCATTCCGAAGTCTTTCCACAAGGCCCGTGCCTTCTCCAGAGCTCTGATTGCCCCGATTGGACCACTTCTGTTTGGACAGATGGAAAATCATGTAGATCTTCACCGACGCGTTGATCACCTGATTGAGGTACAGAATGAAGGGCCAGGTCATGTCGGCCCGTCGGCTGTAGCCAATCAAAAACAGGCACAGCACCACGCGGGAGAACAACACCCAGATCAGGCAATTCCAAAAATACCCCGGCGCAATCATGCTGCCCAAAACGGCCAAGATGGGGCTGACCATCATGGTCCACATGGCAAGCCGTTGGTCGACCACACACCACCAAATGAAGAACGGCATCCGGCGCGGGCCCAGCGCGATCGCACGGCTGCCATTACGCAGCATATTGCCCGACCAGCGGCGAAAGTTCTGGATCATCCGCAAGAGACCGTTCTCTTTGATCACTTCAATCGTGTAGACGGTCGCATCCGGCACATATGTCATTTTGGCACCGACACTGAGCAGACGATACCAGGTCGACTTGTCGTCACCCGAAAGAAAACGAAACCGCCCCCACAGCCAGTGATTGAGGTGATCCGCCTCGATGGTACGGATGAACTTGGGATCCAGAATATGCTGTGCGCGAAAAACACTCATCCGACCGGTGAGGGTCAGCACTCGATTGGACATCGCATGGCTCTGCATCGCCAGGCGGCGCTGTGCAAACCGCATATCAAGCCACTTTGCAATCCATGTTGGCCCATAACAGATGACCTCTTCATCTGTGGTCAGTGCCTGCAGCTCCGGATCGTAAGCAAACATCGACAGCGTCTTTTTGAGCACATCCCCCCCATAAAGCGCATCCCCATCCATAAAAATCACCATGTCATCGGGGTTCGCCGCGGTCCGGCAAATGGCCCGCAGGATCAGGCCAATCGCCATACGTTTGCCGGGCTGGTTTTGACGCACAAAAACCAGCTCTGCGAGATCATCTGGAATGTCCTGCGCATAGGTCTCCACAAACTCCCGTATGATGGTTTCATCATAGGAACTGCCTGTGCCGATGTAGAGGGTGGTAGGGATACGTTCACGGCGGATCTGGCCCAGAATAGAGCCGATGACCCGCTTGGTGATCGAAGGCTCCTCATAGTAAGTGGTCATCTGGATATGCAGCCGCTTAGGGCGCCAACCTGCATCCCAGAGCGCGTCCGCCTGACGGCGCATTTCCGGCCATTTGAAACGGGCATAGATCATTGCTCGAACCGCATGTGTAAACCACCAACCAAAGCGCCAGATGCCCAGCGTACCAAGCACCACGGTGATATGCGCCGCATTTGGATCCACAAATCGATTGGGCACGTTGGTCAAAAGCCAAAACAGCGCAACAAAAACAGCCATCAAAGCGATCAAATGGGGCGCAGTCCAACGTTCCCAATAGGGTTTGATGGGTGTCTGCAAATCTCGCAGCCGCTCTGTCAGATCCTTGTCAAAAGCGTATTCCGAAGACAGATCAGCCATTGCGTTTCACCCATTCATTCACACGGTTGATGATTTTCTGCGCAAAAGGACGACGCGTTTCCAAACTCACCGGAGCATCCATCCGCAGGACTGCTTTTGTCTCTTCCGCCTCCATGCCCAAGGGGGTGACGGTCACAATAATTCCGAATTCCCCGGGGCGACGCGGATCACTGCCGGCCCGCACATCGCTGACTTCTCCGGCGATACTTTGGCGTTCTCCGGCGACGTTCACACCGATCTGAGCAGGCATGCCAATAAAAAGCGTTTCTGCATAACGCTCACTGACCCAGCCCATGGCAACGCGGGGGGCATTGCTTTCAAACACCACGGCCAGATCTTTAGGACCATAGAACTGGCCTTTGCGCACCAGCACCTCATGCACAATACCGTCAGAAGGCGCACGCACATGATTGAGGGACAGACCTCTCTTTTGCCCATCCCGCGCCGCGCGCAGGCTGCGCACTTTTGCAAGCAATGCTGTTTCAATTTCGCGCAGGCGCGCAATGGCAAAGGCGAAAGGATCAATACCTTCAGCAGCCAGCGGGTCGCTGTCACGCAGCTTGAGCCAGCGCGCCCAAAGGGTGTCAAAGCCTCGATCCCCAACAAACCGGGCATAGGTCTGGGAAAACAATGCCCCGCGTGTTTCCAATGTGAGATCAGGGCGCTCTGTTTCCAATTGCGCAATGGCGGCCTGCACATCCAGATATTCTTTCTGCGCCAGCGTCAGCTTGGCCCGAGTTTCCGTCAAAGCACCTTGAGCAATTGGATCGGTCAAACGCACAAGGATCTGCCCGGCTTCAACAGCCTGCCCCGCCTCTACATGTATAGATTTTACGTAGCCCTCATTTGAAGGCAGCCGCTCAACAATAGGCGCAACCACGCGACCATGCTGCACATCAATGCGGGTCACGCTCTTGAACAATGACGCGCCCAAAATGCTCAAGATAAGGCCGGCCACCAAAACATACATCGTGACATTGATCGCAATGCGCAGTGGGGCGGGCAGCCCTTTCTGGGAGCTCGCAGCCACCTCTTCCTCTGTTTCCCCCATGGGCACCAGATCAACAGGTGTATCCAAACTCGTGATCACCTCACCGCTGCTGGCCATTTTCCCGGACAAGAGTGACCGATAGAAAATCGCCAGAGTTTCGCGTTGGCGCCCGCTCAACCCTTCAAAAGCCACCAGCGCGCCCGCTTCTTTTTGCACCAGACGCACAGGAAAGCGCACGTCTACGCCTTGAAACGGAACACTCAGAATGCCCGTTTGCGGGCACTCTCCAGCATCTTCCGGCCACTCCAATCCTGCCAAGGACCAAGCCGAGATGCCGACTTGCTCGCCCGTTGGGGTTTCCAACGTCAGCGGCGCTTGAACTGTCCAGCTCAAATCTGCACTTGGGTTTTGATGGCGAATCTTCACGGCAACCTCGATCACTAAACGCCTTCAACCTAACGGCCCTATCCGTTTGCGACCGTAACACGCAGGTATGTGCGCCACACAAAAAGCGTGCGACACTAACCCAAAGTATATAAATCATCCTGAAATCCCGTTTCAGGGCGCACTCATAAGGATAGGAGTGCGCCCTTTGGCGCTATTTATACAAAGACACCGTTGCGTCCTGTCCGGGTTTTCCGCCCTTAAAGCGCAGCTTCATCTGTTGAATTCCTTTACGGTCATACCCATCCAAACTGACCGCCCAGAGATCAGACCGCCGCTCCGCTGGCACTTTATCTTTGCGCAACAGCTGCAGCGTTTCCTTGCTGCCGTCAGCAAGACGTAGATCAATGGCCACACGTTGCAAATCGCTCTCAGGCAGTGACACCAGCACAGCGCCTGGAGTGCCGTCATGCGGTGTGACAGTCATGTCTTTGGCCTGCGGATCAATGCCAACTGTTGCAACTGGGGTGCCCAGCTCTTCGTGGCGCAATGCGCCGAGCAATTGACGCAGGAAATGCGTGCGGCTCAAGCTCTCCGTGTAGGGCAGCTCCCATACCACCAGATCATAGTGACCTGATGTGAGTGCGCCAGAAAGCACAAGGCTTTCCAGACCGCCAATCGCCCCGCCTCCGGACACGGAGTAGTTGTCGACCTCCGCCCCAAGTGCATGCGCCAGCGCATCCGCAACCTGATAAAAATCCCTCTGGTAGCGGTCGCTAAAACTTGACCCAGCCAAGGCAACACGCGGCTTTGAATTGTCTGCTTCATCCAACAAACCTCCTTCCTCTTGCGGAAACCGCAGTGTTGGCGCGGTTTCAGGCGGTAAAATCACGCCACAGACGTTCTTCGCCATGCCATTGAGTGATCCTTTTTCCGTAACTGTTTCGCTCAGCGTAAGATCGGTCACATCGGTGCTTCCAGCTTTAGGAAAAAGGCGGGGCAAAGTAAGTGCGACCTCATCCGCCAACGCCAAAGCGCTGACTGCGGCGCCTGCCGGCGTCCAGTGAGTATCCCGGCGAAAGTAGAACTCTGCAGGGAGGGCTTCTTTCCCTTGTGTCGCCAGCAGCAGATCCGGCGCAATCAATCCAGCACTGCGAATATCGGAGATCATCGCTGAAAAGCTCGCGCTCACCTCAGCAACATCCATTTCCGCACCATTGGGGAAGTCATCCATGACCTTCTGACCTGCGACCAGCGGACGGGGCGGTGGAATCATAATGGCCAAGGGCATTTCACGTCTCGCGAACTCCTCCGCAATACTGCGCAACAAGTCCGGCACCTCCGCATGAGGCGTATAATCAAGATCCATTTGGTCATTTGTGATCAACCAGCCATCGGCCCCATTCGACAAAACAGGCGCCAGTTTCGCATATTTCTTCGGCATAAGATCTGGCGCACGAAATTCCTGACAAACCGGGCTGGCCAGAGATGCTGTCGCCCCAAGACTTCCCGAAATGCCCCAGGCAACCGTCGCTAAAATCCGTTTCATTTCGTCCTCCATGGTGTGATGTAGCGCTCTGGGATTTCCCAGATCACCAGCTCTGGTTTCGATTCCATAGCTGGCAGGGCTTCCAAAAAGTCCCGCATCGGCGCAAAAGGCCCCCGTCCAACTTTCGAATGATTGAGCAAATCCGCCTGCAGGGCTGTCTTTAAAAACCCCTCAAAATGAAAGGCGTCTCGGGCGGAAAAGCTGGTGCCCACCAATGCAACAGGCACATACACATCTGCGAACAGATCCAAACCATCTTGTGCGCCTCGCGTTGTTGCGTATTCCGCGATGGTCTCAGAAAAATATCCATCGGCATCCAACCAGTCGCCAACATTGGCAAAGCTGGTCAAATCTCCCGTGAAGGCCCGTTCACCGACCTTTTCCGTGTGAAATACGGTCGAGGGCAGAGCTTTGGCAAACATATGTGTTGCCACCAACTGTGCCACGCCCTCAGCACCTTCCGGGCTCCAGTGCGTGTCCGTCCGTAAGAACATATGCGCCTCCGAGAGCGCTGGACGCACATCAATCGCCGGCCTCCCCAAAGCAGAAATTTCAGAGAGCGCCACGTCAAAACGCGCAGCGAAACGTTCTGAACGCGCATGCGGCAGAAGATGGGCTTGCATGCGCGCTTTGTCAGGAATGAGAACCGGTATGAAATCAATATCCGCGGCGTCCAGAACCGCTTGTGTCTCTTCCAACACCGCAGAAAAATCCACGCTCTCAACGGGGTCCAAGAACTCCTCTGCGGTGAACAGAGTATGGCCCGCCCCAAGGATTGCACCCTCTGAAACTTCACCAAATGCATGCAATTTGGCAGCGGTCCAGCCCTGCGAAATGACATCCGCCAGCGGGAACCCCCGCTCAAATCGCGCTTCATAAAGCCGTTGTGCCGCCCCGTTCCCGATTTGCCAATCCATGCCCTCAAACGATGTCTGTGAGACTGTCCAAGCACCGGGACAGACCGTTGCGGCAATGAGCGCAGCCGGAAGAATGTGTGAAAAAATGCGTGTATTTACAGACATCACAACCTCCTAGAACTGAAAATAGAGAAAGGGGGACTCTGTGCGCGCCAACATGATCGCAGCGCTGCAACAGAACAGGATCGCCGTGCGTAGAGGTGCCAAATGATGCCAGAGCTGCGAGGCGGGGCGAGCAATCGCTTCAGAGGCTGTCATCTCTCGCCACATCGGAAGCAGCGCGATCATTACACCCAACACCAAAAAGATGACTTCTGTAGGACGTAACAAGAGACGTGTTTCTCCACTCAGAACCACACCATTCATTCCCGCCATGCCTTCAAACATCGACATCGCCTGCGGCAGCGTTTCGGCACGGAACACGACCCATCCCATCAGCACAAAGGTCATTGTCAGTGGCCAAGCTAACAGCTTTGGCCAAACCGTCTCTTTGTGTTTGGCACCCAGAGCACGCTCCAGCGCCATAATGCCCCCGTGCCAAAGGCCCCAGATCACAAACGTCCAGTTGGCCCCATGCCATAGTCCGCCCAAAACCATGGTCAGGACCAAATTACGATAGGTCTTCCAGGCCGGGCCACGATTGCCGCCAAGCGGCACATAGAGATAATCCCGCAACCACGCGGACAGGCTGATGTGCCAACGCCGCCAAAACTCCGTGACAGATCTGCTGATATAAGGCGCATTGAAGTTCTCGATGAAGCGGAATCCCAACATGAGACCCAACCCGATCGCCATTGCGGAATAGCCGGCGAAATCAAAGAACAACTGGATCGCATAAGCCACAGCACCCAGCCAGGCTTCAGGCAGGCTTGGTGCTGCAAGCCCAAACATCCGGTCACTCAGAGGCGCGACACTGTCAGCAATCAACAGCTTCATGGCAAGGCCAGTGACAAATCTCTGGCACCCTTTGGTGAAGTTTTCCAAACTATGGCTACGAGTCTGAAATTGGTGCGCCAGATCCTTATACCGTAGGATTGGCCCTGCGATGAGCTGGGGAAACAGCGTTGAGAACGCTAGAAAATCCACAATGCGGCTGGCAGGCGGAGCGTCGCCCCGCGACACATCCAATATGTAGCTGATGGATTGAAACACCAGAAATGACAGCCCAATGGGCAAGATGATTTCTGGCAATGTCACGGTGCCATTCGTGTTAATCCCAATCCGCTCAAACCCGCTGGTAAATGTATCGGTCAGGAAATACGCATATTTGAACCAGCCAAGGATGAGCAGGTTGCACAAAACGCCAAGGCGCACTGCCCAGCGGCGCCCATAGTCCGAAGGCAGTTTCAGCGCGTAATCCGCAGCAACATAGCTCACAACAGCGATGCCCAGAACCAGAACAAGGTAGTTTGCCTGCCACCACCCGTAAAAGACGCAACTGGCCACAAGTAGCGTCGCCGTCCGGAAACGCTCAGGCACAGCATAGTAAAGCAACAGGAATGCCGGCAAAAACGCGAAAACAAAAATCGGCGAAGAGAATACCATAACCCTACCCTCATTCTGTCTTATGGTTTGGACCAAAACTGTTCTTCACCATTCTGGCCGTTCCGTTGGAAACCCAGAATGTGAGATCCTGACCTCTGTTCAAAGCCACATCAAAATCCCCGAGAACCTGCGCATCACTGACGCGTTCTACGGCCAGGCGCACCGCGACAGGATTGACTGCGCGTATGCCAGCATCGCCCGCTTCCACCGCGCTCACGACTTCCACACCGCGCTCCGCCACCGTTAACCGGACAGCAGAAACATCGGCGTTCAACAAAATCAGGTGCACTTTGCCAGCCCCCGAACGTGCAGGCTCCTCGATGATCCGGACAGTGCCCTCTGCATTGCGAAACGCACTCAAATAGTGACCCACAGACCCGTCAGTCAGTTTGGATGCGCTGATCGGGACGTAATGACCTTTGTTCGCGGCCTCCATAGAGAAGGTGGCTCCGCTGACTTCAATTGAGCCAGTATGATCTCCGCTCGTGTCAAAAACCCTCACAAAAGCAGCGTCATCCGGGATAGCCTCTTCATAGAGCGCGGCATCCTGCGCCATGCCTGTAAGTGGCATCGCCACACAACAAGCGGCAATCGTGGCGGCGAAAAAACTGTGTCGTCCCAACATGATCTGAAATCTCCTTGCTGCCTTTTCAATAACTGGGCAGGAGACATGATCTGGGAGAGCAAAAGCATCTGAGGCTGCGCAAAAGTATGGGGCAATCTAAAAAGTTTAGATAAATGCACGGCCGGACAGTCGCTTACTCACAAGGCCAACAGTAGGAAATAGACGCCCCGCCAAAGCGAAGGGCGCGCAAATCGCCATAGCCGGCCAAATCCTGTGGCGGCCTTCGGAGCCATTCGCAATCTAATCGAACAAAGGTGGCGTTACCCCTGCGCACCCATCTTGGTAAAACCGGCGGAGGCGAGGAGGCTCAGGCGCGCATTCAACGCGCCAACGACGTCCAAAAGCCTGTCCGTGACCTTGGAAATTTCATTGTCCTGATGGCGTGCGCCAATAATTGGAACGGTCACAGCGCCAATCACATCCGTAGATGAACCAATGCGCACAGGCGCGGAAATTTCCAGAATACCGTAGGCTTGGCGGCTGGGTTTCGCACTAAACCCCTGTTGTCGACAGTCTTCGATGTCTTGCCAAAATGCAGAAAACTCATTGTCTGGAACATACTCTCCCAAAGAATGCAGCAAGCGCATTTGGTCAGATGAAGTCTCGAGCGCGGATAAAAAACAGGCCCCCGCCGACGTCATGAAAAGCTCGCCTTTTTCCCCCTCATTGAGCTTCAAGCTATAAGATCCCTCCGCACCAGAGGAGAGTGCCACACGCATCGCGTCGCCAACAATGACCCACAGATGATTGGTCAACCCCGTTTCCTCACTCAACCGCGAAAGGAAGGGCTGCGCAATGCCGCGCATCTTCACCTCGTCATTCACAGAGGCCGAAAGCGCGCCTACTTTCGCAGAAAGCTTGAAATCATCATCCGCGCCTCGCTCAATGTATCCTCGCTCTTCCAAAACCACCATCATCCGAAAAATTTCGTTTTTGGACCGGCCGATGCCTTTGGCAATTTCGGCATGGCTTAGAGCACCACCAGCCTGCAGCGACAACAGCTCTAAAATGTCCAAGCCCTTCTCAAGCGCTGGCGCAGAGTATTTTTGCAATCTGGTTGGTTTGTCTGTCACGATTAGGGAAAGCCTGTCATCCTAGAAACCGAGCGCAGGAGCCCTAAGCCCCTGCGCACAAAAAGTCGACCCCTACGCGGAGGAGTTGAGGCCGACCCTAGTTTACTTAAGTCCGTTACGCATCAGGATTTCATCTGCATTTTCAGATGTAACGGTCTCTGTGCCCATCACAACTGATTTCTCAACGCTCTCGCCGGAGAGATAGGCCAAGGCTTGGCGCAGACCCTCGGCACCCGGCGTTGGATAAAGGAACGTCGCAGCAAGTTCACCATTGGCAACCCAAGTCACGCCTTCTCCCGGAAGCGCATCTACCCCAATGAAGAGAATGTCCTTCTCACGTCCCGCATCTTTGGCGGCAAGATACGCACCATATGCCATTGGATCATTGTGGCCGTACACCATGGAGATGTCTTCATAGTTGCGCAAAGCAGTGGACATAATGTCGTAGGCTTGGTCTTGCTTCCAATCACCCGATTGCTGATCCAGCAAGAAAGTTACACCTGCCTCTCCGTCAAACGCTTCGTGGAAGCCATTCGCGCGATCATGTGCAGCCTGGGTGCCAAGCCCGCCCCATATTTCTACAATGGTGCCTTTCGCGGTGCCTGCACCACCGAGCTTGTCCAGTGCGAACTGACCCGCTGCGCGGCCAATGAGCTCATTGTCGCCCCCAACCCACTGAATATACTTATCCGTGTCTACATTGCGGTCCAGAACGAAAACAGGAATCCCCGCGTCCGTCGCCTGCTCTACAACACCGGTCAATCCAGCGGATTCCTTTGGTGAAATCAGGATCGCATCCACTTCCTGACGAATGAAATTCTCTACGTCAGCAACTTGTTTTTCAGTGCGGTCATTGGCATCCGCAATCAACAGCTCCACGTTGTCGTGAAGCGCAGCTTCAGCCCGGAGGTCTTTGTTGAACTGGACGCGCCAAGGTTCAACCGTGGTCACCTGCGAAAACCCGATCACGTAGTTGTCGGCAGCCATCAAAGCTGTAGCGCTGGTAGTCACCGCCAGTGTCGCGGCAAAAAGACCCTTGCTGAAAGTACGTCGTTGCATATTCTTCTCCCTTGTCATGAACCAGCCAAATGGCTGAATGGCAAACCCTGGTCTCCGGTCCTCCAAAACTGCGAGGCCAGGGTTACTTCTCTCCCCGCATTTTCCGTTTTGCTGCGGAAAGAAAATCTTCAACACGCCCTTCCTGCAGCAAGACCGCTGCAACGATGATGACGCCCTTTAGAATGAGCTGCGTGTTACTATCGATATTGTTGAGTTGCAGAATGTTGCTCAGGAAACCAAAGATCAGCACGCCAACAAATGTTCCCAAGATGGCTCCGCGACCGCCCATCAGGCTGGTACCGCCAATGACCACAGCGGCGATGGCGTCCAACTCCAACCCAAGACCGGCATCGGGCTTGCCTTGGCGAAACTGAGCAACATAAAGGATACCAGCCAAGGCCGATAGCCCGCCGGCAATGGCGTAGGTTACAATGGTGTTGCGTTTAACATTGATGCCTGCCAGACGTGCCGCCTCCGTATTGCCGCCAATGGCAAGGAGATAGCTGCCAAAGGTGGTAAACCGCGTCAGTACGTAAAACAGCGCCAATACTGCGAGAAAGAACAATCCCGGCACGGGCACCACACCCCAGAGCAGGCTACGCAGAACATCAAACTCCTGGACCGCATTGCTTCCGGTGTAAACGGGGTAAACTGCTGTGTCCTGCCCCGCAATCACCCTTGCAAGCCCCAAAGCACCAACCATCATGGCCAGGGTCACGATAAATGGTTGCAGGCGCCCATAGACGATCAACACCCCATTCAAACTGCCCATAACAATGCCGACACATGGCACCGCGACCAACACAGCCATCACCCCAAACTTGCCTTCAACCTGCGTCACCATCCACAGCATCACCGCAAAAGACAGCACTGCACCAACAACAAGCGCGGGCATCTTGGAGGGCGCACCGCTACCTGAGGCACTCTTGGATCGACGCATTTGCACTTGGACAAAATAGAGCAACGCCGCAACAGCAACACACAACACCACGCCCGACGCCGGGATTGAGAACATGCTCGCTGCCGTCCAGCCCTGCTGCGTCAGGAGCATCGCGCAGATCACCGTGCCCAGTGCCATGATTGATCCAACAGACAGATCAATGCCTGCAATAAAAATCACCAATGTCATGCCAACAGCGACGATGCCTGTCACTGAAACCTGCCGCAGGATGTCTGTCAGATTGCCAAGTGACAGAAAGATATTATTTCCTTTGGATGACAAAGGAGAGGTCAGCGCACCAAAAACGATCAGCGCAGCAAGACCCCAATAGAGTTTTGTCTTGCCCAGAAGCTGCATGAGAACAGCTGCGCCGGAAGTGGCTTTGTTGCCAGGGGACGTTGTGACTTCGGTCATGATATGGCCCACTTAGTGTTGTTCAAATTGCATGGAGAGGTCTTTGATCACATCTAAAGACATCTCCTCTCTGCTCAGTGTCCCAGCGACACGCCCTTCACACAGAACGATCATTCGGTCGCAGACCGCCATGAATTCTGGAATTTCGGAGCTGGCGAGTACAACAGACAGCCCCTGATCAGCGAGCTTCCCGATCAAGTCGTAGATTTCATCCTTTGCGCCAATGTCGATGCCCCGCGTTGGCTCATCCAAAAGCAATATCTTGGGACCAGTGGCCAACCATTTGCCCAAAACAACTTTTTGCTGATTTCCTCCGCTCAATCGCCCAACCACATGCTCGATCCCGGTCGCGGCGACACGTAATGTCTCAAGCACCTGCAATGCCTCAGCGTCTCGATCTCTTCCCGACAAATGTCCGAAACGGGACTTACGCGGCAACAGTGGCAGGATCACATTGTCCGCGATGGAACGGTCGAGCAGTAGCCCGTTGCCTTTACGATCTTCAGTGATGAGTGCCAGACCATGCTCAACGCCATCTGCTGGCGTGCGCAAACTCACCGTTTGCCCCTCGATTTTTATCTCACCTTCATATGACGCACCGCGCGCACCAAAGATGGTTTCAAGCAACTCGGTGCGCCCTGCGCCCAACAATCCTCCCACACCGAGAACTTCGCCACGACGGAGATCAAAGGAAACATCCTCCAGAACGCGCTTGCCCATATGTGTGGCTGACATGTTGCGGACGGACAGAACCACATTGTCCTGCGCTGGTGACTGGCGCTGTACTGGTTTGATCTCAACAGAGCGTCCAACCATCATCTGGATCAGAGCATCCGATGTGGTCTCGCTGGCAAGCCGGGTGCCAATCAGATTACCATCACGCAACACAGACACACGGTCGGAAATTTCAAAGACCTCATCCATGCGATGTGAAATATAGACAACGGCAACGCCTTGGCGCGCCAAATCCCGCACAACCTCCATGAGAATGTCGGCCTCACTTTGCGAGAGCGCAGAAGTCGGCTCGTCCATGATCAACAGGCGCGCATCCATGATCAGCGCACGGGCGATTTCCACCAGTTGCTGCTCCCCAACGCGCAAGTCCTTCACAAGCGTGTCTACATCCAGCGAAAACCCGAATTTTCGCAGAGCTTCCTGAGCGGTATGTCTCAACGCCGCTGTATCTACAAACAGCCCCCCAACCATCGGCTCCTGACCCAGCATCACATTTTGCGCGACGGTCATTTCAGGAATAAGGCTGAGCTCTTGATGCATAATGACGATACCTGCATCGTTTGCTTCTGCAGGGGTACGAAAATCTACGGGAGTACCATCAATCTCCAAAGTGCCAGCGGATGGGGGCTGCACACCGCTGATGATTTTCACCAAGGTGCTTTTTCCGGCGCCATTTTCACCCATAAACGTGTGAATTTCTCCACCCGTTATATCCAAGTCTACGTCACGCAAAACGCTCACGCCGGAAAAAGACTTCCCAATGCCGGATAGGCGCATCTCAATTTTACTGTTCTTGGCCAGGTAATCTTCCCTCGCCAACGATGAAGCCGAAATCATCTTCCCCCTCCCAAGGTTGATGTCGCTTCATATATAAATCTCCTTTACATATAAACTGTCAACGACTTTAACTCCAAACTTCGCGAATTTTTATTTTTAGGAATTAAATCAAATACTTAAGCAAGCCAAAGAGGCTTCACTAAGAACTCCTCCATTCTTGCACCCATTAAAAGGCGAGGAGTGAAATCGTCTAGTGAGACTAAGATTCTCCCCTAACGTTCCCATATTGCGGCTCGACATCTGGAACCAACATGCGCAAATACGTAAAGGTCTCCCCCCCCAGAGGAGGTTGCACGCACATCCAGAGCAGGCGAAACTCAAGCTCCCCAACAGGGTTCAAAACCTGCCCGAAATCTACGGCAGAACCAAACGCGCTAAACGTCTATGAACGGCCGCTAACTTGAGATCCCGGCCGATTTTCTCGTATGCCCCGCACTACCTTTGGCATCACGCCCCACCTGAATCGCTCTATGCGGAGCTAGAATGGATGCTCTGTATCTAGGGGACGCTTCTAAACGTCGGAAACTGCCACGACCCTGCCAAAACCTCTGGGCGCGGTTCATATAAACGAATAGCATAGTTCCAACCGGATGTGATCGGAATGCAGTTTAACCGCCCATCAGCGCATCCGCCAAAATGCAGTGTGATCTGCCCATTATCGTCAGCTTTGGCCGTGTAGTTATTGAAACTATTGACCCCCAGATCGTTGGCTTCCAAAAATCCATCCGCGTTATAGACAGTGACTGACCAAAAGGCATCTACCGGTACATCACCAACTGTCACAGCGTGCGGCGTTTCCCCATCATTTTGCTCCACGGCCCCCAGCAGATAACTGGCAGACACCGCCGGTAAGCCACCCCAACCTGCCGCGGCGCCGATAAGGTGATCAATTGCAGAAACCTCCTCTTCGCGCCCAAATGCAGCACTCGCATCAAATCCAAGAACAGCAATCTGATTCAGGGCCTGCCGCGCGCTCTTCAAGGCAACCGCATCCCACTCCGGCGCATCGAAGGGCCCATCACCCCCACCACTGACGACAATCGCATCTTGCACCGCATGCGCGCGTTCAACATCCTCGGGATCCGTCACATCTGCAAAGGTCCGAAAAGCAATAAAAGCAAAACGCGTACCGACTTCTTCCTCAGTCAGCTGATAGTGGCCCGGCTTGGTCTCAGCGAACATAAAATGGTCCTGACTGATCACATGCATTGAGACATACCGACCATCCGCCTCCGGAAGGGTCACCTCAACAGGCGCGCTCAAATCCACAACCACCGATGAATAGAGCGTGTCTTGATTCATGCGGATCACAGGCTGATTACTCGGAGTGGTAGGATCTCGCAAATGCGCAAGTTCTCCCACTTCAATGCCCATATTGGCCATATTGCTGCGGAACATATGGTCTGACTCCGCTCGCACGAAAGTCTCCACTGTGACTGTCTGCGCCAGACAAAGCGACGGCAGCATTGCCATCGCAAAACACAAGGTTTTCCGCATCACGCCCTCCTCAATTCACCTTTGCCACGCTTGGAAACACCCAACGACCATCATTCACTTCAGGGCCGGGCTGATAGAGCCGCACGGTGTAGTTCCACCCGTCCATCAACGGCAGACAGTTGAGCCTTCCATCCTCACAACCACCAAGATGAACCGTGAAACTTCCGTCATCATTGGCAACACCAGACACCGAGTTGACCACATATGCATCAAGATCGTTGGCCTCGAAAAAACCCTCAGCGTTGTAGAGACTCACAGACCAGAAGGCGCCAACGGGCACATCGGCTGGCACATCAATTTTATATGCACCAACCGGCAAGCCCGGATCGACATTCAAATAGAAGGCCTCGTCTTCCGGCAGCCCCCCAAAGCCAACTGCGGTCCCAAGAAAATGCCGCAATGGTTCTACATGCGACTTCGAGCCAAAAGTACGCAGACTGTCGGTGGCAAACCGGCCAAGTTCGATCGCGGCACGTAACACGCGCTCAAACCCCTCGCGATCATAATTAGGGGCCACAAAAGGCTCAGCAGAGCGGCTATCAATCTCAAAACCACGCTGAATCTCGTTAACTGCAGCGATATCTTCTGGGTCATTTGCGTCCACCAAAATCCGCATAAAGACCAATACATACGGCGTGTCGAACGTCTCCATATTCAGCTCGAAACGACCACCACCGTGAAACACCTCATTGATGAAATGGTTCTGATTGACGACCATGGTCGTCATATACCGGTCCCCCACGTCTGGCAGCGACAAAGTGGCACCATCACGAATATCGACCACTGCAGAGCTATAAAGTGTGTCGCGGTTCATGCGAATGGTGGGCTGGTTGTCAATTGGCGTGGGTGTCAGAAAGTGAAAGAACGTGTTCACGCCGTTGGCCAACCCTGCATAGCTTTCAAATTCATAGGCTGTCGCGGCCTGCACAAAGTTATCCACGGTGACGGCAACTGGCGCTTCCTGCGCGATCGCAGGCACCGCAGTTGCCCCCATGGCGCAAGCGGCGGTTGATACGCTTACAACCAACCGGATCAAGTGTTGCAGGTTCATGTTTTTCTCCTGATCGTTACACATCGCAAAACCAGCGCCGCATCTTCAAAACCGAAACGTCGCACCCAATACGGGACCAGATTGCACCGTGCTATATACATAGTTGTTTTCTTGGTACTTTACATCCAAATGCCGCCAGCCAAGCGTCGCCGAAAACCAATCGTTTAACGCATAGTGCCCCCCAAACAGGAGCGACCACTCATGATCAGCACCGCCAAATCCGCCACCGATTTCCAATGCTGAAAAAACCGTCCACGTTTCAGATATCTGCAAAGATCCAGTGACACCCAGAAGCGGATCAACCCAGTCCTTTTGGTCTGTAACAATGGTGATCTGGCCGTCAGTACGCACCCGCTTGACAGCATTGTCCAAATGCCAAGCGCGCAGTCCGACATAACCATCCACAAACGCATCGCTGCGCTCCATCAACCGATGGCCAAGTGCAAGTGAATACGTCGTGGTCTTTGTGTCTACGACCAGTTCTGAAAACACTGGACCATTCAACGGTTCTCGTGAGGACAAATCCGAGAATGTTGTATCAAAGAATACACTCCACGGCCCATTCTGCACTGAGGCCAGTAACATCCCAGATGACTTGAGATCCTTAAGGACATCGCCGAATGACAAATCCACATCCAACGGTAGAACGCCCACTTCCCCTTTGAGCCCCGTCAGCCATGAATAGGGGGTGATCTGCACCTCCCACACTTCAGCCTGCACCGATGATACGCTCCCCAGCAGGAGTACCAGCACCAAATTGTATGTCTTATGGAACACTTTTTGGGCCTTACCTCATGTCAGGCTCTACCTTAAACTGAGTGAACCAATCATTTTACGACAAAGTCGTCTCATGCGCAGACCAATGGTCAACGTGCTCGAATTGAAGCACATCGTCGAAGTTCTCGACACACTGGCCCCCAGATCAGTGGTCAACCGTTCCCTTGGGCAAGCAGGTTTAGATCGTGAAATGTGGCACGCGGGGCCAAGGTTCATCCCTTATGCGCCACTTGCTGTGCTGGTGGAAAACGTGGCGCGCACCCTTGGGGATCGCCATTTGGGCATTCGGATTGGCCAGCAATTCAAATACGATGCCTATGATGGCTATGCAGAATATGTGCTCGCAGCACCTTATTTAGCTGCTGCTCTTGTACGGGCCCGAAAAGCCCTGCCCCTGATACATCAGGGATCTTCTTTGATCCTCAAGCCCGAGGGCGATCAACTGGTCATTGGCTTTCTCGGAAGGATCGACACTGTCTTGGGATACCACCACATTGAACAGGCTGCTCCCTTTGTGCTGTCTCAGGTCTTCCTGCATTTTATCGGCAAAGACTGGCACCCAACTCGCATTGACCTGCCCGCCGCACCAGACAGCGCTCAACACCTCTTGGAAGACATGATCAAAAGCCCTCTGCGCACGGGCGCGCCCTACACGGCCATATCAGTAGACCGCGAGATATTGAAAACGCCCAATCCAAACCGACTGCTCGTTCAAAAAGCCATTCCTTTCGCGGAATTGGCCACCCGCATGGGCCTAAACCGGACCCCATCGATGCGTGCAGACGTACTGCAGTGTCTGTCCACACGCGGCGATGGCACAGGCATGTCCCAAGACTATGTTGCAGCCACACTTGGGATAGGTACCCGCAACTTGCAACGGCATCTACAGCAAGAAAACACCAGCTTTCGCGAGTTGAAGACAGAGTTTCTCTCACAGAAAGCAAAATCTCTGATGAGGGAGACGTCTCTTCCGATCAACACAATCGCAAGCCGGTTGGGATATGAAGAACCAAACAGCTTCCGACGTGCCTTTCAACAATGGACAGGTATGTCTCCCTCACAGTTCCGCGCCCAACATACCACGCAGAATTAATCCATTTGCCGCGCAACGGAAAAGGGCGGGAAATCTAAAGCAACTCAAGATGCGATCAAGAGATGTTCTCAAAGCCCGGCGTCCCCCTTTTCTCAGGATGCCGCTTTAGGTGCTTGGCTTTAATGGCATCTGCCATGTCCCGACTGTTATCATGTGTCCACCCCGGCGGGGCGACGCAGTACATCAACCGATCCCGAAATCGCAGCCCGGGACGTGAAGCGTCTTTCCAGATCGCCACCCACTCGTGAAATGCCACCCGCAAAGGATTGAACGTCCCAATGTTATGAACCAAGCCGTAATCGGGCTTTTCTTCATCCAGTTCGGGAACAAACGTACCAAACAGCTTGTCCCAGACAATAAACACACCCGCATAGTTGCAATCCAGATAGCGCGCATTGCGCCCATGGTGCGCCCGATGATGACTGGGGGTGTTCATCACGGCTTCAAACCAGCGCGGCGTTTTATTGATAGCCTCCGTGTGGATCCAAAACTGATAAATAAGATTCAAACCGCCACAAAAGAGCACCATGGCCGGGTGAAACCCCACCAGAATAAGCGGCGCGCGCACCACCATCATAAAGGTGAATGTGTAGGTCCAACTCTGCCTAAGTGCCGTCGTGAGGTTATAGTGCTGGCTGGAGTGATGATTGACATGACTGGCCCAAACCCACCGCACCTTATGTCCAAACCGATGCACCCAATAATAACGCAAATCATCCAGCACAAAACAAATGGCAATGATCCACCAGCTGTGCCCAAGATCAAACGGGGTGATCTCCCACAAAACCATGAAAAACCCGTAGGCCACAAAGCCCAGCGCAATGCCAGATGCAACATTGCCTGCCCCCATGATCAGGGACGTCACCGCATCGCGGGTTTCGTAACGGCCTCCTCTCTTTGTGACCGTGATCCATGCAAGCTCAATCAAAATGAGCACTATGAACAACGGCACAGCATAGGAGACCACGTCAGGGTAGCTGATACTCATGTCTGCCCCTCAATCTGCGCGGCCCAACGCGCTTGCTCAGCCCCGGACAACGGCAATCGGATCACCGGGGCGGTAAAATCATTCAATTTCAAACGAAGACCTTGTGCGTGCCTCTCAACTTTTGCATGGCGCAAAATGCGGGCACAGCTGTCATCTCCCATGGTCCAGACGACGCCAATGCTGCGTTTGGTCCGCACCAAAGCAACATAGCCGTTCTGACTCAATTCGACCTCGACAACCTCGCTGAGCGGATACTCTCGCACCCAAGCTGCGCGTGCGTCTTCCACAGTCTGAAACGCGCGGCGGCGCGACATTCCCAACACATAGGTCAGTCCAGCAATCCCGGCGATTCCTCCAATCACCAGAACCAAAAGCACATTCAACGGCATAGCTCCTCCTGTCACAAAGCTGAGCCGATTGTGCGGGATTGTCAAAACGGGATTTAAGTTCCCTTACGGCAAGAAAGCCAAGTATCTGGAGGAATTGCAGCGCCGCTACACCCTATTCGTCAAGAGCTTTGCAATCTCGGCGAATAGGGTCTTTTGCCGAATTGGCTTGGCAATATGGGCGTTACATCCAGCCTGCAAAGCTTCTTGCACATTGTGCACCATGGCATTGGCCGAGACCATCACAATAGGCGTTGGCACAAGATCCTGTCTGGCTTCAAAGGCGCGAATGAGTTTCACGGCCTCATGCCCATTCATCTTAGGCATGCGCATGTCCATCAACACCAGATCAAAAGCCCCATCGGCCTTTTGAAAAGCCTCAATCGCCTCTTCGCCATTTTCTACAAAAACAAGGTTGCATTGTGTCGGGCGCAATACCAATCGAAGTACCTTCTGGTTCACCACACTGTCTTCCGCCACCAAGACGGTTTTGCCGGAAAGATCAGGCACCAAACTTCCTGACGGCGCAGTCTGTACAGTGTTTGTTGTTGATTTCGCCGCAGGAAACGGGATGCTCAAATCAAATCGCGTGCCAGCACCGGGCGTGGAATGCACACGCAAACTGCCCCCCATGTCACGCGCGAGGGACGAACTGATCGCCAGTCCTAAACCCGTGCCTCCAAACACCCGCGTGTCGCTACTCCGGCTTTGCTCAAATCTCTCAAAAACTTCGCCCGCTGTTTCGACCGGAAACCCAATGCCAGTGTCTTGGATATAAAGCTCCAAGATCGGCAAAGCTTCATTCATCTTGACGGCGGCATGCACTTGAATGCTGCCCTTTTCGGTGAACTTCACAGCATTGGAGGCCAGATTGGAAATGATCTGACGTAGCCGCAGCGGATCCCCCACAAGCTGCACGCCCTCAGCCATATCCTCGGTACAAGCAAAGAACACTCCATGCTCTTGGGCCCTGAGCATATGCAGACGCAATGCCGACCGCACCTCTTCCATCGGCAAGAACGTGGTTTCTTCAAGCTTCAGTTTACCGGCTTCAATCTTAGAAAGATCCAAAATATCCGTCAGCAAGCCTTCCAGCATGCTGCCAGCATCATAGATCATATCCACCAATTCTCGCTGATGCTTCTCCAAGTGCTGATCCCTGGAAAGCACATCAGCCACGCCAATAATCGCATTGAGTGGCGTGCGAATTTCATGGCTCATATTTGCAAGAAATGCGGACTTGGACTGATTGGCCTCGATCGCCGCCTGCTTTGCTTGTTGGAGAGACTTCTTGCGCTCAAATTCCTCAGTGACATCAACAGCAGATCCAAAAACCTGCCCTTCAAACCGATTGGCACGGAAGGTTAAAACCCTCTCAGCTCCACTGGCATGCAAACAGGTAAACTCAAGACTGGCCCCTGGCCGCCCAACCACAATCTTTCGGAACGCATCGGTCGCCGCATGACGTTCTTCTGGCTTGATCAGGTTCAGCAGAGGCGTGTGCATCAAATCGCTCGAAGAGTACCCCAACGAGCCGCAGAAGGCCTCATTGACTCTGCGCAGGTAGCCCCGGCCATCCAAAACAAAACTCGGAGAGTTTGACACATCAAAAAATTCCGAGACAAGATGCGAGGATTGCACTTTCTCCGTAATATCCAAACGAAGCGATAAAAACCGATCAGGTTGCCCGTTTTGATCAAGCACGGGATAGATGATGGTATCAAACCACAACAAATCACCAGATTTGTTCTTGTTGCAAATCTCGCCGCGCCACACCTCACCCGAAGCGATCTTTTCCCACATCCGTGCAAAAAACTCAGGACCATGAAATCCAGAATTCATGATGTTATGACTGTGCCCCAGTAGCTCGTCTTCCGAATAGCCAGATATCTCGATCAGGTTCTGATTGGCGCTCAGAATCTTGCCATGTTTGTCTGATACTGAGAAAATCGCGGCCTCATCAATGATTGCGCGTAACTCAAACAATTCTCGCATGCGCGCTTCAATGGCAACCGGAGTTGCGGCGGAACACAGAGGGAAATTCGCCTGCGCGTCGAGTTCTTCAAAACAGCCCATGAAGGCCGTAACATGCCCACCCTCAACAATGGGTCGCCCCTCCGCCTTCACCCGCTTTCGGGATCCATCACTCAGTTGAACATCGAACTTGCATTGCCACTCATTGCCCTGATCTATGGCTTGCAACAGGCTTGATTTTAGCGCATCGCGATACTCAGGTAGGCAATACTCAAAAGCATTCTCAAAGGTTGGCTGATAAGCTGCATCAACCCCATGAAGCATTTGCGCTTCACGGCTCCACCAGACCGATTTTGAAACAAAATCGACCTGCCAAATGCCCGCAAAAGCACCCCCAGGAGCCCTTTCCACACGAATCCGACCGTCTGTATATTTTGCAAACACATTTTGTGTAGCCGTAACCACATTTCACCCCAGAGTTTTTCAGCGCGCACCAAAGCCTTTCCCACTTGAGCACACAATTTTCCATTAATGAGCGGCACATCATCCGCCATCATTCACCCACTGAACATACATTCATAGAACTTTGGCACGAAGCCGCTTCGCAACCAAAAGTTGATACATTCACTCGGAAAATTTAATAGAGCGTGCCGAAAAGACACGATCCTCCAACACACACCGGCACCGGACTATGCCACACTGGCACTGGGATGCCACTCTGACGTGCCGTCCAGTTTCTGAAGCTGAAATTCACTTACAATCTGAGACATGGCGGCGCTATCTTCACGCATTCCCGTCATGGCTGTTGCCGTTTGATCGACCATCGCAGCGTTCTTTTGCGTAACAACATCCAGATGTGAAACGCTTTCCGCAATCTCGGAAAGGGCTACGGATTGCTCTTGAGATGCTGTAGACACCTCTCCCGTCAGTTGAGCCGCATTTTCAACCTCCTTGAGGATTGTTTCCAATGCCTGCCCCGCCCGCTGTGATAAAACAACACCCTGCTCCACCATGGAGGAGGAGCGCTGTATCAAGGCATCAATTTCTTTGGCCGCATCAGAAGCCTTCTGTGCCAGCCCGCGCACTTCAGAGGCCACGACCGCAAAACCACGTCCCGCGTCACCTGCGCGCGCAGCTTCCACGCCGGCATTCAAGGCCAAGAGATTGGTCTGAAAGGCAATATCATCAATTACCCCCGTGACTTCCGCGATCTGTTTGGACGCAGTGGCAATATTTCCGATCTGATCAATACTCTCACGCGCAACACTGACCCCAAGCTCCGCCGCATCTCTTGCAGCAGTAACCGCAATGTTGGTCTGCTCTGTGGCTTTGCTAGAAGCTTTGGCATGGGTATTGATCTCTTCCACTGCGGAAGCTGTCTGTTCCAGCGTCGCCGCCTGCGCCTCAGTACGCCGGGCCAAATCATTGCTGGCCACCTTTACATGGTCTGCTGTCTGATCGAGACCACGGGAGGTTTCTGCAATAGTCTGCACCATCTCTCGCATCGCGCCAGACAGTAAATTGAAAGCTTCACGAATGTCGTCGTAGCGGGCGGGGTAATCACTTTGATCTGGTGACGGAATATCCTGAGAGAGGTCTTTGGCAGACACACGTTCCATGCCACGCTGCAAATGCCCGAAGGCGCGACGCTGTTCTTCATTCTGGGCCCGGAAATACGCTGCAATCACCAAAGTCGTGTCCATTGCGAAGGCCCGCGACAGCGCAGGCACAAGCCGCGCCAATTTCAGTCGCACACGTTGTCCATATCTCTTTGACCATGCTCGAACCAATGCATCTTGCATGAAGGTCGTCGCACGGGCGTAACCAGACAAATACAACTCAAACGGAAGCTGAATACGAAAATGCACTTTACCGATTGCCTCGGCTGAAGCGAGATATGCCTCGGAAAAGTCCCCATTGATCATCATCGCCCAATGGGCCTTCTGCCGCCCGCGCGCATGCTCCAGAACACCATCTTGCGTGAAAAACGCCGCCATCGTTTCATCCTGCAAAGCAAATGCGTAGAAATCATCCAGCGCCTCATCCAACATTGGGGTCAAAAAAACCCCAGCTTCTTGGAGGTCCTCCAGACTTTCATTGGTCAGAGAAAATCGTTCGGGGAGGTTGTCGATGACATTGCTCATATCGGGCGGCCCTTGTTACTGTTCGCGCCTGAGCCTGTGTTTTCAGCCCTTAAATTTGCGTTTACAGGTACGAAAAACGACACTTGACGTGTCGCAAGGCAAAAACCCTAGGTTGTTCATCCCCATCATGAAGAGACAACGATAGATACAGAAAACGCCTATATGTTATTATAATTCATATAGTTGCAGATCCGCACGAAAAAGCAATCTGAGAGCCACGCAAAATCTACGAACGTCGCAACGCAATCATGAAGTGAGCCGCCACACCTCCCCCAAAACCTGGCTTTCAGGTGTATGTGATCGCCCGCAAAGAGGTGTTTTCCGTAAAAACTCCCTCTGCCCACCACCGTTCAGCTCACGCCGAGATCAGCTGCCCATCTTCTAGAATCAGTGAGTCCGGAGCCAAAGCCTGCCGGAAAGCAGGAGAGTGGCTCACCAGCAAAATCGCCTGCGGAAGCGCTCGCAAAATCTCCAGCAAACGCGCTTCATTTTTTGTATCCAGCGCATTGGTCGGCTCATCCAACAGCAACGCCTCAGGCTCCATGGCCAAAACGGTTGCCAAGGTCACCAAACGCTTCTCCCCGCCAGACAGCTTATGCGTGATCCGGTCTCTCAGGTGCATCAAATCCAGATCCATGAGAACACGATCAACAATCTGCAAGGCGTCTTCCTTGCTACGCCCTAAATTCAGCGGACCAAAGGCAATGTCTTCCGCAACCGTGGGACAGAAAAGCTGATCATCAGGATCCTGAAACACCAGACCAACACGACGACGGACCTCCAAAAAATCCGCCTCTACATGTCGGGGTTTGCCAAAAATCGTGACCTGCCCTGCAATCGGGCTCTGCAAGCCAAGAGCGATGCGAAACAATGTCGATTTACCAGCACCATTCGGTCCCGTAATAGACAGCCGCTGCCCTGCCTCAAGCTGCATTGAAGCCCCGGCCAAAATCGGTGCCTGCCCTGGATAGGCAAAATGGATGTCGTCGAGCTGCAAGATCGTCATGCAAAATCCACAATCAGTAGTCCGATGCAGGCAGCTCCCAAGAGAGCGGCAAACACATGGTCGCGCCTGCTCATAGAGAACTCTTGTAGCAACATCAGCCTCCCGGAGAAACCTCTACACTTCATGGCCCCCAGAATGCGCTCGGATCGCTCAATCGCCCGCACCATCATCATACCGACGAGATAGCCAAAACTGCGATATGTGTGCCAGTTTGTACCGGGCCGAAATCCGCGAATTTTCATCGCGCTGCGCAGCCGTAAATACTCTTCCCGTAGCACCTCAATGTAGCGGATGGTGAACATCATCAAATGCACCAGAACTTCCGGACACCGCAGCCGATGTAACGCATGGCCAAGTGTTACGGGCTCCATCGTGCCCACCAGAACCATCAGGGTCAGAATAACGGCGTTGGCCGTCAATGCGATCTCGACAGCTTTCCAAAGCCCCTGCCAACTTGCAGGGAAGCCAAACACCGTGAACATCACGTCTCCGGGCATGGAAAACGGCATTAAAACCAGCATAAAAATGATGAAACCATCCATCATGGCCATACGCTTCAACGTGCGCCGGATCGGCAAACGCGACAGAAGAAGCAACCCAATCGCGATGCTCAACGCGGCGAGCAAGCCCGGCACGGAGCCCAGCGCAACCGTCACAACAGCAAACACACAGGCCATAACAATACGCATACGCGGATCAATATCCGCAATCAGGCCATAAGGCGCATCTTGCTCTGCCTCAGCCAGCGTCTTGGCTTGGGGTTCCAGCACATGTGCCATCAGCCAGCCAACTTCTTGCGGGCCGCGATGTAAAATCCAATCCCAAACAGACCAAGGATATACCCAATACCCCCAAGGATGGTCTGAAGATCATTCTGTTCCCGGTAGGCCGCAATCTCACGTCGCAAAGGGCGCAGCTCATCACGCACGGCCTTGGCAATTGCGGCGCGCTCTTCATCCGATAGCCCAGCGACGATAACCGCCTCAGGTCCTGCTACAGCGGCCTGAACCTCGGAGGTTGCGACAACCTCCGCTGCAACGCCCATAATTTTGGCAACCTCCTGCGCAGCCATGGTGACATTGGCCACATGCCCTGCCCCCAGATCCGCCGTGAACCTATGCGCGACAGGCTGTGTGGGGACATAAAGGAAAAAACCATCGGCATCCGTCACAGTACGGCCGAGCTCGGCCCCATCAGGACCATAGACAATCACTTCCTGATCCACAGCCATATCGCCATTAGAAAACCCAAGCTCTCCCTCAATGGCATCGCCGGCGGGAAACACGCCGGCAATCACTTTATGCGCCAAGGCTGGCAAAGGTGCACAGATGAGACAGGCAATCACGATCCACGGCTTCATGCGGAAGGCCCTTTCACAAAAAGCTCCGGCTTGACCTTCCGTGCGAGCAGAACGGCAAATCCCGTCAACACCGCTTCGATCGCCATCACCGGGATATGGGCAAAAAAGACAAGTTTGGCAGCAGGCAGGAATTCATCACCGGACAAGGCGAGCGAAATCGCCACAAATCCCGTGGTCGCGGCGATGGCAAAAGCGCCACCAATCCCGCCCCAGATGGCACCATGAACCGGCGAACCCCGTCCAATCAGGCGCCCAAAAATCATCCAGGCCAAGACAGCAGGCAAGGCAATATTCACGGTGTTGACCCCAAGCACGGTCAGGCCACCAAAGCCAAAGAACACAGCCTGCAACAGAAGACCGACAAACAAGGCCGGAAAGGCGGCCCAGCCAAGCAAAAGCCCGGCCAGACCGTTGAGTATCAAATGCACAGAGGACGGGCCAATTGGCACATGGATCAAAGAGGCCACAAAGAAACTGGCAGACAGCACACCCGCTGTGGGAATGCGGTCAAGATCCAGCGATCTCAGGCCCATAGCGATCCCCCCGACCGCGGCGACAGCGCCACCAATCACGACAAGGTTTGACAAGGCTCCGTCAACAATGTGCATTTTAGCCTTACTCCAGATCCCAGGCGCGGATCCAGATCACAGCATCCTGGCTGAGTTCCTTGCCTTCGTGCTCGGTCGCAGGACCAGAGCCCAGCGCCGCAAAGCCCCAGTAGCCTGCTTTTGGCACGCCAAAGGAGAAATAGCCGTTGTCATCGGAAATTGCCACGATGGCCCCACCCGGCAGCGCTCCAACGGTTGCCGCCTTGGCACCGGTGCCCGCCAGATCAGGTTCTGCGGCCATATACTCGATTTCGATTTCCGCGCCTGCAACGGGCTTCCCTTCGCTCAGCACACGACCGGTGAAGGTGGAGCCTGCCACAATGTTGTAAGGCTTGTTCAGCGGCAGGATTTCCGTGGCCAGCCCCTGAGGCTGATCCCAGTCGGTCGGCAGCGCATTGCGGTTCAGATAGGTTTTGGTGATCTGCTGAATGAAGATGTCTTCAGACTCTTCATAGTAAGGCGCAGGCACAGTCACGACCACATAGTCACCGGAGCGTTTCACAGGCACGGAGCCGAGAAAGGCTTTGGCACTGTTGTCTGGGCCATCAAAAGTGGTCTCTTCCAGCGTGTCCATCAGATCGGTTTTTTCGCCATTGTGGATGACAAAAAACTCTTCGGGCTTTTCAAGCGTCATCACGTGACCGGCTTCATGCGGATGCCAGAAGATCAGCTTCACAGGAACATCCCCCGGACGCTCGATCATAGTATTTTCTGTGTACTCAAGCAGAAAATGCGCCTGCGCCATTGCCGGGATCGACAAAGCAGCAGTGGCCGCTAAAAGCAGTTTTTTCATAAATCAGGTCCTTATCACGTCGCGCCTTCCCCGGCGCATTCCTAAAATACCGCCAAGACGCGCGCCCCAATGTGCCCCAAGGACAGACATGGATCTGGCGCGCACCCCGTCGCCAATGATGAACGCCCCTTCCGAGGGCGCATGTCTGGCAGGTCTCCTGACTTGCGGGTCAAAACACTCAGGCTGGCCTTCCCGGGCACTCCCAGTGGCATGTATCAGCCGTGCTCGCCGCCTACAGTTGCGGGGGCAGTTGCAGAATTGGCGTCAAGACACCGCACTGCATTCCCTATTGCTTCTGAGATTCCTCCCAGAACCGGACATGAGGGGTAGATGCCAGAAGTCGAATTACACGGTCAATACTCGATTGCGACATCACGCTCCCTGAACACGAAACCTGTGCAGATATCGCGCCGCCCCCAACTGCCCCAACGACACGTCACAAAGATGTGCCTACAAAGCAACATTTCACATTCGTTCACATGTGAGCAAATTGACGTTCCCCCCCTATATTCCTATCGCGCCTTAACAACCCAGCGCATCGCCAGGCATCACACACCAACAGGAATGGGAAACGTGTCATGCTCTTGCGGCGTACGACTGTGTCCCTGTGCGCGCTGGTTGCGGCCCTCCCGGCCTTTGCACAGGACATCGATCTCGAAGATATCAATGTAAGCGGAGCCAATACCGAAGGCTTCTTTGGCGAAACCATCTCTCTGCAGACCGGTACAGTCGCGAAAACCGGCGATGCGATTGCGGAAACACCCCGCTCGGTCAGCGTTATCACCGCAGATCAGATCCAAGAACGCGGCGCACGCGATCTCGAAGAAGTGCTCGCCTACACGCCCGGCGTACGCGCCGGTGCCTTTGGCATGGATAACCGCGCAGACTGGTCCTACGTCCGTGGCTTCAATCCAAGCTTCCTGCGGGATGGTCTCCCAACTCGCTATGGCTTCTACAACAGCCCACGTCCCGAAACCTTCCTCCTGAACAGTGTTGAAGTACTGCGCGGCCCGGCATCTGGCCTTTATGGCGATAGCTCCGTGGGTGGCGTGATCAACACAACCTCCAAAACCTCCGCACAAGACGCACCCAATATTGTTCAAGCACAGATTGGAACCAATAAGCGCAAGCAGGTTGCAGTAGACTTCAGTGGTGAAGGGAATGAAGACGGAACGCTCAAATACCGCTTTGTCGGCTTGCTCCGCGATTCAGACGATGTTCTAGCCTACTCTCAAGACGATGCCATCGCGATTGCGCCCTCGCTCACCTGGAAGCTTGGCGCAGATACCGAGGTCACTATCCTTGCTGAGTATCAAAAAAACAACGCAACTCCTGCGTCTCAGTTCGCATCCTACATTGGCACCTTGCAGCCGGTACCAGACCAATTTGTCATTCCGGGTTTCGGTGCTGTCCCCTCCCCCCACGCTGGTCGCCAGTTTGACTCAGATCTATATGTCGGTGAGCCCGGGTTTGATCGTTATGATGCGAGATCTGGCAGCATCTCCGCCAACTTCCAACATCGCTTTAATGAGGTTTGGTCTCTGAATGCGAATGCACGCTACAGCGATTCTAAAGGTGATTATGATCACGCCTACTGGTACGGTGCGACAGACCTGATCGCAGCGGGCAACATACCTGCAGTTGCGCAATATCTTTATCTTGGCCGCTACAATGCGGACGGCACGATCAACAGAACGTTCTACAAATCCCGGAATACGCTCAAAACCGCAGCTGCTGATGCCTACGCCACCGCAGAATACCGTTTAGGCGGCGTCGAAATGCGCAGCGTTGTGGGCTTCAACTACAACCGGGCCAAGTTTGACAAAGACTCTTCTGCCAACACAGATCCAGCCAACCATGGCGCTCCGATCAACCCTTTTGATCCCAACTATGGCACGATCATCAATCCAACCATCATCGACACGCCTGCGGTCAAGGTAACGGAATGGGGCGTCTACAACCAAAACCGCGCAGCCATTGAGGATAGGCTTTTTCTCGATTTTGGTTTGCGCTTCAGCCAGATTGAGCGTAGCCAAAGCACTGACCCCAACAACAATAGCGTCGACCCTGCGGCCAAAGACAGCGATTGGACTGGCAACGCAGCGATCATGTATGTTTTGGACAATGGTCTTGCTCCCTATGCAAGTTGGGCCACGAGCTTTCAGCAAGAGACGCTTGGAGCACAAGCAGACGGCACAGCCTTTGAACCCACCAAAGGGCGACAGTATGAGATCGGTGTAAAGTATCAGCCTAAAGGCACCAATACGCTGCTGTCGGCTGCCGCATTCGACATCACAAAGTCTAATCTACTGCAAACTGATCCCAACGATCCATCCCAACGCATTCAGACGGGCGAAGCCTCTTCCAAAGGCATCGAGCTGGAAGCTTTCCACAACTTCGGTGAAGTGTCCGTGCAAGCTTCCTATACACTCCTCGATACGGAGACAGAAACACAGGACTACATTGATCTGGTGCCTGAACAAATGGCTTCGGCATGGATCAACTATGCACCCAAATCCCTCGATGGATGGAACTTCGGATTGGGAGCGCGCTTCACAGGCAAAACCAAAGGCTCTGCTGGCTTTGCAGTGCCAGGCCTTCCAACGGAATTCGAAACCGAGTCCTATACATTGCTCGACGCAGCCATCAGCTACCAAAAGAACGACTGGCGTGTGGCTTTGAATGTCAGCAACTTGACCGACAAACGTGTCATTACCGGCTGCGCCACCTTCACATGCTACTTCGGCGAAGGACGCAATGTGCAGCTATCGGTCACCAAAGCCTTCTGATCTTCAAAAACAAGCTCAGCCGGGACTTTCCCGGCTGAGTTGAATATGTGAAAACTTGACAGAAACCATCTGAAAAGTTAATCGAACCCACCTAGCCACTGTCGTGTTGAGACCCTTTCAACATCGCAGCCAGCCCAAAGGTTTCCAAGATTGCTCCTCCCACATAGGGGCCACACATGGGGCAATGAGACAGGGACAGCACTGGTGCGCGCGCTACGTTCATTGATCATTTCGGCGGGATTGCTCTGCCCGTTTGGCCTATCAGCCGAACCATTTCCGGTTGAAATAACCCATCGCTACGGCACAGCCCACATCCCTGAAGAACCGAAGAATATCGTCTCTCTGAGCTTCATCGGCCATGACTTTTTACTGTCTCTTGGCATCATCCCTCAAGCGCTACGCAAGTGGTACGGCCCGCACCCCTACGGCGTCTGGCCATGGGCACAAGAGGCTCTTGGGGACGGCACCCCCGTTGTGATGTGGGGTGAGATCAATATTGAACAGATCGCCACACTCAAACCTGACCTGATTGTTGGCCAGTGGAGCGGCATGAGTGCAAGCGACTATGCCCTGCTCAGTCAGATTGCCCCCACCATCGCCCCCCAAGAAGACTGGGGAGACTATGGCGCACCCTGGGCGGACATGCTGCGCACCCTCGGCCTTGCCACCGGGCGACAGGAACTGGCCGAAGCGCATATCTCCAGAATTGAGGGACGCTTCGAAGCCATCCGCGAGGCCCATCCAGAATGGCAGGGCGCCAGCGCCGTCGTGGTCTGGTCAGGCAGCACCGGTGCCTACACGCAAGGCGACATCCGCGGTCGCTTCATGGCTGAACTCGGCTTTCAGGAACCTGAAGGCCTTAAGGATATTGGTATCTTTGACAGCCTCTACAAGATTATTCCCGAAGAGGTCACAGCCCCAATTGATGCCGACGCTTTGATCTGGATTGACGCGGGCAACAATGTCGAGCGGCTGAATACACTGCCGCTGCGCCACACCATGCGCGCCTATAAAGAAGGTCGGGAAATCTACCTGGGCCTCGACACAACCGCTGCCATGTCGCACTCCAGCCCGCTCAGTATTGAGTACACGCTGGACGCTTTGGTGCCTCTGCTCGAAGCCGCCATGGACGGCGATCCACACACCGAAGTCGCCACCTCACGCGCAGCGGGCATCCTGCCGGAGATCACGCCATGAGCCTACAGGCCGAAACCAACGTTCTCCCCATGCCCAAGGACATGCGACTGCTTCATTTGCTCATCACGCTGCTTGGCGTCACCTGCCTCGCTGTGCTCGCCCTGCGATTTGGCATGCGTGACCTGACGTGGGCAGATATCGGCGCGGCCTTTGGCGCTTATGACCCGTCGGTCCCGGAACAGATCGTCATTCGGGACATTCGCCTGCCGCGTCTTCTGGCCGCGATTTTGACAGGGGCTGCGCTTGGCGTGGCCGGGGCGCTTATCCAAGGCATGACCCGCAACCCGCTTGCCGATCCGGGGCTCCTTGGCATCAATGCGGGCGCAGGTCTTGGCGTGGTCATTGTGGTCTTTGCCCTACGCTGGTCTGACCCGAGCCAGTTCATCTGGGTGGCCATGCTCGGAAGCGCCATCGGCGCGGTATTGGTGTTCAGCCTTGGCGGCGGCGCACAGGCCAGCCCTGTGCGTCTGCTTTTGGCAGGCGCCGCAATCAGCGCTTTCTTCATTGCAATCACACGGGGCGTCCTGCTCATGAGCCGCCAGAGTTTGGACGTCTATCGCTTCTGGGTTCTGGGCGGTTTGGATGGCATCAGCGTTGCGGACATCACCGCCTTGACGCCCTTCTTCGCAGGAGGGTTTCTGGTGGCCCTTGTCGCGGCATTTCTACTGAACGCGCTTATGCTTGGCGAAGACACCGCCCGCAGCCTCGGCGTCAATGTTGGAGCCGCCAAACTCATCAGCGGCCTTGCCATTGTCTTGCTGGCGGCTTCCACCGTGGCCCTCGCCGGACCCATCGCCTTCATAGGCCTGATGGTCCCCCACATCGCGCGCCCACTGGCACAGCAGAACATGCGCTGGATGGTGGCATTCAGCGCTCTGATGGGCGCTGGCCTCTTGCTGAGCGCGGATCTCATCGGACGCCTTCCCATTCTGGGCGGCAACATGCAGGCGGGCGTCATGGCGGCTTTGATCGGCGGTCCCGCGCTGATTGTGATGGTGCGTAAGGGTGGAGGGCGCCGCCTGTGAATGTAACCCTGCAAACCAAGGCCCTGTCTTTTCAAACCACCCGGCGCGCGGTTGTCGCCTGCCTGCTCCTGCTCACAATAACTTTGGCAGTTGCGTTCCTCTCTTTGAAAGCAGGAGCATATCCGCTGAGTGTGAGCGACCTCTTCCGGGGCCTGATCGGGCACCTTGATGATCTGGAAAACATGATCGTGCGCGAACATCGCCTGCCCCGTATTCTAGTCGCCATTGGCGCAGGGGCGGCTTTCGGCATGGCAGGGGCCATGATGCAGAGCATGCTGCGCAACCCGCTCGCTTCCCCCGATGTCATTGGCTTCACCGCAGGCGCCAATTTTGGCGCACTTCTTTGCGTGCTGATAACAGGTGGCATGGTGGTCATGGGGGCATTGCTTGGCGGCTTGGGTGCCGCCATCCTTGTGACCCTGCTGGCCTGGCAAAATGGGCTGAACACCACACGTTTGATCCTCGTAGGCATCGGCATAAACCTCACCTTGGGCGCGGGGGCTGATCTGCTGCTCAGCTGGACCGACGAACGCATTGCTGCCGATATGGCGCGTTGGCTCACAGGCTCTCTGAATACGCGTTCTTATGACGACGTGGCTCTGATCTGGGGCGGCATCGCGTTGCTGACACCGCTTCTGGCGTGGCTGCAATTCCCCCTCGCGCGGCTGGCCATGAATGACGACACCGTAACAGGTCTCGGCATTGCGCTCACCCCAACCCGGCTTGCCGTTGCTGGCACGTCAGTCGCTCTGGTTGCCCTAAGCGTTAGCGTTGCTGGCCCCCTGCCCTTTGTGGCCTTTGTCGCCGGCCCGATTGCGCGGCGCATCATCCGGGGAGGGCGACCCGCGATTTTCGCAGCCGCCTTGGTTGGCGCAGCCGTCACCCTGATTGCCGATCTGGCTGCCCGCTCTGTTCCTCTCATCCAATTGCCTGCCGGTGTCTTTACCGCCTTGATTGGCGCACCGGTCCTCCTGTGGCTTTTGGTGGTTCAATTCCGCAAAGGAAACTTCTGATGCGCTCCTCCAATCGCTTGCAAGCCAACACTGTCTCCGTTGCTTTTCAAAAGCAGGCCGTGCTGAACGCGCTGTCCCTGTCCCTGCCGGATGGGAAGATGACAGTCATCGTCGGCCCCAACGCCTGCGGCAAATCCACCCTGCTGCGCGCCCTGTCACGTCTGCAAAAACTCGACAGCGGACAGATCGTGCTCGATGGCAAATCCATTTCGTCGCAACGCTCCAAACAGGTTGCGCGAGAGCTTGCTGTGCTCCCGCAATCCCCTGCCGCCCCCGAAGGACTATCCGTGCATGATCTGGTCCGCAGGGGCCGCACCCCACACCAATCTGTACTTCAGCAATGGTCCACAATCGATCAGGCGGCCGTTGCGCGCGCGCTTGAGCTGACCGGCATGACCGCCAATGCCCATCGGGCACTTGAAACCCTCTCTGGAGGACAGCGCCAGCGCGCATGGATCGCCATGGCTTTGGCACAGGACACAGATATTCTGCTGCTGGATGAGCCAACAACCTATCTGGATCTTCCTCATCAGATCGAACTTTTGACGCTGGTGCAAAAGCTCAATCAGGACACCGGTCGCACTGTGGCCATGGTGCTGCATGACATCAACCTGGCCGCGCGCTTTGCCGACCACATCGTCGCTCTCAAAAATGGCACCGTTCACATCCAGGGCTCTCCTGAGGACGTTGTGACCGAAGACATGATGTCCAAGATCTTCAATCTGCCTTCCACCGTGATCAAAGACCCGGTGCACGGGCACCCGCACGTCATTCCGAAGTAAAGGCGCTCTTTATGAACGAGCAAACAAAATTCCCATTTCGCGCGGAGACGCGCCTGATTGGTCTGGCTTTTCCGGCCATCCGCGCATTGCTGGTGCATGAAGCCCAAGAGCACGGTCTGGAGTTGCCAGAAAATAGCGATACCCGTGTCACGATGGAGTCTGAATACGGTCATCTGACATTTGATGCACTGGAAAATGGCGTGCACGCCTGTGTCATGGCGGATCAGACAGACAAGCTTTTCATCCTGAAGGAAAGCCTTGTTGAGAGCATCGAGCACTTTGCCCCTCAATTGGCCGAAAGCCTGACATGGTCCGATGCCGCGCAGCACAAAGGCCACCCGCCAAACTTCCAGCTGGCCACAGTGACCGCAGTTACCCCAATCGGCAAAAGCTTTCTACGCGTGACCCTGTCAGCCCAAGATCTGAGCAGCTACGCACAAAACGCCATTCATTTCCGTATCATTCTGCCCCCAAAGGGGGATCAGGCCCCACAATGGCCGCGTCTCAACGACAAGGGTGTTACGATCTGGCCCAAAGGTGACAAAGCCCTACATCGCCCTGTGTACACCATTCGCAGCGTCGACACCCATCGCAATGAACTGGTGTTTGACGTCTTTGTTCACGAGGGCGGTCGCACCACGGAGTGGGCGCAGAACGTCACAATCGGCACGCAAATTGGCATCACAGGCCCCGGAGGCGGTGGCATACCCGACACCAAGGCGATCACAATCTACGCCGATGAAACGGCCTTTCCCGCCACTGCACGACTGCTGGAAGCACTGCCACATACCGTAGGGGGCCGCGTGGTGCTGCAGGCAGGCACTCAAGACTATCCACTTCCGGATCACCCCAACCTAAAGGTGATTTGGCACAGCCCGTACTCTGACCAGACACTCCCTGATGTCGCCATCGCAGATCGCATCTCTTTTCCAGAGCATATGCTCTGGTTTGCTTCTGAAAAAGAAGATACGCAGAGGATGCGCGCATTCTGCAAAAGCCAGAACATCGACATTAAAAATCACTACATCGCGACATATTGGAGCCGCACATGAAATCGCTCACCCTGATGACCTGCGCCCTTTGTTTGCCGGTCATGGCATTTGCCCAAACCACCGCAGAAACCGCCCCTCTGACAGCGCCAGAAGCACCCGCCTTGGTTGCACCCCAAGTCGAACTGGAAACACCAACTCTGGCCACGCCTGCGGCACCTGAGGCCGAAGATGTCAACACGCCGACGTCCACCTCACCGGCCCTCCAACCTGAGCAACCAGACACAGCAGAAGCAACAGACGCAGGCGTCGTTTCTCCCAGCGCAGAGGCTGTGTCAGACCCGGCCACCGCTTTTGATGAGATCACCGACGCAGAAATCGCGCCGGTCACCACCCAAGAACAGCTTACTGCCATGGCGCAGACTGCGGCCTCTGATGCCCACGCTTTCCTGCGCGACGGCGGCCCAAGCATTTGGGCCATTGCCGCATTGTCCGTCATCACGCTCGCATTGATCCTCTGGAAGATCTGGCAATTGGCCTTGATGGGAGCATGGTCACGCGGCAAGGCAGGCAAGGCCGTGCGCGCCTTTGAGAACGGCGATCTGCAGACCGCCATGCAGACCGTAGAAAAGCGCCGTGGCATCCGCTCCAAGGTGATTACGGCAGCGCTCAGAGCCATGCAGAAATGGGATGAGGAGCGCGCGCGCGAAGATGCCGCGCGGGTGGCCAAAAACCAGCTCGCCGAAGCGCGCATTGGCCTGTCCGCCTTGGAACTGATTGCAACGATTGCCCCTCTTTTGGGTTTGTTGGGAACAGTCTTGGGGATGATTGCCGCCTTCCAGGCTCTGCAATCTGCCGGGTCTAATGCGGATCCGTCCCAGTTGGCAGGCGGTATTTGGGAAGCGCTCTTGACCACTGCTGCCGGCATGGCTGTAGCGATCCCCGCATCGGCGGCCCTGACGTGGTTTGAAAGCGTGATCGATCGTGTTCACCGCGACGTCGAAGATGGCGTTACACGGCTTTTCCTGGCTCAGGAGCCAAAGCCGGCCCTGCATCTCGTCGCTGAGTAAGCGCGATGTTGCTCGCTCCTCCCACGCGCCCTCGGCGCAAACCCAGCCTGACCCCCATGATTGATGTGGTGTTTCTGCTTCTGGTGTTTTTCATGCTGGCTTCTCGCTTTGGCTCTGACGCTATGTTGACGCTCCCTTTGGCAGCCGGAGGCGGTGAATACTCCGGTCCTCCCCGCCTGATTCAAGTGGAACCCGACAGCCTCAAACTCAATGGCATTGTGGTCATCGACATCGCAGCCGCCGTTGCCCCTCTGACAGAGAGCCCAACGGACACGCTCATCCTGCGCGGCGGGCCGGAAACCCCTCTGCAACGCATTGTCGATGTGACACAACAATTGCAATCGGCCGGTTTCACCTCGGTCGTTTTGGTGGAGTGACGCCATGCAGATCGACAAACCCCACAAACGCCCCAAGGGCGAAAGCATCGTTCCGATGATCAATGTGGTGTTTCTGCTTTTGATCTTCTTCTTGATGACGTCCCGCTTGGTGGAGCCAGCGCCATTTAAGGTCACGCCACCAACCGCCGCGTCAGAGAAAAAACCAGAAGCAGAACCGGTGATGTTTCTGGACAAGGACGGAACGCTTTCCTTTGAAGGTGCCGAGGCAGAGGCCGCCATTGCAAACGTCAAGGCCATCAGTGGCACCTCCGCTGTCATCCGCCTTCGCGCCGACCAACGTGTGCCCTCGTCGCTGGCGGCGAAAGTTCTCTCTGACCTCGCGGTTGCAGGCTTGTCCAACGTCGAACTGATCGTGGTGCCACAATGAGGCGCGCCATTGAAATAGGTATCGCTGGCGGCATCGCCGTTCTCGCGCATGTTGTGCTCTTTGCCTCCGCTCCAAGAACAGGTGCTGAGGCCGGGGGACAAGGGGGAGACGCCATGGCCGCCATGCAAGGCGCCACCCCAACCATCACGGAAATGGTGCAAACCTGGGAACGTCCGCCAGAAACTCAGGCCGCTGTAGAAACAGATTTGCCACCACCGGACACGGTGCCAGATCTTCCGGAGACACCACAACTGGACACAGTGGCGCCAAGAGCCGCCGTGCGTATTTCATCACTGCAAGAGCCTCCACCAGAGAGCTTTGAGCTGGCCGCTGACATCACCACGCCGCCTCCACCACCACCCGAAGAAAAAAAGCCGGAGCCTGAAACTCCGCCGCCACCGGTGGTACCGCCAAAGCCCGAAAAAGAGGTCACCCAAGCCAAAGTCGCGCAAAAATCTTCCGCAGGTCGGCAGGAAAAACAAGCCGCAGGCAGTGGTGGGAGCACGCAGGCAGGCGACAACGCAAGCGCCGCAGTCGCCACCGCCTCAAAGGGCAAACAGGCGAAGCTAAAAGCGATCTGGGGCGCAAAAATCCGCAGCAGAATTGCGCGCCATCAAAAGTTTCCGCGCGGCGAAACTGGCACGTGGCGGGTGACGCTGAAGCTGAAAATTCACCGCGATGGCAGAATTCTGAGTGCGAAAATCATACGGTCTTCCGGCAACCCCAACATTGACCGGGCCGCCATCGCAGCTGTGAAGAACGCCCGCAAAATGCCCAAAGCTCCTAAGAAACTCTCAGGAGAAAGCTTTGGCTTCAACCAGCCGCTGAATTTCACACCTTAACGCGCAGACATCCTCCGCTGCGCCTATAAAAACTGTGGCGGCCCCTGAAACCTCACCAAGTGAGATCTCCGAGACCGCCACAGCCGTCAGACAAAAGCGCTAAAATCAGGCACCCATTTCCGGCACAAGCGCGTCAGGCAGATTCTGATAGCACACAGGCCGCAGGAAGCGGCGGATCGAAAGCGTGCCCACAGAGGTGGCGCCGAAGTTGGTGGAGGCCGGGTATGGGCCGCCGTGTACCATAGTGTCTGCCACTTCAACGCCAGTCGGGAACCCATTGGCCAGCAAACGCCCGGCTTTGCGCTCCAGGATCGGCATCAAGCTTTGCGCATCGGCCATATCCGCGTCATCCATATGCAACGTGCAGGTCAACTGCCCCTGCAGGCTCATCGCTACCGCGCGCGCCTCGTCCATGTCCGCGACCTCAACGACCACGCCAAGCGGGCCAAAGACCTCCTCGGCCAGTGCCTCATTGGCCAACCAGTTCTGAGCCGTGGTCTTATAGAGATATGGCGTCGCATCCCGCAGATCACAGACGGAGGTCAGCACTTCCTGCACACCGCTGGTGCCCGCAATGCGGCGCTGCCCATCGCGATAAGCTGCGGCAATGCCATCCGTCAGCATGGTCTGCGCGCCCACTTGGCCAAGCGCCTCCTGCGCAGCTGCAACAAATGCGTCAGCCTCGGCACCCGCTTTCACAATAGCAATGCCCGGATTGGTGCAGAACTGCCCCGCCCCCATGGACAGCGAACCGGCCCAGCCCGCACCAATCTCGGCACCGCGATTGCTCAGGGCGTGATCGAGGATGAACATCGGGTTGACCGACCCCAATTCACCGAAGAACGGAATTGGTTCTGGGCGCTGTGCGCAAAGGTCAAACAACGCACGGCCACCCGCCAGCGAGCCGGTGAAGCCCACAGCTTTGATCAAAGGATGTTGCACCAGCGCGGAGCCAACCGCGCGATTGCCACCTTGGATCAGGCTGAAGACGCCGGGATCAACATTACAGCGCGCAATCGCTGCATGGATCGCTTCTGCGATGATTTCCCCCGTGCCGGGATGCGCAGAGTGACCTTTGACAACAACAGGACAACCCGCCGCCAGCGCGGCAGCCGTATCACCACCGGCGGTGGAGAAGGCCAGCGGGAAGTTGGACGCGCCAAAAACAGCCACAGGGCCAATCGGGCGCTGCACCATTTTCAGATCAGGCCGCGGCAGAGGTGCGCGCTCCGGCAGAGCTTCGTCGTGACGGCGATCCAGATAGTCTCCCTCCAGGATGTGGCTGGCAAACAAGCGCAGCTGCCCAGTGGTGCGGCCCCGTTCACCCTGCAACCGCGCTTCTGGCAGGCCAGTTTCCTGCGTGCCAATCTCCGTAATGGCATCCGCACGGGCTTCAATTTCATCTGCGATCGCATTGAGGAAATCCGCGCGGGCTTCACGAGAAGAATAGCCATAGCTCCAGAAGGCTTTTTCCGCCGCCTGCACAGCCGCATCAACATCCTCCACGCTGCCCGCTGCATACTCATGGCTGGGGCCATGCGCCGGGCTGGATGCGAAGCTTTGTGCACCGGCCACCCAATTGCCGGCGATCAGGTGTTTTCCGTGAGGTTTGAAAGACATAGACTTGGTTCCATTGGTAAGGATCTCAGTTGTGGATATTGTATCCAATTCAGGGGGGCCTGACAAGCATGTCAGATGTCCCATCCGCTCCTTTGGCGCCGGCGCTAAAACATTAATGCCCCGAGCCTAAGCCTCTTCGGCCTTGCGTTGCGCCGCAATCATCTCAAGCAATTCTGACTTGGTACGCGTGATATGATGCACCAGAAGATCACAGGCCCCCTCCACATCACCGGCCCGCGCGAGATTCAACAAATTGCGATGCTCCACCTGTGCCGGTTCGCGTTGCTCCATCACGCTGAGATGGATACGCACATAGCGATCCGAATGCACATTCAACCGCGCCAGCATCTCTTCCGAAAGCCGCCGTCCTGCCGCACTGTAAAGCGCACAATGATAATCATAGTTGAGCTTACCCCAGCGTGACACGTCATCCTCTTGATAGGATTCATCCATCGCCGCAATAATCTCTTCACAGCGCTGAAACTCCGCCTCCCCCATCTCCGGGATGGCATGCCGGAACAAATCCACTTCCAGCAGCACCCTGAGATCAAAGATCTCGCCAATCTCGCGCAGGGAATGCTTCATCACATAGCCGCCGCGATTGTTCTCCCAATGCACAAGCCCTTCCGCACTCAGCCGCTTGAGCGCCTCGCGCACCGGCATGCGAGACACATCGTACTCATCCGCCAAAAGTTCCTGACGAATGGCTTCGCCCTCTTTGAGATCCCCACTGAGAATGCGTTCGCGCAAATCATTGGTGATCAGTTCGGGCAAGCTTTGTTTTACGACGGCGCGTTTGGCTGGCATGCAAGTTTTCGCTTTTGTATTTTGGATGCAATATGCTCGGCTAAAGTGATACACTGATAACATTGGCAAAAAAACCTGAAATCTGGATTGCCGTAACAGACTGGCTTTTGTATCCAATATCCTAAGTGACCAACCCTTTGCAAAACATGACCGGGGATTCCTGATGAGCGCGATGAAACAACTCAAATTGGACGACATAAAAACGCTCTGTCAGGACGTCCTGACATCTGTGGGCTACGGCCCTGAGCACGCCGAAGCCATCACAGACATGCTCTACCGCTGCCAACTTGATGATTGCCAGTCCCACGGCCTTTTCCGTCTGTTTATGTGCGCCCAGACCATGCAGGCCGGACAGATTGACGGCCATGTCCTGCCCACCCTCACAGAAACAGACAATGCCATCGTGCGCGTAGATGCCAAGGGCGGCATGTCTCTTCTCGCTTTCGAAAAGGCCCTGCCCGCGCTGATCGAGAAAACCCGCAAACATGGCATGGCCGCCATGGCGATCAACAACTGCTTCCACTTCTCCGCGCTCTGGCCCGAAGTAGAACACCTCTCGAATGCGGGCCTCGCCGGTCTGGCCATGGTGCCAAGCCACGCATGGGTGGCCCCTGCGGGCGGCAAGCGCGGCAGCCTTGGCACCAATCCAATCGCCTTTTCCTGGCCCCGCATGGGCAAAGATCCGTTTACATTTGATTTCGCCACAAGCGGCTTCGCACGGGGTGAGATAGAACTCTATCGCCGCGCAGGGAAACCACTGCCCGAAGGTGTGGCCATCGACAAAGACGGCAAGCCGACCACCGATGCGCAGGCCGCCATGGATGGCGCCATGCTCACCTTTGGCAGCTACAAAGGCTCTGCCTTGTCGATCATGGTCGAATTGCTTGCCGGCCCGTTGATTGATGATCTGACCAGCATGGAAAGCATGGCCTTCGCCAATGGCGCTGGCGGCGCCCCCTATCACGGGGAAATCCTGCTCGCCTTTGACCCAGAGCATTTCAGCGACGGCCGCATGGCCGACAATGACGCGCGCGCCGAACGCCTGTTTGCGGACATCGTCGATCAGGGCGCGCGCCTGCCCTCGCAACGCCGCTTTGCCGCTCGCGCCCGCAATCTGGAGCGTGGCTATGTCGAGGTGCCAGAGGCGCTGTATGAAGACCTCTTGAAGCTAAAATCCTGATCCCAAAACAAAAACGCCCGGCCAAAAAGCCGGGCGTTTTCTTTATCTGCTCTTTTACTTACGCACCCCATGTGTCGCGCAGACGGTATCCACCGGGCCAGGGATCGGAAGGATCCAGCATATGCTGGTGAATACCCGTGACCCAACCACGCCCGGAAATCTCCGGAATGATCGCTGGCTGATCGCCCACGGTTGTTGTGTCCAAAATGCGCCCGGTGAACCGCGATCCGATGATGGACACAGCCTCAAAGGTTTGCCCCTGCTGCATCTGCCCACGCGCAGCCATCAAGGCCATCCGCGCCGACACCGCCGTGCCCGTTGGCGACCGGTCCACCTTGCCCGGCTGAATGGCCACCGCCGACTTACCGGTCAGCCCAGTTTCTGTCTCACTCAGAGGGCCGCAGAACGCACAGAAGGAAATATGCTTCCAATCCGGGTTTTCAGGATGATGGAACCCAAGCTGTTCATTGGCGGCATTGGTGATCTTCACCCCAAGCTGCGCAATGTCCTTGGCTTCGCTTTCCACAATATCAAACCCCAGCACCTTGGCATCGACCACCACAAAGCTGTCACCGCCATAGGCCGTGTCCACCGTGATTTTACCCAGCCCTTCCACATCCAGAGACATATCAAGCTGCCCTGCAAAACTGGGAAGGTTCTGCACAAAAATGCGCTCTGCCTTGCCATCCTTGCATTCGGCACGCACCCGCACCAGACCGCCCGGCGCTTCCAGAGTCATATGGGTGACAGGCTCCTGCATCGGGATCAGCCCGCCGTCCAAAAGCACTGTGGACACACAGATCGAGTTAGACCCGGACATGGGTGGCGTATCCTCCGGCTCCATAATGATCCATGCGGCATCCGCCTCAGGATGCTTTGGTGGCACAAGCAGGTTCACATGCCGGAACACCCCGCCGCGCGGCTCATTCAGTACAAAGTTGCGCAAAGTCTGATCTTCGGCAATGAGCCGGCGCTGCTCCCACAGCGTCTCCCCCGGAGGCGGCATCACGCCCCCTACGATCACATCGCCAACCTCTCCCTCTGCATGAGCGGAAATCACGTGGATTGTCTTGCTGCTGCGCATGCTGCGTCCTCTAGTTCCTTGGTGGTTTGCGCTTAAAACCGCGTCGCGGCAAAAGCGGACATGTCAATTTTCGCGGGGCTGTCACTCAACAGATCAGCCACAAGCTCTGCCGTCCCCGCCGACTGGGTCAGCCCCAGATGCCCATGCCCAAAGGCATAGACCACCTGCGGTGCCTGTGGCGCACGATCAATCACCGGCAAGCTGTCTGGCAAGGACGGACGGAAGCCCATCCACTGCGTGCCGCCAGAGGTCTCAAGCGCAGGCGCAAATTGTTTCGCCTTCGCCAAAAGCGTATCCGCCCGCTTATAATTCGGGGCCAGTTCCAGACCGCCAAGCTCCACCGCGCCGCCAACACGCACGCCGCCATTGATCCGCGTCATCACAAACCCATGCCCGCCAAAGGTCACATGGGTGCGCAGATCAAAGGCCCCTTCCGGAAGAGTCGTATTGTAGCCACGCTCCGTTTCCAGCGGGATCTTATCGCCAAGCTGCGCTGCCAGTTTGTGAGACCAGGCCCCGGCACAGATCACAAGCGTTCCCGCCATGATCTCCCCCGCCGCAGTGCTCAGGCGCAGCCGACCATCCAGCGGCGTGACCTGCGTGATGTCAGCTCGTTGAATTTTGCCGCCCCCCGCCTCAAACTCGGCCGCCAGATGGCGTGTCCACGCCGCCGGATCCACGGTATTCATCCACGTCGGCGTATAGCCTGCATGGGTAAACTGACGGCTCAGGCCCGGTTGAATCTCCGCAATCTCCTCAGGACTCTTGAGCAGATCATAGGGAATGCCATGGTCTTTGCGCAGTTGCCATGACGGCAGGCTCGCCCGAAACTCAGCCTCAGATTCATAGAGCATGATCTGACCATCACGCTGCATCATCGGCTCACCATCTACCGCCGCAATCTGCCGCTCCAGCGCCGCGCGGCTAAAATCCATCATGGCGGACTGCGCCGACAGTGACGCCATATAACGGTCTTTCCAGCTCGCCCTCCAGAACCGCAGCATCCAGGGCGCAATCTTCAGCGCATAGCTTGGCGGGATCGACAGCGGCCCCAAAGGATCAAACAGCCATTTGGGCGCCTTGCGCATAATGCCCGGCGTGGCCAGCGGCACGATGTCGGTATAGGCAAACGCGCCCGCATTACCCCTGGAGGTTTCTTCAGCCACCCCCACGCGGTCAATCACGGTGACAGAGCGCCCACGGCTCTGCAATTCCAGCGCCGTACTGACGCCCACAATCCCCGCACCAATGACCACAATGTCCAAAACGTCCGACATCTCATCCCCCTGAAGGTCGCTCCCTCGTGCCAAAAGAGGGTCGCTTACATAAAATCAGGCGCATTGCGCCTTATCGCTGCATCGCAACAATAAGGCGAAACGCTTTAGTAAATACCCAGCTTGAAAGGGTCTTCTGCCCCAAAGATCAACTGACCTTCGGCCATGACATACGCCTGCCCAGTGATGGTCGGGATCACGCCCCCACGCGGGCCGGGTTGGTAAGACAAGCGATAGGGGCTGCCAATGACGCTTTCCTGAACGATCTCTTCGCCCGGGGCCAGTCGCCCCGCCGCCGCCAGACAGGCCAGCCGCGCCGAACTGCCGGTGCCGCAGGGCGACCGATCATATTCATCATCCGGACAGAGCACAAAGTTGCGGCTGTGGACATCGGCATTGGGCGATGTGCCCTGAAAGATCACATGATCCACAAGCTCCCCATTTTCGCCACACACCCCCTGCGCCACACAGGCCTCACGCACCGCGATGGTCATATCCGTCAACGCACGGATATTGGCACTGTCCACCGCCATCGGGCTGGGATCCACGATGAAGAACCAGTTGCCACCATAGGCAAGGTCGCCCGTCACAGAGCCATAGCCTGCCACATCCACAGTGACATCGGCCCTGATACGGCGGCTTTCCACATTGGTGACACGCACCGTATTGGCATCCAGCACATCAATGGAGATCACGCCAACCGGCGTTTCAATCCGATGGGTGCCCACGCCGATCCGCCCCATATGGGCCAGCGTCACACCCAAGCCAATGGTGCCATGACCACACATGCCAAGCACCGCATCGGCATCAAAATAGATCACACCCACTTCACAGGTCGGATCCTGTGGCGCAACAAGCAGCGCCCCCACCATCCCCGGTTGGCCACGCGGCTCCAGAAGAATGGATTTGTAAAAGCCTTCATGATCCGTCGCCAAAGCACGCGCCTGATCGGCCAACGGCCCAGACCCAAGGTCCGGACCGCCATCAAGGATCACCCGTGTGGGCATCCCACCTGTGTGACTGTCAATCACATGCATTCAGCGATCACTCCGCCCTGCTTGCTCCAGTCCGCAAACCAGTTGCGGAACAGGCTGTACTGTTGTTCGCAATAGTTGCGCTGCGCATCAGACAAAACATCGGTTTCGTTGAAGTGCAGACGGTATTCTTCCTCACCATTCAGAACGAGAAGATACTTGTAGTAGAGCACCAGATCGGTGCCTTCGTCAAAGCTTGAAAGCACACCAAAGGCTTCTTCCAGCTCCTGTGCACGCTTCCGCGCTTCCGCATGGCCCTGCGCGGCTTTCTGCGACAGCGCCGCCAACAGAAGCGCTTCTTTTGGCAGGGCCGTACCGATGCCCGTGATAGAGCCGGTCGCGCCACAGTTTACGAAACCATGGTACACTTCCGTATCCACACCCACCATCAGGGTCACCTGATCGTCCTGGCTTGTGATGTGCTCCGCCGCATAGCGCAGATCGTCTTTGCCGCCAAATTCTTTGAAGCCAACAAGGTTCTTATGCTCCGCACGCAGCGCAAAGAACAATTCCGCGCGGGTGGCAAAACCGTAAACCGGGCTGTTGTAGATGATCGCAGGCACATCTGGTGCCGCTTCCAGAATGGCTTTGAAGTGGTTCTTCTGCGCCGCAATGGACGTGCCGCGAGACAACACGCGCGGGATCACCATGAGACCCGCCGCACCCACTTTCTGCGCATGCGCCGCATGAGCCGCTGCCGATTTGGAGTTGATCGCGCCCGTGCCGACCACGACCGGAATACCTGCCTCCACCAGACGCGCCACGCCGGTCATGCGCTCTTCGTCAGACAGCAGAGGCCAGTCGCCCATCGAGCCACAATACACCACTGCAGACATGCCCGCGGCGATCATTTCATGCCCCTTCTTCACCAGCGCATCATAGTCTGGCGTACGGTCTTCCCTACAAGGGGTCATCAGGGCTGGCATCGTGCCCGCGAAAATGGTGTTCGACATGGGAACTCCTGTCTAAAGGGGGCACATGGCCCTGAACATGATCGGATAAGGAGGAGAGCCCTCCGAGGGTGACCTCTAAAAAACCGCGCAAAACTTTACACTTAGAGCAGAGGGCACCCTACTTCTCCTTTCAAGTACAATAATTGGATCCAAAATCCAATAAGATTTTTGAGCAGACCGCAGAAAGTTTATCAGGCCCACACCATCGCCATACCCGAGCCAAGGAGCCAACACGCACACGCATAGCGGAGATGCAGACTATCATCTTCTCGCGCTCAAAAATTGGGCGTAGTGGGTCCCCTCGGGCCCACCGATGATATCAAGCAAGGAGAATCACAATGGCCAAGAAAATGCTCAGCGCACTGGAATACGCAGGCTTTGTCGCCGCAGGCATGGCCATGATCGCGGCGGTCACCATTCTGACCCATTCATGACAGACACCTCCACGACAGCCCCACAAACACCGCTCCCAAAACGATAAAAGCCGGCGCATAAACGCCGGCTTTTGTTATTTTTAGATCAGGTCTCGACCCTTAGCCCAAAAGCAACTCCGGCAACCACAACGCCAGAGAGGGCACAAATGTGGTCAGCATCAGCGTCGGCAGCCAGGCAAAAACGATGAAAATCAGAGTGGGCCAGAGCATCTTCGCCACCGGCGTGTCCGTCACCTGCGACCCCAGATAGAGCAAAGGCGCGGTGGGCGGCGTGATGTTTGCCATACCAAGGTTCACCCCAATCACAGCGGCAAAATGGATCGGATCCATCCCCACGCTCTGTGCAATTGGCAGCAAGATCGGCGTGGAGAGCAGCAGACCGGAAATATCATCCATCAGCATGCCAATCAAGATCATCACCACGTTGATCATCAACAGGATCACAATCGGATTGTCAGAAACCGAATACACCATATCCTTGGCAATCTGCGGCGCGCCCTGCGCGATCAGATTGTCAGAGACAATCACAACCATGAAAATCATGACCATCACCACACCAATGGTGATGCCAGACTGCTGAATGGTCTGCGCCAGCGTTTTCCATGTCAGCCCCCGATAAAAGTAAATCGCCACAGGAATGGCATAGACCACGGCAATCCCGGCAGCTTCGGTGGGCGTCATGACACCACCGTAAATGCCGCCCAGAATGATGATCGGCATCATCAATGCCGGGCCAGCCACACGCCCCTGCGCTTTCAGCGCGGGCATAAAGGGATCTGGCCGCTCTTTCAGTTCGATATTGTCATATTTACGCAGCATGAACTGGTTGGTGAGGATCAGCAGCGTGATCAAAATTAGCGCGGGGATCACCGTAGACAGGAAGCATTTCAGAACGTGCTGCTGCGCCACCCAGCCATACAGAATGTGAGAGGAACTGGGCGGGATCAGAAGCCCCAGAGGACTGGCTGACACCAAAAGCGCCGCCGATTGCCCCGCCGGATAATTCGCCCGCTTCAGATGCGGCATCATAATGCCGCCGATACAGGTCAGCGTGGCATTTGCCGCGCCGGAGATCGATCCAAACACCCCACAGGCCAGAACAGCCGCCGCCGCAAGTCCGCCCTTCAAATGGCCAATGAACAATTCGGCAAGGGCCACCAGAGGCGCCGCGATCCGCCCTTTCTCCATCACCCCGCCCGCAATCATGAACAGCGGAATCGCCAGCAGAACCAGAGAACGAATCCCCGTCGATCCCGTTGGCAGATAGCCAGAGATCGACTGATCCCCAACCACAGCGATAAAGGCCAGCACAGCCCCAAAGGCCACATAAACACTCACGCCAAGCAACAGCATGACGCAGACGATAATCAGACTTCCAACGATGATCATTGTGTGGCCTCTTCAGAGCTTTCCGACTTCAATGGCAAGCCAAGGCCCTTGCGGATATGGACATAGAGATAGGCGGCGGAGAACATCGACATGAAGCCAAAGGCAATCATGATCGCGATCCGCCAAGACACAAACGGAATGCGCAAAGCAGGTGTCGAGCGGAACCGAGGAAAGGAAAAGTCATCCGCCAGCGAGACATAGCAGGCATAAACAATAAACAGGGTCACAGCCAATTCGATGGTCAGGACAACAAACCCCCTCCACCAGCTCAGGCGGGGGTTGGTAATCACGATCCCAAGAATGTCGGCATTGATATGCAACTTGCGCTCAGACGCCAGCACGGCTCCGGCAAAAAAGCCCACAATGCTGAAAGCCAGAAGCCATTCCTCATAAGCAAAAAGATCCCCGCTAAACCCATAGCGGATGATCACAACAAGCCCAAAAGTCACGGCCATCAAAAGACCTGAAATGGTCACGATAATCTTCATGAGTATCATAGCCCATTTCATGGGCAGCCCGATCACTCTGGGCAGTTCCTCTGTGATGTTCATTCTGCGCGCCTCTTTTGCGTCACGTTAGCTTGTCGCTGAATACAGGTTGGGCCGGTGGAGACCACCGGCCCAGCTAAGGCAATTATTTGCCAGCAGCAAGCAGACGATCCATCACGTCTTTGCCAACGGAGCCTTCCATGGTTGGCCAGATGTTGGTGCGCACATGCTCAACCATCGCCGCCTGCTCTTCGTCGTTGAGCTTCAGGATGGTGTAGCCGCTGTCGACCAGCTTCTGTTCAAACACAGAGTCGTTCTCACGGTTGTATGCGAAGAAATCGTCAGAGGCTTTCTTCATCGCCGCTTCGATCACAGCACGCTGCTCGTCGTTCAGCTTCGCCAGAGTGCGCTCAGAACCGTAGTAGAAGGTCTGCTCAGGAATGGTGTTGTACTGGATGAAGTGGCTGCCCACATCGGATTTTGCGAAGATGGAATAGGTCGCGGTCTTGGTGCAGCAGATCGCGCCGTCCACGATGCCAGACTGCAGCGCAGGGAAGATGTCGCCCCATGCCATGGTGGTCGCCTGGAAGCCAAAGCTCTCGATCATTTCTTTCAGAACAGCAGAAGACCAAACACGGATGTTCATGCCTTTGTCTTCCAGAGTGTTCCAGTTCTTAGGCTCTTTGGTGGCCACGATGCCCACAAAACCCTCTGGGTTGCCCGCGATCACGTTGACGCCATATTCGTCGGTGATTTCCTGCAGGATCTTGCTGAACTCAGACTCAGGGTTGCGCATCACGCTGTCCATATCGTCCCAGCCGCTCACCAGGAAAGGCATGGACAGGAATTCCAGACGTGGGTCGGTGTCGGAATAGATGAACGCAGACGCGAAATCGATGTTGCCGCGTGCCACATCTTCAAACAGTGCCTCACCGGAGCCCAGCTGGTTGGCTGGGAATACGGTCATGTTCAGGCCAACGCCCGCCGCGTTCACGTCTGCAGCCACCTGCTCCATCATTTTGGTGCCCTGGTGATCAATCGGGAACACGCCCGCAAACCGCAGGTCGATGTCCGCAGCAAACGCAGCGGTGCTGGTCAGCATGGCAAGCGCACCGGCTGCCGCGGTTTTCATCAAAAGTTTCATTATCAACGTCTCCAAGTTGTGAGATTTTGGGTCGGCTGCCAAAGGCACCCTTTTGGTGTGCGGCAAAGCTAAAGCCCTGCGCGCAAAGTATTGGGATCTGAACAGAAAGGAGGGGTCTCGCCCCGCAAAACGCGCAAACACCCCCTGCGCAACAGCGTAAAACCATACATCTGCCGCACCCTCCCTACAGCATCTGTCAGGCTTGTAGAATAATTGTATCCAAAATCCAATAGTAAATTCACGCAGCGTCTCCAAACCAGCGTTTTGGCAACTCCATTTTCGTGGATTTCGTGGCGAGGACCTGCCGCAAGCTTCTGATCCCAAGATCGAATCTCACGAACCCGCAGGAGGCCTGGCAGCGCATACGCGCTCGCTTCTGACGCCTTTTGGCGAGGAACTCAACAGACCTTGAACGATATAGCCAAAAACCGCCCTCAGAAAACCAAAGCACCCCGCAGAAAACCGCACCAGCCCACGCAGCATGCGGAAGGCACATTTACCAAGGCAATCTTATGTTTTCAGTATAAGTGGTGCCCGGGGGCGGAATCGAACCACCGACACGAGGATTTTCAATCCACTGCTCTACCCCTGAGCTACCCGGGCACGGGAAGGCGTCTCGCCTTGGGTGGGGTGCTTCTATGTCAGCCAATCGGGGCTGTCCAGAGGAAAAAGACAAAAAAGTCAGTGCAACTGCGAAGTTTGTTTTTCCATCTCTTCCAGAGCCTCAATCGCCTCTTCCGGATCCTGCGATGGCACCGCGTACTCTCCGCCAAACCACTTGCCCAGATCAATATCTGCACAGCGTTTGGAACAGAACGGACGATAGGACTGCACCGTCGCCTTCTTACAGATCGGACAGCTCATTTCAGCACCTCACTCAGCGCAGGACGCGCGTTTTTGCGCTGCAGCTCATAATGGCCAAGCGGTGTCCACCCCACCAGCGTGGTGTCGATCACATCGCGCTTGAACGCCGCCCGCAATGCAGTTTCAAAGCCGCGACGGTCTTTCTTCGCCATAGGGGCCAGATCCAGCACAATCTGCCCACCAAGCCCGCGCACACGCAACGCCCGCGGCAGGGCCTTCGCCAGAGCAAAATTCGCCTTCGTACCCGCCGCTGGCGAGGTATCCCGGCCTGTGTTCACATCCACAGCCACCAGCGCGCGGGTGGGTTCCACATACATATATGCGCCGCCCTCAAGCGCGACCTGCGCCCCCTGCGCCATCTCAATCGCATCCAGCACACCGTGGGTTTCAAAACTTCCCGCCTCGGTCACCACCTCCGCAGGTTCAGACCAGTCGCGCCAGGCAGAGACATGGGGCCCATCGCCCTCAGAGAGCATTTCTGCATCCCCCTCACCATCCGCCATCACCGCCTCATAAAGGTCCAGCATCGCGCGAATATCCTCAGCAATTTCTTCCGCGCCCGCCCCATCGCAGGCCGACCGCAGAATCAGCCCAAGATTGGCATCCGCCAGCAGCCCCCCGGCCTCCTCATGGGCAATCGCCAAGAGCGCATCGCGCATGTCATCATCGCGGATCGAGCGGCTGACATTCACCCCCGGCGCACCCGGGGTCACAATCACATAGCGGCTCTTGAAAAGCACCTTCTGGGTCACCGGTATCGCCTTACCGGGTTCGGCAAATCCTGTTACCTGCACCAGCATGCGATCGCCCGGAGCCAGACCCTTTACCTGCCGCAGGAAAGCCATGCCATCCGGTGTTTTCAGAAACATTCCTCCCTGTCCTTTGACAGGGCGATCCGCAATCGCGCGATAGATGGTGCCAACACGCGGCGCATCGCCCTCAATCAAAAGATCGTCAAGCAAGCCATCCACCATAAGTGCTGCGGCCTCGCGCCCATTGATATGGTCGAGAATGATCTGACGCCCCTTCATCTGCGCGCTCCTTTAATCTGTTGTGTAAAGCGGATAGCCTGCGGCCTGCAAAAGCCCTGCGGTCTCTGTCACCGGCAACCCCACAATGCCGGTAAAGGATCCGGAGATCCACGGAATAAAGGCCCCGGCAGGCCCCTGAATGGCATAACCACCCGCCTTGCCCTGCCAGTCATTGGTCGCAAGATAAGCATTGAGTTCCGCATTGGAGAGCCGCTTCATTTTCACGTCACTCACCACATCGCGCTGCCACAGCCGATCGCCGCGCTTCACCGCGACTGCCGTAATCACCCGATGCCGACGCCCGGAAAGCGCCATTAGGAAGGCCGCAGCCTCCGCTGCATCCGCCGGTTTCCCCATAATACGCCGTCCCAGCGCCACAGTGGTATCGGCACAGAGCACGATATCGTCAGGCGCAGCGAGAACAGCCGCCGCCTTTTCACGGGCGATGCGCACGCAATACGGGCGCGGCAATTCGTTTTTATGGGGGTCTTCATTGATATCGGGCGGGCGGATCTCATCCGCCACAACCCCAATCTGTGCCAGCAATTCCCGGCGGCGCGGACTGCCTGAGCCCAAGATCAATTTCATCCCGGACCTCGTCATTTCTGCCCGCGCAAATGCTTATTTAAAGCGGTAGTTGATCCGACCTTTGGTCAGATCGTAAGGGGTCATCTCGACTTGAACCTTGTCGCCAGCCAGAACACGGATGCGGTTCTTACGCATCTTCCCTGCCGTATGTGCGATGATCTCATGGCCGTTTTCCAGCTCGACCCGAAACGTCGCATTTGGCAGGAGTTCCTTCACGACACCGGGAAATTCGAGCAGTTCTTCCTTCGCCATGGTCTCTCCTTTGGTTTGCTCCCGCAGCATTCTGCGGGATGTGCGCTTAAATGAGGGCTTTCTCCCTTTTTTTCAAGGTCCAATAACAAAAGAACCCGAATTATCCGGAGAATTGCCACAGGGACGCACATTCCGCGCCCGGCAAGGGAAGGTATCTTTCTGTCGTAGCGCGCTCGTAAAGCGCGTGCTCACGCGCGTTATTGTGAGGCAATCGGCAAGCCCCAGCGCGCTTCCAGATAGGCCACGATCTCATCACGCGCCGTGCGATAGGCCGCCAGCTTGGCCTCGCGCGCATCTCCGGCCTGCGTACCACTTGGATCAGAGACTGGCCAGAATTCCAGATCAAGATGGTCAAAGCGGGTGAGCTTTTCGGCTTCGGCGCGACTCGCCGGTGTTAGCGCAACCACCATATCAAAGCTGGACATCTCATCCCCGCGCTTCTCCATCTCCTCAAAGCTACGGGTACGATGACGGTCAAGTTCCACGCCAATTTCCGCACAGACGGCGATAGCAAAGCCATCAATGTCCAGATCACTCCGGATACCTGCGGATTGCACATAGACATCGTGGCCATAGAATTTTTTCATGATGCCCTCAGCCATGGGCGAGCGTACGGCGTTCTGATCACAGCAAAACAGAATCGACTGGGGCAATGGCTGAGACTGAAGCTGCGTTTGACCCTCCCCTGACACGCGCCTCACCCTCCAAAATGCAGAACGCAAATCAGCGTGAACAGGCGACGGGCCGTATCCGTATCCACCTCTGCCTTGCCTTCCAGCCGCTCCTGCAACACCCGCGCGCCTTCGTTGTGGATCCCACGCCGCGCCATGTCGATGGTTTCAATTTGGCTCGGCGGCAAGTTTTTCACCGCATCAAAATAGCTCTCACAGATGGCCCAGTAGTCCTTTACCACTTGGCGGAAAGGCGACAGGCTCAGATGAAACTCCGCCGCCTTCTCGCCACCTTCAGAGGCCACATCAAACACCAAGCGCCGGTCACGAATGGCCAGATCCAGAGAAAACGGCCCCTCCGGCACCACACGATCATCGCGCTTGGGCAACGAAAAACTATTGTCTTCCAGCAGATCAAAAATGGCCACCTTACGCTCCTGATCAATCTCAGGGGTGGGCGGCGGCAGGTTTCGGTCATCGATCTGAATGTGGCTGATCCGGGACATGGCTGTCTCTTGAAGAATTACACTGCCTCATGACTAGCGCAGCCAGCCCAAGCTTGTCTATGCGCGACACGGCCCATGGTGTCGCATCCGCACAACGTCGCCAATTGACAGCCCCACCTGATCCGCGCCAGATCGACACCACAGCAACAGGAGCCAAAAACCATGCCACAGCCCCTCCCCTGCTTCGACCTGTCCGGTCAAAACGCTCTGATCACCGGCAGCACCGATGGCCTCGGCCGTGCCGCAGCCGATCTGCTGGCGCAGGCGAGCGCACATGTCTGGATCAATGGCCGCACAGAAACCCACTGTCAGGACATCGCCAAGACACTAACAGACGCAGGCCACACCGCCCATGCGCTGCCCTTTGACGTCGCAGATCACAGCGCTCGAGCGGAGGCTTTCAAAATACTCGCAGAGCACGGCGGCCTCGACATTTTGGTCAACAACGTGGGCCTGCGCGACCGCCGGGCGCTGCCGACGTTTACACATGCGGATCTCACCCGCATGATGGATGTGGATCTCATCGCCCCTTTCCAACTCTGCCAAATGGCCGCAACACAGATGGCCACCAAGGGCTATGGACGCATCGTCAACATTTCCTCCATTGCCGGGCTGATCGCTCAGGCTGGCGATGCTGCCTATACCGCTGCCAAAGCAGGCCTCAACGGCATGACAAAGGCCCTCGCCGCAGAGCTCGGCACCGATGGCATCAACGTCAACGCCATCGCGCCGGGCTTTTTCAAAACCACCCCCAATGCGGAAGCGGCCAAAGATCCTGCGCTGGCCAGAAAACTGGAAAATGCCACATCTCTCAAACGCTGGGGCGCCCCCGAAGAACTTGCCCCCGCCATCCTCTTTCTCGCCAGCCCCGCCGCCAGCTATGTGACCGGACAAATCTGGGCGGTGGATGGCGGCTATACCAGCCACTACTGATCCGCCCCAAGGCCAAAAACTTTTATGCCTTCGGCGAGGATATTTGGGGTCAAATGAAGTAAGACTTTGTTAACCAAGCGCGCGAACAATACCCCCTGCGGTACAGGCAGGGATGCCGATGGCCGCGTCAAGTGAAGCGCCCGGTCTGAGTGGACCGGGGCGTCCTTCATTTGGCCCTAAATATCCTGGGGAGTCACAGCCTGCTGTGACGGGGCAAAGCCCCTCCCTGCGAGGCGTCAGGAGTTCAGCGCATCCAGCCGCGCACGTACGCTCAGCCCATGCGCCTCAAGACTTTCAGAAATCGCCAGGGTTTCGGCAGCAGGGCCAATCGCCTTAAGCGCTTCTGGTGTCATTTTGGACAGCGTGGTGCGTTTGATAAAATCCATCACCGAAAGGCCAGAACTGAACCGCGCAGACCGCGCCGTGGGCAGGACGTGATTGGGCCCGCCAACATAATCCCCAATGGCTTCCGGCGTATATTGGCCAAGAAAAATCGCGCCCGCGTGAGTGATCTTGTCAGACAGCGCATCGGGATCTGCCACGCAAAGCTCCAAATGTTCCGGCGCAACCCGGTTTGAAAGCGCGGCCGCAGTCTCCAGATCTGGCACCGTGATCACCGCGCCATAATCCCGCCAGCTCGCGCCCGCAATCTCACGGCGTTCCAGCGTTTCCAGACGTTTATCCACCGCTGCGGCCACCGCTTTGCCAAAATCCGCATCATCCGTAATCAGGATCGACTGTGCACTTTCGTCATGCTCAGCCTGCGACAACAGATCCAGCGCAATCCAATCCGGCGTGTTGTCCTTATCGGCAATCACCAGAATTTCGCTGGGGCCTGCGATCATATCAATACCGACCTTGCCAAAGACCCGCCGTTTGGCCGCCGCAACAAAAGCATTGCCCGGCCCCGTGATCTTATCCACCGGCGCGATGGTGTCCGTGCCATAGGCCAGCGCCGCCACAGCCTGCGCTCCGCCAATGCGGTAGATTTCATCGACACCGGCCAGTTTGGCGGCCAATAGGACCAGCGGATTGGCCACCCCATCCGGGGTTGGCACCACAATCGCCAAACGCTCCACGCCCGCCACTTTGGCAGGGATCGCATTCATCAAAACTGAGGAGGGGTAGCTCGCCAGACCGCCGGGCACATAAAGCCCTGCGGCCGAAACAGGCGTCCAGCGCCAACCAAGCGTGGCTCCGCTTGCGTCGGTCCAGCTGGCATCCTCAGGCATCTGGCGCGCGTGATAAGCACGCACCCGCTCTGCCGCCAGTTCCAGCGCGGCACGATCCGCCTCTGTCACCTGCGCACAATAGGCCTCAATCTCTTCTTCGGAGAACCGCAGCGTTTCCGGCGTCAGCTTCAAACGGTCAAACTTCGCTGTCAGCTCGATCACCGCCGCATCGCCACGATGGCGCACATCTGCGATGATGTCTGCCACAACGGCATCCACATCTGGGCTGTCTTCGCGTTTGGCACCCAAAAGCGCGGTGAAGCTGGCCTCAAAGTCGGCATCCTGTGCATCAAGAAAAACGGGCATTGCGATCTCTCCGAAAACGTTGCGCCTTCTTAGACCGCACCTGCCCTGTCCTCAAGCGTTGCGCGGCGTATCCAGCTGTTTGAGCATCAGCAAATCGTCGCGGGGCACACCGTCAATCATAACAGACCGCGGCCTCAACCCGATCTGCACAAATCCAAGGCGCTCATATAGGGTTCGCGCCGGCGCATTTTCTGCATCCACACAGAGCTCAAGCTGCAAGATCCCTGCGGCGCGGGCTTCTGCTTCTGCGGCCGTCATCAAAGCACGGGCCGCACCGGCCCGTCGCGCCTGCGGATGCACATAGAGCGGACCAATGTCGGCCATATGCCGCAGCCGTGTCACGCCCCCGCGCCGCATGGCCAGAAAGCCCATGAGCGCCTCGTCCTGAAACCAGCCGATCACTTCGCCACCAGCCAGCTTGGCCAAGAGCGCGGCTTCCTCGGTGGCAACCACCTCCTCAGCCGTCAGCAGAAAGGCCGAGGGTTCCTGCGAAACCCCCATCATCCAAAGCGCACGGTAGGCCGAAAGATCCGCAGCCGTGAGGGTCCGGATCATTCCGGATGCTCCGGCGCATTGCGCGACACCGCCATATAAGGCCGCGTCACATCCTTTACGGAGACTTCCAGCGCCTCCACCCTCAGGCGAATCGCCCCATCCCCTGCCAGCGTCAGAATCACAGCCCCCTCCGCATCTTCGCCCGGCTCAAAGGCAATCGAGAGCAGCGACAGAATCGTGTCAGCATCCCCGCGCGCCACGCCCTGAGAGGCCACGCTCAGCACATTGTCGATCACCAGAAGACTTTGCACCCGCTCCACAGTCCGCTTGCGCAGTTCGGCGGCCTTCATGTCTTCCCAGCGGAATCGATTGAGCAGCACGGCAAAGCGGCGCTCTTTGGGCAACCACTGCATCTCGGATGCGGGAAACACCGCATCCTGCGTCAACGACGACAGCACCTGGAGGTCTTCCCCATCCAGCGCTCCGAGATTCAGCGGGCGGTCCCCGCCGTCTTCAAACCGTGCATCCTGTGTCACTGATCTTTGACCCTTTCAATATGGGCCCCCACGCCGCCCAGCTTCTCTTCGATTTTTTCATACCCGCGATCAAGGTGATAGACCCGGCTCACAATGGTTTCGCCTTCCGCCGCAAGCCCGGCCAAAATCAACGACACCGAGGCGCGCAGGTCAGTTGCCATCACCTGCGCCCCCTTGAGGCGCTCCACCCCATGCACGGTGGCTGTCCCCCCATGCACCTCGATATTGGCCCCCATACGGATCAATTCCGGCGCGTGCATAAAGCGGTTCTCAAAGATCTTTTCTTCCAGAACCGATGTGCCTTCCGCTGTACACATCATTGCCATGAACTGTGCCTGAAGATCGGTTGGGAAGCCCGGAAACGGCTCCGTGGTCACATTCACCGCTTTCACACGACCGTTTTTGCGGGCCACTTTGAGACCTTTCTCTGTCTCCTCCACGTCGATACCGGCCTCATGCAGTTTGGCCACAAAGCTTTCGACCAGATTCAGACGCCCGCCAAGAAGTTCCACTTCACCGCCGCAGAAGGCGGGGGCGAGCATAAAGGTGCCCAGCTCAATACGGTCGGTCACCACCGGGTGTGTCGCCCCATGCAGGCGATCCACCCCCTGCACCGTGATTTCACTGGTGCCATCCCCCTCAATCTGTGCGCCCATGGCGCGCAGACAATCAGCCAGATCGACAATTTCAGGCTCGCGCGCGGCATTCTTGATCACCGTCGTGCCCTTCGCCAGCGTCGCCGCCATCAGGATGTTCTCTGTTGCACCAACAGAAGCAAAGGACAGCTCCATCACGGCACCTTTCAGGCCGTTTGGCGCCTTGGCGTGGAGATAGCCGTCCTTCAACTCAATCTCTGCCCCGAGCTTTTCGAGACCATAGATGTGCAGATCCATCGGACGCGCACCAATCGCACAGCCCCCCGGCAAGGACACAACCGCATGTCCAAGACGCGCCAGCATCGGGCCCAGCACCAGGTTGGAAGCGCGCATTTTGCGCACGATGTCATAATCCGCCACATGATTGTTGATGTCGTGGCTCGACATGGCCAAGACCTTGCCATCCTGCAGGCTGGTCACCTCAGCCCCCAGAGAGCCAAGCAATTGGCTCATTGTCTTAATGTCGCTCAGCCGCGGCGCATTGGTCAATGTCAGCGGCTCTTCGCTCAAAAGTGTTGCTGGCATCAGCGTCAGACAAGCGTTTTTCGCTCCTGCAATCGGAATCTGCCCATTGAGCGGCCCGTTGCCGCGTACGATAATCGAATCCATTAATCCTGCCTTTTAGTATCTTCTATGCCCGAGTCGCGGGGCGTATCTGTTGCTGCACGCGCTTTTGCCTGCGCTTTGCGGCGCCCCATATTGGCTTTCAAGGCCGCTTTCAGACGATCTTCTCGGCTCTGAGCAGTTTTTTGGGCTTTATTTTTAGGGGTCGTTTTGCGTTCCATGCACTTTCCATACATGAGGTGCAAAAAAGGGTCCAGATTGCGCTTGCACCCGTCGAAATTTGCGCCTAAACACCGCGCCACGGTAACGCTGCTGTAGCTCAGTGGTAGAGCGCACCCTTGGTAAGGGTGAGGTCGGGAGTTCAATCCTCCCCAGCAGCACCACCGAATTTCCCAAATATCTTCGGTCATTGAAACGTGCGATGCTGCGATTGCTTTGCGTTACTCGCTTATCCACTGCCATGCATGCCTGCACAGCAGAACTCGTAACCTGACAGCACCAACTCTCGCCCCCCTCTGGGCATCGGCAAAGCTCCGCCCATGCACCATGCCCCCCAATGCTGCGGCATCGATATTTGGCCTGAGAATGCGCAAAACAATGTCAAACGAGTCGCAAAGCGATTCGCCTCATTTCGTATAGGCACCCTCCCCGAAAGTTTACGATTTTAATCCAATATTGCTAAATCTCCGCAAGTTGTTCGCGAATTTCAAACAATCAAATTTCGACATCACCTGAGCTTAAAACAGCGCCCAGCCAGCGCCCTCTCGAGCCGTATTGGTGCGCATTTGGAAACAACCGCCCAACTTTAGCCAGAATTGAAGCAACCCATTCACGAACAATGGCAGAATCAAGACGCCCAACCCCCAAGTTTTATGCCTCTGCCCTATAATGAGCAGAAACAATCTCACTGCGCAGAGATTGAGCGGCCACCAAAAACCGCACCTATGCAGGGCGCATTTAAAGCCGCTTTTCCTCAAATTTTGCAGGTTTTTGTTTCTTCATTTCGCGGTTTCGATCATATTTGTCTCAAGTCCACTGGGGGACTGAGTTCTGGCTTGGGGCAGCCAACTGATTTTGTGAAGGGCATCCTGACGATGCCGCTTGCGAACGCTGTTCAGCGTCGTGTGTCTATTGCAGTGGACGCACCCTGATCCTGTTCGCGCAGCGGTGGCGTGGTCGGGTAGAAAGAGGGTATTATGGCTGATCCAAACGGTCCGGGAATCGTGGATGGTTCCGAAACCGACGACACGATCAATGTAGGTTTCACCGATTCCAATGGCGACACTGTCGACAACAGCGGCAATGTCGTTAGCACTCAAGATGGCGACGACAGCATTCACGCTGGCGCGGGCGATGACACGATATTTGCCGGCGACGGTGATGACACTGTGCGCGCTGGCGACGGTGATGACATTGTGGCGGGCGATGAAGTGGGCCTGCCTGACGGCAACGACACACCGGGGCACGATCTGCTCGCTGGCGAAGGCGGCAGTGATACCATTGACGGCATGGATGGTGATGACACGATCTATGGCGGCTATGCTCCCGGCACCACTCCGGTCCCTTCTTCGGGTGGTATCGAAAGCTTCAACTGGGATGGCGTTGGCACACCGGCGGATGGCGACAGCCTGACCGGCCCTTTCGTACAGGACACCGGTTCTGTCACAGTCACTTACACAACCACCGCAACCACAGGCGGCTCCAGCACCTTTGAAGATGACACACAGCTGCTGGGTGGCGTGAATACCGGCACCGAAACCGGCAACACCGACAGCTCGGTCCGTTCAACCACCGGTGCAGGCGAAGGCGCAACCACGTCACAGACGCTCGCCTTCTCTGAAACTGTGGAAAATGCTCAATTCCGCATCAACGACATGGATGAAAATGCGGTTGTGAAAGTCATCGCATGGGATGCTGACGGCAACCTGATTGATGTCAGCATGACAACCGAAGACATGTCAAACCTGCACCTGGTGGACATTGACGGGTTCGGCGGGCGCGAAGCCGCGATTTCCGGCGGCACCGCAACGGGCGATTCTGAAACTGCAGCCAATTCGGTTCTGGTCAACATTCCCGGTCCCGTGGCTCGCATCGAGGTCCGCCTCGTCAATCTCAGCGACACGCCTGCGGATGTCACCGTCACGGATATCTTCTTTGAAGCTGGGGATGGCGCCATTCCGGTGGATGGCGACGACTTGCTGACAGGCGGCGACGGCGACGATTTGATCTTTGGTCAGGAAGGCGATGACACCGTCTCCGGTGGTGCTGGCAATGACACTCTCACAGGGGGCACAGGCGCAGACCGGCTGGAAGGCAATGATGATCAGGATCTCTTTGTCATCAACTCTGCCGAAGAAGGTATCGGCGACACTATTCTGGGTGGCGACGGTGGCCTGGATGCTGACCGTATCGACATCTACGGTGAACGTGGCGTGGACTGGCGCGTCAGAGACCTGACCACCGACAGCGACGGAAATGGCTTTGACGGCACCATTGAGTTTCTCGATGGCGTTGGCGATGTGACCGGCACGCTGGATTTTGAAAACATCGAAGCCGGTGCGGTCATCGTCTGCTTCACGCCGGGCACCAAAATTCTTACGCCTCTTGGCGAAGTGGCTGTTGAAACCCTGCGAGAAGGCGATCAGGTCGTCACCCGCGACAACGGGTTGCAGCCTATTCGCTGGGCTGGCCGCAAGCACCTCACTGCACAACAGCTGGCAGAACGCAGAGAGCTGAGCCCAATCCTGATCAAACAGGGCGCATTGGGCCCCAACCAGCCAGAGCGCGACATGATGGTCTCTCCAAGTCACCGCATGCTGCTGGTGTCCGAGCAGGCAGAACTGCTGTTTGAGGAACGCGAAGTCTTGGTCGCGGCCAAACATCTGCTGCATCTTGATGGTGTTGAGAAAGCCGTCGTTGACGGTGTCGATTACATTCACTTCATGTGTGACAACCACGAAGTGGTGCTCGCGGACGGTGCCTGGAGCGAAAGCTTCCAGCCCGGGGAATACACCTTGGATGGCATGGGCAAAGAGCAGCGCGACGAAATCTACGCGATTTTCCCGGAGTTGCGCGAAGAGGCCGGTCTGGCAAATTACACCGCCGCACGCCTCTCGCTCAAGCGACACGAAGCCCAGCTTTTGGGCTGATCACCGCCACAAAGGCGTCTTTTGACAGGTCGGCCCAAGGGTCGGCCTGTTTCTTTTCCAACCCCAACGTCTGGACACCGGCCTGCTTCCGCGCTCAACTTGCGCCAACAGAAGACCACAACTGCCGGAGGCCCCATGCCCGCACCTCTCAACCCGTTCAAAGCCGCTTTAGCACAAAAGAAGCCCCAAATCGGCTGCTGGATGAGTTTTGGCGATGCCCTTGCCGCCGAGTTGATGACCACAACGGGCTTTGACTGGCTGGTTGTGGATGGCGAACACGGTCCAAACGACATCCGCTCGATCACAGATCAACTGCGCGTCCTCTCGCCCACATCAAGCCACGCCGTCGTGCGTGTGCCGATCGGCGAGGACTGGATGCTAAAACAAACGCTGGACGCAGGCGCACAAACCGTGCTGGTGCCCATGGTGGACACCGCCGAACAAGCCGCCGGGGTGGTCCGCGCCTGCCGCTATGCGCCCGAAGGCGTGCGGGGCATGGGCGGCTACGGCGCACGTGTCACCAACTTTGGCGCCATCGAGGATTATGCCACCACCGCCAACGCGCAAATCTGTGTTCTGGTACAGGCCGAAACCCGCGCCGCCATAGCCAATCTCGATGACATTCTCGCCGTAGAGGGCGTGGATGGGGTCTTCATTGGGCCAGCAGATCTTTCCGCCGATATGGGCTACCCCGGCGATCTGACCGCGCCAGAGGTCCAGACTGTGATCGCCGATGCCATCACCCGCATCACCGCCGCAGGCAAAGCCGCCGGAATCCTCACGCTGTCTCTGGAAGGGGCCAAAACCTACCTCGATCTAGGCGCCACCTTCGTGGCGGTTGGCATCGATACCGTGCTGCTGGCCAACACCGCCCGCGCGCTGTCCCGCGATGCCAAATCCCTCATCCCCGACGACTAGCGCATGCCACTCGTACCGGCCCCCTCACCCCCGCCTCCAAGCGCCCTGAGGGAGTCGGCCCCGGAAAATGGCGTCACTTGGCACCATGTGAGAGACCGTCTGAGGACACCTGCCCCAAGGGAACTTGCATAAAAATTGCGCAACAGCACAACTTCCCTAGCTGCAACTCTTTATATGAATTGTTGAAAATAGACTGGCGCACCCCTTAAAAACCAAGGATATGAGGGGCGGCTGGCGGACGAGTCGCGCCCTGCTAGTCCTGATGCAGAAATGGGCTTGGGAAGTTTGTCTTGCAGACTCCGGGGCCCCGTTTTTAGGGTGAGCGCGCTATAAAACAAGCGGTGTGCCAGTTTAGCGAGGTTGGCCGGAACCGCACCGCAGGGGGACGCCAATGACAACACCGCTACTCTCCATCAAGGGGCTGACCAAAGCTTATCCCGGCGTGGTGGCCAATGATGACGTCTCCTTTGACATCGGACACAACGAGGTTCACGCCCTGCTTGGTGAAAACGGGGCAGGCAAATCCACGCTTGTGAAAATGATCTACGGCCTTGTGAAGCCGGACAGCGGCAGCATGACATGGAACGGCCAGCCCTTTGCCCCGTCTGAGCCCAAAGCCGCCCGCGCCTCTGGTGTGGCCATGGTGTTTCAGCACTTCTCGCTGTTTGACGCGCTGAGCGTGGCAGAAAACGTCGCCCTCGGCATGGAAAACCCACCGTCCATGCGCGACCTCGCCCGCCGCATCCGCCGTGTGTCCGAAACCTACGGCCTGCCGCTTGATCCCAACCGCACCGTGGGGGATCTCTCTGCCGGAGAACGTCAGCGCGTCGAAATCATCCGCTGCCTGCTGCAAGATCCCAAGCTGCTGATCATGGATGAGCCCACCTCGGTTCTGACCCCGCAAGAGGTCGACATCCTGTTTCAGACCCTGAACAAGCTGAAGGCCGAGGGCACCTCGATCCTCTATATCTCTCACAAGCTCGAAGAAATCCGCACCCTCTGTGACCACGCCACCATTCTGCGGCTTGGCAAAAACGTTGGCGAATGTGTGCCTGCTGCAACCTCTGCACGCGACATGGCCGAAATGATGGTGGGCGACACGCTGCAAACCCCGACCCGCACCACCGAAAAAGCCGGGGATGTGGTGCTGGATGTCTCCGGCCTCACTCTGGAGCCCAGCAATCCATTTGGCACCACGCTCAAGAACATTCATTTCACCGTGCGTGCGGGCGAAATTCTGGGCATCGGCGGTGTCGCAGGCAACGGACAGGATGAACTTCTGGCCGCCCTGTCAGGCGAAGCGCTGACATGGCCTGACGCCATCAAGGTCAACGGCAAGGATGTGGCCAACCTTGGCCCCAACGCCCGTCGTGATCTGGGCATTCTCGCCGCACCTGAGGAACGTCTCGGCCACGCCGCTGCGCCGGATCTGAGCCTGACAGAAAACGCCCTGCTGACCGGCGCCATCCGCGAAGGCCTCTCCAACAAGGGATTTGTGAACTGGTCCAAGACGGCAGAGTTTGCAGATAAGATCATCAAACAGTTTGACGTGCGCACCCCCGGCAACCGCGTGGCTGCGCGCGCTCTGTCTGGCGGCAACCTGCAGAAATTTGTGATTGGCCGCGAAGTCCTGCAACGGCCCGAAGTTCTGGTGGTCAACCAACCCACATGGGGCGTGGATGCCGCCGCAGCCGCCTCTATTCGTCAGGCTCTGCTCGACCTCGCCGCCGGTGGCGCCGCCATCGTGGTGATCTCTCAGGACCTCGACGAGCTGATGGAAATCTCTGATCGCTTCGGCGCGCTGAACGAAGGCCGCATGTCCGACATCCGCCCTGCCGCCGGTCTCACCATTGATGAAATCGGCTTAATGATGGGCGGTGCCCACGGCATGGAAGTTGCCAATGTTGGTGACCAACAAGAAGGAGCAGGCGCATGATCGCGCTACAAAAACGCCCCACCCCGTCGCGCGCCCTCTCGCTCGCCACCCCCCTCATTGCGGTGCTCATCACCATGATCATGGGCGGCGCGCTCTTTGCAGTGCTCGGCAAGAACCCCTTGGAAGCCATCCGCACCATTTTTTATGATCCGGTGTTTGGCGAATTTGCCTTCTACTACCGCCCCCAATTATTGGTGAAAGCCGCGCCCTTGGTGCTTATCGCCATTGGCCTCTCGCTGGGCTTTAAGGCAGGCATCTGGAACATCGGGGCCGAAGGTCAATACATCCTCGGGGCCATCTGCGGCGCCGCCGTAGGTCTGGCCTTCTATCCCACCGAAAGCCGCCTGATCTTCCCGCTGATGATCTTGGCCGGGGCCTTGGGCGGCTGGACCTGGGGCATGATCCCTGCCTTCCTGAAAGTGCGCTTTGGCACCAATGAAATCCTCGTGTCGCTGATGCTGGTCTATGTGGCCGATCAGCTTCTGGCCTCCATGTCGCTGGGCCTGTTGCGCAACCCCGAAGGCATGGGCTTTCCCGGCTCCCGCAACTTCTCTGATTTCCCGGCCGCCTCCAGTTGGATCAATGAGGCCGCAGGCCTGCACTGGGGCATGGCCTTTGCCTTTATCGCGGTGATCTTTGCCTATGTGCTGCTCAACCGCCATATCCTTGGTTTCAACATCCGGCTCACCGGCGAAGCCCCGCGCGCCGCACGGTTTGCCGGTGTGAACCCAACCCGCCTGATCCTCTTCTGCCTTGGCACGTCCGGGGCGCTGGCTGGCATGGCCGGGCTGTTTGAGGTCACCGGGCCGTCTGGGCAAATCAACATCGACTTCGCCTCCGGCTATGGTTTCACCGCCATTATCGTGGCCTTCCTCGGTCGCTTGCATCCGGTCGGCATCCTGCTCGCGGCGCTGCTGATGGCGCTGACCTATGTGGGCGGCGATCTCGCGCAGGGCAACTTGGGCCTGCCCTCTGCGGCCATTCAGGTTTTCCAGGGCATGCTGCTGTTCTTCCTGCTCGCGCTTGACCTGCTCACCAACTATCGCGTCGTCCTGAAAAAGAAGGGAGCCGCATAATGGATCTCTCAGCCATCAACCCCGTCCTGCTGATCGCCTCTCTGATGGTCGCGGCCACCCCGCTCCTTCTGGCGGCGATTGGCGAACTCATCGTGGAGAAAGCCGGCGTGCTCAACCTCGGCGTCGAAGGCATGATGATCATCGGGGCCATCGCAGGCTTTGCCATCGCGGTGGAAACCACCTCCCCGATGATGGGCCTGCTGGCGGCCATGGTCGCAGGCGCGGTGCTCTCGCTGCTGTTTGCCTTCCTGACCCAATTCGCACTGGCCAATCAGGTGGCCTCCGGCCTTGCCCTCACGCTCTTTGGCCTTGGCCTGTCGGCGCTCATGGGCCAATCCTATGTGGGCATCAAACCACCCGCCATGGCGACGCTGGACATCCCAGTGCTGTCTGACATCCCCGTGCTCGGCCCGATCCTCTTCTCCCATGACCCGGTGCTGTACATCGGCATCGCCCTCACCGCAGCTGTCTGGTGGTTCCTCAAAAAATCCCGCGGCGGCTTGATCCTGCGCGCGGTTGGCGAAAGCCACGATGCCGCCCATGCGCTGGGATATAACGTCATCCGCGTGCGCATTCTGGCGATCATGTTTGGTGGGGCCTGCGCAGGCCTTGGCGGTGCCTATATTTCACTCATCCGCGTGCCCCAATGGACCGAAGGTATGACCGCTGGCATCGGCTGGATCGCGCTCGCCCTTGTGGTGTTCGCCTCTTGGAAGCCTTGGCGCGTTTTGCTGGGCGCCTATCTTTTTGGCGGCATCAACGTTTTACAGCTCAATCTACAGGCGGCAGGTATTGCCATACCAGTGGAATACTTGGCAATGTCACCGTATCTGATAACCATCCTCGTTCTGGTCATCATGTCGGCTGACAAAAGCGGCGCACCCGCCTCACTTGGCCGCACTTTCCATGCCTCGCAATGAGGTAGACTACAAAAAACTGCCACTAACAGGGGGACTTCCCGAAATGAAACTGACCAAACTTCTGACAGGCGCCACACTGGCGCTGGGTCTGGCAACAACTGCGATGGCCGACCCAACCAAAGTGGGCTTTGTTTACGTTGGCCCAGTGGGCGACGGCGGCTGGACCTATGAGCACGATAAGGGCCGCAAGGCAGTTGAGGCCGCGTTTGGCGACAAAGTGGAAACCACCTTTGTTGAAAGCGTGCCTGAAGGTGCCGATGCCGAGCGTGTGATCACCCAGATGGCGCTGCAGGGCGCGGACCTGATTTTCACCACCTCCTTTGGCTACATGGATCCAACCATCAACGTCGCCAAAAAATTCCCAAAGGTGAAGTTTGAGCACGCCACTGGCTACAAACAGGCCGACAACGTCTCTGTCTACTCCGCACGCTTCTACGAAGGCCGCGCGGTTCAGGGTCACATCGCGGGCCACATGACCAAGACCAACAAAATTGGTTACATCGCTTCTTTCCCAATCCCAGAAGTGATCCGTGGCATCAACTCCGCCTACATCCACGCCAAAAAGGTGAACCCGGATGTGGAATTCTCCATCATCTGGGCCTACACATGGTTTGATCCTGCCAAAGAAGCCGACGCCGCCAAGGCGCTGATCGAGCAGGGCGCAGACGTGATCCTGCAGCACACCGACTCCACCGCACCACAGGCCGCCGCACAGGCCGCAGGCAACGTGATCACCTTTGGTCAGGCCTCTGACATGGGCGAATACGCACCCTTCCCACGTGTGTCCTCCATCATCGACGAATGGGGCCCCTACTACGTGGCACGTACTCAGGCTGTCATGGACGGCACATGGGAATCTGTCTCCACATGGGACGGCATTGGCGCAGGCATGGTTGGCATCGGTGAAATCTCTGACGCGGTTCCGGCGGATGTAAAAGCCTCCGCTCTGGAAATGGTTGCCGCTCTGGCAGACGGCTCCTACCACGCCTTCACCGGCCCTCTGAACAAGCAGGACGGCACACCTTGGCTGGCAGAAGGCGAAGTTGCGCAAGATTACAGCGACGACGGTCTGGCCGGCATGTCCTTCTACGTCGAAGGCATCACCGCCGAGATCCCGAACTAAGCTGTTTCTCTCTGAAACACGAAAGGCCCGCCACTCTGGCGGGCCTTTTTGTTTGAGCCTGTGCACTGCCCCTCAACGCGCAATCGCACGCAGAGGCATGCCCGCATCATAGAGCGCATAGAATGGCAGTTTCACGGAGGTTGACTGCCCATAAGGATCCACGCCGGACAAATCCGCCAAAACATCCTCCAGGGGCCCATCTGGCCAAACATCCGCAAAGCGGAGGTCAACATGAATATGCGGCACCTCTGCCCGCCCATTGTACGGATAGGTCTTTTCCGCATTGTAGCGTTTCATGTTGCTGAGAAGAGAAGCAATCCGGTCATCGCTCAAAACACAGACGTATTGCCGCCGTCTCTCACCATAAAGACGGATGGCCCAATATTCCTGATCGTTTTTGAAATAGCTGCCAACCTGATCTTCTTTGTAGCTGCCTGTGCGCAGATCTGCGAAGCGGGAGGCCGCATCCGTCAATCCTGGGGAGAGATCAAGATGCCGCATATAGGCCGCCTCACAGAGATGCACGAGATTGGCCTTCTTAATGCTCGTGGGCGCGACCACGCTGTCCACAAGCACATCGCTCATCACGGCTTCTCCCACCGTGTCGATCCAGTGCATCTCCTCACCCGGCGTCGCAATGGTCTGCCGATAGAGATATTGATTGAGTGCGAGCGCCTCATCAAATTGCGCCAGATGGATATCAAAGATTCCCTGAGAATGGCGAATGCCCACGCGGTAGGCCCATTCCACATCTGAGTCGTCGTAGCTCCCCCCATCCGGCAACACGAGATAGGGCGCATGAAATCCAAGCCGGGCACCGGGCTCGATATTGCGAGAGGGAAACTTGATCCCAAGAGATCCCTCTGAAACACTCCCGCCCAGCCACGCAATGGCACAGGCAGACGCACAGGTGTGGCCCGCAAGAACGCGCGTATTCATCTGTTTGTTCCAAATCACATCAAACAGCTTCAGCCCTTCTAGAAAATTCCCGCCGCCACTGTTCAGACAGAGGGTCGCCCCGCCCGCGCCAAAGGTGTTCAGCGCCTCCACTTTCGCTGCATCCCCTTCAACCACGTCTCCGCTGTAATAATAGGTGCAGCGATCGTCCCACTCTCCCACGGTTTCAACCGTTGCCGCCTGAAGTCCGGCGGCGCACAACATCCCAAACGCCAAAGCCATGGCGCGCTCCAATAGTCTCATCAAATCTGTCCTTGGTCGTCCCCAATATCGTGACCATAGCCCGCGAAGGGCGCAAATCCAGAGTTGTTTTGCCATGACAGGGGGGGGGGAGACCCCGGATATCACCGTGCCAAACGGTGATTTGACAGGCACTACACCGGCGGCGCAGAGTTCTGATGTGTTTGAAAGGATCGATGCCATGTTCTCTGTTTTCCATAATCGCATCACATCAGCTCTCACCGGCGCCAGCCTCGCCGCCCTGCTCTGCGCCCCCGCCTTTGCTCAGGACATCGCCGATACAATCTACTCTGGTGGGCCGATCCTCACCATGGAAGACGCCGCCCCGCGCGCAGAGGCTCTGGCCACCAAAGACGGGCGCATTCTGGCAGTGGGATCGCTGGCAGAGGTGCTGGTCCATCAGGGAGAGAACACAGCGCGCTACGATCTCGCCGGGCGCACCCTGCTGCCCGGATTTGTCGACAGCCACGGCCATGTGGTGATGGGCGGCCTACAGGCGCTCTCTGCCAACCTCCTTGCCCCACCGGACGGCGCGGTCACCGACATTGCCTCCCTGCAAGACGCTCTGCGCAACTGGATGGCCGAAAACCAAAGCGCCATTGCCGCAACGAACCTCATCGTGGGCTTTGGCTATGATCAATCGCAATTGGCCGAACTGCGCCACCCCACAAAGACCGATCTGGATGCCGTGTCACAGGACATTCCCATCATTATCGTCCACCAGTCCGGCCACTTTGGCGCCGCCAATTCCGCCGCGCTGGCGGTGGCGGATATCACAAAAACCACAGCAGTGCCGCCCGGTGGCATCATCCGCTACGGCGCAGACGGCAGCCCGGACGGTGTGCTGGAAGAAAACGCCTTCTTTCTGGTTCTCGGCAAACTTCTGGGCGGCATTGGCGAAGAGGGGTTCAAAGACTTCGCCCGCGCAGGCGCGAAACTCTGGGCCCGCTTCGGCTACACCACCGCGCAGGAAGGCCGAGCCACGCCACAAGTGGCCGCCATTGCCCGCGCTGTCGCCGCTGAGGGCGGAATTCCTGTGGATGTGGTGGTCTACCCGGACGTGCTGGTGGATCGCGATTTTATCCTCGCCAACCACTCGGACACTTATGAGAACGGCGTGCGCATCGGCGGAGCAAAGCTCACCATTGATGGCTCTCCACAGGGGTTCACCGCCCTGCGGGACCGGCCCTATCATGACCCTATCGGCAACTATCCCCCCGGCTATGCCGGCTATGCGGCGGCCAACCCTGAGCAGGTGCAAGACGCCATCAACTGGGCCTTTGAACACAACATTCAGATTCTGACCCATGCCAATGGGGAAGGCGCCTCCGACATGCTGCTCGCAGCCATTGAGGCAGCTGAACAGACCCATGGCACCGCAGACCGTCGCCCCGTCCTGATCCATGGGCAATTTCTGCGCCGCGATCAGGTGGCCGCACTGCACCGGCTCAATGTGTTCCCTTCACTCTTTCCCATGCACACATTCTACTGGGGAGACTGGCATCGGGATCGCACGGTTGGCCCAATCAATGCCGACAACATCTCGCCCACCGGTTGGGTCCGCGATCGTGGCATGATGTTTGGCACACATCACGACGCCCCTGTGGCCTTCCCCGACAGCATGCGCGTGCTCTCCGCCACGGTGACCCGTCGCACCCGCTCCGGTGATATTCTCGGGCCGGACCAAAGAGTCGATGTGATGACAGCTCTGAAAGCAATGACACTCTGGCCCGCCTATCAGCATTTCGAAGAGGCCAAGAAAGGCTCCCTCAAGGCGGGCAAACAGGCCGATTTTGTCATCCTGTCTGCCGATCCCACCGGCATTGATCCCGAGGCCCTGGACGACATCAAAGTGCAGGTCACCATCAAAGCTGACGCAGAAATTTACCGTGCTGAAACCGGTCCACAGAAGGCAAGCCTGATCCCGCCCATGGGCCATCATGTGCTGGATGTCGCCCATGCGGCCGCGCGCCGAAATTAGTTATACGTTTCGGCGCGCGCGGTTTTTTTACTTAAAGGAAAAGCTCTTCCCCTTGTAACGTCCGCTGACGTAGCGGAGGGATGTTTTCCCGCCTTCTTCATCGACAACAAAAGAATAATATGGCTTGCCGTTCTTTTTGTAGCAGGTCACGACGCCGTCTTTCGCCACCACATATGTACCTTTTTCACGCTTGCTGCCGTGGTCAAAAACGAAGGTCCCTTGCCCGTTTCCTGACGAAGAGAACGTTGCTCTCGATCCCGCGTCAAACTTGAGCTGTCCCCCTTCAAGCACTTTTAGTGCGGCTGACTGGCCAAGTGTTCCCGCAAAAACTGCACTTGATAGCATTATTGCCGCCACAACACTTACAAAAAATTTGCCTACGTGCTTCATCAAAAACGTCCTTAAAATTGTATTCACGATGAAGACACTCACTCAAGATAAGCAAGAAGTCACGCAAAATTCACGCCCCCTCACGGCGAATTCACAAAAACGTTTATCTATTTATTTCATATGCTTAAAAACAAAAAACTATCCCTTTGAGATCTTTTCCTGATCCAAATGAACTGCCCTCCCCGTAGATTTCACGTCAACATTGGAGAGGAAATAACATGTTCAGACGCACCTTTATCGCTTCCGTAATGGGCGCAGCCATGGCCGTCACCGGCGCGACATTTGCCTTCGCAGATGGCCACGGCAAAAAAGACATTGTAGACACCGCCGTCGGCGCGGGCAGCTTCACCACCCTCGTCGCCGCAGTACAGGCCGCCGGTCTGGTGGACACCCTGAAAGGTGAGGGCCCTTTTACGGTTTTTGCCCCGACCGACGAGGCCTTCGCAGCGCTGCCTACAGGCACCGTGGAAACCCTGCTGAAACCCGAAAACAAAGATCAGCTGGTCGCCATCCTGACCTACCACGTGGTGCCATCCAAAGTGATGTCCGGTGACATCGCAGGCAAAAAAGCCAAAGTGCTGACCGTCGAAGGCAACCGTCTGAACGTGAACGCCAAAAGCGGCGTGAAAGTGAACGATGCCAAAGTGGTCTCCGCCGACATCGGCGCGTCCAACGGTGTGATCCACGTGATCGACAAAGTTCTGATCCCAGAGGGCTAACCTCCCCTCACTGGCAAGCACAGGCAACGCGTCAATCCCCATGTACGACGTTACTGTGCCCCCATGACAGTCACAAAAAGAGGCCCGCAACAGCTGCGGGCCTCTTCAAATATCTCACTGTGGGGCGGATCAGCCGGAGATCAGCCCCATGCTTTCCAGCTTCAGGATCACCTGATGGGCGCAATTGTCCACATCGGTGCCTTCGGTCTCAAGGCTCAGCTCTGGATCAACAGGCACATCATATGGGTCGGAAATGCCGGTGAACTCTTTGATCTTACCTTCCCGCGCCAGCTTGTAGAGGCCTTTGCGGTCACGGCGTTCACATTCCTCGATCGAGGTCGCCACGTGCACTTCTACAAAGGCACCGAAAGCTTCGATGTCTTCGCGCACGGCACGGCGCGTGGTGGCATAAGGCGCGATTGGCGCACAGATCGCGATGCCACCGTTTTTGGTGATCTCGGAAGCCACATAGCCGATACGACGGATGTTGAGATCACGGTGCTCTTTGGAGAAGCCCAGCTCGGAGCTGAGGTTCTTACGCACGATATCCCCATCCAGAAGGGTCACAGGACGACCGCCCATTTCCATCAGCTTCACCATCAGCGCGTTTGCAATGGTGGATTTACCGGAGCCGGAGAAGCCGGTGAAGAACACGGTGAAACCCTGCTGCGCGCGTGGCGGCTTGGTTTTGCGCAGCTCTTTCACAACTTCAGGGAAAGAGAACCACTCAGGGATTTCCAGACCTTCGGCCAGACGGCGGCGCAGCTCGGTGCCGGAGATGTTCAGGATGGTGACATCGTCTTTGTCCTGAATTTCATCCATTGGCTCATACTGCGCGCGCTCCTGCACCCAGACCATATGTTTGAAGTCGACCATTTCGATGCCGATTTCTTCCTGATGCGCGCGGAACAGCTCCTGTGCATCATATGGGCCGTAGAAGTCTTCGCCTGCGGAGTTCTTGCCGGGGCCAGCGTGGTCACGGCCAACGATGAAGTGGGTGCAGCCGTGGTTGGCGCGGATCAGGCCGTGCCAGACCGCCTCACGTGGGCCAGCCATACGCATCGCCAGGTTCAGCAGGGACATGGAGGTGGTGGAGGCTGGGTATTTGTCCAGAACCGCCTCATAGCAGCGCACGCGGGTGAAGTGATCCACATCGCCCGGCTTGGTCATGCCCACAACGGGGTGGATCAGCAGGTTGGCCTGCGCTTCTTTCGCGGCACGGAAGGTCAGCTCCTGGTGCGCACGGTGCAGCGGGTTACGTGTCTGGAACGCAACCACTTTACGCCAGCCCATTTTACGGAAATAGGCGCGCAGCTCATTTGGTGTGTCGCGACGGGCGCGGAAATCATAATGCACAGGCTGCTGGATCCCGGTCACCGGGCCGCCGAGGTATACTTTGCCCGCGTGGTTGTGCAGGTAGTTCACCGCTGGGTGCGCATCATCATCCGCACCAAACACTTTTTCGGCTTCGCGCGCTTTGTTTGGCACCCAGTTGTCGGTCACGGTCATGGTGGCGAGGATCACGCCTTCCTGATCGCGCAGCGCGATGTCCTGACCCGCTTCCAGAGACGCGGCAAAATCTTCGTTCACGTCCAGAGTGATCGGCATGGGCCACAGAGAGCCGTCCGCCAGACGCATGTTTTCCACAACACCGTCATAGTCTTCTTCGGTCAGGAAGCCCTTGAGCGGGTTGAAGCCGCCGTTCATCAGCAGTTCGAGGTCACAGATCTGGCGCGGGGTCAGATCCCAGCTGACCAGATCAGCCGCTTCGACTTTCAGTTTCTGAGCGCTCTCATAGGAGACATAAAGCTCAGGAATCGGAGCCAGATTATTTTGCATTGGATGTGTCCTGTGTTTGATAGGGACGAGGCCGCTTGCCGAGCCTGTCAGTTCCGCATGCAGCGCGTCATACTCTGCAAGTTTGCGGGCGAGGAATTGATCTGTGAGCCGCACTTTCTCCACTGCGCCGCGCGCGGTCAGTGAATAGGCAAACCTCTGTCGCTTGTCCGGGCCAGCACGATCACTAATGGTGATCAGCCCGGCATCCGCCGCTGCACGCAATTGCGCGTTCAACCGCCCCAGCGAGATGCCCACCGCCGCCGCGGTGGCGCGCTGAGAAGCTTCCGGCGCAACATCTAGCTGGCGCAGGAGCCGGAAGAGCAGGTCTTCCTCATCGGACTTGGGATTTGTGGTCTGCAACGACATCAACAAACGACTCAAAGTGTGTTCACGCATGAACACATATGTTGTGATCTCGATTTCTCAAAGCATTATTTCATCCACCGGCGAAAAAATGCTGCAACCGCAGCATCTGCGACTGTCACGCCACAGCGGCAGGCATCAGGATTTCACGCAAGTCACTGCCAATCTGCACCGGCAGCGCCAGCATCGGCTCAGCGACGCCGCGCAGCTCAAGAATCTCAAGATCCAGCACATCCACATCCTGCCCCACAGCCCGCAACGCACTTTCAGACACCAAAAGCTCCACCCCAAGCTCCTTGGTCGCACCCTCCAGACGGCTGGCCGCATTGACCGTGTCGCCAATGATGGTGCGCGGCGCATGCTGTGCGGCGCCAATTTCCCCAATCACCAAAGTGCCGGAATGCACCCCCATGCCAATCGCCACCGGCTGCGCCTTTTCCGATCGCAGCGCCTGATTGAATGTTGCCAGTGCAGAGCTGATGCCCATCGCGGCTTCCATGGCGGCGCGCGCGCTGGCCGCCTCATCTTCCTGCTCAAACACCGCCAGCAACCCATCCCCAAGATATTTGTCCACCGTGCCACCGGCGCCAGTGATCGACGGCACAATCGCGTCAAAAAACCGGTTCAGAAGGAAAACCACATCATAGGGCAACTGCCCGGTGGTCCGCGCTGTGAACCCACGCATGTCCAGAAACAGGATCGCCATCTGACGCTCCTGCCCAAGGCTCTGATGCGCCCGCGCCTGCTGTCCGTCGCTTCGATAAACCCGCAAAACCGTGGCGGGCTCCTTGGGGCGCAACTGACAGGCCAGCCGCGCGTTGGGGGGCGCATTCACCGCCGCCAGACTGGCGGCTTCGCTGGCCGCTGCTGTCGGCAGCGCCTCAAGACCCGCCTCAACGATCACACGACAGGTCGTGCATCGCCCGCGCCCACCGCAAAGCGCCATATGCGGCACACCGGCAGTGCGCGACATCTCCAAAAGCGTCATCCCTGGCTGCCCCTGAATTTCGGGGCCATCCACATATTGAATGCGTACTGCCCGGCGCGCACCAAGCAGCTTGCGCCCCAGATATATCGTCGCCACGAAGCCCAAAATCGCCAGAAAAACGCCAAGCCCCATCCGGTGGATCTCCGCCAGCCGGGCAAAGCCCTCTGCGGTCGGAAACCCATAATCCGCACGCAGCTGCGCCCCCGTGCTCGGATCAAACAACCGCAGCTTCTGCAAGCGCCCCTGCGTCAGAAACCCCGCCAAGGCAAAGCCGGGAAAAAGGCTGGCCACCCCCATCAAGACCGGCAGATTTCTGCGCCACCATGGCACCACCCGCAACCACATATGCAGCCCGATACAGCCATGGATCCACACCACCAGAACCAAGGTTGCCTGCTGCCAGCCGCTCTTGCTGTCCCAGATCAGCCCGGTGATGTAGCCCATATCAGGATCGACACCGAACCAATTGCTGGCAAACCGGGTGTGCACCACATGGATCATCACCAGGAGCGGGATCGCCACCCCCAAAATGACCTGCGCAACCTCATGCATCGGCATCCGCAAGGTGCGCCGCATGGCCAGACGATACAGCGCAAGCCCCATATGCGTCAGCAGCGCCCCGTAGAGCAGCGCGCCGCCAACTGGGTTGCTGACCAGCCGCGACAACTCCCGCTGCGACTGCTCCATCCACTCCGCCGAGAACAGCCCCAACCCCACACTGATCAGATGCCACAGCGTATAGGCAAACAGGATCAGCCCCGACACAATACGTGTCTTCACCCGCCAATTGCCCTGCCACAAGCCCCGCATACGCCGCTTTCCTTCCCTCATTCTCCTGCTCAACCCTGTCCAAGCCGCCGCCCTCGGTCAAGGCACAGACACCTCCGCAAGACCGCACAATACTATCAACTTCCAGAGAGAAAGGCGCATGGGTGCACCGCAAAAAACGGGGGCGCAGCCCGTGCCACGCCCCCGCCTTTACATCAGTTCACGCCGATCAGCTGTTCTCAGCGACGAACCGCTCCGCATCCAGCGCCGCCATGCAGCCCATGCCCGCAGAGGTCACCGCCTGACGGTACACATGATCGGTCAGATCGCCTGCCGCAAACACACCAGGAATGGAGGTTTTGGCCGTTCCCGCCTCAACCTTCACATAGCCGCCATTGTGCAGCTCCAGCTGATCTTTCACCAACTCGCTTGCCGGCGCATGGCCAATCGCGATGAACACCCCTTTTGCCGGAATCTCGGTGATTTCACCGGTCTCCACGTGTTTCACCTTCACGCCGGTGACGCCCTTGGGCATCTCATCACCCACAACCTCTTCCAGCTCATGGAACCATAGCGTTTCGATCTTCTCGTTCTTGAACAGACGGTCCTGCAGGATCTTCTCGGCGCGCAGCTCATCACGGCGGTGGATCAGCGTCACTTTGGAGGCAAAGTTGGTTAAAAACAGCGCTTCTTCAACAGCGGTGTTGCCGCCGCCAACAACCACGATCTCCTGACCGCGATAGAAGAACCCGTCACAGGTCGCACAGGCAGACACACCAAAGCCTTTGAACGCCTCTTCGCTTTCCAGCCCAAGCCACTTGGCCCGCGCACCGGTGGCGAGGATCACGGCGTCAGCAGTGTAAAGCGTGCCGCTGTCACCTTTGGCTTTGAAGGGGCGCTCGCTCAGATCCAGATCGGTGATGATATCGCCAATGATCTCACAGCCCATCGCGCGGGCGTGCTCTTCCATCTTCATCATCAGCTCAGGCCCCTGCACCTCCACAAAGGACGGCCAGTTTTCCACTTCCGTCGTGGTGGTGAGCTGCCCGCCTGGCTCAATACCCTGCACCAGCACCGGCTCCAGCATGGCCCGGCTCGCATAAACGCCCGCTGTATAGCCCGCCGGCCCGGACCCAATGATCAGAACCTTGGTGTGTTTTGTCTCGGCCATGACGGCACCTTTCTGCGTTGCAAATTCAAAGTCGACAGCCGATATAGCCATCCCGGCGCATCAGGAAAAGCCCATCACGGAAAAGCGAACCAACCTGCCTGCAAAATCGCCACCTTCGAGAAAACCGTAAAAGGATATTGCGCTATCACGAAACATAATTGCGCAACCTCCCTTAAGTGATATAACAACCGCAAATCTGACAAACGAGACGAGAGACATGCCCGGACACCGGCTTGATCCGATTGATCGCAAAATCCTCGCAGAGCTTCAGGCGGATGGCCGCATGACAAATGTGGAGCTGGCCAAACGCGTCGGCATCTCTGCCCCGCCCTGTCTGCGCCGCGTGCGCACGCTGGAAGACTCCGGCTATATCCGTGGCTACCATGCCGATGTCGACAGCCGCGAGCTGGGCTTTGAGGTACAGGTGTTTGCCATGGTCGGCCTCGTCAGCCAGGCCGAAGCAGACCTCTCTGCCTTTGAGGGCCGCTGCCGCGAGTGGCCTTTGGTGCGCGAGTGTCACATGCTCAATGGCGAGGTGGATTTCATCCTGAAATGCGTCGCCCCTGATCTCTCCACCTTCCAAACCTTCCTGACCGAAGAGCTGCTTAAGGCGGACAATGTAGCCAGCGTGAAAACCTCTCTGGTCATCCGCGGCGCCAAGGACACCCCCGGGGTCCCCTTTGAAGTGCTCGAAGAGCGCCTGAGTCGGGACGCCTGACGCGCCCCGGCCTGCCCCTCTGTATTTCTGTATTTGGAGTCTGAGACATGTTTTGGTCTCGCCCTACTGTTTCAGACGACATGGCAGAGTGGATCGCGGAAAGCTTTGACTGGTATGAGGCCCGCTTCCCCACACCGGACAGGCTGATCCTGCCCACAGCGGCCTTTTTCTCCGCCAGGAAAAGCGCACCAGAGGACACCGCCGCACAGGTGCTCGCCGACATACAGCGTCATCTGGGCAACCAGATGACGCTCGCCCTCTCTCCCTTGGGGGTTGTACCGGCCGAATACCGCCACAGCTATCAATCCACCGGCGATGTTGCCGGCACGTTTCAAAGTGACGGTGAGACCGCACTGATCACCTATGACCCAGAGCTTCTCAACCGCCCGATCTCATTGATCAACACATTGGCCCATGAGGTCATGCATGCACAGCTTCATGATGTGGTCGACGATTTTCCCGGCGGCATCCAAGCCCATGAGTTGGCCACGGACCTGAGCTGTATCATTGCGGGATTTGGGGTCATTCAGCTGCAAAATGCCGATGACGTCGGCTGGTCCGGCTACCTGCGCCAACCCACCCGTGCCTACGCGCTGGCCAGTTTTCTGCATCGGCGCAACATCCCCCTCCAAAACGCCCGCCCGCATCTTTCTGCCCGCTCATGGAAGCTACTTAAGAAGGCCGCCAAAGAACACGCCGCGCAAGCATAGCCCTCAAGGGCGCAAAGCCCCATCCTGAAGGGACAAGCGATAGGCCTTGGGTGACTGCCCTGACCAACGTTTGAAAGCCCGTGAAAAGGCGCTCTGCTCGGAAAATCCCGTCAAAAACGCAATCTCCACCAGAGAGTAGCTCGACGCCGCAACAAGCTGCTGGGCCAATTGATGCCGCGCCTGATCCACCAGCGCCTGAAAGGTCTTGCCACGCTCCGACAAACGCCGCTGGAACGTGCGCTCCCCGAGTCCCATAAGAGAAGACACCTCCGACAAATGCGGCACCCCGCCACTCAGCAATTTGGCGATTTCCTCAATCACCTGCGCCTCAAATGGCAAGACTTCGCCATCCAGTTGCTCCAGCGCCTGATCAAGCTGCTGCGTCATATATTCCCAGATCGCCACATCACCCAACGCGCTGGCCTGCGTCACCTGTGCCATGTCAAAGATCATCGCATCTGTTTCGGCCCCAAACTGCGGTTCACACCCGAAATGGGCCACCAAGGCCTCAATTGACCCCTCACGCTCATGCACAAACTGCACATGCTTGGGCGTTAGCGCCGTGCCTGTCGCCTCCCGACATAGGGTCAAGGTGGTCGCCAGCGCCGCTTCATGCGACAGCGCCGCCCCCAGCCGTGTCACCGGCGGGCCCTTCACCGACCAGACATATTGATCGCCCCTCTGCTCGGCATAGAAATCAGACACACGGTTGTGCAGGCGAATGTATTGCGAAATCCGCTGAAATCCCTGCTGGATGGTCGGCGCGGTTTTGAACGCCAGACCAAAAACCCCAAACTCGTCACACCGCATGCTGGCGCAGGTCTTCATGTGAAACTGCAAATCCGGCCATTCGCTTTCTGCGATGGTCTCCAGCAGATCCAGATACAGCGGAAAAGGCACCATGACAGAGGGGTCCTGTGCCGTCTCCGGTGTCAGATCAACCATGTCATAAAGCGGCGCTTTGTCTGAAAGACGCACCGCATTGGCAATCTGCTTGCGCGCATAAATCGAAGAAATGGCGGCCACGGCCCACCTCACATGAAAAACTTGTATCTGACAACACGCCCGCCTGTCGCGATCACGGGCATGTGACGTGCATCACAGGCTTTGACGCCTGCTGTCAAGTCTTTGGCATGCCCTGTCAATATTCGTGACCCAACGTTGGTTTACTGATCGGTAACCCCAGCAGAAAACTGCACAAAAGAAAGGACTGAGAGATGTTTCCCTCCCTGCCCACCATCGCCAAAACTGTTGTCCTGACCATCTTCGGCAGCGGGCTGACCATCGCCACCGGCGCATTGGTGCTTGGTCTTGGCAGCACCCCACTGCGCGCAGATCCAGCACATGCCTGCGCTGCTCCCCTCCCGACGGCGCCCATCTCGACATCGCTTGTGCTCACAACGCCGACACCCCCACTGCGCGTGCCCGACAGCGCGGATAAGTAATCTCTTTCGGGGCAGTTTTCATCCCATTTCTCTGCCCCGATCCCGGTCGCACGCTTCCCGCGCTTCCCAGGCGCTGTGCGACCATTTCTCCCGACCCCAACGTCCTGTCGTTTCCTTTGTTGGGGTCGGGCTTTTCAAACTACTGAAAGTAATTGTTCTTTTTGATTTGACCTCAAGTTTACCTGAGATCTTAAACTGCCCTCAATTGCCATCTGTACAGCACGTCAAAGAGGTCAAAATGCACGTTCTCACCGTTCTGGATCACCCAAACCCACACTCCTTCAGCGCCGCTGCCGCACGCTATTTCATGGAGGGCGCAAGGGCTGCTGGGCACACCACCGAACTGGCGGATCTGCACGCCGAAGGTTTCTCCCCCATCTGGTCGATGGAAGACATCAGCAGCAACGGCACCACAGACCTGCCACCAGATTTGCCTGAAGAGCACGCGCGTATTGCGCGGGCCGATGCAATCTGTCTGGTCTTCCCGCTCTATTGGTGGGGCATGCCCGCCATGATGAAGGGATGGGTGGATCGGGTCTGGTGCTGGGGCTGGGCCTATGACCAGCTCGACACGCCCGACGCTTCCCTTCAGCCACCGCGCAGTGGGCTGTTGCTGGTCCCCGCCGGTGCCAGCTCTGATGAGATCGACAGCACAGGTCAGCGTGCCGCGCTTGAAACCGCATGGATCAATGGCACCTTCGGTTACTTCGGCCTTGCGCCCCGTCATCTGGAATTGCTCTGCGGGGCCACCGGCTCTGCGCCGCGCCGTGACGCTTTGCTTACCCGGTGTTATGATCTGGGCTGTACGCTGCCTGCACCCCATGACCGCGCCTCTGAAACATCCGGTGAGAGCGGTTAACGCCGGATCAGCGGCATGGGGCGGCGTAGAAATCCACCGACGCGATATGGCTGTAATACCGACGCAATACAGACACGCCAATTTGCAGCGCCCAAACCTTAACCTGCCCCCTTGCGGGCCCAACTTCGGGGCTTTTCTCCGACCGCGCTGCATGGCAACGTCGCCCCATGTCACAGACCCTTACCAGCCCCGATGGCACGCCGATCAGCCGTTTTTCCTTTGGCACCATGCAATTTGGAAAGGCCGCCTCAGAGCGCGACAGCGCAGAAATGTATGCCGCCTGCCGCGCCGCTGGCATCAACCACTTCGACACGGCCTATGCGTATGCCTCTGGAAAGTCAGAAGAAATTCTCGGCGCCCTGATCAAACAGGAGCGCGCATCCTTGCTGATCGCCACCAAGGTCGGCTACACCGGAGGCGCAGGCACCGCCAATCTCGCCGCGCAATTTGATATCTCCCGCAAACGCCTTCAGATGGATCATGTGGATATCCTCTACCTGCACCGCTTTGACCCGGATACCCCCCTGGAAGAGACCTTGAACTTCTTCGCGCAACAGAAATCTCTAAATAACATCAGCTACATAGGCCTCTCAAACTTCGCCGCATGGCAAGTGGTCAAAGCCGCTTGGGCCGCAGAAAAACACGGCGCTCGCATTGATGTCTTTCAACCGATGTACAATCTGGTGAAGCGGCAGGCCGAGGTCGAAATCCTGCCCATGTGCGCCGATCTCGGCATTCTTGCCGCCACCTATTCTCCCCTCGGCGGCGGGCTTCTGACAGGCAAATACAAACAGGGACAAGGCGAAGGCCGCCTGACCTCTGATCCCTACTACACCGCGCGCTATAACGTTGATTGGATGCATGCAGCAGCCGCACAACTCCCTGACATTGCAGAGGAATACCAAACGCATCCCGCTACACTCGCGGCCGCATGGGCCGCCCGCCATCCCGCAGGCCCCAGTCCCATTCTGTCGGCACGCACTCTGAAACAGCTCCAACCTTCCTTGGATGCACTCTCCTTTCAGATGGACGACACCCTCTATCAACGCCTCACTGCCCTCACCCCAACGCCGCCTCCGGCGACCGATAGATTGGATGAAGCATGATAGACTTCCTCATCATCGGCGGCGGCATCGCAGGGCTTTCCGCTGCCGCACGGTTGGCACCCCTCGGGAAAACCCTTGTATTAGAACGCGAAACCGCTCTGGGCTATCACGCTTCCGGCCGCTCCGCCGCGATGTTTGAACAGAACTATGGCCTGCCGAGCACCATCGCCCTGAGCCGCGCCAGCGCCGCATTCTTTGCCACAACCGATGGCGGATTTCTTTCTCCGCGCGGCGTGATGTTTCTTGCCAAATCGGAAGACCGCGATGCTTTTTCTGCGGCCTGCGACAACTTTGACGCCACCCCCATTCCGCTCGATGAGGCCCACCAACGCGTGCCCATCATCAACCGCACCGTCACCGCCTATGCCGCCCTGCATCAAGAGGCCTCAGACATCGACACAGACCGCTTTCTGCAATGGTGTGCCAGAACCTGCCGCGCGCATGGTGGCGATGTACTCACAGAGCAACACGTCACTGGAATCAAACGTATATCTTCCGGCTGGCAGGTACAGACACCCACCGCCGTATATGAGACAAGACTCCTCCTGAACGCCAGCGGTGCCTGGGCCGATCACATCGCCAGTCACGCAGGCATCGCCCCGCTTGGCATCACGCCAATGCGGCGCTCCATGGCACGCATCCCGGCCCCCGGCGGATATGATCTGCGCGATTGGCCTATGCTTCTGGATGTGCATGAACACTGGTACGCCAAACCAGACGCAGGCAGCCTGATCATCTCTCCTGCTGAAGAGGACCCAATGGCCCCCTTTGATGCCTGGCCAGACGACATGGTTCTGGCGGAAGGCATTGCCAGATATCAGGAATTTGTCACCGAAGAGGTCACCCACCTAGAGGCCAGCTGGGCCGGGCTGCGCAGCTTTACACCCGATCGCAACCTCGCCCTTGGTCCCGACAGGCAAGACCCCACTTTTGTCTGGGTGGCCGGACAGGGCGGTTACGGGTTTCAATCCGCGCCTGCCGCCTCACAATTGATCGCCGATCTGATTTCAGGCCAGCCATCCGAGCTGGATGCCGCCACCCGCCAAGCGCTTGACCCAAGGAGGTTTTCCTAATGCCCCGTCGCCTCAACCTGCCAGACAGCGCCTCTGTGGCCACCCCAGATTCAGCCGGAAAACTCTTTGCACCCTCCGCTGCGCGCAATGTCACCCCGCTCATCGACGCCTTGGCACCCTTGCTGCCAGCCTCCGGCCAAGTCGTTGAAATCGCGAGCGGAACAGGTCAGCACATCGTGGCCTACGCCAAGGCTTTCCCCACCCTAATCTGGCAACCCACAGAAATCGACGCCAGTCGCCGCGCCAGCATTCAGGCCTATGTCGATGAGACAAACCTTGCCAACCTGCGCCCGCCCCAAGCCCTCGATGCAACGGCGCCCGGCTGGTCACAGGATGTCAGCGCGCCGGATGTCATCTTGCTCGCCAACCTGCTGCACCTGATCAGCTCACAGGAAGCAGAGGTGCTGATCTGCGAAGCCGGCAAAGCGCTCTCCCCCGGCGGGCACCTTCTGATGTATGGCCCCTTCAAACGGAACGGCGAACTGGTCAGCGAAGGAGATCAGCGCTTTGATGCAGACCTGCGCGGCCAGGATCCCGAGATTGGCTATAAGTCAGACGTAGACCTTGCCGATTTTGCCGCGACACGGGCCCTTCTCCTAGCGCAAACCATCGAAATGCCTGCCAACAACCTACTGATACAGTTCACAAAATCATAGCGCTGACAAATATCCTGTCCAAACGCAGAGGCTGTTTGATCTCCGTCAATTTAACATTCAATCTTTCGCATATGGTGTCGCCAAACTTCTATGGAGCGACACATGAGCTGGACCGAAAAACTCAACGACACACGCGGCCAATTGCGTGGATTGAACAAGACGATCCCCGACACGGCCAAAGCCTTTGGGGCCTTGGGAAAAACCGTGAAGGAGGGGGGCGTTCTTGACTTCAAAACCAAAGAGTTTGTCGCGCTTGGTATGGCCATCGTCAGCCGCTGTGAACCCTGTATCTCGCTGCATTGCGATGCGCTGGTCAAAGCGGGCGCAACACGGGAAGAGGTGTCTGACGTGCTCGCCATGGCGATCCAGATGGGGGGCGGGCCCGCCATGATGTACGCGGGCAAGGCGCTGGAATGCTTTGATGAGCTTTCTGCGGGCTGACAGCGGGCCGCGCACAACCTATGATGCCTGTAACAACAGTTTCAGCAGAATGGAAATCCCATGCGTAACTTCTTGATTGGCAGTGCCCTTGTGTCTTTTTCTCTGCTCGCAGCTCCGACGCTGGCCGCAGCAGATGATTGGGACATGGACGCAGATGGCACCATCACATGGGCCGAAGTGGAAGAAACCCGCAAACGCATCTTTGAAACCTTCGACAAGGACGGTGATGGCGCGCTGGACAACGCGGAATACACTGCCTTTGACGAGGCCCGTGCAGCAGAAGCGGAATCCAACCCCACCTCACTGGCAAAACGCGCGGTGGCCGGGCTCTCTCGCGCCAACACCGATCTCAATCTGGATGGCCGCGTCACCCGTGCAGAAATGGACACCGCCATGCGCGCCTGGTTTGACAACATCGACAAAGACGGCGACGGCGTGATCACCAAAGGCGAATACTGACCGTCCCTTTGCACGAAACAGAAAACAAAAACGCCCCGCAAATCTGCGGGGCGTTCTTTTTTTGATGTGAGAACCCTTAGCCGTTCTGACGAATGGTCTCGTTCTTTGGATCATATGGGCTGTCGCAGGTCACAACCGCATCCCAGAGCTTGTCCTGAATCTTGACCTGCAGCTTGGTGCCTTCCACCGCCAGCTCAGGCTTCACGTAGCCCATGCCGATGGATTTCTCGAAGGCCACCGAATAGCCACCGGAGGTCAGACGCCCAACGCGCTCACCTTCTGGCGTATAAAGCGCCTCACGGCCCCATGGGTCCGCATCATCCGGGCCATCAATCAGCAGCGTGCAGCATTTCACACGCACACCGGTTTCCAGCATCGCTTCCTTGCCGTGGAACTCTTTCTCCAGGTCAATAAAGCGTGGCAGATCCGCCTCTGCTGGGGTCGCATCACGGCCCAGCTCGGTGCCAAACGCACGGTAGGATTTTTCCTGACGCAGCCAGTTCTGCGCACGCGCGCCAACCAGCTTCATGTCAAACTCCGCACCAGCCTCAACCAGCAGATCCCAGAGGTAGTTCTGCATCTCGATCGGGTGGTGCAGCTCCCAGCCAAGCTCACCAGTGTAAGCCACACGGATCGCATTCACAGGGCACATGCCCAGTTCGATCTGCTTGGCGGACAGCCATGGGAACCGCTTGTTGGACAGCGCGGTGTCCTTGTCCGCATCATTGATGACCTTCTTGAGCACATCACGGGACTTCGGACCAGCGATGGCAAAGACACCCCACTGCGTGGTGACGTCCTGGATCTCAATATATCCGAACTCTTCCATCTTGTCCTCAGCCGCCTTGCGCAGGAAGTCGGCGTCATACTCGGTCCACGCACCGGCGGAGACCAGATAGTAGTTGTTCTCACCGTTGCGCACGATGGTGTATTCGGTGCGCGTGGTGCCCGCAGAGGTCAAAGCATAGGTCAGGTTGATGCGGCCAACCTTTGGCAGCTTGTTACAGGTGAACCAATCCAGGAATTGGGTGGCACCGGGGCCTTTGACAACATGCTTGGTAAAGGCGGTTGCATCGATAAGACCCACACCGTTGCGGATCGCCTTGGCTTCTTCGACAGCATACTGCCACCAGCCACCACGGCGGAACGAGCGGTTTTCCTCATCAAAGTTGGATGGTGCATCCACCGGACCGTAGTAGTTTGGCCGCTCCCAACCGTTGACCCAACCAAACTGTGCGCCTTTTTCTTTCTGGCGATCAAACGCTGGCGAGGTGCGCAGCGGACGACAGGCTGGGCGCTCTTCGTCGGGGTGGTGCAGGATGTAGACGTGCTCATAGCACTCTTCGTTCTTGCGTGCCGCAAACTCGGTGGTCATCCAGTTGGAGGAATACCGTTTCGGGTCGAGCGACGCCATGTCGATCTCGGCTTCGCCGTCTACCATCATCTGTGCGAGGTAGTAGCCGGTGCCACCTGCGGCGGTGATCCCGAAGGAGAAGCCCTCGGCCAGCCACATGTTGCGCAGTCCCGGTGCCGGACCCACCAGCGGGTTGCCGTCAGGGGTGTAGCAGATGGGGCCGTTGAAATCGTCTTTCAGGCCGGATTCCGCACAGGATGGCACACGCTCCGCCATCGCCATATACTGTTCTGCGATCCGGTCCAGATCCAGCGGGAACAGATCCGCACGGAAGCTGTCAGGCACACCATGCTCAAACTGCGCAGGCGCGCCGCGCTCATAGATGCCAAGGATCCAGCCGCCGCGCTCTTCACGGGCATAGGATTCATTGTCTGCATCGCGCACAACAGGGTGCTCCGGGTTGCCCGCTTCACGCCACTTCACCAGCTCCGGATCTTTGTCCATCACGATGAAAGTGTGCTCCACCGGGATCGCAGGCATCTTGATGCCCAGCATCTTCGCGGTGCGCTGTGCGTGGTTGCCGGATGCGGTCACAACATGCTCTGCGGTGATCACAACCTGCTCTTCAGACGGCACAAGGTTGCCACCTTTTTCCACCATCACAGTACAGGTGACTTCCCAATGCGTGCCGTTCCAGTGGAAGGCATCCGCCTGCATCTTGCGCACGATTTCCACGCCACGCTGGCGCGCGCCTTTGGCCATCGCCTGGGTCACGTCCGCCGGGTTAATATAGCCGTCTTCAGTGTGGTAGATTGCGCCTTTCAGATCACCGGTTTCAATCAGCGGCCAGCGCTCTTTGATCTGCTCAGGTGTCAGCCACTCATAGGCCACATCACAGGTCTCTGCAGTGGAGGCATAGAGCATATATTCGTCCATACGCTCTTGCGTCTGCGCCATACGCAGATTGCCCACAACCGCAAAGCCCGCATTAAGACCGGTTTCTTCTTCCAGGGTCTTGTAGAAGTCCACAGAGTATTTGTGGATGTGGGTGGTCGCATAGGACATGTTGAACAGCGGCAACAAACCTGCGGCGTGCCAAGTTGACCCCGATGTCAGCTCATCGCGTTCGATCAGCATCACATCATCCCAGCCCGCCTTGGCGAGGTGATAGGCAATAGAGGTCCCAACGGCACCGCCGCCTACAACCAGAGCTTTGACATTCGTTTTCATACGACAGACGACTCCCACAGAAGCATGAATTTTTCGCCAGACTGTACCTTATTACACAACAAACGCACGGCCCAGCCGACGCTTAAATGCGCGAATGCGACGCCACGTTGCCGCAAAAACCCTTGCTGCATCGCAGCGGCCTCGTTACACCGCTCCCCACCTTTTAAGGAGACAGAGCAGAATGCTGATCTGCCGCTCAGTTTCAGAGTGCCGCGATGCGGTCGCCGCCCTGCGAAAACAGGGGAAAACCATCGGCATGGTGCCCACCATGGGTTTTCTACATGCGGGCCACATGAGCCTGATAGAAACCGCGCAGTCCCAAGCAGAGGCTGTGGTTGTATCGATTTTCGTCAACCCGACACAGTTTGGCGAGTCTGCCGATCTGGAGGCCTACCCCCGCAATGAAAGTGGCGATCTCGCCATGCTCCGGGAGGCGGGCGTGGATGTGGTCTTCCTGCCGGAGGTGGACACGATGTATCCCCCCGGTGACGAAACCATTGTGGAAACCACCCATCTTGCAAATGTGTTGCATGGCGCTGTACGCCCCGGCCACTTCCGCGGAGTGACAACCGTGGTGGCGCGGCTCTTTAATATCGTGCAGCCAGACACCGCGGTCTTTGGCGAAAAAGACTACCAACAGCTTCAGGTGATCAAACGTATGGTCGCCGATCTGCACATGCCAGTCACCATCATCGGCGCCCCCACCGTGCGCGAGGCTGACGGGCTGGCCATGTCCTCGCGCAACGTGCGCCTCTCGACCGAAGACCGCGTCGCTGCCCTCGTGCTGTCGCGCGCGCTTGATGCCGCGCAAGCCAGCACCGCAACGGGCACAACCGTGGCAACCCTGTCCAAAATCATCACAGACACCATCGCAGCCGAACCACGCGCCAGCCTGAAAGGGCTGGACATCGTCGCCGCCGAAAGTCTCACTGTGATTGACGGGCCGCTCACCGGCCCAACTGCCATCATGATCTCCGTCGCCTTTGGCGACATTCTTCTGATTGACCAAAGAGTGGTGACACCATGAGCACGCAAACTCCCATCCGCCGAACCACCGTTCCGCAGATTGCCGCCCGCAAGGGCGGTGAGCCAATTGTCTCGCTGACCTCTTATCACGCGCACACCGCCGCCATCGTGGACAAATACGCAGATTTTATTCTGGTCGGCGACAGCCTCGGCATGGTGATGCACGGCATGGAAAGCACCGTGGGTGTGCCGCTGGATCTGATGATCATGCATGGCAAAGCCGTGGTGCGCGGCACGCAAAAGGCACTGATCGTGGTGGACATGCCCTTTGGCACCTATGAAGAAAGCCCCTCAGTCGCCTTCCGCAACGCCGCCAAGATCATGAAAGAAACCGGCTGCGGCGCGGTGAAGCTGGAGGGCGGCAAACGCATGGCCGAAACCATCCGCTTCCTGACCGAGCGTGGCATCCCGGTGATGGCCCATATCGGCCTCACCCCACAATCCAGCCATGTGATGGGCGGCTTCAAAACCCAGGGCCGCGATGAAGACACATGGGCGATCCACGAAGAAGACGCCCGCGCCGTGGCCGAGGCAGGGGCCTTCTCCCTCGTACTTGAGGGTATGGTGGAGCCTCTGGCCGCCAAGATCACCAAACAGATCCCGATCCCCACCATCGGTATTGGGGCCTCTGCCGATTGTGACGGCCAGATCCTCGTGCTTGAGGACATGCTGGGCCTGAACGAATGGACGCCAAAGTTCGTGAAAGTCTACGGCGACCTCGGCCCCGCCATCGAACGCGCCGTTGGCCAATATGCCGAAGAAGTCAAAGACCGCAGCTTCCCGGGAGAGGATGAGGTGTATCGGTGAGATCTGAAAGGGCGCAACTGAACCATCTATAAACCACGCTGTTCAAAGGCGGCTTTGTGGACATAACAACATTTCACTGCAACTGCGCCAATGGCCGCTTCGCTTGCGGCGATCAGTGAATATGACCATATCGAATCCAAATGTTCTGTGGATCAGTCACGTGCTATGAAACTCATATCGTTTTTGATTTTTGCCGTATTCGTTTCGGCCACTATCGCCTCTGCTCACTCTCCTTACTTTGGTCAACGCGAAAAGGTCGAGCTGCCAGAATTCGGAGAGGTCGAATTTGCCATTTTGTTCGGTGATGGCATAATCTTTGCTGATCCCTCGCAAGTCATCGTCTTTGATAGCGAGGGGCACTTATTGGCAGCCACCCCTCTATCGGACGCACTCATCATAAGGTGTAACAGTTCACACAACGCTCAATCATGCAGTGTCTATGACGTAGTACGAGGTTTGGTGTATAAACCCGATTTTGATCACTGGGGTCGTGGGCGAACCATTGTGGAAAATGGCAGGCCTTCTGGCGATGCCTATCCCGAATACATCGACATATCTTATGGCTTTATTGAGCGCCGCGCCACATTCGCAGATAAGCTTTCATTTGAGGTTGCGGGTATCGCGCACGCTCCTGGCTCAACTCTTTTTGCTATTTTTTGGTGGTGTTTGGCTTTGGCACCGATGGCGCGTTTGTTCTGGTGTTGGCGGGCCAATGATTGGAAAATCAAGCCAGTGCAGTTCTCTGGAGTACTTAAAGTTTTATTGAGTGTTACTACTTTTCTGGGAATGACATTCCTCGCAGTTTTTTCTCTACTCTATGTTCCCTACTCAATCTTGTTCTTCGTGTTTGTTTTCACATTAGGTGGCATGCTGGCGTTTGTAATCACTCGGCCATGGGGCAAGCGGGCGGCAAACCAAAGCCCATAAAAATCCTTGGCTGCTTTGTGTGGTTAGGCCACCTTCGGTTTTGCAGAAATTTGGCTAGACGCCGTCTAGCAGACATTCGCCGCGTTGCGGTATCGCAGAAGTTTGGGCTCAAAGCAGCCAAACAACCCTGCTCAAACCCTTCACAAAATCTTCCCCGGATTCATGATCCCATCCGGGTCAATCGCCGCCTTCACCGCCGCCATCACATCGACAGCCCCGCCAAGCTCTTTGCGCAGATACGGCTTCTTGCCCTGCCCAATGCCATGCTCACCGGTGCAGGTGCCGCCCATGGAAATTGCCAGATCATTGAGCCAGCTGACAAAGCCTTCCGCCTTGGCGACCTCCTCGGCATTCTCCATATCAATCAGCGGCAGCGTGTGAAAATTGCCATCTCCCACATGCCCCACAACCGGGGCCAACAGACCTAGTTCCGCCGCCTTTTCAGAGGCAGCCGCCACACATTCTGCCAGCCGTGAAATCGGCACACAGACGTCCGTGGACACACCTTTTGCACCAGGGCGCAGCTGCAATGACGCCCAATACATATCATGGCGCGCCTGCCAGAGCTTGGTGCGGTCCTCGGGCTTGGTGGTCCAGACAAAGCCTCTGCCACCGGCGTCTTCGGCAATGGCACCAAACATCTCTGCCTGCTCCGCCACACCGCTTTCTGAGCCGTGAAACTCGAGCAGAAGGAGCGGTGTCTCCGGCAGATCAAGTTTGGAATAGGCATTGGCCGCCTGCACACTCATCGCATCCAGAAGCTCAATCCGCGCCACGGGGATACCGTATTGAATGGTCGCCATCACCGCCTGACAGGCCGCATCCACGCTGTCAAAGGAACAGCGGGCGGAGGACATGGCTTCTGGAATGCCCTGCAATTTCAACGTGATCTCTGTGATGATGCCCAATGTGCCTTCCGCACCGATCATCAACCGGGTCAGATCATAGCCCGCGCTGGATTTCTTGGCCCGGCTGGCGGTGCGGATCACCTCGCCAGACGGCAGCACCACCTCCAGCGCCAGAACATTGTCTTTCATCGTGCCATAGCGCACCGCATTGGTGCCACTCGCCCGCGTCGAAGCCATGCCGCCAAGCGAGGCATTGGCCCCCGGATCAATCGGAAAGAACAACCCCTGATCCCGCAGATGCAGGTTCAGCTGCTCGCGGGTCACCCCCGGCTGCACCACACAGTCCAGATCCTGATCATGCACCGCAAGGATCTTGTTCATCTCGCTCATGTCGATGCAAACGCCCCCGGCCGGGGCGTTCACATGGCCTTCCAGCGACGTGCCGGTGCCATAGGCAATCACCGGCACCTTATGGGTGGCGCAGATCTTGACGATGGCCGCCACTTCTTCTGTCGATTTGGCAAAAATCACCGCATCGGGGGCCTGCGTGGGGATCCATGTGGTGGTGTGCCCGTGCTGGGCGCGCATGGCCTGCCCGGTGTGACAGGCCTCGCCAAACTGTTGCTTCAACACGCCAAGCGCTGCGGCAATCCCATCCTCATTGCGCACCATATCCAATGCATCCCCCATGGTCTTCCCTCTCATCCCTCTGCTCCTCCCAGTCGGGTAAAACCCTTGGGTTGAGAGGTCAAGCGTCGCTATTCCCCATAAGCGAGACCTTCGCGGCGCTTATCCGCGCCCCCCTGCAACGCGGTGCCCAGAGAAATCGCGTGCAGGCCGGAGTTGAGGTCGCGCTCATTCATCTCAAACCCCATCTCCGACAATGGCCCCGCCAGCGCCACCGCCCCTGTGCCGCTCTCCACATCATAGGTGCCAAAGCGGTTCACCAGATGCGGCAGATCAATCGCAGCCTGCACGTCCAGATCCCAATCCAGATGCGCAATGATGGTCTTGGCCACATAGCCAATGATCCGGCTGCCGCCGGGGCTGCCAATCACCAAGCTTGGCACCCCATCCTTGAGCACGATGGTCGGTGCCATCGAAGAACGCGGCCGCTTGCCCGGCTCCACCCGATTGGCCACCGGCACGCCATCATTGTGTGAGCGGAACGAGAAATCTGTCAGCTCATTGTTGAGCAGAAATCCCCGCGCCATCACCCGGCTGCCAAAGCCATTCTCAATGGTGGTCGTCATCGACAAAGCATTGCCATAGCTGTCCACAATCGAGATGTGAGAGGTGGACGGCTGTGCAAAGCTCTGCCCATCGCCCCAATGCAGCGCGTGATCAAACTCCGGTGTGCCCGGCGCCACGCTTTCCAACGCCTTCTCACCAGACAGCAGCTTGGCCCGCTCCGCCAGATACTCTGGCGCGATCAAACCCTCGGTGGGCACGGGTACAAAATCACTGTCCGCCATGTAGCGCCCCCGATCCGCAAAGGCCAACCGCGAGGCATCCCCGATAAGACGCCAGACCTCGGCACTTTCCGGCCCCATGCCTGCCAAATCATAGGGCGCAACCAAGCCAAGGATCTGACCGACGGTCAGCCCGCCAGAGGAAGGCGGCCCCATGCCACACACATCATGGTCGCGATATTCCACACAAACCGCATCGCGCTGCTGCACCTGATAGAGCGCCATATCCACATTGGTCAGCACACCGGGATTGTCCGCATTGCGCACCGTGGCCACAATATCGGTGGCAATCTCACCGGTATAAAACGGATCCGCGCCATACTCTGCCATCAGGCGCAGGCTTTCTGCATACTCCGGGTTCTGCAACACACTGCCTTCCGCCAATGGCGCACCACCGGGCAGGAAATAGGCCGCCGTTGCGGGATGGCTTGAAAGCCGCTCTGCATCCTTGGCCACAGCACCCGCAAGCCGGGGAGAAACCGTAAAACCGGTCTCCGCATGGCCAATCGCCGCGTCAAGCAAACCGGGCCAGGCGCTGCGCCCCCAGCGGCGGTGCGCCTCCTCAAGCAGCATCGGCGTGCCCGGCACGCCCACGGACCGACCGCCAACAACCGCATCAAAGAACTTCATGCGCGCGCCATTGTCATCCAGAAACAGTTTGGGCGTCGCCGCCAAAGGGGCTTTTTCACGCCCGTCCAATGTGGTCACCGCGCCGCTCTCGGCATCATACCAAACCAGAAACGCCCCGCCACCAAGGCCCGAGCTCTGCGGCTCCACCAGCCCCAGCACCGTCTGCACCGCAACCATGGCATCCGCCGCCGTGCCCCCGGCCCGCAACACATCCGCACCGGCGTCAACGGCCAAAGGATGCGCCGCCGCCACCATCCAACGGTCCGCCTGCGTAGGTGTTCCAGCGTCTTTGGAGGTCTGCGCCGCCTTCAGCCTGTCTGGCACAAACCCGCCCAACTCAGAGCCGACCTCTGGTGCAACCGCATCCGCCGCATCCTGCGCCAAAGCGCCGGTGGCCAACAGACCGGCCAGTGAAACACATGAAAAGAAACGATTCATCTCAAAACTCCCCTCGCAAAAATGCCGGAGGGCCCGCGCCCACCCAACCTTCAGCTTAGGTCAGTCGTAAGGCATCGCCAACAAAGGATAGCTACTCAATACGTCGTAGACCGCCCCATCCTGTGTCAGAGAAGATCGGTAAAGCGCGAATTCCGACACATCGATTGGCCACATATCGTAGTGCGCCCCGCGTGAAATCGCCCCTTGGATTTTTTCAGGTGCATGCTGCCCATCGCGAAACCGGCACAGGGTCACATGCGGGCGAAACCTGCGTTTCTCAAGTTTCATGCCCACGCGCCGAGCCGCCTTGGCCACATCGGCCTGCAAAGCCATCAAATGAGAATCGGGCGCGACCAATAGTGCCAACAACCGGCTGCGCGGCGCGCCAAACAAATCAATACCTTTCAGGGTCATCTCAAAGGACGGCACACGGATAAGCTCCAGCTCCTCGTGCAGCGCTTCAAGCTGCTCCATGGGTTGTTCATCCAGAAAGGCGAGCGTCACATGCAGATTGGCAAGCGACACCGGACGTCCGACCGACAACCGCTCCTGCACATCCGCCACGGCATCCGCCGCGCGGCCCTCAATAGGGATGCCAACAAAGGCGCGCATCGCGCTCAGAGCATCGCAGGCACAACCAGATCCGGTGGACGGTGCCCATCATCAAAGGTTTTGATGTTGATCAGGACCTTCTCGCCCATCTCAATGCGCCCTTCCACTGTGGCAGAGCCCATATGCGGCATCAACACCACATTGGGCACCCCGCGCAGATCAGGGTGCACTTCATGACCATGTTCATAAACGTCCAGTCCCGCCCCAGCCAACGCACCGGTTCTCAGCGCGCGCACCATGGCGTTTTCATCAATCACTTCCCCCCGCGAAGTGTTGATGATGACAGCCGAAGGTTTCATCAGCTTCAGACGCCGCGCATTGAGCAGGTGGAACGTCGAAGGCGTGTGCGGACAGTTGATCGAGACCACATCCATCCGCGCCAGCATCTGATCAAGGCTTTCCCAATAGGTCGCCTCATACTGCTCCTCAATCTCCGGGCGCAGGCGACGGCGGTTATGATAATGGATCTGCATGCCACAGGCGTGCGCACGCCGTGCCACAGCGGTGCCAATGCGCCCCATGCCCAGAATGCCAAGCCGCTTGCCACTGACCCGGCCACCCAAAAGCGTGGTGGGGGCCCAACCATCCCATTCTCCCGATTGCATGCGCTGCACACCTTCGCTGACGCGGCGGGTCACGCCCAAAATCAGGGCTAAAGCCATATCGGCAGTATCATCCGCACTCACGCCCGGCGTGTTAGAGACCAGCACACCGCGCTGGCGCGCAGAGGCCACATCAATGTGATCCACACCCGCTCCATAATTGGCGATCAGCTTCAGACGCTCACCGGCCTGTGCAATCATATTGGCGTCAATCTTGTCGCTCAGCGTGGGCACCAGAACATCCGCGTCTTTCATCGCCGCGGACAATTGCTCGCGGGTCATAGGGCTGTCGTCATCCCGCAGCCGCACATCAAACAGTTCTGACAGCCTTGTCTCAACCGCTTCAGGTAAGCGTCGCGTAACGACAACACTCAGACGTTGCTTTGGCATGCGGGGCCTCCCAGTGCTTTTCAATCCAGCGCGTTGGTGCCACACTGCATCACAGGTCAGCGGGGCACAAGAACCCCTCCGCACCTTCAGAGCAGAAAAAATCAGGCAACATGTTCTCCTTGGGTCGAAATTCTCTTGTGGGCTTGGTCGTGGCATTGCTTCTGGCCCTTACAACTTCCGTCACGGCACAGACCGAGACGGCACCATCAGACGTGGCCGTTGCCAAAATCAAACGGGGCCCGGTCACCAACCTGCCCCTGCCGCGTTATGTGTCGCTCAAAGCCTCCAAGGCCAATGTGCGGCGCGGCCCCTCCCGCACGCATCGCATCGACTGGGTCTTCACCCGCAAATCCATGCCCCTGCAAATCACCGCAGAATACGGCCACTGGCGCCGCGTGCGCGACATCGACGGCGCCGGCGGCTGGGTGCATTACTCCCTGCTGTCAGGCGTCCGCACGGTGATCATCCAGACCGACATGCTGCCACTCGCCGTGCGCCCCACCGAAGGCACCCCCACAACCGCCCACCTTGAGCTGGGCGTGATCGCCAAACTGGAAGAATGCACGCTGGACTGGTGCCGCCTCAATGCAGGCGGCTACAAAGGCTGGGTGCAAAAAACCAGCCTCTGGGGCGTATCAGCCGAAGAAATCCGCGACTGATCTGACCGTTGCAGGTGTGCTGATTGCCACAGACACCTAGCGCGACCACCTTAGTTGTACACGTTCCCGATCGACAATCGAGGTCAACCAGCGCAGTGCCAAATCCCCACGATGACGCGCTGCAGAGAATGTCGGCAATGAGCCCAAAGACCACATTCGGCATGCTGCACGAATGACAGGTTCAATGAAAATCCCGGCTTGGAAACAGGCGTTTCGCTTGATCTCGGGGATGCATGGCGCGGGCGGGGTAGCGTGTTTTTTTTGGGGTATCGTCGGTGCGGGGGCCTTCGGTGGTTAGGGCTTCTGGCTCCGGGTGTCCCAATTCAAACAGCTTATGCGACATGTCCTGAATGTCCTGCGCGATCAAATGCATGACAATGCCTTCACGTTGCAGGTATCCTGTGACACGTAGCAGCCGCCCGCCCATCACAATACGCCGGAAGCGTTCATAGACCTTGGGCCAAACCACAACATTGCTGACACCGGTTTCATCTTCCAGTGTCAGGAAGATCACTCCAGAGGCTGTGCCCGGGCGCTGTCGGGTGATAACGAGGCCGCAAACGCTATAGCGGCCCAGAGCGATATTCGGCAATGCGGCATGTGTGATGAGACCGGGAAGCTTGGGGCGTAGAAGTTCCATAGGATGGGCGCGCAGGGTCAAACGGGTCGACACGTAGTCTTCCACCACTTCCTCACCCAGCTGCATATTGGGTAACTGCACATCTGGTTCATGGATGGTTTCCCCATCAATCGGATCATTGAACAGCGGCAAGGGTTGCGGGCTTTGGATGGCCTTAACTTTCCAGAGCGCATCCCGGCGGGTAAACCCCGTATCCGAGAAGGCATCTGCCTCTGCCAGACGCGTCAGAACATCCAAACGCACGCCTGCTCTTAGCCAGAGCGCTTCGGGGTCTGGGTATCCATTGCCGCGGGCAGCAACGATCCAATTGGCATCCTCTTCCTTAAAGCCCTTGATCTGGCGAAACCCTAACCTAAGTGCCAAAGCGCCATCAGGACGGCGTTCTAATGTGTTGTCCCAGTCCGAGTGGTTCACGCAAATCGGGCGGGTTTCAACCCCGTGTTCGCGGACATCCCGCACGATCTGGGCTGGGGCATAAAACCCCATGGGCTGAGAATTTAGCAAAGCGCAGGCAAAGATCGCTGGGTGATGGCGCTTCAGCCAGGCCGAAACATATACCAGCATGGCAAAAGCGGCGGCGTGGCTTTCGGGAAAGCCGTAGTCGGCAAAGCCTTCGATCTGGCCAAAACAGCGTTCGGCCACGTCTTGTGAATAGCCATTTTTTAACATGCCGGCGATGAATTTGTCGCGGTATTTGCCAATGGTGCCCATGCGTCGGAACGAGGCTAGAGAGCGGCGCAGATGGTCTGCTTCTTCTGGTGTGAAGCCCGCGCCCACAACGGCAATTTGCAAGGCCTGTTCCTGAAAGAGAGGGACGCCGAGTGTGCGTCTGGTCACCTCCTCCAGAGCGGGGCCAAAAGGTTCTGGCTTTTCCAGCCTGTTTCGGCGCCGGATATAGGGCTGCACCATATCGCCCTGAATGGGGCCGGGGCGGACGATGGCGACCTCAATCACCAAATCATAGAATTCTTTCGGTTTCATCCGGGGCAGGAAATTCATCTGGGCTCGGCTTTCCACCTGAAACACCCCAATCGCATCCGCCCGACAGAGCATCTTATAGGTGGGCTGATCGTCTTGCGGAACCGAAGCAATACTGAGGGTCTCGCCCTCATGCTGATGCATCAGCTCAAAGGCCTTGCGGATACAGCTGAGCATGCCCAAGCCCAGCACATCCACCTTAAGGATGCCCAAGGCATCAATGTCATCTTTGTCCCAGCAAATGACTGTGCGATCTTCCATGGCGGCATTTTCAATCGGGGCCAATTCATCCAACCGCCCAGCAGTGATGACAAAGCCCCCCACATGCTGCGACAGGTGACGGGGGAAGCCGATGATTTCTCCAATCAAGCGGATGGTTTGCATCAAACGGCGGTCATTTGGATCAAGGCCAAGTTCACGGATGCGGCCCAGATCAACGCCACCATTGGTCATGCCCCAGATTTGCCCTGACAGTCCCGCGGTCACATCTTGGCTTAACCCCATGGCTTTGCCGACCTCGCGAATGGCTGCGCGGGTGCGAAAGTGGATCACGGTGGCGCAAAGCCCGGCGCGGTGACGGCCGTATTTTTTATAGATCCACTGGATCACCTCTTCTCGCCGCTCATGTTCAAAATCGACGTCAATATCAGGCGGCTCGCCCCGGTGTTTGGACACAAAACGCTCAAAAACCATGGCGATCATATCCGGGCTGACATCGGTGATGCCCAAGAGATAGCAAAGGATGGAATTGGCCGCAGAGCCGCGCCCCTGACATAAGATGCCCTGGGATTTGGCGAATTGCACAATGTCATAGACGGTCAGGAAATAGGCGGGGAAATTTAGGTCTTTGACCACGGCCAGCTCTTTTGCCATCAGCTTAAGCGCCCGATCCGGCGGGCCGTCCGGGTAGCGGCGCTTCAATCCCTCTTTCGCCAGACGCTCCAGACGTTCCTGCGGTGTTTGCTCATCGGTGTCTTCATGCGGGTATTCATAGGATAATTCGCTCAGATCAAAGCTGCACTTGTCTGCAATTTCCAATGTGCGCCGCAGGGCGGCTGGATGCGCGTGAAACACCCGCGCCATATCGTTTCCTGCCTTCAGGCGGCGCTCACCATTGGGCAGCGCGCGGGTGCCGATCTGATCAATGGTGATATGTTCGCGCATACAGGTCAGTATATCGGCAAGCTGTCGGCGACTGGCGCGGTGCATCAGCACATCCCCAATAGCAACCATCGGGGCCGAGGCCCGTTGCGCCACCTGTGCGCAGGCGTTCAGATAGGCCTGATCGCTACCATCATAGCGAGGGGCAGCTCCCATGAAGACATGGCCCGGAAAATGGCGGGCAAGACTTCGAATATCTGCAATCGCTCCCTTCAGTGACACCTGAGGCAGTGCAATCAAGATCATGCCTTTACAGGACGCAATCATATCTTTGCTATAAAGAAGACACTGCCCTTTTTCTGTTCGCCGTTTGCCCAAAGTCAACAGGCGTGTCAGCCGTTCATAAGCTGCGCGGTCGCGCGGCAAAGCGACCCAATCCACCGTACTGTCCTGCACTTCCAGGCGACAACCGACGATCAGTTTGGGTAACTTCGTCGCCTTGGGGGCTTCTAAAGGGCTATGCTGGCCGACATTTTGACGCGACGATGAATCCATCCGCTGATGGGACCGGATTTGAAGGGGCTCCTGTGTTTCTCGTTTAAGTTGCTTCAGCGCAGTCCAGGCACGGACAACACCGGCAAGTGAGTTTCGATCCGTGATCGCAAGTGCGGACAGCCCCAATTCTGCGGCGCGTGCGATCAGTTCTTCGGGGTGGGAGGCTCCGGTTAAAAAGGTGAAATTCGTGGTGATGCACAGCTCAGCATAGTCCTGCCCCGGTATACGGGGCCCCAGCATGTCGTGTTGGAACGCCTCAGCCGGGCGGTGAGTACGGTTGACTTCAATCATGCGAATTCCCCTTGCACGAACCAACCCGGATTTTGTGGGGTGTAGAACAGCCAAAGCCTGCGGCCCTGCGTGGTCTCCACCCGCCAATAATCGCGCAGCCCAGAGCGCCAGTTCTCATCTTCAAGCCACCATTCAGGGGCGATACGTTCAGGCCCGGTGGCGCGGCCTGTGGTCAGATACATGCGCCGCCAGCGGAACCGTTTCGGGGGCTGCACGTCTGTTCCGACAATCGGTTCCGGTGGAAAAAGGCTGATCGGACGTGGTTGCAGGTTGCTCCAACCGGTTGCAGGTTCAGAATATGCGGTCGGGGCCATGATAAAACTACGTTCTGGTATATGGCTGTCAGCCGGTAGAAAACGCAGGATATTTTCCAACCCAATCCGCGTGCCCAGCCGCGAGATCAGATCATCCAGCTTATCTTTACCCCCATCTGAGACATGGCTGATCTGTTGCACGGGCAGGCGTTCCGCCTGTGTCGCCTCCAGTCTCAGCATATCGATGCCAAAGCCCGCATCGATTTCGGACAAACCACGTTCAAAGAGGGGTAAAATGCGAGGGGCATCACGCAGTGGTCGGGCTAGGCGCAACTTGACCTGCTGGTGCCCCTGATCCACGCGGCGCAGGGACAAGCAGAGGTACCGCGCACCCATTTCCTGAGATTTAAGTTTACTGCAAAGTTGATGCAAAAGCCGTTCAGTGCCTGCCATGACATCCGATAGCAGGCCAATCGGCTCTGGCAGGGTCATGCGCACGGCATAATGGGGTGGCGGAATATGGGGTGAAACCTCTTCGGGCTGATCGCCCAAGGCCTGATCCAATCGTCGTAAAAGCGCGGGACCAAAGCGCCGATTAAGCGGCGCGCGGGCGGTCTGTACCAGCTCTCCAATCTGACGTAGCCCAAGCCGCTGCAAGGTGGTCGACATCTGTTCGTCAATCCGCAGGGCTGCAACGGGTAAGCCACTTAAGGCTGCCAATGTCTGTCCGCTTTGAGCAATCCCTTCACCATAATGCGCCAACGCCCAGGCTGCGCCCCGCGTATCGGCCAGACCAATCTGCACGGATAATCCTGCGCGCATTAGGCGGCTGCGCATATCTGCCAGCATGACATCTTCGCCGCCAAAAAGATGGGCTGATCCAGTGATGTCCATCACAAGCCCGTCCTCTCCTTCTAGTCCCACCCAGGGGCAGTAGCGTGTGGCCCATCGGCACAGAAGTTGGAGAAACCGTTGATCCTGTTCAGGGTGTGCCACGCTACTTTGCAGATCAGGGCAAAAGGCGCGAGCATCTGCATAAGACATGCCCGGATGCAGCCCCTGTTGGCTTGCCGCCAGATTGAGGCAGTAAATCCGATTGGCGTTCTGCTGTTTGAGTGTCAACACAAAAGGGGCTTCGACCGGACAGCGCCGTAGAACCCGATCACTTGCGAGGCGCGGGAACCATAACGAGACGACGCGACGCTGTATCCCATCGAACATAAAAGACACCCAGTGTTCCTATTTTGTTCTTTATAAGTTCCCACCGATGTAGAGTCGAGTCTTCGGGGGAGAATACGGGGGTACAGCGCCAACGTGTCTCCGCCGCATTGCTACCCATCTCTTCAGGAATAATGGCCAGCCCTGTGGACATTCCACCCCGCGCAGCCAATTGCAATCGCCGTCCTTCCGTCAAACCCAACGGCTTATTCAGAGACATGACCACCAGCGATACAGCGCCAGAGCGCAAGGCCTCTTCTGCAACGGCAAGTGTCTCGGACTGATTTTTGGTGTTGCAGACTGTGAGTGCCGCAGGCTCCACGAAATCGGCAAACCCAGTTGGATTGATGTGTGTCGTATCCCAGTTTCCGCGGATCCACATTTTATTGCCACCCAATCGCGCCGCTAGGGCAAGCGCAAAAACAAATGCGCCCGTGCCGCAAACCTCATGAGTGCGGGATATGGCGGGCGGGAAAAATGGGACTTCGGCATTTTGCATGGCTAAAATGTAGTGGGAAACAGTGGGGCCAAACAATACCGGACCTTGGTAGACCGCAACGAAAGCTCACTTAGTCCACTCACCTGCCTTCGAGACCACCAGCCAAACACCGCCCTGCTGACGGCCCCAAAAAATCTCCCGTCGAGCGCCATATAGCTATGACGCTCGACGGGCTTTCCTTGCGCGTCTTTACTGCGCCGCCTCTGCCGCTGCGCGGATGGCGCGGATGTTGTCGCCGTAAACCTGCGGCTGATCGACAGAGCCGCCTTTGAACACGGCAGAGCCCGCCACTAGGACATCTGCGCCCGCTGCGGCCACCAAAGGCGCGGTCTCGGTGGTCACGCCACCGTCGATCTGAATGTGGATCTCACGATCGCCGATCATCTCACGGCAGCGGCGGGTTTTCTCCACGCCGGAATGGATGAACTTCTGCCCACCAAAGCCGGGGTTCACCGTCATGATCAGCACCATATCCACCAGATCAAGCACATGTTCGATGCTTTCCAGCGGTGTGCCGGGGTTCACAGCCACACCGGCCTTCACACCCTGCGCCTTGATCGCCTGAATGGTGCGGTGAATATGCGGGCCGGCCTCCACATGGGCGGTGATCATATCTGCGCCCGCCTCAGCATAGGCTTCGATGTAGGGGTCCACCGGCGCAATCATCAGATGCACATCCATGAAGGTCTTCACATGCGGACGGAAGGCTTTCACAGCGGGGGGACCAAAGGTCAGGTTCGGCACAAAATGCCCGTCCATCACATCCACATGCACCCAATCGGCGCCCTGCTCTTCAATAGCCCGGATTTCCTGCCCGAAGTTGGCAAAATCTGCCGAGAGAATGGATGGGGCAATTTTGATGCTGCGATCAAAGCTCATGTCTGGCTCCCTCTCCGGCTGTGCCGGGAACTGAAATGATGCAGGCCACGCACGGCCTGCCTGCCAAATCGCCCAGTTGCAGTGCGATTCGAAACTGGCGGCAAAATGCCTTTGCAGGGGCCAAAACACAATCCGGCATCCCTCCCCCGACCAACATTCCAAAATCGCCCATCTTTTCATCAAAAATCAAAAATGCGCCCAAAACATCGACGCCAAAATCTCATCTCGCCCAAAAATAAGGCACGCGACCTTTCTGATCCGCGCAACCAATGCAAGCCGTTAAGAAACCCACTGCCGTTTTCGGAGAAAGTGCCATCACCGCGCTCACGCATATATCTTGTCCGGAGGCTGCCCCAGAGGCCGCCAACACGCCTTCAACTCCGGCACAACCCCGCGCCATTGGCACGGCACAGATCCGCAGCAAACAGCGTAATGGCAAAACGGTTCTGGACGATCTGCGCCTGTCCGGGTCAAGCCGTGTGCTCTTTCCTCATGCAAACTACGCGCGCGGTCGCAGTGCAAACCTTCAGGCCGTGTTGCTCAATACCGCAGGCGGCATCACCGGCGGCGATCGTTTTGACGTTGCTGCCGCAGCGGGCGCCAACAGCCATCTCACCCTCACCACACAGGCCGCCGAGCGCGCCTATCGCAGTATTGACCCAAAACCCGGCACTTTGGACACGACGCTGACCCTTGAGGAGAACGCACGGCTCGATTGGCTGCCACAGGAAACCATCCTGTTTGAAGGCGCTTCCCTGCACCGCAGTCTGACGATCAACATGGCCCCAAACGCGCGTTTCCTGATGGTCGAACCGGTCATATTTGGCCGCACCGCCATGGGCGAAACCCTGCAATCAGCGCATATTTTTGATCGCGTGACACTGCACCGTCACAATCGTCTGCTCTTTGCAGATCGTGTCAAACTGTCCAACACCGTTCAGGCCCATCTCGATCGCCCCACCATCGCAGGAGGGGCACGTGCCATGGCCACTGTGCTGCTGGCGGCCCCGAATGCCGACCGCCATCTCGACGCCCTACGCGCGCTCCTGCCAGAGACAGGCGGGGCCAGCGTGATCCGCGATGGCCTGCTCTTCGCCCGTATTCTGGCCGCAGACAGCTACGCGCTGCGCCAGTCCCTCATTCCCGCGCTCACGCTTTTGCACGGCGCTGACCTTCCTAGAACATGGATGCTTTGACCACATGCAACTGACCCCTCGTGAAAAGGACAAACTGCTGATTGCCATGGCCGCCGAAGTGGCCCGCAAGCGTTTGGACCGTGGCGTAAAACTCAACCACCCCGAAGCCATCGCCCTGATCACCGACGCGGTGGTCGAAGGCGCGCGCGATGGGCGCTCCGTCGCCGATCTGATGCAATCGGGCGCACAGGTGATCACGCGTGCGCAATGCATGGAGGGCATCGCCGAGATGATCCACGAGGTGCAGGTTGAGGCCACATTTCCCGATGGCACCAAGCTTGTGACCGTCCACAACCCGATCCGCTGAAGGAGACCCCATGCACCGTTTCGCCGCAACCATGGACGCCGCCCTCACGCCACATGATCCGCCCGGTCTCTGGGCGCCTCTGTCTTCCGGCCTCGCAGTGTCGGCTGGCCTCACTTTTCTGATTTGGAACTTGCAATGATCCCAGGTGAACTCATCCCCGCAGACGGCACATTGACGCTCAATGAAAACGCCGAAGTCACCACATTGATGGTCGCCAACACCGGCGACCGGCCCATTCAGGTGGGCAGCCACTATCATTTTGCCGAGACCAACCCCGCATTGGAATTTGACCGCGCCGCCGCTCATGGCCTGCGTCTGGACATCGCCGCCGGTACTGCCGTGCGTTTTGAGCCCGGCCAAAAACGCGAAGTGCATCTGATCCCGGTATCAGGCGCGCGCCGCATCTATGGATTTAATCAGAAAGTCATGGGGCCGCTCTCATGACATAACCTCAAGGAGATTTCGATGACGCCGATTGCAACAAGCTCCATCACAGCCTCGCTGAGTGGATTCCTCTTTATGTCTCGGATGGTTGAGCGCCAGATGCGCACATCCCATGCCATGACGCGCGCTTTCATGCGCTCCATGATGCTGCCCGCCACGCAGCCACCGCAATTCGCCTCTTCACAGTCTTCTGCCGCCACAGCGGTCGATGCCAAGCCCGTCACGCCAGTCAAATCCCCCCCCAAAAAATCCAACACAGCCAAACCCTCTGCGAAAAAAGCGGCAAAAGCGCCGAGCAAGTCCCGCAGCAAAGCCCCCAAGACGGCCCGCACAACCACGACAAAGACCACCAGCAAATCCGCTCCAAAACCGCCTGCACCAGCTTCAAACGTCACCGCCAAACCTGCCGCAAGCGAACCGGTGTTCAAAACCACTGCGACCAAAACCACTGCGACCAAAACCAAAACAGCGCCCAAATCGCCCTCCAAGCCCAAGGCAACACAAACAAAGGCGGTGAAAGTGGACACACCGGCGACACCCACGACGGCAAAAACAGCGACCGCAGACGCAACCGTCACAAAACCCGCCGCCCCCGCCGCACCAGCGGCTCCAGAAAGTGCACCCAAGAAGGCCACGCCTGCCAAAGCCAAAACCACCGCTCCGAAAAAAGCTGCACCGCCCAAAGCTGCGCCCACCAAGACGACCAAAGCCGCAACACCCACGGCCTCTGCTCAGACAGACGCCCCCGCCAAGAAAACCACGCGACAGCCGTCCAAGCCCCCGGCCATGCCCGCTGCCGCGAAACCCAAAAAGACCCCCTGAGCGCGCCTCCCGCCCTCAGCGCAACCAAAGAGACCTCAACAGATGCCTGCGAAAATCTCCCGTTCTGACTATGCCGCAATGTTTGGCCCCACCGTGGGCGACAAGCTGCGCCTTGCCGACACCGATCTGATCATTGAAATCGAGCGGGATCTCACAGCCGAACGTGCGGGCAACGGCAATGCGCTGGCCTATGGCGAAGAAGTCAAATTTGGCGGCGGCAAGGTGATCCGCGACGGCATGGGCCAGGCCCAGACCACCCGCGCCGAAGGCGCTGTGGACACGGTCATCACCAACGCGCTGATCGTGGATCACACCGGCATCTACAAGGCCGATGTGGGCCTCAAAGACGGGCGCATCGCCAAGATCGGCAAGGCAGGCAACCCAGACACCCAGCCGGGGGTGGACATCATCGTGGGCCCCGGCACCGAGGCCATCGCAGGAGAGGGCAAAATCCTCACCGCAGGCGGCTTTGACAGCCACATCCATTATATTTGCCCGCAGCAGATCGAGGATGCGCTGCATTCCGGCCTCACCACCATGCTTGGCGGCGGCACCGGGCCTGCGCATGGCACGCTGGCCACCACCTGCACCCCCGGCCCTTGGCACATTGGCCGAATGCTGCAATCTGCCGATGCCTTCCCAATGAACCTCGCCTTTGCGGGCAAAGGCAACGCCTCGCTGCCTGCGGCCATCGAAGAACAAGTGAAGGCCGGTGCCTGCGCGCTCAAACTGCACGAAGACTGGGGCACCACGCCCGCCGCCATTGATTGCTGCCTTTCGGTGGCGGATGCCATGGACGTGCAGGTGATGATCCACACCGACACGCTCAACGAATCTGGCTTTGTGGAAAACACCGTGGCCGCCATGAAAGGCCGCACCATCCACGCCTTCCATACTGAGGGCGCAGGCGGCGGCCACGCGCCGGACATCATCAAGATCTGTGGCGAAGAGCATGTGCTGCCCTCCTCCACCAACCCCACACGGCCCTTCACCGTGAACACCGTGGATGAGCATCTCGACATGCTCATGGTCTGCCACCACTTGGACAAATCCATCCCCGAGGATGTGGCCTTCGCCGAGAGCCGCATCCGACGCGAGACCATTGCCGCCGAGGACATCCTGCATGACATGGGCGCGTTTTCGATCATTGCGTCCGACAGTCAGGCCATGGGCCGCGTCGGCGAAGTACTGATCCGCACCTGGCAGACCGCTGACAAAATGAAGAAACAGCGCGGGCGTTTGCCCGAAGAGACCGGCGAGAACGACAACTTCCGCGTCCGCCGCTATATCGCGAAATATACCATCAACCCCGCCATCGCCCATGGCATCGCCCATCAGATCGGCTCGATTGAAGAAGGCAAACGCGCCGATCTTGTGCTCTGGAACCCGGCCTTCTTTGGCGTGAAACCGGAAATGGTGCTGATTGGCGGCTCTATTGTCTGCGCCCAGATGGGCGACCCCAACGCCTCCATTCCAACGCCCCAGCCGGTCTACTCCCGCCCGATGTTTGGCGCCTATGGCCGCGCGGTGGAAAACGCCGCCGTGGTGTTTGTGTCGGAGGCCGCACAGGCCGAAGGCATCGGTGCCTCGCTGGGACTGGCGAAAGACACCATCGCCGTTCAGAACACCCGCAACATCGGCAAATCCCACCTCAAGCTCAATACCGCCACCCCCGAGATCGAAGTGCATCCAGAGACCTATGAGGTGCGCGCAGACGGCGAATTGCTCACATGCCAGCCCGCCGAAGTGCTGCCCATGGCCCAGCGCTACTTCATGTTCTGATCTACCACATGCCCAGGACGCCCCATATTCACGTGCTGCATTGCAGCATACGCAAGACCGCTATGACGAAAGACCCTCTGCAAATGTCAGCTCAACTGACCCATATTCAGTGCCAAGGGAGGACCAAAGGTTTACAGCAAACTGAGGTTCAAAATGGCACTGACCGACACACATTCATCCGCCCCGCTCTCGCTGGGCAAAATCCTCGCCGCTCCCTTTGTGGCGATTGGCAACTTTCTCGTCGCCATGATGGAAAACAACAGCCGCGTGCAGCATGTTCAAGCCCTGAACGCGCTGAGCGATGCCGAGCTGGCCGAACGTGGCCTGAAGCGCGACGACATCGTAGCGCATGTTTTCCGCGACATGATGCACGTCTGAGCAAAACGCCGGGGGCGCGGCCATGACCACGCTGCCCACTGCACACCGCTATCATAGCCATGGTCACGCCGCCGCCTCTGGACGCGTGGCCCTGACATACGAAGACCGTTTCCTGCGACGCAAAACTCTTCTGACGGAGGAGGGCACGCGCATTCTGGTCGATCTGCCCAAAACCACGTCACTGGATCATGGCGGCGTCCTGCTGCTGGAAGATGGGCGCGAAATCACCGTCATCGCCGCCGCCGAGCCGTTGTTGCAGGTCACGGCAGAGCATCTGCCCCGCATCGCATGGCATATTGGCAACCGACACACCCCCTGCCAGATCGAAGACACCCGCCTGCTGATCCAGCCCGATCACGTGATCAAAGACATGCTTCATCTTCTGGGTGCCACGGTGACCGAGGTGACAGAACCCTTCACCCCCGAAGGCGGCGCCTACGGCCACGGCCGCACCCATGGTCATGACCACAGCCACCCGCACGCACACGACCACGCACAGGATCAAAGCCATAATCATGATGGGGCACACAGCCACGCTCATGACCACTGATCCCATTCTGACCTTGGCCCAATGGCTCTCTCCGGCCTATCCGGTCGGGGCCTTCACCTACAGCCACGGGCTGGAGGCACTGGTAGACGCCGGAATTGTCTGCGACGCAACAAGCTTCAGTGCCTGGCTGCAAGACACCCTGTCTTTTGGCGCAGGGCAGAATGATGCCATCCTGCTGGCCCATGCCCACCGCGCCGAAGACCTCAGCACGCTGACCGAGCTGGATGACCTGGCCCGCGCTCTGGCGCCCTCCGCCGAACGCTTGCTGGAAAGTGAGCAACAGGGCGCGGCCTTTGTGCGCACCGTTGCCGCCATTCATGATCTGGACCTCACCACACTGACCTACCCCATCGCCGTGGGCCGCGCCGCACGTCTGCAGAACCTGCCTCTGCCAGACACCGCACGGCTGTTTCTGCATGCCTTTGCCGCCAATCTCACCTCTGCCGCCACCCGCCTTGTGCCGCTGGGCCAGACCGAGGCACAGGCGGCCCTCACCGCCCTGACGCCGCTCTGCCAGCAGATCTCGGATCAGGCGCTTTCCCAACCGCTGGAGGCCATCGCGGCATCAAGCTTTGTCGGCGACATCGCCTCCATGCGTCATGAAACCCAATACTCAAGGCTGTTTCGCTCATGACCTCTTCTTCCGCTCCCTCCCCCAACGGCCCATCCCCCAACGGCCCGCTGCGCATCGGCATTGGCGGCCCGGTCGGCGCTGGCAAAACCACGCTCACCGCCAATCTCTGCCGCGCGCTGCGCGACAAGCTTTCCATCGCCGTGGTCACCAATGACATCTACACCCGCGAAGACGCCGAAGAGCTTATGCGCCAGCAGGTGCTGCCGCTGGAGCGTATCAAAGGCGTGGAAACCGGCGGCTGTCCCCACACTGCCATCCGCGAAGATGCCTCCATCAACCTCGCCGCGATTGACGCGCTGACCAAAGAGATCCCCGATCTCGACATCGTGCTGATTGAATCCGGCGGCGACAATCTCTCCGCCACCTTCAGCCCCGAGCTCGCAGATCTCACCATCTATGTGATTGACACAGCCGCAGGCGAGGAAATCCCCCGCAAAGGTGGCCCCGCCATCACCCGCTCCGATATTCTCATCATCAACAAAACCGACCTCGCACCTTACGTGGGGGCCTCCCTTGAGGTCATGGAACGCGACGCAAAGAAAATGCGCGGCCCCCGCCCCTTCCTCTTCACGTCCCTGCGCCACAGCAAAGGGCTGGAGGCGCTGCTGCCCCTGATTGGTGAAATCGGCGGCGTGCCAGCTCTGATGGAAACCTGAAACCGCAACGCAGCCACACCGCGCCTGCCTGCGTCTGATCAGGAAATTTTCCCGCAAAATCCGCAATCCCGCGTCCTCTTGACCAAAATATCCCCGCCGGAGGCTCCCGTCGCTTCAACCCGCGCCCCATTGGCGCTAAGAGCGATGCACAAGCAACCGGCGGACTTTTTCGATGATCACGCTCAATAATGTCTCTGTCTCCTTCGGGGAGCGTGTCGTTCTCAACAGCCTCTCCCTGACGCTGACAGAACGCCGCATTGCCGTGATCGGTGCCAATGGCTCGGGCAAATCCACCTTTGCCCGGCTGCTCAACGGGCTGGCCCTCCCCACCTCTGGGGAGGTGATCGTGGATGGGCTCAACACCGCCAAGAAAGGCCGAGAGCTACGCCGCAAGGTGGGCTTCGTCTTCCAAAATCCCGACAATCAGATCGTCATGCCCGTGGTGGAAGAAGACCTCGCCTTCGGGATGAAAAACCTTGGGTTTTCCAAAGACGACATCGCCGCCAAAACCGACGAAATTCTGGCCCGCTACAACATGAGCGATCTGCGCGAACATCCCGCGCATCTGCTGTCGGGCGGTCAGAAACAGCTCATCGCCATCTCCGGCGTGCTGGTGATGGATCCCGCGATTGTTGTCATGGATGAGCCCACCACATTGCTGGATCTGCGCAACAAACGCCGCGTCGCCCGCGCCGTGGCCGCCCTGCCGCAGATGGTCATCACCGTCACCCATGATCTCGACCTCATCACCGATTACGACCGCGTCATTGTCATCGATGAAGGGGGCGTTTTTGCCGATGGTCCCCCCGCCGAGGTGATCGCGGCCTATCAGGAGCTCATGGCCTGATGCTCGATCTCTATTCTCCCGGCACATCTGTGCTGCACCGCCTATCCCCCGGCGTCAAAATGCTGAGCATGGCTCTGGGCGCCACGCTGTTGTTTCTCAACCAGAGCCTGCTGATCACAGCCGCAGCAACCCTCGGCATTCTCGCCCTCTACCCCGTGGCGCGGCTCCCCCTGACGAAAGCCGCGGCCCAGCTCCGCCCGCTTCTGGTGATCTTCGCGCTGTTCTTTGCAGTACAGTGGTATTTTGAAAGCCTCACACTGGCCGCCTATGTGGTGCTGCGTCTGGCCGCTTTGATCCTTCTGGCCAGCCTCGTCACCCTCACCACCCGATCCAGCGATATGATCGACACGATGACACGCGGCTTGCGCCACCTGAAACCCCTTGGCGTGCACCCCGAAAAAGTCAGCCTCGCCATCTCGCTCGCACTGCGCTTCATTCCTGTTCTGGCACAGATCACAACTGAAGTGCGCGAAGCCCAGAAAGTGCGCGGTCTGGAGCGCTCCGTGATTGCCGTGGCCATGCCCATGGCCATTCGCGCAATCAAGATGGCGGACGATATTTCCGATGCCATCGATTCCAGAGGATATCGTTCCTAAGTTCCCCCCAAGAGCGCCCCGTCGCCTTGCTCCGCGCCGGAAGGGTTTCTAGCCAGCCTCAAATTTCAGATCCAAGACCCTCGCTCACGGAACACAAAATGACCACCAAAGACATCGTCTACATCGCGCTTTTTGCCGCCCTCACCGCCGCTCTGGGCCTGATGCCTCCGATCCATTTCGCAGGCGCGGCCCTGCCGCCCATCACCGCCCAATCGCTTGGTGTTATGCTGGCTGGTGCCGTGCTGGGGGCCAAACGTGGCGGCTTTGCGCTGCTCCTCTTCATCGCGCTTGTGGCGGTCGGCCTGCCGCTGCTTTCCGGTGGTCGCGGTGGCTTTGGTGTCCTGCTGGGCACCTCCGGCGGCTTCCTGCTGGCATGGCCCTTCTGTGCCGCGCTCATTGGCTACCTGATTGAAAACGATTCTGCCGCAGGCACTGTGAAAACCGGTGTCTACGTGGCACTTGGGGGCATCGCTCTCATGTATGCCGCTGGCATTCCGTGGATGGCCTTCATCGGCAAGCTCGGCCTTGGCAAATCTCTCTCCATCATGGTGGCCTATGTCCCCGGCGATCTGGTAAAGGTGGTTCTGGCGACACTCATCGCCCGCGGCCTGCGCCGCGCCTACCCCAACCTCTGAGGACGCGTTTGCCCCTACGCCATGCATTAGATCATCACGCCCGCCAGCGCCCCGATGCGCTGGCGGTTGCCCTGTCTGGCACCCGTCTCAGCTACGGCACCCTCTACAATCGCATCAAGCGCCTGCACGCGGCCCTCTGCGCCCTGCCACAACAGGCCCGCCCAGATCTCCCTCTGCCAGACGGCGCACGCAATTTTGCGCTCTCCATCGGCAACCACCCCGAAGCCCCCACGCTTCTGGCCACCGCTCTGGCCACCCCACATGTGGTCACCCTGTTGGATCCGCAATGGCCCGACCGGTTGCATCAGCGCGTTCTGGCCAAACTGCCCCCCGACGTGTTGTTCTGCCTGTCAAGCCAGACCGGGCTGATCGACACGGCTGCGCGCCTGGGCATCCCTGCCATCGCTGTTGACACCGCAGCCTTTGCGGCCTTTCTGCAAGCGCCACAGGACATCCCTTTCACCAATCCACGCGACATCTTTATGGTGGGTTTCACCTCCGGCACCACCTCTGAACCCAAAGCCTTCGCCCGCGCGCGCCACAGTTGGCGCGCCTCGTTGGATGCCAGCCGCCTCGCCTTTGCCCTCACAGAGCACAGCAACACCTTCGCCCCCGGCCCGCTGTCCCACGGCATCACGCTCTACGCCCTTGCCGAAACACTCGATCTCGGGGCCAGCTTCCACGCCCTGCCAAAATTCGATCTCAGCGCCGCCCACAAAGCCATGGCCGAAACCCGCCGCATCGTCGCCGTGCCCAGCCTGCTGGGCGCGCTCTGCCGCGACGCACCACAACAGCAGATCGTCGAAATCACTACAGCCGGGGCCAAGCTCGACCCGGCGCTGCTGACAAAGGCCCGTCAGCATTTCCCCCGCGCCCGTGTGCATGAGTACTATGGTGCCTCCGAGCTTGGCTTTGTCAGCCTCAACACCCACGGACTGCAAAGTTCGTCAGCCCCACCTTACTCCGTTGGTCGCCCCTTTCCCCATGTGGAACTGTCCCTGCGACAGAATGGCGAAGAGGTGCCTCAGGGCACCCCCGGCACCATCTTTGTGCGCGGTGATCTGGCGATTGATGGCTATCTCTGGGGCGGGCGCACCTCCGGCTTTCGGCGCGAAGGCCCCTGGGCCACGGTTGGGGATGTCGGCAAGCTCAACTCAGACGGCAGCCTCAGCCTCTTGGGGCGCGAAGGGGGCATGGTCATCACCGCAGGCCATAATGTCTACCCTCAGGAAATCGAAACCGCCCTTGCAGACATCCCTGGCATTGACGCCGCCGTGGTCTTTGGCCTCGCACATCCCTCCCGGGGGCAGGAGCTCATCGCGATCATTCAGGGCGATGCCGCACTGGACGAACTCAAATCACAACTCTCCATCCGCCTGCCGCGCTACAAACTGCCACGCCACATCTACCGCCTCTCCGAATGGCCCCTGACCAGTTCCGGTAAACCAGATCGTGGCCGCCTGATGTCCTGGCTGCATGAGAAAGATCCCCGCCTTGTCTCCGCTACCGGGTGATCTGCCCCCAGATCACCAGCCGGTGATCATCGCCGCACAGCGCAGCGCCATCGGCCGCGCGGGCGGCATATTTGCCTCTCTGGATGTGGAATACCTCGCCGCGCCGGTGATGCAGGCTGTGCTGGCAGAGGCGCAGATCAGCCCGAACCAACTGGACGATGTGATCCTCGGCAATGCCGCTGGCCCCGGTGGCAATGTCGCCCGCCTTTCAAGCCTGCATGCGGGCTTTCCTCCCTCCATTCCCGGCGTCACAGTGGATCGCCAATGCGGTTCCGGTCTTGAGGCCGTGATGATGGCCTGTCACCTCATCATGGCGGGTGCAGGCACCACCTATCTCGCAGGCGGCGTGGAAAGCCAGAGCCGTGCGCCCCTGCGCAGCCTGCCCGCCAGCGGCACATTGCCCGCGCACAGCTACACGCGCGCACGCTTCTCTCCTGACACCATCGGCGACCCAGAAATGGGCGCTGCCGCCGACACGGTCGCCAAACAGTTCGACATCTCCCGCACCCGTCAGGATGCCTTCGCCCTGCGCTCTCAGCACCGCGCAATAGAAGCCCGCGCCGCTGGGCGTTTCACCGCAGAAATCACCCCCGTCGCAGGCCAAACCACCGACGAATGCATCCGCGAGACCATGACCGCCGCGCGCCTTGCTCGCCTCCGCCCAGCTTTTACCAAAGACGGCACTGTCACCGTGGGAAACGCCTGCCCTCTCAATGACGGCGCAGCGGCCCTGTTGATCACTACAGCCGCCAAGGCCCGCAGCTTGGGTCACACAAACGCTCTCGCCTATATCGGTGGCGCAGCGGCGGGCGTAGATCCCAACATTCTGGGTATTGGCCCCGTCGCCTCCACCCGCAAACTGCTTAAGCACCACCCAAATCTACGCCTCTCCGATCTCACCCATCTGGAATTCAACGAAGCCTTCGCCGCACAGGTGCTGGCCAGCCTTGACGCGCTGGAGATCAACGAGACCCTGCCCAACCCAGACGGCGGCGCCATCGCACTTGGCCACCCATTCGGAGCCTCCGGTGCCATCCTTGTGGTGCGCCTGTTCAGCCAACTCATCCGCCAAAACGCCCCAGAAGACGCACGCGCCATGGCCATGATCGGCATCGGCGGCGGCCAAGGTCTCACCGCCGCCTTCCAACCCATGCGCCTGTAAGAAAACAAAAACGGGGCCGCGCTGCGACCCCGTCTCTCATCTCATATCAGACGCGCTTACTCGTCTTCATCATCCAGCATCCGCACCGCCCCAAGCGAGGCGTTGGACACGTGCTGCGCATAAACCTTCAGAGCTTTGGACACCGCACGAGGGCGTCCCTCGGCTTTCCAGAACTTCTTGTCCGCCTGCGGATGGTTGTCACGGCGGCGTTGCAGCTCTTCGTCGCTCACATCCAGATGAATGGTCCGGTTGCGCACGGAAATGCGGATCTTATCGCCATCTTCCACCAGACCAATCACGCCCTTCTCTGCCGCTTCCGGCGAGGCGTGGCCAATCGACAGGCCCGCGGTGCCGCCAGAAAAACGTCCATCGGTCAGAAGCGCACAGGTGTGATCCAGTTTCTTGGATTTCAGATACGCCGTTGGATAGAGCATTTCCTGCATACCCGGCCCACCTTTCGGACCTTCATAGCGGATCACCACAACGGAATAAGGCTGAACCTCATTCTGCAGAATGCCGTGCATCGCATCTTCCATGGATTCAAAGACTTTGGCAGTGCCTTCAAACTCATACATCTGTTTGATCACACCGGCAGTCTTGAGGATACAGCCCTGCTCCGCGATATTGCCAAACAGCACACAAAGCCCGCCTTCCTCGGAATAGGCATTGGCAAAGTCGCGCACGCAGCCATCTTCCACGTCCAGATCCAGCTCAGTGTACATCCGCGACTGGCTGAAGGCTTCGGTGGTGCGCACGCCGCCGGGAGCCGCGATGAACAGATCGCGCGCTTCGTTGCCCGCGGTTTCGCGGCGTACATCCCATTTGTCGATGAATTCACCCACGGTGCGCTCATGCACGGTGGCGCAATCCCGGTGGATTTTGCCTTCACGCTCCAGCTCGCCCATGATCCGCGCAATACCACCTGCCCGGTGCACATCTTCCATGTGGTACTTCGGTGTCGAGGGCGCCACTTTGCTCAGATGCGGGATCTCACGGCTCAGACGGTCCATATCCGCCATGGTGAAATTTACGCCCCCTTCATGGGCAATCGCCAGAAGGTGCAGAACGGTGTTGGTGGAGCCACCCATGGCAATATCGAGCGCCATGGCGTTTTCAAAGGCTTTGAAGGTCGCGATGCCACGTGGCAACGCGGTCTCGTCACCTTCTTTGTACCAACGATCACAGAGCTCGATGATCTTGTGCCCAGCTTCTTCAAACAGCCCACGGCGTTTGGAGTGGGTCGCCAGCAGCGAGCCATTGCCCGGCAGCGCCAGACCCAGCGCTTCGGCCAGACAGTTCATGGAGTTTGCGGTGAACATACCAGAGCAGGAGCCACAGGTCGGGCAGGCAGAGCGTTCCAGCTTGTCCACTTCTTCCTGGCTGCGGTCTTCATCGGTCGCGCCCACAATGGCGGTCACGAGGTCGGCCTTATGCTCGCCATCTTTCAGGATCACCTTACCCGCTTCCATCGGGCCACCGGACACAAAGATCGCCGGAATGTTCAGGCGCATCGCCGCCATCAACATCCCCGGCGTGATCTTGTCACAGTTGGAAATACACACCAGCGCATCCGCGCAATGGGCATTGGCCATATATTCCACAGAATCCGCAATCACTTCGCGCGAAGGCAGGGAATAGAGCATCCCATCATGCCCCATGGCAATGCCATCATCCACCGCAATGGTGTTCATCTCTTTAGCGACACCACCGGCTTTCTCAATCTCACGCGCCACGAGTTGGCCCATGTCCTTGAGATGCACGTGACCGGGCACAAATTCGGTAAAGGAGTTGACTACAGCCACAATCGGCTTGCCAAAATCCTCGGTTTTCATACCCGTCGCCCGCCATAGCGCGCGCGCTGCCGCCATCCGGCGACCGAATGTGGAAGTCTTGGACCGAAGATCTGGCATCTGTTGCACTCCTGCAGATTGGCTTGTGCGCCCATGTAGCGCCCTTTGCATGTCTGAACCGCACGCGTGCCATTCAAGGGGGCAAAATGCAAGCGAAACCGGAAATTTTGTTACCGAAAACACCCTCCTGAAATTGCGAAAACATCACCAAACTCACCAGAGACGCCACGTGACCGGCAAGCGCGGGGCGATGCCCGTCAGCCGATGGTCAGATGCGCCAGCAATTCTGCGGCGTTTTTCACCTCAAATCGCTTCAAAAGCCGCGCCCGCACATCTTCCACCGTACGCGGAGACAGGCCCAGCTCCCGCGCGATTTCCTTACTGGTCAGCCCCCGCCCCAAACCACTCACCACCTGCCGCTGCCGCAGTGTAAGCGCAACCGAAGGGCCATCCTGAATCACTGCAAAACTCATCACCAGCTGCGCCAGCGGCTCTTCGGGTGTGCGAGTCTGCGCCCGAAACCGGCACCAGATCTGCGTCCCATCCCGACGCCGCACCATGCGCTCATCACTATAGGCATGCTCTGCCCTGAGCGGTGCCAACCCGATGTCGCGCACCCGCTCAAACTCTTCTGTTGTGTCATATAGCAAGCGAAAAGACTGCCCTATCAGCGCCTCCCGCTCATAGCCAAGCATCTGTGCAAAACTGGCGTTGCACCCTCGGATCACGCGATGCGCGGTCACAACAATGCCCACCGGCGCGGCGTCATAGGCCAACAGATCCCAGTCCATGGCTGCTCCTCTACAAACCGTAATCCTACGGTATTGATACCGTATCCCGCCGCAAGCCACTCTGTCCCCAGCCAAACTTCATTTGACCTTAAATATCCCCGCCGGAGGCACTTTCTCTCTCTACCTGCGCCACACCCGAGGTGATTTCATGCCCTTAGACACAGACAGCCTGATCGCTCGCATTGACAGCATGCGCGACGACCTGATCGCACTCACGCAGGATTTGATCCGCATCCCGACACTCAATCCGCCCGGCGAATGCTATCGCGAGATCTGTGACTATCTGGACACCCGCCTCACCCGACACGGGTTTGACACCCAGCTGATCCGCGCCCATGGCGCACCGGGAGACAGCGACAAATACCCCCGCTGGAATGTTCTGGCCCGCAAAGAAGGCCACCACGCGGGCGACTGCGTGCATTTCAACAGCCACACCGATGTGGTGGAGGTCGGCCACGGCTGGACCTGTGATCCCTTCGGTGGGGAGATTTCAGACGGCAAAATCTACGGCCGCGGGGCCTGTGACATGAAGGGCGGGCTGGCCGCCTCCATCATCGCCACCGAAGCCTTCATCGCCGAATACCCCGATTTCCACGGGGCAATCGAAATTTCTGGCACGGCAGATGAGGAAAGCGGCGGCTATGGCGGCGTTGCCTTTCTGGCGGAGCGCGGCTTCTTTGCGCCAGAGCGGGTGCAGCATGTGATCATCCCCGAACCCCTGCACAAAGACCGCATCTGCCTTGGCCATCGCGGCGGCTGGTGGGCCGAAATAGAGACCTTCGGCGAAATCGCCCATGGTTCCATGCCTTTCTTAGGCGACTGTGCTGTCCGCCACATGGGCGCGGTGCTCGACAAATTTGAAAGCGATCTCTACCCCGCCATGGCCGCCCGGCACACCGATATGCCGGTGGTGCCCGAAGGCGCGCGCCAATCCACCATGAATATCAATTCGATCCATGGCGGCCAGCCTGAGCAACCCAAGGACTACACCGGCCTGCCCGCCCATTGCGTGCCCGACAGCTGCCGCATCGTGATCGACCGCCGCTATCTGGCCGAAGAGTCCCACGCCGAAGTCTCAGGCGAAGTTGAAGGCTTGCTCAACGATCTCTCCGCCCAGCGCGAAAACTTCCGCTATGAAATGCGCGAACTCAACCACGTTGCCCCCTCCATGACAGACCGCGCCGCCCCGGTTGTCACCACCGTGGACCGCGCCATTCAGGATATTCTTGGAAAATCCCCCGACTACGTGGCCAGCCCGGGCACATACGACCAAAAACATATTGATCGCATCGGCAAGCTCAGAAACTGTATCGCCTATGGGCCTGGCATTTTGGAAATGGCACACAAACCTGACGAATACATCGGCATCGACGATATGGTCGACAGCGCCAAAGTTATGGCGCACAGCCTCACGCAGCTTTTGTTGCCTCAGGCAAATGACCCAGAAAACGGCCCAAAAGAATAACAACGAATAAAGCCATATAGTTACGGGAGTGAACACATGATGCAAAACACCTCAAGACTGGCCCTCCTCGCCAGCACAGCTCTGCTGGCCTTGCCCCTGCAGGCGCAAGCCGAACAAAGCGATATCACCGTGGCCCTGCAACTTGAGCCACCCCACCTTGATCCCACCTCTGCCGCCGCCGGCGCGATTGACAGCGTGCTTTATGCCAACGTCTTTGAGGGGCTCACCCGCTTTTCCAGCGACGGCGCGGTCATTCCGGGCCTCGCCAAAAGCTGGGAGATTTCCGAGGACGGCCTCACCTACACCTTCATGCTGAACGAGGGCGTGACCTTCCATGACGGCAGCGCCATGGACGCGGAGGATGTGAAATTCTCCCTCGACCGCGCGCGTGGCGAAGACAGCGCCAATGCGCAGAAAGCCCTCTTTGCCGGGATCACCGATGTCACCGTACTCGATCCGCTCACCGTTCAGGTCACGCTGGAGGCGCCCAACGGCAGTTTCCTCTTCAACATGGCTTGGGGCGATGCGGTGATCGTGGCGCCTGAAAGCGTTGCCAACATCAAGACCGCCCCCATCGGCACAGGCGCCTTCAAATTCGAAAACTGGGTACAGGGCGATCAGATCACGCTGTCGCGCAATGAAGCCTACTGGGGAACCCCCGCCGCACTGACGGATGTGACCTTCAAATTCATCTCTGATCCCACCGCCGCCTTTGCCGCGATGATGGCCGAAGATATTGACGCCTTTGTTGGCTTTCCCACACCCGAGGCCTTGCCACAATTTGAGGCAGACCCGCGCTTTCAGGTGATCATCGGCAGCTCAGAAGGGGAAACCATTCTCTCCACCAACAATATGATGCCACCTCTGGATGACCGACGTGTGCGCAAGGCCATCGCCCATGCGATTGACCGCTCCGCCATCATCGACGGGGCCATGTTTGGCCTTGGCACCCCGATCGGTACGCACTTTGCGCCGCACAACCCCGACTACGTCGATCTGACCAGCCTGTCGCAATATGATCCGGAGCTGTCCAAGAAACTTCTGGCCGAGGCCGGTTTTGCCGACGGCTTCACCACCACGCTGAAACTGCCGCCGCCCTCTTATGCCCGCCGTGGCGGTGAAATCATCGCCGCACAGCTGCGCGCCGTGGGCATTGAGACCGAGATTTCCAATCTGGAATGGGCCCAATGGCTGGAGCAGGTCTTTCGCGGCAAAGACTACGGCCTGACCATCGTCAGCCATACAGAGCCGTTTGACATCGGCATCTATGCTCGGCCTGACTACTACTTCCAATATAACAATCCCCAGTTCCAACAGATCATGGACACTCTCAACCGCGCCACTCTGCCCGCCGAGCGTAAAGCGCTGCTGAAAGTCGCACAGACCATCATCGCCGAGGACTATGTGAACGGCTATCTGTTCCAACTCGCCTTTCCCACCGTCGCCAAAGCGGGCATCGAGGGCCTGTGGGAGAATGCCCCCACGCAGGCCACCGACCTGACCGCAGTACGTTGGTCTGACTGATCCAAAACGCAGAGGCCCGATCTGACTCCGCTCAAAACGGGGCCTCTGCCCACTCACACAAAGTTTCTGTCCACCCGATGCTCCGCTACACCCTCAAACGCGCGCTCTCTTTAGGGCTCAGCCTGATCGTGGCCTCCCTCGTGATCTTCTTTGTGATAGAGGTGGTGCCCGGTGATCCGGCGAGTTTCATGCTGGGGCTCAACGCCCAGCCCGACACCATCGCGGCCCTGCGCGCAGAGCTGGGTCTGGATGTGCCCAAGTTTGAGCGCTACCTTACATGGGTGGGCGGGATGTTGCAGGGCGATTTTGGCCTCTCCTACACCTACCGCACCCCGGTGACAGAAATGATAGCCGACCGCATCTGGGTCTCCCTGCCACTGGCGCTCTATGCGCTCACGCTCTCCACCCTGATCGCCTTCCCCGCTGGCATCTACGCCGCCGCCCGCCGCGGCAAAGCTGGCGACATGGCCGTCATGGGCGCCACCCAGTTTGGCATCGCCGTGCCTAACTTCTGGTTTGCCATGATGCTGGTCCTGATCTTTGCCCTCAACCTGCGCTGGTTCTCTGCCGGAGGCTTTGTCGGCTGGGACAAAGGCTTTGGTGCGGCGCTGCACTCCCTCACCCTGCCCGCCATCGCGTTGGCGCTGCCGCAATCCGCCATTCTCGCCCGCGTCATGCGCTCCGCCCTTCTGGATGTGCTCAGCGAAGATTTCATGCGCACCGCCCGCGCCAAAGGCCTCTCCCGCCGTCGCGCCCTGTTGCGCCACGGGCTGCGCAACGCCATGATCCCGGTGCTCACCATCATCGGCATGCAGTTCTCCTTCCTGCTCGCAGGCGCCATCATCATCGAACAGGTCTTCTTCCTGCCCGGCCTCGGCCGCCTGATCTTCCAGTCGATCTCTGCCCGTGACCTGATTGTGGTGGAAAGCGTGGTCATGCTCCTCGTGTTTCTGGTGATCCTCGTCACCTTCCTCGTTGATCTCGCCTACGCCGCGATTGATCCCCGCCTGAGGTCCCGCACATGAGCCTGTCGCGCAATATCCTGCTTGGCGGTCTGCTCTGCCTGATCGTGGTCTGCGCCGCGCTCATGAGCTTTGTCTGGACGCCCTATGACATCACCACGATGGACATTCCCAACAAACTGCAAACGCCCAGCGCGTTGCATTGGTTTGGCACCGATCATTTCGGACGTGACATCTTTTCGATGATCATGGTGGGCGCACGCACCTCGCTCGCCGTGGCGCTGGTGGCGGTTGGCATCGGCATGGGCCTTGGCGTGCCGCTTGGCCTCTGGGCAGCCGCGCGCCAAGGCGGCTGGGCGGACGAGTTGATCATGCGCGGCAACGATCTGATCTTTGCCTTCCCCAGCCTCGTGATCGCCATCCTGATCACCGCCATCCTCGGCCCCGGCGCCATCAATGCCATCCTCGCTATCGGCATCTTCAACGTGCCGGTCTTTGCCCGCCTCACCCGCGCCGGCGCACTGCCGCTCTGGCAGCGTGATTTCATCCTCGCCGCACGCGTCGCCGGCAAGTCCCGCACCCTGATCAGCGTTGAGCACATCCTGCCCAATGTCGCCAACCTCCTGATCGTGCAGGGCACCATCCAGTTCTCCCTCGGCATTCTGGCCGAAGCTGGCCTTAGCTACGTGGGCCTTGGCGCACAGCCGCCCACGCCCTCATGGGGCCGCATGCTGGCAGATGCGCAAACCATGGTCTCCTTCGCGCCTCACCTCGCACTGATCCCCGGCCTCGCCATCATCAGCGCTGTCCTGGGCCTCAACCTCCTGGGCGACGGGCTGCGCGACTGCCTTGATCCCAAAATCCGCGTGGTGCGCACATGACCCTGCTTTCTGTGCAAAACCTTTCGCTCTCCATCGGTCCCACCCCGATCCTGAAAGACATCAGCTTCACCATCGCGCCAGGCGAAATCCTCGCTGTGACAGGCGAAAGCGGCTCCGGCAAATCCATGACAGCGCTTGCGGTGATGCAACTCCTGCCCGACTCCGCAAAGACGCAAGGCCAGATCCTGTTAAACGACACCGACCTGCTGACCCAGTCCGAGGCCAACCTCTGCACCCTGCGCGGCAATGACATAGGCATAGTGTTTCAGGAGCCGATGACCGCGCTCAACCCGCTACAGACCATCGGCACGCAGGTGGCCGAAACCATCCGCATCCACACCGGCGCGCCCAAAGCCGAGGCCAGGGCGCAAGCCGCCACCATGCTCACCCGCGCCGGCCTTCCGCAACACCGCTTCCCCCTCAGCCGCTACCCGCATGAGCTTTCCGGCGGCCAGCGTCAGCGCGTGGTCATCGCCATGGCCATCGCCCGCCGCCCGCGCCTGCTGATCGCCGATGAGCCGACCACTGCTCTGGATGTCACCACCCAAGCCCGCATCCTCGATTTGCTGAAAGATCTCGTTGCCGAGTTTGACATGGGCCTGCTGATGATCACCCACGATCTCGCCGTGGTGGCTGATATGGCCGACCGCATCGTGATCATGCGCAAAGGCGAAATTGTCGAACAAGGCGCCACCCAACAGCTGCTCTCCAATATGCAGCACCCCTATACGCGCGCGCTCTTTGAAGCCTCAGGCCACACCGTCGATCTGCCTGCGCTGCAAGGCACGCCAGCCCCGATCCTCACGGTGCAAAACGCCGTCAGGGACTACGCGCTGCCCCGCACCCAACTCTTTGCCCCCCGCGCCTTCCACCGCGCCGTCAACGATGTGTCCTTCACCATTCACCAAGGCGAACGTGTCGGGCTGGTCGGCGAATCCGGCTGCGGGAAATCGACCCTAACACGGGCCATTCTGGGGTTGGAGCCGGTGCAAAGCGGCCAGATCACCGCCTTTGACCACCCGGTCGGCGCGGGCATGCTAGCCGCGCTGCGCCTCAAAACGCAGGTGGTGTTCCAGGACCCCTACAGCAGCTTCAACCCGCGCCACCGCGTTGCCCGCATCCTGACAGAACCCTTCCATCTGGTGCAAAACCCGCCCAAAGGCGCGGCCCTGCAGAGCCTCATCGGCGATGTCCTCACCGATGTCGGCCTCGCGCCTCAGGACGCGCAAAAATACATCCACGAGTTCTCTGGCGGCCAGCGCCAGCGCATCGCCATCGCCCGTGCCCTCATCACCCGCCCCGAACTCATTATCTTTGACGAGGCGGTCTCTGCACTGGATGTCTCCATCCGCGCGCAAATTCTCGACCTGATCGCCGATCTCTCCCGCCGCCACAGCCTTGCCTATCTCTTCATCTCCCACGACCTTTCTGTGGTGCGCACCGTCACAGACCGCGTGCTGGTCATGCAAAACGGCGAAATTGTCGAAGAAGGCAAAACCGAAGCGGTCTTTACCACCCCGCAACACCCCTACACCCAAAGCCTGATCGCCGCGGCCCCTGTTTTGCCAGACTTGGTCGCACTGACTTCCAAAACCGAGACAATATATGACCCTGCCTGATCTGTTTTTTGACCCCTCCAAATGCCTCATCGGCGGCACATGGCAGCCAGCCCTGTCTGGCGACACACTGGCGCTGACCAACCCTTCAGACGGCAGCCCCCTCGCCACCATCGCACGCGGCACCAAAGCAGACATCGACGCCGCCGTGGCCGCTGCACAGGCCGCGCGCAACAGCGACTGGGGCCGCGCCACCGCTGTGGAACGCGGCCGCATCCTCACCCGCATCGGCCAGCTTGTGATGGAACACGCCGAAACCCTCGCCCGGCTTGAGGCGCAGGACGTGGGCAAACCGCTCACACAGGCGCGCAATGATGTCACCGCCCTGGCGCGCTACATGGAGTTCTACGGCGGCGCAGCCGACAAGGTGCATGGCGAAACCATCCCCTATCTGGAGGGCTACACCGTCTACACCCTGCGCGAGCCTTTTGGGGTGACCGGCCACATCGTGCCCTGGAATTACCCGATGCAGATCATTGGCCGCTCGGTCGGGGCCGCGCTCGCCATGGGCAACGCCTGTGTGCTCAAACCCGCCGAAGAGGCCTGTCTCACCGCGCTCGCCTTTGCCGATCTGGCCCAACAGGCGGGCCTGCTGGACGGCGCGCTCAATGTGGTGCCCGGACTGGGAGCCGAGGCCGGGGCCGCGCTCGCCGCCCACCCGGATGTGAACCACATATCCTTCACCGGCTCGGTGAACACCGGCCGCCTTGTGCAAACCGCCGCCGCAGAAAACGTCGTGCCCGTCACGCTAGAGCTTGGCGGCAAATCCCCGCAGCTGGTCTTTGCCGACGCAGATCTGGACGCCGCCCTGCCCTTCCTCGTGAACGCAGGCATCCAGAACGCAGGCCAAACCTGCTCGGCCTCCTCTCGCATTCTGGTGGAACGCAGCGTCTATGAAGAGGTCAAAACCCGCATGTCTGAGGCCTACAAGGCGATGCGCGCCGCCCCTGCCATGGAGGATGCCACCCTCGGCCCGCTGATCTCCGCACGGCAAAAAGACATCGTGTCAGTCTACCTCACCAAAGGCGCGGACCTGACCATCGCCGCCCAGGGCGAAATCGCCACCGACGCCCCCGGCCACTACGTCCCGCCCACGCTTTTTGCCGATGTGCCCCCCGATCACAGCCTCGCACAGGAGGAAATCTTCGGCCCGGTGCAGGTGCTCATCCCCTTTGACACCGAAGAAGAGGCGCTCGCCATCGCCAACAGCACCAAATATGGCCTTGTGGCCTCGGTCTGGTCCCAGAACGGCGCGCGCCAGATGCGTCTCGCCAAACAGCTCAACGCCGGTCAGGTCTTCCTCAACAACTACGGCGCAGGCGGCGGGGTCGAGCTGCCCTTCGGCGGCACGGGCCACTCCGGCCACGGCCGCGAAAAAGGCTTTGAAGCCCTGTTCCACTTCTCCCAACTCAAAACCGTGGCCGCTCTGCACGGCTAGGCTTCTCATTCTTCAAATATCCCCGCCGGAGGCTCCCGCGGGGGCAACAAGGAGCAAAGACATGCGTCTTGCAAACAAAACAGCCATCATCACTGGCGGCGCGCAGGGCTTTGGCGCGGGCATCGTCGACAAATTCCTCACTGAGGGCGCAAAAGTGCTGGTGGCAGATATCAACGGCGCGACTGCCGCCACCAAAGCCGCCGAGCATACAAACGCCACCCCCTGCACCGTGGATGTGGCCGATGCCAGCAGCGTGCGGGGCATGATCGACTCAGCACTTGGCGCTTGGGGCCAGATCGACATTCTGGTGAACAACGCCGGCGTCACCCATCTGCCCGCCCCAATGGAAACCGTCACGGAGAGCGATTTTGACCGCGTCTTTGCTGTGAACTGCAAATCCATCTACCTGCTCGCACAGGCGCTTGTGCCACATATGAAATCCCGTTCCGCAGGCGCAATCCTCAACATCTCCTCCACCGCAGGCCTATCCCCGCGCCCCAACCTCAACTGGTACAACGCCTCCAAAGGCTGGGTGAACACCGCCACCAAAGCCATGGCCGTCGAACTTGCGCCCCACGGCATCCGCGTCAACGCACTCAACCCGGTGGCGGGCGAAACCCCGCTCCTGAAATCCTTCATGGGAGAGGACACCCCGGAGGTGCGCGCCAAATTCCTCGCCACCATCCCGCTGGGCCGTTTCTCCCAGCCCGAAGACATGGGCAACGCCGCCGCCTTTCTCTGCTCTGATGAGGCCTCCATGATCACCGGCACATTGATGGAGGTCGATGGCGGACGCTGCATCTAAATCGCCCATTTTGAAGGCATACCGCCCCTAACAGCCCCAAATACGGGCAAATACCCTCCTCTTAGGCCCACACAGCCCCCCTACCGCTCTGGCCCCGCGCCGCACTGCAGCGCTACCAACAGGCGATCTACCGCCAGCGGAGCCAGTGTCAGCCGTGACCGCCAAGCTTACCATCCTCATTGTCGAACCCGACAAAACCCGCGCGGATGCCATCATCGACAGCCTCGTGGCCACCGGAGATCACCACATCCGCGTGCTCGCGGAATCCACCGGGCTCGCCCGCTCTGTGGCCGAACTCAACCCCGATCTTGTGCTGGTCGATGTCGCCAACCCTAGCCGTGACGCCATTGATGCGTTGGCGCTGGCCTCCTCCCCACTGGAGCGCCCGGTCGCCATGTTTGTGGACCGCTCAGATGACGGGCTGACCAAGGCCGCGATTGAGGCGGGCGTCTCCGCCTATGTGGTGGATGGCATGCATCCGGATCGGGTCAAACCTGTGCTCGATGCGGCCATCGCCCGCTTTCACATGTTCGCCCGCATGCGCAATGAACTGGCCGCCACCAAACGCGCCCTCGAAGAGCGCAAGATCATCGACCGTGCCAAAGGCATCCTGATGCGCGCCCGCAACCTCTCAGAGGATGAGGCCTATGCGCTCATCCGCAAAACCGCCATGGGACAGGGCAAAAAGATCGCCGATGTCGCACAGGCGCTGGTCACTGCCTCGGAACTGCTGTCATGAGAACCCTGCCCCTTGCCGTTGGCTTTATGCCGCTTGTGGATGCCGCCCCGCTGGTCATCGCCCATGAGTTGGGCTTTGCCGAAGAAGAGGGCCTCGCTCTGCATCTGCAAAGTGCGCCAAGCTGGTCCACCCTGCGTGACCGGCTGGTGCTGGGACAGATCGAAGCCGCCCATATGCTCGCCCCTGTGCCCGTGGCCATGGCCCTTGGGCTGGGCGGCGTGCCCACGCAACTGGATGCACTCTGTGTGCTCTCGGTGAATGGCAACGCCATCGGCATTTCCAACGCCCTGGCGGATGAAATCGCGGCCAAAGCCCCGCTGCCCGGTTTTCTGGATGCCACCGCCACAGGACAGGCGCTGGCCAATCTGGACCGCACCCTGCGTGTGGGCGTGCCCTTTCCCTTCTCCATGCATGCCGAGCTGCTGCACTATTGGTTGGCCAGCTCCGGCCTCAACACGCCTGAAACGCTGGACATGCGCATCATCCCGCCCCCCCTGATGGCCGAAGCCATTGCCGCCGATGAAATCGACGCCTTCTGTGTTGGCGAGCCATGGGGCAGCATCACCGTGGAGCAGGGCGGTGGTCAGCTTCTGGTCGCCAGCGCCGCCATCTGGAACTTCACCCCGGAAAAAGTACTGGCCGTGCGCCGCGACTGGGCACAGGCCGAAGATGACCTCACCGGCCGCCTGATCCGTGCGGTCTGGAAAGCCGGGCGCTGGCTGTCTGATCCGTCCAAACGCTCCACCGCCTCTGACATTCTCGGCTGGCCGGAATATCTGGATGTCTCCCCGGACATTCTGGAACGCGCGCTCAGCGGACAAATGCTGACACAGGCGCGCGGCACATTGACCACCGTGCCTCGGATGCTGGAATTCTTCGACAGCGCGGCCACCTTCCCCTGGCGCAGTCAAGCTGCCTGGATCGGCACCCGCATGGCCGCCCGCTTTGGACTGGACCGGGTGCAATCCGCTCAAACCGCGTCCAAGGTCTTTCGCAGCGATCTCTACCGCCGCCATCTGGCGAATCTGGGGGCCGTGATGCCCCTGGCTTCGGAAAAATGCGAAGGGGCACTGGATGCGCCCACAGTGCAGAAAGCCACCAACGGCACATTGGTTCTGGGCCCAGATCGATTCTTTGATGGGCGTATTTTCGACCCAGCCCATCCAGAGTGATGAAAAAATATGCAGTCGCAGAAAATGACGCGGCGGCGCAGCGTGATTCACCAAATCTTACTTGAGTGACCCCCATCGGGTTTTCCAAGATGACCTCAAGGTGAAGCAAGGACGCTTCACGCCTCCCTCCCCGAATGACCGGGGAACTTTCTGAGCAAAGCCGCTCGACCCCGCTGGATCTCCCTTCCGGTGTGTGTCGCGCGGCTTTTTTATTTTTACGCCCTTCCTCCATCCACCGGGCACAACACAGGGACTGCAATATGAAACGCATTGCTTCGATCCTGGCAGCCACGACCGTCTTCGTGACCCCTGCCATGGCAGAATTGGAACTGGAAAAAGACGAGCTTACCTTCGGCTTCATCAAACTGACCGACATGGCGCCACTGGCCGTGGCCTATGAGCAGGGATATTTTGATGACGAAGGTCTCTTCGTAACCCTCGAAGCACAGGCAAACTGGAAAGTCCTGCTGGACGGTGTGATTGATGGCCAACTGGACGGCGCGCACATGCTCGCCGGTCAACCGCTGGCCGCCACCATCGGCTACGGCACCGAGGCCCATATCATCACGCCTTTCTCCATGGATCTGAACGGCAACGGCATCACCGTTTCCAACCAGATCTGGGAAGAAATGAAACCGCATGTGCCGCTGATGGAGGATGGACGCCCACAACATCCAATCTCCGCCGCCTCGTTGAAGCCGGTGGTTGAGAAATACACCTCTGAAGGCAAGCCATTTAACATGGGCATGGTCTTCCCTGTCTCCACCCACAACTACGAACTGCGTTACTGGCTGGCTGCTGGTGGTCTGGAGCCAGGCTTCTATTCTCCTGAGAACATCTCTGGTCAGATCGGCGCAGACGTCCTGCTCTCCGTGACGCCTCCGCCACAGATGCCCGCCACCATGGAAGCTGGCACCATCTATGGCTACTGCGTGGGCGAGCCTTGGAACCAACAGGCCGTGTTCAAAGGCATCGGCGTGCCAGTGATCACCGACTATGAACTCTGGAAGAACAACCCGGAGAAAGTCTTCGGTCTGAACGCCGAGTTTGCCGAGAAATATCCAAACACCACATTGGCGGTGACCAAAGCCCTGATCCGCGCTGCCATGTGGCTGGATGAAAATGACAACGCCAACCGCGAGGAAGCCGTGCGCATTCTCAGCCAGCCGGAATATGTCGGCGCGGATTACGACGTGATCGCCAACTCCATGACCGGCACCTTTGAATATGAAAAGGGGGACAAACGCGAGGTTCCAGACTTCAACGTGTTCTTCCGCTACAACGCGACCTACCCTTTCTATTCCGACGCGGTCTGGTACCTGACCCAGATGCGCCGCTGGGGCCAGATTGCGGAGGCCAAGCCAGACAGCTGGTATGACGAGGTGGCCAAATCGGTCTACAAACCTGCGATCTACCTCGAAGCCGCCCGTCTGCTGGTGGACGAAGGTCTTGCAAACGAAGCGGACTTCCCATGGGACAGCGATGGCTACAAAGCGCCCACGCCGGCGGAAGACATCATTGATGGCATTCCCTACGACGGTCGCACCCCCAACGCCTATCTTGAAAGCCTGCCCATCGGCCTGAAAGGCGATCAACGCGTCGTAGGCACTGAAGTACAGGGGTAAGCCTCGGCCCGTTTTGAACACTCCCCGTGGGAGGGCGGGTGGGGCGAGCTTGCCACACTGGCAAGCAGCGTCCCTGCCCTCCCACACCATCTCTCAAATCGCAGCAACGCCCGCCGCGTTAAGACCCCCACGGCCGTCAAAAAAACACCGCCGCCCTACGGACGAAAAACCGACGCAATACCGACGCGCCATTTCACCGTTAACCTTTCTCCCAAACGCGCAACAGCGCTCCCAGAGCCCCAAAGCCACGGACAGATCCATGACCACAATCGACCCCCAAAACTTGGTAGATGAAGAGCGCGAAGCCCGCCGCGCGCGCCTCTTCACCCGCATCAACAAGGCCGACGCCTGGTTTCAGGTTCTCGGCCTCAGCTTCATCACCCCCATTCTGAAAGCCGCCGCAGGCGACAACCCCAAAGCGCAAGCCACTGAAATATGGCGCCTTTTAGGGGTACCTCTCCTCGCCATCTGTGTTTTCCTGATGCTCTGGGCCAACCTCGCGCCCAAGGTACAAACCTCGCTTGGTGCCATTCCCGGCCCGAAAGAAGTCTGGTCCGAAGCTGTACTTCTGCATGAGGACGCGCAGGCAAAGGCGGCTAAAGAGGCAAAATTCTACGAGCGGGTTGAAGCCCGCAACCAGAAGTTCATCGAAAAAGGCCAGCCCGAAAAAGTCAAAGATATCAAATACACAGGCAGCCCCAGCTATTACAATCAGATCTGGACTTCGATCAAAACGGTCTTCTTTGGCTTCCTGATCGGCGCCATCGTTGCCATCCCTCTGGGCATCATGGCTGGCCTATCTCCCTATGCCAATGCCGCGATCAACCCGCTGATCCAGATCTTCAAACCGGTCTCGCCGCTGGCATGGCTCCCCATCGTCACCATGGTGGTCTCCGCCACCTACACCGTTGAAGATGGTCTGTTCTCCAAGAGCTTCCTGACTTCCGCGATCACCGTAACCCTTTGTTCTCTCTGGCCGACTCTGATCAACACCTCACTCGGCGTGGCCTCCATCGACAAGGATCTGGTGAATGTTTCCAAAGTTCTGAAGATGAACACATGGACCAAGATCACCAAGCTGGTGCTGCCGTCCGCTCTGCCACTGATCTTCACCGGCCTGCGCCTGAGCCTCGGTGTTGGCTGGATGGTTCTAATCGCCGCTGAGATGCTGGCGCAGAACCCAGGCCTTGGCAAATTTGTCTGGGATGAATTCCAAAACGGCTCCTCCAGCTCACTCGCCAAGATCATGGTCGCGGTCTTCACCATCGGCATCATCGGCTTCCTGCTCGACCGCCTGATGTATGCAATCCAATCGCTCTTCACCTTCAGCGCAAACCGGTGATCCCCATGAGTGTTCTGAAATTTGACAATGTCTCCAAGAGCTTCGGCGAAGGCACCGCCAAAACCGACGTTCTGAAAAACATCAATCTCGAAGTTGAGGAGGGCGAGTTCCTCGTGCTCCTCGGCTTCTCCGGCACCGGGAAAACCACACTGATCAACCTCATGGCGGGCCTTGAAACACCCTCCGCTGGCAGCGTGACTTTCAAGGATCAACCGATCTCAGGCCCTGGCCCTGAGCGTGGAGTGATCTTCCAAAGCTACTCTCTGATGCCCTGGCTCACGGTCAATGGCAATGTGCGCCTCGCGCTCGACAGTGTGTTTCCCAATATGCCGAAGGCCGAAAAAGAAGAGAAGGTGGACCACTATATCAAAATGGTTGGCCTCTCTCACGCCGCCGGCCGCCGCCCGGCCGAACTCTCCGGCGGTATGCGACAACGTGTGAATGTTGCCCGTGCGCTGGCCATGAACCCTGAGGTTTTACTTCTGGATGAACCGCTTAGCGCATTGGACGCCCTCACGCGTGCCAATCTGGCCGATGAGATTGAAGCCATCTGGTCCGCAGAAAAAAAGACCTGTGTGCTGATCACCAATGACGTGGATGAGGCCATCATCCTCGCCGACCGCATCATTGCCCTCAACCCCGACGGCACTTTGGGGGAAGAGTTCAAAGTGGATATCCCACGCCGCCGCGACCGGATGGAAATGAACCATCACGACGGCTTCAAAAAACTGCGGGCCAAGGTCACCAAATATCTGATGGACGTGGGCATCGCGGCAAAAGCGGAAGGCACCAAAGTCTTGCCAGACGTGACCCCGATCCACGGTGTGCCTGCGGCGGTCAAAGATGCGCAGAAAGGCATGATCGATCACAACTTCCTTGACTTCTCCAAGCTGCATAAAATCTATCCGACCCCCAAAGGCCCCCTAACCGTGGTGGAAGATTTTGACCTTAAAATTCAACGCGGTGAGTTCATTTCCCTGATTGGCCACTCCGGCTGTGGCAAGTCCACCGTGCTGACCATGGCCGCTGGTCTGAACGCCATTTCCAAAGGCGGTATCCGTCTGGATGGCCGCCATGTAGAAGGCGCAGATCCAGAACGCGCTGTGGTGTTCCAATCCCCCAACCTCTTCCCTTGGCTTTCCGCCAAAGAGAACGTCGCGATTGGTGTGGATAAAGTCTATCCCAAAGCCAGCCAGGGCGAACGTCAGGACGTGGTAGAATACTATCTGGAGCGTGTTGGCCTCGCGGATGCCATGGATCGACCAGCGCATTCTATGTCCAACGGAATGAAGCAACGTGTCGGCATCGCCCGCGCCTTTGCTCTCTCCCCCAAACTGCTGCTCTTGGATGAGCCTTTCGGGATGCTTGACAGCCTCACCCGCTGGGAGCTGCAAGAGGTGCTGATGGAAGTCTGGGACCGCACCAAGGTGACCGCCATCTGCGTGACCCATGATGTGGACGAAGCCATCCTGCTAGCGGATCGCGTGGTGATGATGACCAACGGTCCACAGGCCACAATCGGTAAGATCGTCGATGTGGATCTGCCCCGCCCACGCACCCGTCAGGCCTTACTCGAGCATCCAGATTATTACCGGTATCGCCAAGACGTGCTTGATTTCCTTGAGGAATATGAACACGGCGCCAAGCCAAAACCCAAAGCCGCCAAAGCCATCGCTGCGGAGTGAACATGACCCAGAAACTTATCATAATTGGTGCAGGCATGGCCGCTGGCCGCGCTCTTGAGCACCTGTTTGAACAAGCGCCAGACGCCTATGACGTCACCTTGTTCAACGCAGAACCGCGCGGAACGTATAACCGCATTATGCTTTCTCCTGTCCTATCAGGGGACAAGAGCTTTGAAGACATCGTCACCCATACTGCCGAATGGTATGAAGAAAACAGCGTGACCTGCCGCTTTGGTGAAAAGGTCGTGAACATTGACCGTACAGCCAAGACTGTCACCTCCGACACCGGCGATATGCTGTCGTATGACAAGCTGGTCATCGCCACAGGCTCAAACCCATTTATCATCCCCCTTCCCGGACATGATCTGGACGGCGTGATTGCCTACCGCGATTTGGAAGACACCAACACCATGATTGCTTTGGGCGATAAGCCTGATGCCAAGGCTGTGGTGATTGGTGGCGGTCTGCTGGGCCTTGAAGCTGCCGCGGGTCTTGCCCTGCGGGGTGTAGATGTGACCGTGGTGCATATCATGGGCCACCTGATGGAGCGTCAACTTGATGAGGCCGCGGGCTACTTGCTGCGCAAGGCATTGGTGGACAAAGGCATTACCGTCAAATGCTCTGCCAACTCCAAGGAAATTCTTGGAGACAACGGCAAAGTCAAAGCGCTGCTTTTGGACGATGGCACCGAATTGCCCTGTGATCTCTTGGTGATGGCCGTGGGCATCCGCCCCTCTGTTGCACTGGCCTCTGACGCTGGCCTCGCAACAGGGCGTGGCATCCATGTGGATGATCAGATGATCACCTCTGACGAGGATATTCTCTCGCTTGGGGAATGTGTTGAGCACAACGGCAATATCTTTGGTCTGGTGGCGCCAATCTTTGATCAGGCCAAAGTGCTTGCCAAAACCCTGCTTGGGGAAGAGGCGACCTTTGTGAACAAAGACGTGGCAACCAAGCTGAAGGTGACCGGGTGTGATCTCTTTTCAGCAGGTGATTTTGCCGAAGCCGAAGGCCGCGAAGACATCGTTTATCGCGATCCGGCGCGCGGCGTCTACAAGCGTTTGGTGATCGAGAACGACCGCATTATCGGCGCCGTGATGTATGGCGACACCGCAGATGGCAACTGGTTCTTTGGCTTGATCAAAGAGCGTGAAGACATCTCTGAAATGCGTGACACTTTGATCTTTGGACCTGCCTACCAGGGGGGAGACCCCGTGGACCCTATGGCGGCCGTTGCAGCCTTACCGGCTGACGCAGAAATCTGCGGCTGTAACGGCGTTTGCAAAGGTCAGATCGTGGAGGCCATTGGCAATGGCGCGACCACATTGGAAGACGTGAAAGCCACCACAAAGGCCTCTGGGTCTTGCGGCACCTGCACCGGATTGGTGGAGCAGGTTCTGGCCGTCACTTTGGGCGATGATTTTGTCATGCCCGCCGCTAAATCCGTATGCGGATGCACCGACCTCACCCATGAGGATGTACGACGCCTGATCAAATCACGCGAGCTGAAATCTCAGCCCGCTGTTTGGCAGGAGCTGGGCTGGAGCACGCCCAACGGCTGTCATGTCTGTCGCCCGGCCATCAACTACTATCTTCTGGCAGATTGGCCGCTGGAATACGCAGATGATCCGCAAAGCCGTTTTGTTAATGAACGCAACCACGCCAATATTCAGAAAGACGGAACATATTCCGTTGTGCCACGCATGTGGGGCGGGATCACAACACCGGATGAGCTGCGTGCGATTGCCAATGCCGCCGATAAATACGATGTGCCCACTGTGAAGGTCACAGGCGGGCAGCGTATTGACCTGCTTGGCGTTAAGAAAGAAGATTTGCCTGCAATCTGGTTTGACTTGAATCAGGCTGGACTCGTCTCTGGGCACGCCTATTCCAAAGGCTTGCGCACGGTCAAAACCTGTGTGGGCACAGATCATTGCCGCTTTGGCACACAAGATAGCACCGGTCTGGGTATCAAGCTTGAAAAACACCTCTGGGGCTCTTGGACGCCACACAAGCTCAAGCTCGGCGTGTCTGGTTGCCCACGTAATTGTGCAGAGGCGACCTGCAAAGATATCGGCGTGATCTGCGTGGATTCAGGTTATGAAATCTCCATCGCAGGCGCGGCCGGCATGGAAGTGAAAGAGACCGAACTGCTGTGCAAAGTGGCCACCGAAGATGAGGCCATGGAGGTCATCTCGGCGATGACGCAGATCTATCGTGAAAACGCAAAATATCTGGACCGCATTTTCAAATGGGTCGCCAAGGTTGGATTGGACTGGGTCAAAGAACAGATTGTCGATGATCTCCCAAATCGCAAAGCCCTGGCAGAGCGTTTTGAGATTTCTCAATCCATCTACCGCACGGATCCCTGGGCAGAGCATGCCACTCAGAAAGCGGAAACCTATCAACCGGTGGCCAACTTGACGCTGGAGGCAGCAGAATGAACTGGATCGACATTTGTGACATCACCGATATTCCACTGCGCGGCGCACGGATTGTAAAATCTTCCATGGGCTGCGTCGCGGTGTTTCGCACCACGGAAGACGAAGTCTTCGCCACTTCAGACCGTTGCCCGCACAAGGGAGGCCCGCTCAGCGAGGGCATCGTCCACGGCAAAAGCGTCACATGTCCATTGCACAATTGGGTATTTGACTTGGAGACAGGCGTAGCACAGGGTGCCGATGAAGGCCAAATTGCAACCTTTGCGACACAGGTCGTAGACGGGCGCGTGCTCCTCGACGCCACAAACATCATGACAGCTTTGGCAGCAGAATGAGCACCATCACCTGCACCACTTGCCCATATTGTGGCACCGGATGTGGCGTGCGCGCCGCGCTTCAAACAGATGGCAGTGTAGAGATCAGCGGTGACCCGGATCATCCGGCAAACTTCGGGCGCTTGTGCTCAAAAGGCTCTGCTCTTGGCGAAACCGTCTCCACCGAAGGGCGCTTGTTAGCTCCTAAGATAGGACAACGACCTGCCGCGTGGGATGAGGCTCTTGATGTCGTGGCAGAAGGCTTTCAACACGCCATTGATACTTATGGCCCGGACTCGGTGGCCTTTTACGTTTCCGGCCAATTGCTGACAGAAGACTACTATGTCGCCAATAAGCTAATCAAAGGCTACATCGGTACCGCGAATATCGACACAAATTCGCGCCTGTGCATGGCCTCTACAGTCGCGGGCCACAAGCGGGCCTTTGGCACAGACACAGTGCCCGGCACCTATGAGGATCTGGAAGCCGCAGATCTGGTGGTGCTGACGGGCTCTAACTTGGCGTGGTGCCATCCGGTGCTCTACCAAAGGCTCGCAGCGGCAAAAGCCGCGCGTCCTTCGATGAAAGTGGTTGTTGTAGATCCGCGCCGCACCGCCACCTGTGATATTGCCGACCTGCACCTTGCGCTGCGCCCCGGCACGGATATCGCATTGTTCAACCACCTCTTGTGTCAACTGCATGAACTAGGTGTCATCGACAGCACATACGTCAGCGCCCATGTCGCGGGCTTTGATGCCGCGCTAGATGCTGCAAGCGGCACAGATGTTCAGGTCACCGGTCTATCACACAAAGATCTTTCGACCTTTGTGTCGTGGTGGGCCACAACCGAAAAAACCGTCACCGTGTTCAGCCAGGGTGTGAACCAGTCAGATCACGGCACAGATAAAGTCAACGCGATTATCAACTGTCACCTTGCCAGCGGTCGCATTGGCAGGGAGGGGATGGGGCCGCTCTCTGTGACGGGACAGCCCAATGCCATGGGCGGACGTGAAGTTGGCGGACTTGCCAACATGCTCGCCAACCATTTGGAGATTGCTGAGCCCAGCCACCGCGCGCTGGTTCAGGATTTCTGGGCCTCCCCCACCATAGTGACCTCTCAGGGCCTCAAGGCTGGCGATCTTTTCAAGGCCGTAAAGGACCGTAAAATCAAAGCCCTTTGGGTGATGTGCACCAATCCGGCCGTCAGCATGCCAAACGCATCAGAGGTGCGCGCGGCGATTGCCGGCTGCGATTTTGTCGTTGTGTCCGATATGTTTGACACCACGGAGACGGCGCAATTGGCCGATGTCGTGTTGCCTGCGACGGGATGGGGAGAAAAAACCGGCACGGTGACCAATTCGGACCGCACCATCAGCCGCCAGCGCGGCTTTCTGCCACCCGCCGGGCAATCCCGGCATGATTGGCAGATTATCTGCGATGTGGCCAAACGTCTTGGCTTCGAAGATGGATTTGCTTTTGACAGCCCTGCAGACATCTTCAAGGAGTACGCGGAGCTCTCAGGCAATGCCGCACAGCTGGGAGTTGATTTTGATATCTCCGGCTTTGCTCAGATTTCCCCAGATGACTATGACGCACTATCTCCAACCCGCTGGCCTTATCCGGCAGAAAACAAAGCCAATGCGCGGTTCTTTGCTGAGGGTGGCTTTTTCACCCCCAGTCGCCGCGCCAATATGATCGCAGTTCGCCAGCCAGACCAGAAAACGCCAGAAGCGAACACCACCTTCCGGCTCAACACCGGACGTATCCGTGACCAGTGGCATACCACAACCCGGACCGGCCGGGCGGCCAGACTTAATCAACATTATGGCGAGCCATTTGTCGAAATCCATCCCGAAGACGCGCTGCAACTTGGCTTGCGCCCTGCAGAGCTTGCGGTCTTGGAAAACCACTATGGCCGCGCTGTGATGCGCGTACTGGTCACAGATCGCGTCGCACGCGGCGCCCCCTTTGCTCCAATCCACTGGACCATGCAAACGGCGTCTGAGGGCTGCGTGTCAGACGTGGTACATCCCGTGTTTGACCCGGTATCAGGACAACCTGACAGTAAATCCTCTTATGTGGCCATTCGGCCTTTCCTGCCAAAATGGTACGGCTTTGTGGTCAGCGCACAAGAAATCGCACCCAAAACAGCCTATTGGGCCAAATCCCGCACCTCACATGGATGGCAGTATGAAATAGCCCACGACGAGATGCCGGACTGCTGGGAAAGTTTTGCACGTGGCGTTTTTGAAGCGCCGGACGCCCTTGTTTCAAGTGTTATCGACATCAATCAGAGCAAAGCCCGGATTGCACTCCATCAAGGCGACAAACTGCTTGGCGCGCTTTACACCGACACACGCCCCGTGTCCTTATCCCGCGGCTTTGCAGCCTCGCTTCTGAACTCGCGGGGGGAAGGCATCTTGGCGGGACGAGCCGGCGCAAATCAGCCAGATCCCGGAGCAACGGTTTGCGCGTGTTTCAATGTCGGCGTGAATACCATTCTCAACGCGATTGACGCCCAAAGCCTCGTTACTGTTGAAGAAATTGGTGCAGCGCTCGCCGCGGGCACAAACTGCGGCTCCTGTAAGCCTGAGTTGGCCGCGTTATTAAACACCAAACTCGCACGCACAGCCGCCGAATAGAACCGACGCCTTTTCAAAAACTGAAATTTGTAGCCTGCAAACCGCATTGGAGGATGGTGCCAAGGCCCTAAGATCGTGGGACGTGGCACCATCTTTTCGTGTGCATCAGCGACAAAGTGGCTAGCAGCGCGCCAATGCCCCCCCTTTGTTGTGATTCCTCCCAGCAATCCGGAAACGACATTTTTGTCGGTTTTCAATCGTGAAGTGACGGTTTACACCTTCCATTCAAATCGCCGTACGTTCCGCGCACCTGAAAACCAAAAACTTTGTATGCGTATTCAAAATTTTACTTGCTTTGACGCGTACCAGAGCCGCAGCATGTGGAAAAACTAAATAGACAACATGGGAGTATCCTTATGAACGATGAACTGAAGTACCTGAGTCGCCAAGCGGCTGTGGGGGCCCTGTCCCGCCGCAAATTCCTCGGTCGTGCAGGTGCCCTTGGTGTCTCCGCCGCAGCGGCAAACACAATGCTGTCTTCTGCCGTACATGCCGCAGGTCCGCAAAAAGGCGGCACCCTGCGCATCGGCCTTCAAGGCGGCTCTACCACCGACAGCATGGATCCTGCGCTCGCAGCCAACACCACTGCGGTCAACCTGATCCGCATGTGGGGGGAGCCTCTGGTTGAACTGACAGACGATGGCGGCATCCAGGGCAAAGTCGCCGAGAGCTTTGAAGCTTCTGCTGACGCCACCGCTTGGACTTTCACAGTTCGCAAGGGCATCACATTCTCCAACGGGCAAGAGGTGACAGCTGCGGATGTGGCGGCAACCATTGAACGTCACTCTGGCGAAGACACAAAATCCGGTGCGCTGGGGCTGCTGCGTGACATCAAAGATGTGCGTGTTGATGGCCGCAATGTGATCATCTCGCTGAACACAGGTAACGCTGACCTGCCCTATCTGATGAGCGACTATCACCTCATCATTCAGCCAAACGGCGGCAAAGATGCACCGGATGCGGCCATTGGTACAGGCCCCTATATCATGAAAGAAATTGATATGGGTGTGCGCTTCGTGGCTGAGAAAAACCCGAACTATTGGGGTGACCTCGGCCATGCTGAGACCATCGAACTGCTGGTGATCAACGACAACACCGCACGTGTCGCTGCACTGCAATCTGGCCAGGTCGACATCATCGACCGTGTGCCGCCGCGCACAGCCGGTCTTGTGGCGCGTGCACCCGGCATCACAGTGGCCTCCACTGCAGGCCCGGGTCACTATGTGTTCATCGCGCACACCAACACCGCACCGTTTGATAACCAAGATCTGATGATGGCCCTGAAATACGGCATCAACCGTCAGGAAATGGTCGACAAAATCCTGTTCGGCTACGGCACCGTCGGCAACGACAGCCCAATCAACGCCTCCTATCCGATGTATTCGGAAATGGAACAGCGCGAGTATGATCCAGAAAAGGCCGCTGCCTACTTCAAAAAATCTGGTCACTCCGGCCCAATCCTGCTGCGCACCTCGGATAACTCTTTCCCCGGCGCGCCTGATGCGGCAGCCCTGTTCCAGCAATCTCTGAAAGCTGCTGGCATCGAGCTTGAAATCAAGCGTGAGCCAAATGACGGTTACTGGTCTGAAGTCTGGAACAACAAACCGTTCTGCACCAGCTATTGGGGCGGACGTCCGACACAGGATCAGATGTTCACCACAGCTTACCTGTCGACGGCTGACTGGAATGACACGCGCTTCAGCAACGAAAAATTTGACCAGATGCTGCTCGCAGCCCGTGCCGAACTCGACACCGGAAAGCGCAAGCAGATGTATGCCGACATGGGAGAGCTCCTGCGCAACGAAAGCGGCCTGATCTGCCCAATGTTCAACGACTTCGTCGATGCCTACAACGATCGTGTTGGCGGCTGGGTCGAAGGTGTTGCCGGTTTCTCCCTGATGCATGGTTACGCAGCGCAGCGGATGTGGGTGACAGGCTGATATGTCGCTCCTTTTAAAAATGTTGGCCCAGCGCATTGCGCTGGGTCTGCTTCTGCTCTTCCTCGTCTCCATCCTGATCTTTGGCGGTACTCTGATCCTGCCGGGAGATGTGGCTCAATCCATACTTGGCCAATCCGCCACCCCAGAAGCGCTCGCCAATCTGCGTGAAGAACTGGGGCTCAACGAACCCGCAGTTGGACGCTATTTTGACTGGTTGGGTGGTTTGCTTCAGGGCGATCTTGGCACCTCTCTCACCAGTGGACAGGACATTGCCTCTGCCATTGGCAAACGCCTTGGAAACACATTTTTCCTCGCTTTCTGGGCCGCTCTGATCTCCGTGCCGCTCGCGATCCTGCTCGGCCTGATTGCCGTGCGCTATCGCGAACGCTGGCCGGACAAGCTGATTTCGGCTGTCACACTGGCCTCCATTTCAGTTCCGGAGTTTCTGATTGCCTATGTTGCAATCTTCTTTATCTCCGTGCGCTTGAGATGGGCCCCATCGGTCACCACCATCAACGACAGCATGTCTCTGGGCGAGAAGCTTCATACGATCTCGCTGCCCATCACGGTTCTGACCCTTGTGGTTTTGGCACATATGATGCGCATGACACGTGCCGCGATCCTGAACGTTATGCAATCCGCTTATGTGGAAACTGCTGAGCTTAAAGGTTTGCGCATGTTCACGATCATCTGGAAACACGCGCTGCCAAATGCGGTGGCACCTGTTGTGAATGTGGTCATGCTGAACATGGCATATCTGGTGGTTGGCGTTGTCGTCATCGAGGTGGTCTTCACCTATCCCGGCATGGGCCAGTATCTGGTGGATCACGTTTCCAAACGCGACCTACCCGTGGTGCAAGCCTGCGGCCTGATCTTTGCTGGTGTCTATATTGGCCTCAATCTGGTTGCAGACATTGTCTCCATCATCTCAAACCCGCGTTTGCGGCATCCGAAATAGGGAGGATTTTCTGATGAGAATACCCATCGCCGCCCTGATCGGGCTGTGTTTCACTTCACTTTATTTCCTTGTGGCAATCTTCGCCCCATGGATTGCGCCATATGGTGTGGCCGAGGTTGTGAGCCGCGACGTCTGGCTGCCACCGTCCAGCGAATTCCTGCTGGGTACGGACAACCTCGGACGCGATCTGTTAAGCCGCATGATTTACGGTGGGCGCACCACCATATTCATCGCAACCGCAGCAACCATACTCAGCTTCACAACCGGCTCCATTCTCGGCTTTCTCGCCGCGGTGCTGGGTGGTTGGGCCGATCAGGCCATGAGCCGATTTGTCGATCTGATCATGTCGATCCCATCGCTCATTTTTGCGCTCGTTGTGTTGTCGGTTATGCCTGTCACTGTACCTGTGCTGATCGTGGTCATGGGACTGTTGGATTCCACACGCGTATACCGACTGGCACGCGCGGTCGCTGTGGACATCAACGTCATGGACTATGTCGAGGCCGCGAAGCTTCGCGGCGAAGGCCGCAGCTGGATCATCTTCCGGGAAATCCTGCCCAATGCTCTGTCTCCTTTGGTTGCAGAAATGGGCCTGCGTTTCATCTTCATGGTCCTGTTTGTGTCCACACTCTCGTTCCTGGGCTTGGGCGTGCAACCACCGCAAGCGGATTGGGGCGGCATCGTGAAAGAGAATGCGGATGGCATCGTCTACGGTATCGGCGCGGCCCTCTATCCAGCCGTGGCCATTGCGACCCTCGCAATTTCCGTAAACCTCGTGGCGGACTGGGTTTTGAACCGCACCACATCACTGAAAGGGGGCCGCGGATGAGCGAAAAGCTTCTGAAAGTGCGCGATCTAAAGATCGGTGCAACCGTATATCCTCCCGGCGAAAAACCGCATGACATCGAAATTGTCCATGGCGTGAGCTTTGAACTGGCCAAAGGTCAGGTGCTGGGTCTGATTGGTGAATCCGGTGCTGGGAAATCCACCATTGGCCTTGCCTCCATGGCTTATGGCCGAGGGGGCGTGCAGATCACTGGTGGTGAGGTCTGGGTGAACGGACGTGACATCCTGAAAACCTCTCAAGGGGACGTGCGCAATCTGCGTGGGGGCGAGGTGACCTATGTCAGCCAGTCCGCAGCAGCGTCATTCAACCCTGCCAAGAAGATCATGGATCAGGTGATCGAGGCAGCGGTCGGACAGGGCAAATTTTCCAAACGCGAGGCAGAGGCCCGCGCGGTAGAGCTGTTTGGCAAACTGGGCCTGCCTGATCCGGAAAACATCGGAAATCGCTATCCGCACCAAGTGTCAGGGGGGCAGCTGCAACGTTGCATGACCGCTCTTGCGCTTTGTCCCGAGCCCGATCTGGTTGTGTTTGACGAACCGACCACCGCACTGGATGTGACCACACAAATTGATGTTTTGATGGCGATCAAAGAAGCCATTCGCGACACAGGCGTGGCCGCTCTCTACATCACCCATGACCTCGCCGTGGTGGCGCAAGTCAGTGATGATATCCTTGTGCTCAAAATGGGGGATATGGTCGAATACGGATCCGTTGATCAGATCATCAACAATCCACAGGAGGACTATACCAAGGCTCTGGTCTCTGTACGGTCTATTGACCATGCGGAGAAAGCCCCAACGCCTGAACCTGTCTTGAAGGTGGAGAACATCACCGCCCGCTATAAGGGCACGAACTTCGATGTCCTCAAAAACATCAATGTGGAGCTGCATCCCGGTCAGACATTGGCCGTGGTGGGCGAAAGCGGTTCCGGTAAATCCACACTCGCGCGGGTGATCACCGGGTTGCTGCCCCAAAGCCGGGGCAACATCCATTTCGCGGGCCGCGACTTGTCTCCTAGCCTGGACGGGCGCAGTCGCGAGGATCTTCGCGAACTTCAAATGATTTATCAGATGGCCGATGTGGCCATGAACCCCCGCCAAACCGTGGGCACGATCATTGGCCGACCGTTGGAGTTTTACTTCGGCCTGAAAGGCGCGGAAAAACGCAAACGGGTTGTGGAGCTTCTGGACGAAATCGAGATGGGCGAAAGCTTCATTGATCGATATCCGGCAGAGCTTTCAGGCGGGCAAAAACAACGTGTGTGTATTGCCCGCGCACTGGCCGCCAAACCCAAGATGATCATTTGTGACGAAGTGACCAGCGCGCTGGACCCGCTTGTCGCCGATGGCATTCTCAAACTGCTGCTGGATTTGCAGAAAGTTGAGGACGTCGCTTACCTCTTTATCACGCATGATCTGGCGACAGTGAAAGCCATCGCAGATTCCATTTCTGTTATGTATCAGGGCGAAGTCGTGCGCTACGGCAGCAAGACAGATGTCTTGAGCCCACCCTTTGATGACTACACAGACCTCCTCCTGAGCTCCGTACCAGAAATGAAGCTGGGCTGGTTGGAAGAGGTCATCGCCAATCGCAAAATGGAAAGCGCGGGCAACTGAGCTTTTCATCCTAGAACACGTGCAAAGGCGACGTCACACAGACGTCGCCTTTGCTGTCTAAAGCCCCCTAAACACAAACTGAAGTCTGCTGAAAAAGCGCCTCTCTTAATAAAACAAAGACGGGAACACGACATGGACCGTAAACTGCTTTTGATCATTTTAGACGGAGTGCCATGGCGCAATTGGAACCGCCTGTTTGGCAATCTGGAGGGGTGGGTTGCCGATGGCACAGCGCAGAAGTGGAAAATGCGCTCTGTTCTGCCATCGACATCTGCAAGCTGCTATGCCTCCATCCACACGGGTGTCACACCACAGGAACACGGCTGCACCGGCAATGGAAATGTGTTCCGCATCAAACAGCCCGATGTTTTCGCACAGGTACGCAAATCCGGCGGCATCACCGGAGCCGTCGCGCATTCATTCTGGTCAGAGTTTTTCAATCGTCATCCCTTCGACTACGTCCGCGACGTCGAATATGACGAAGAAGACAGCCCTACGATCAACCACGGTCGCTTTCATACGATGACAGGATATGGTGCGGCCAATCAGATGACACCTTGTGATGTGGATCTCTTTGCAACCCTTTCAAATCTCTGCCTCAAACGTGGCTTGAACTATGGGATGCTCCACACCTGTACGCTCGACAGCATGGGCCATCGGTTCCAACACGACAGTCACGAAATGGATCATGCCTGTTTCGTGATGGATGAAATGCTGGCGCCTTTTATTCCCAAATGGCGCGCCTTCGGCTACGAGGTGATTGTAACAGCAGATCACGGGCAGGATGCACGTGGGCACCACGGGGGCCGTGACCCGCTGCAACAGGAGTTCGCACTCTACTATTTTGGCGATGCACAGGGTCCGGCGCCAAAAACAGAGCTGGATCAGCTACAGCTTGCGCCCACGATTTTGAACCGACTGGGCGCCGACATCCCGCAAACAATGAAAGCTGCGCCTTTCTTGGCAAGAGACTGAAGGGTCAGCGTGGTAAACTGGCCTCAAGCGCTGTCTGCAAACGATCACAGATCAGCTCAATATGGGGTTCCTCCATAATAAACGGTGGCGCAAGCAATACATGCGCCCCCGTTTTGCCATCAATAGTGCCTCCCATTGGATAGCAGATCAAACCTGCGTCAAAGGCGGCTGCCTTGATCTTGGCCGCCAGCCCAAGAGCAGGGTCAAAGGAGGTCTTGGTGTCACGATCGGCGACCAGTTCAAGCCCCAGGAAAAGTCCTCGTCCCCGGATGTCTCCGACATGTGGATGTGCTCCAAAGCGATCGCTTAAAGCAGATTTGAGCTGTGCGCCCATGGGGGCCACCCGTGCCCCAACGCCATCTTCAGTCAAGCGGGTCAGCACAGCCAATGCCGCCGCCGCGGCCGTTGGGTGGCCGTTGTAAGTATGCCCATGCTGAAAAAAACCAGACCCATCACGAATGGTCTCGTAGATTTCAGAGCTGCACAGCATGGCGCCAATCGGCTGGTAGCCCGCGCCCAGCCCTTTGGCGATGGCACAAATATCTGGTACGATATTATCCTGCTCACAGGCAAACAACGTGCCCGTGCGCCCCATACCGCACATGACCTCATCCAGTATGAGCAACACGCCATATTGGTCACAAATCTGCCGGACACGTTTGAAATAGCCTTCAACCGGCGGCACCGCACCAGCGGTGGCACCGACAACTGGCTCCGCGACAAAAGCCAAGACATTCCCCGCGCCAAGATCCTGAATTTTGTCTTCTAGTTCTTGCGCTACTCGTTGACCGTAATCAAAAGCGCTCTCACCTTCATACTGACCACGATAGGCATAGCAGGGCGCAATATGATGGGCCTGCATCAGCATCGGAGCAAAGGGTTCACGCCGCCACATGTTGCCGCCTGTGGCCAATGCCCCCAGCGTGTTGCCGTGATAGCTCTGGCGGCGCGCGATCACGTGCCGGCGCTGTGGCTCATCCCTTTCCAACGCGTATTGGCGTGCGAGTTTCAACGCACTTTCCATCGCTTCTGAGCCACCGGAAACGAGATACACCCGATCCAACCCATCGGGCGCATATTGGACAAGCATCTCCGCCAGTTGTTCGGCAGGTTCAGAGGTCAAAAAGCCCGTGTGCGCAAATGCAACCGCATCCACTTGCGCCTTGATCGCGTCTTTCACTTTCAGATCCGAATGCCCCAAGCAGGAGACAGCCGCACCGCCTGAGCCATCGAAATAGGATTTTCCCGTCTGATCATACAGAAAAGGCCCCTCTCCATGCGTGGCAACCGGTAGTGATTTTAAACAATGACGTGGGAATATCTTGCTCATGTTGTCGACGCTTTCTTCAAAAGGGAACGGCCCATAGCCGATGCCGCGCTCACGGTCCGCCGGATGTTCTCTGCGTTGTCTTCAGCCAGTGTGCCATCGGGACGGCAAAGGTTGTTTTCGAAACCAATGCGCACGTGCCCACCCATTTGCATCGCAGCGCAAGCCACGGCGTGTTCAGTTTTTCCGAACGCACAAACCGTCCAACTCTCACACAGAGGTACCACCGCAGAAACAAATGCGGAGAGATCCTCAACACGGGCAACTTCAGGTGGTGCATAGCGCCCGAGGACCAAAAGCACGTCACAGCCCTCTTGTGCGATAAAGCCCTCTGCCTGCCACTCCGAAAGCAAGGCGGCATCGGCAGGGTCATAGAGAATGTGCTGAACCGCAATATCCGCCTCACGTGCGACCCCATACAGACGCGGTGCCAAATCGATATCTCGCGCAATCTCACGCACAGAAACACTGGCAGCCCGCGGTTGCAGACACTCCAGAACCTCTAGCTGTTGCGTAACCGAAAAAACTCCGGCGGCCTCGGTGGTGATCTGCACAGTCATATCTGGACTGGTTTGCGCAATCGCAGCGATGGCTTCGCGATACAGGCCAGCATCCAGTGAATGCATCCCTTGGGCATCGCGCACATGCAGGTGAATTTCATCCGCCCCAGCATCCGCGCATTGTTTTGCCGTGACGGCAATTTCATCGATTGCAATCGGCAGCTTTTGGTGGTCTTTGCGCCCACGTCGCGCACCATTGGGCGCAACTGTAATTTTGAGTGGCGTAAAGCCGCGATCCGAAACGTTGTGATGAGTGAGCAAGTGTCCAGTCATGGATCTCCGCAAGCCTTAAAGGGTGAACACACAATTTGAAACAAATGTTCCACATGTTGACACCTGCTAAAACAAATGAGTAAATCGAGTCAAGTGGAGGGATTCGTGAGCAACGCCAGCCGTCTACAAGAACGGGTTGCAGAGAATTATGCCGACCTCAGCACCAAGCTGAGGGATGCGGCCGATTTTGTTGTGGCCAATCAAGTAGATGTCGCAGCGCGCTCTCTCCGCTCTGTTTCTTCTGCCAGCGGTGTATCTCCAGCAACACTTTCACGTCTGGCCCGTGTCTTGGGGTTTGACAGCTACGAAGACATGCGCGAGCTCTGCCGAGAGACCGTTGGGGGACAAACACATTCCTTTGCACAGCGTGCCGCACAGCTGACTTCGGATGCAGACGCACAGCGCACCATGCTGGAGCGCCAAGCCAGCGCCTGTATGTTCAACATCTCCAAGCTTGCAGAAGAGGTGGACAAACAGCGTCTTCAAGCAGCCGTAGACGCTCTGGATCACGCCCGCACAGTGGTTCTCTTTGGAGCATTCGGTTCCACTGGAATTGTCGAATATATGGCCTACCTGGCGAACTATTTCTCGCCAACGTGGACTTTGGCAGGGCGGATGGGCGCATCACTTGGCGCTTCTCTTACCACCTTGGGAGCAGACGACGTCCTCCTGATTGTCACCAAAGCCCCATACGCTGCGCGCGCCGTCCTCGCCGCAGAAGCAGCCCAAGACTGTGGAGCAACTGTGATCCTGATCAGCGACAGCCATGCCTGTCCTGCTATGAAATACGCAAATTTCCCCTTTATAGTTCCGTCAGAAAGTCCACAGTTCTTCTCGTCCTACGCAGCGACTTTGGTTTTGATGGAAACCATGATCGCAATGTTGGTTGCACAGTCCGGAGAGACCGCCAGCCAACGCATCAGAGACGTTGAAACACGCAATGAACGCCTCGGAGACTTCTGGGCGGGATAGCCACAGACGACATAACTTCAAACTATCATCAACTAGGGAGCCTAAGATGATTTCTAAACTGAAACTGGCCGGAGCCGCAATTATCGCCTCCATGAGCTTTACTGCAGGTGCCTCTGCACAGGAATTCATTTCCATCGGCACCGGCGGCGTGACCGGCGTATACTACCCAACCGGTGGCGCGATCTGCCGCCTGGTCAACAAAGGCCGCAAAGAGCACGGCATCCGTTGTGCTGTGGAGTCCACTGGTGGGTCCGTCTACAACATCAACACCATCAAAGCGGGTGAGCTGGAGTTCGGCGTTGCACAGTCTGACTGGCAGTATCACGCTTACAACGGCACATCTAAATTCGCAGACAACCCGTTCCCAGACGTACGCGCGGTCTTCTCTGTACACCCAGAGCCTTTCACTGTCATCGCACGCTCTGACGTCGACGTGAACAGCTTCGCCGACCTGAAAGGCAAACGCGTCAACGTTGGCAACCCAGGTTCCGGCCTTCGCGCAACCACCGAAGTTGTGATGGAAGCCTATGGCATGACCATGGACGATTTCGCTCTGGCAACCGAATATAAAGGTTCCGAGATGGCCAAGCAGCTCTGCGACGGCAACATCGACGTGATGATCTACACCATCGGTCACCCTGCTGCGGCCATCAAAGAAGCGACTACAACCTGTGATGCGAAACTGGTGAACATCACCGGTCCAGAAATTGACAAACTGGTTGAAGAAAATGCCTTCTACCGTGTCGCAACCGTTCCTGGCGGCATGTACAAAGGCACCGACGAAGACACCACAACCTTTGGTGTGGGCGCAACCTTCGTGACCTCCGCTGCGATCTCTGATGATGTTGTCTATGTTGTTGCAAAATCCGTCATGGAAAACATCGAAGACTTCCGCAAACTGCACCCTGCATTTGCAAACCTTGACCCTGCTGAAATGATCAAGGACGGCCTGAGCGCACCTCTGCACCCAGGTGCTGAGAAAGCCTACATGGAACTCGGCCTGAAATAAGCCTTCCAGCGAAAAACTAAAAACTGCGAATGCGCCCCAGATATGAGGGCGCATTCGTTGCATAGGATCCACGGGGACAAAAATGACTCAAGATCATCTCACGGACGGCGCAGCCTCAGCAGATGCCATGGTCGCAGAAGTCGACACCGGCGCGCGCAATGCCACCGGATTTCAAGGCAAGCTGATCATTGCGATTTGTATCATCTGGTCGCTCTTCCAGCTCTATATCGCCTCAAAATTGCCGGGCATGATGGCACAGCTGACGGGCATTTCGGACTTTGCCAACGTTGTCAGTCAGGCACGTTATATCCATTTGGCCTTTGCCATGGCTTTGGCGATTTTCGCCTTCCCAATGTTTCGCTCCTCCCCGCGTGACCGCATTCCACTTTATGATTGGGTACTCTTGATCCTGGGTGTCAGCGCGTCGCTCTATCTGGTCTTTTTCCGGTATCAGATTGCAGATCGCCCTGGCCTGTGGACCACGACAGACATCACCATGTCCGCAATTGGCATGGTTGTCCTGATGATCTGCGTGTACCGCGCCCTTGGCCTGCCACTGGTTATTATTGCTAGTGCTTTTGTTGCCTTTGCCTTCTTCGGCGGCAATTCCGAATGGGTGCGCGAAATCACCAACTATGGTGGGGCCTCCCTCTCCAAAGCACTGGGGCATTACTGGATGCAGACCGAAGGCGTCTTTGGCGTCGCGTTGGGCGTATCCACCTCCATGATCTTTCTTTTCGTGCTCTTCGGCGCTCTGCTTGATCGCGCGGGCGGTGGCAACTGGTTCATCAAGGTGGCGATTGCCCTGCTAGGCGCCCTTCGTGGTGGGCCGGCGAAAGCCTCCGTTCTCAGCTCCATGATGACGGGCATGATCTCCGGGAGCTCGATCGCAAACACGGTGACCACCGGTACCTTCACCATTCCACTGATGAAGCGCATCGGCTTCCCTGCGGAAAAAGCGGGCGCAGTCGAAGTGGCCTCCTCCACCAACGGACAGCTCACCCCGCCTGTGATGGGGGCTGCAGCCTTCCTCATGGTGGAATATGTCAACATTCCCTACATCGACGTGGTCAAACACGCCTTCTTGCCTGCCGTGATTTCCTACATTGCGCTGCTCTACATTGTGCATCTGGAAGCCCTGAAGATGCAGATGCAGGGTCTCAAAAAAGCCGGGCGTCACATTGGCCCCATCATGATTCTCGTGCTGTTTCTCACGGGTTTCATCGGCCTCGGCGCACTTACATTCCTGATGATTGGCATTCGCAGCATGCTGGAGCCGATGGTCGGTGACAGCATCTATATTGCCGTAGCCTTGGTGGCTCTGATGTATGTTGGGCTGCTGTATCTGGCATCCAAATATCCAGATATCGCAATGGACGATCCGAATGCACCACTGGAAGCGCCACGACTGACACCGACATTGCTGGGCGGCGCTTACTATGCTCTGCCAATCTTCATTCTCGTCTGGAACCTGATGGTGAAGACAGAGGAACTGGATCGCCTGTCTCCTGCACTCTCAGCCTTCTGGGCAACAGTCTTTATGATCATCGTCGCGGTTACACATCGGCCAATCAAAGCCTTCTTCCGCGGTGAAACAGCTCTAAACACGGCGTTTGCCCGAGGGTGGGAAGACTTTGTGCAGGGTCTGATCATGGGCGCGCGCAACATGATCGGCATTGGCGTCGCCACAGGTGCGGCGGGCATCATTGTGGGCACCATCAGCCTCACCGGTGCACATCAGGTGATTGGGCAGGTGATTGAAGTGATCTCTGGCGGCAATCTGATCATCCTGCTGTTGCTCGTCGCTGTGCTCAGCCTGATTCTTGGCATGGGCCTTCCAACAACGGCAAACTACATCGTGGTCAGCTCCCTGATGGCCCCTGTCATCGTGGGTGTTGGTGCGCAAGCCGGACTGGTCGTGCCGCTGATCGCCGTGCACATGTTTGTCTTCTATTTCGGCATTCTTGCCGATGATACTCCGCCGGTGGGTTTGGCAGCCTACGCAGCGGCAGCAATCTCGCGTGGCGATCCGATCAAAACCGGTGTGCAGGGCTTTGCCTATGACATCCGCACCGCGCTGTTGCCCTTCATGTTCATCTTCAACACTGACTTGCTGTTGATTGATGTGGGCTTTGGCAAAGCCGTATTGGTGTTCTTCATCGCCCTTATCGCGATGTTGATATTTGCGGCAGCCACGCAAGGCTACTTCATCGCCAAGTCCCGCAAATGGGAAAGCGCCGCGTTGCTCTTTATCGCCTTCATCCTGTTCCGCCCTGATTTCTTCCTGGATCAAGTATCCGAAAAATATCAGACCGTGACAGGCGCAGATGCAGTGCAAATTGTGGGAGAACAGCCAGAAGGAGCCTTGGTCCGTTTCCGCGTGGAAGGGCCAGACTTTGACACGGGTGAGAACCGCAAAACGACCGTCACAATGGTCTACCCCGGTGGCGATCCGGAGGCGGCGATGTCTGACAACGGTCTCACCGTGTTTGCGGAAGACGGCAAGCTGGTTCTGGAAGAGCCTTTCCCGGGCACGCCTTACTTTGGTCAGTTGGGAACCGAGTATGACTACTACGGCGACACCCCTGTGGTGATCTCCCAAGTCGAGGTGGAAAACGAGCGCATGCCGAAAGAGCTGTTCTTCATTCCCGCCCTTTTGCTGTTGGCCGGGTTGATGCTCATTCAGCGCCGCCGCGCCACTCAGCCAGCATTCTGAGGAGATAGGAACATGTTTAAAACACTCCTACTGACAGTTGATGTGAATGACCTCAAAGGCTCTGAAAAGCCTGCAGAGGCGGCACGTCACATGGCGTTAGACTATGGCGCAGAACTGCATGTGATGAACGTTGTTCCTGACTATGGCATGTCCATTGTGGGGGCCTATTTCAGCAAAGATCACAACAAAGCCATTCTCAAAGAGGCGAAGGCTGCTTTGGAAAGCTGGGCACAGCAAACGCTCAAAGATGTGCCTGATCTGCGTCTGCATGTAGATCAGGGCACAGTGTATGATCTGGTCTTGAAAGAAGCAGAAGCGGTGAAAGCGGATGCCATCATTGTTGGTGCGCATAAATCGCAACTCAAGGACTACCTGATTGGCCCCAACGCGGCGCGGATATCGCGTCATGCCAAACAGTCTGTTTTTGTGATCCGCTAAACACACATAAAACCAATAAGGCCCGCAGACACCTGCGGGCCTTTTGTCTTGCTGATCGGCAAATGCCCTACAAACGTGGGATCACGCTCTCCCATTCCCGGCGAAAGACCTCTTCCCCATTTTCAGCCGCCAGCAAATCTGCGGTCACGATGAAGTTCCTGCCGTCGGTGCGCATGCGAATATTGGCGTCAATCTCTACCTGCCAATCTCCGCGCTGCATCGTGCGTCTCCGCGCAGACACGCTTTCCGCCGAGCAAGGATCACCATCCACAATCGTGAAGCAATCGGTCACCGATGAGCTCATGATCAGACCAGTGGCCAGATCTTCGACTTTTCCGGTTTCTCCAAAAATCTCCATGGTGGCGGATTTGGCGCTGTGGTCTCGTACAACACGCTTACTTTCTTTCGGCTCGGTGAGCGCCCGTGTTTTTCTGGGCTCTGCAGAACGCGGCCCATCAAACACTGGAGCTGCCAAGACATCGCTCTCCCGAACTGGCAATTCCAAAACGCCGCTTTCCAAACTTAGTGTCGCCAGCTCCGCTTCTGGCCAGATGTACGGCCAGTAGCTCGACGACATCGCCACGCGCAGCTGATGCCCCTCCGGAACCCGATAGGCGCAGGAATCCAAAGTCACCTCAACATCAACTGCGGCACCAATGGGCAGATCCTCTGGTGTCTCATGCCCATTGCGGTGGCGCAGGTTCAAAACACCATGTGAGATCAATGTGCTCTTGCCATCCGGCCGGACATCGCTCAACCGCACCGCCACCTGCGCGGCAGGCTTGTCTGAAGCGAGGCTCAATCGCACGACGGGACGCCCCACAATATCTTTGGCCACTGGGAGCTTTGGCGTATCAAAACAACAAGACAGCGCATCATCCGTACGCTGATCATCCGGCAACTCTCCGGGGCCAAATCCAAACGGGAAATATTCACCTGCGCCCTCACCGCAGAACAGCGCGGGGTGAATACTACGATCACAAGTCCCGACCTCATTCTCCAAAGTGTTTTCGACAAGATGCCAGCTTTCCAATGGCGATTGCACCGCCGCCTTGTCATCCGCAATCCAACGCCCCGGGCGCTCTACGTAACTGGTTTGCGGTGGCATGCTGTCCATCACCCATCGACGCATGTCCGGAAGATGTTCCACACCATTGTCGATGCCTTTCAGCCAACGGTCCCACCAGCGCAGCATTTCCCCCAAAAAGTCGATCCGCGGCCCCGGCACGGCGAAATGCGGATATTTATGGATCCAAGGTCCGATCAAGCCCTTGACCGGCGCCTCCAGGTTCTCAACCAGATGAGAAATTGTGTTGCGATACCCGTCATGCCATCCACCAACACTCAATACCGCTGCGCTGATCGCAGAATAGTCTTCACAGACACTGCCATGGCGCCAATAATCATCCCTCAACTGATTGGTCACCCAAGTGTTTGCCAAGAAGGGCGTATTCTCCAGTCGTTGCAGCCACATCGCGCGCCAATTTTCTCCGACCACTTCAGGATCAGGCGGCAAGGCAAACCACCCAAGAACCGTCGCCGCCCAAGCCGGGTTCTCCCCCAGCATGGTCCCCCCTTTGTAGTGGATATCATCCGCGTATCGATCAACGGTCGAACAGATGCTGACCACAGCTTTAAGGGGCCCGGGCTTCAAAGCTGCAATTTGCAACCCATTGAAGCCACCCCAACTGATCCCCATCATCCCCACGTTGCCATTGCACCACTCCTGCGCGGCCAGCCACTCCACGACGGCCACGCCATCGCTTAGTTCCTGAGGAGAGTATTCATCATCAAACAGCCCCTCACTGTCACCACAGCCACGCATATCTACTCGCACGCAGACATACCCATGCCCTGCCATATATGGATGGGTCAGCGCATCCCGCTCTGCGGTGCCATCACGCTTTCGATAAGGGAGGAATTCAAGAACAGCCGGGACTGACGTATCAGTAACCGGCTTCCACATCCGTGCAGATAGGCGCGTGCCGTCCGGCATGGGAATCCAGACATGAGGTATTTCTTCTACCTCAAACGGAAATTCACGAACAATCTGCATGGTTTACCTCCTGATTAGTCTGCCAAACACTGCTCGCCTGCTTTGCCAAATGCAAGCGCACAGGATGATCCCGTCACAAGGTCACGTCTGCCAGATAGGCAGCGATTATTTCCCGCAGCGGTTCTTGCATCTCATAATCGATATTTGGCTGACAGAATTGCGACAGCAACTCTTGCCCGATTGACAGGCGGAGTGCTTTTTCGCGGCCAGCATCCGGCAGCAAACCTGCATCCGCAAACGCCTCCCAGTCTGTTTTCATCATTCCGTGGGTTCTCATGCCCACGGACACGTCCGCGCAGCGCGCTGCCTCTATCAAAAAACGCGCAATCTCATCTTCCAACCGCACGATTTTCTCCGGACCAATATACTCAGCGCAAAGCACATCACGTCCCAGTTTGAGATTTGATGGATAAAACGCCTCATATCCGAGCACCCAACGCCAGCTCAGCTGCGGCTGATCGTTGGACATTTGGGTCAACGCGCCTTGCAAGGATGCGGCCATGTCACGATCTTCCTGCGGCATGGCTTGCGGCAAGCTCACAGACGTCCATCCCTCGGTCGTGTCTGCATCGTTGTCTGTTTCAACTGAACTGACTGCGTTCAACCACTGAGCCGCGCGCTTAATGAAACGACGTCGCTGGCGCGCATCGGCGTTCAGCATCTTCTGTGAAAGCGTTTCCCCTCGCACTTGCATGGTGGCGAGCAAACCGATGTCAGGACTCGCAATAACACATTGAGCGGCTTTCAAGTCGCCCCCGTGCAAAACCGCATTCAGCGCCTCCATGGCTTTCTGGCGCCCTAAGACAGTTTCCGCCCCGCGCGCATCAAGATAGCGCGTGATCAGAAGCTTATCGCCCTCACGGTCTGCAATAAACATCTGCTGCTTTGGCTCAGCGCGTACGCAACGCCGTATCGAAACGGATGGCGTTTGGGGGTTGTGTCGCAGCAATTGCGCAACCTCTCTCTGGGCAAATCTGAGCTTTTGTTGCTGTTTCTGCGCAGACGTAAGAGCGCCCGTCAGCCCAAGGCGTTCCTGCGAAAAACCCGCCCCGTCGAAAGCCCGTAAAATTCTTTCATCCAACGCAGGATCATCAACCATCACGCAGTGATTGGAAAAATACCAATAGAGAAAGCGACCGTAGTCATGCGAACTGTTTACCGCCCGTTTCAGAGCACCTGAAAACTGATCCGGATCCACCACCGTTTCACAGACGTGATGGAAATCCGATTGCCCAAACAGCACGGCAGGTTTCCCATGCAGAAAGCCTTCCAGCGCAACAGCCGAGTTGAAACTCACCGTGGCCACACATTTTGAAAGTATATCGTGAATATTCGCATCCGTAGCCAGCAAAGGCAGCCCCTCTTGCAGGAGTTCGTGCATCAACTGCACATCTCTGAGAGGTCGGCTCTGTGGATGGGTCTTGACCACAATAGGCCGCCCCTCTGCCGCTTCCGCAACGGCCCGCAACATCTGCTCATTGCTGCAATGGGCTGTCTGCTGACGATGTGGGTTATCTCCTTGCAAGAAAACCGCAATACACTCCTGCGGCAACTCAGACACCGCTTGTTTTGGATTGTAGCGGGAGCGTCTTGGTCGCACCAAGCGATTGTACAGACCTTCAAAATTCGCGGCCGCCATGACCGGGTTCACAGGTGTTGGATCATAAACAGCATGCGCAGCCGCGCTTCTTGCCAACACCCCATTGGCATCCAAGTGATAGTAGGGCGGGATATAGGCCACAGCCGCATTCAGAGCATTGCTCTGCCTCACTACACCATTTTCAACAATGTGCAGGTTCTCAGGTTCCAGCAGCTTTGCATGGTCAATAGCCGAGCCCACTCGCAGCGCTTCATCACGACGCCGCACTTCGATCTTGCCACCTCTTTCCTGGAGCAGGTCCCGAATACGCTTAAAGAGCACGAGGTGAGGCAAGTCGGCATAGGTTTCAACGAATTTCTGGGGCACATGAAAAACAACTTTAGATGCCACGAAAAATTCCCATCGCGAATGATCAGTCAGGCATCACGCCATACTTTGGCCTCTTGAGAAGCTGGCAGCCCCCCATCATGCAACACCTTAAGCCACACAATCTCTCAAGACGTGCCTTGGTTCAATCATCATTTCCGCCACCGGGCAGCACCATATTCAGATCATAAGGCAACGTGACGGCAGGCTGCGATCCCGGAGCGGGTTGCGGCGTGAAGCTCCCGACATCCTCCACAGATTGACGTGAGAATTCCGCAAGCGTTTGTGCGACGACCGCAGCACACATTGCCCCCCCACAAGAACCGTCGCCCGCCGAAGAAAAGGCGCGCACGTCTGACATCGTCCTAGCCCCTAAGGCTGCTGCCTGACGAATTTTCGCAGCTTTGACGCCCGTGCACCGACAGACTGTGACACCATCCTTCGGCTTCAGCGCCGCATGATAGGGCGGGAAAACCTGATCTACAAAACCGTTCGCCCGACCATAAGAGGCAACCGCCAAACGTATCTCGATGGCCGCGCGATCTCGGGTGGACTTTGAAACCTTCCTGAGTTCATATGCGATGGTCAGCGCGGCGACACGCCCCGCGTCCTGTAGCGCAGGAATACCGGTCGGAACACGATCACCAGCCACCAGCCATATATTAGAGGCGACAGTACGCCCCCATGCATCCGACTTCAGATCAAAGCTCCGCTCTGTCGCGCTCCAATCTGGCGTCAGCCCGCTTGCGGAAGAAACGCTGACATCCTTCACGACGCCGTGGTGCAAAAGCACATTGGTGCAGGGCATATCTCTCAATTTTCGCCCATGTCGAAAATGTACACTCTCAACCGACCTGTCCCCCAAAAGCGAAATATCATGCGCCCCAACATATCGCGGCACACCTGCATTCCGAATTTCGATCAGCATTTGGATCATGCGGCGCGCTGGCCGATGCGCCGCAATCACGCTTCCCACATTCTTTTTCACTGCGCCCCAAAGATCAGAAGCGGTTTGCGTTTCGACCAGTGCCACCGGCGGGCATCCTAACCGCAAAAGGCTCACAGCCATAGAGTAGAGCGGTAAGCCGCTCCCAACCAAGACGGCATCCTTTGCAGCAAGCCCACCGTGCTGCATCAGCCTCAGTGCTGCTCCGATCGTCATAACACCCGGCAAAGTCCAGCCCGGCAAAGGCATCGGACGCTCCATCAATCCCGTTTCCAATAGAACATGAGCGGCACGTAGAGTCCCACGCATACCGTTTGTATCATATCCAACAAGATGGCCCGAGACAGATCGCAACTGCGCATCTGGCACCACATATACTTGCCGAGCCTGAAGACTGGCGATCGCACTCTGGTCCTGCGATGCGTCATACCGTTCTCTGTCCGCCGCAAAGGGGCTATGCAGGGCTTCGGTATAGAGCCTCTGGTTCTCCGCCAACATTGGATCAACCAACAAGGCGACGCTCAGCCCTCGCTTCACAGCTTCCAAGGCAGCGCTTTGACCCGCAGCTCCACCGCCAACAATCACGAGATCAAATTGCGTCACTTGGGTCCCCACTTTGCCCAAATGCCAGCTCAATCCGCATGCCTTCTCGCACACTCTCACAGCAGGCACGCCGTTCCACCCCATTGATCAAAACACGACAATCATAGCAGTGGCCCGTCATGCAAAACGGGGCGCGAAACTCATCACATGAAGCATTTCGGCAAAATGGGGTCACACCAAATCCCAAAAGAGCCGCCGCCAAATTGGATTTTATCTGCAGCGTCAAAGGTCTACCATTGAGGAAAACGGACACCCCATGCACTTTGGGTCTGAACTGCTCAAATCCTGACTCGTCAACCAAACTCGCACTCCACATGCGTCTACGCTTTCCTCACAGGCGCCTTATGCGATGCGAGGCAATATATTTTTAAGGGTAACGGACAAATACCAAAGTTTTTTGGCCCGTTCTTAAAACGAAATAGTTAAGAGCGATCAGTTTTTGATCCCGTTTGACCACAACCGCCATAACTTCGGTCAGATTCAACGCATTGCTCAACCTGCCAACGCCGTCGTCAAAAGCGCGTGCCAGAAATTATAAGGGGGGCACCCTGCCCCCCATTTTTCTGCCTGCCTGTCCCATGATCCCGCAGCCCCCAAAATAAAGGTGCATAGGGCGTTGGATCAACTATAGAGCCGCTGATTCGAATCAGTCAACAGAGCGATTCGGAAAACTGTCATGATCTGCTTAACAGGCGTTATCATCGCCTGAAGTTTGAATGTCTAACCATGCTCACGCAGAATGTTGCCCGCCAGATAGAGCGACCCGCAAATCAGCACACGTGCCTTAGGATCACGTTTCAGGATATCAGCCTGCGCCGCTGCCACGCTCTCAGCAACATGCGCTTCAAACCCTGCCTCTTTGGCATGGCCTGCCGTTTCTTCAGCGGTCAGCGTATTGGCCTCGCCCGGAATGGAGACGGCATGCAAACTCTCTGCCACCTCTGCAAGCGGGTTCAAATAACCTGACACATCCTTCGTGTTCAGCATCCCACAAATCAAATGTGTGGGCCGCTTCGGCATCGTGCGGATCAACGCGGCAATCGCTTCCCCTGCGGCAGGATTGTGTCCGCCATCCAGCCAAAGCTCTGCCTCTGACGCGTTTTCTACAAGCGGCCCCTGTGTAAGCCGCTGCATGCGCGCAGGCCATGTGACATCGCGCATCGCGGCTTCACAGGCCTCAGCATCGCAGCCCAGATAGCGAAGGGCTGCCAGCGCCGCGCCTGCGTTTTGAATTTGATGTGCGCCGGGCAAAGCAGGCAGCGGCAGATCCAAAAGGCCTGCCTCATCCTGAAACACCAGACGCCCATGTTCTTCGTAGACATGCCAGTGCTGCCCATAAGCCAAAACCGGTGCCCCCAAACGCGCTGCGGTGGCTTCAATCACTTCCATGGCCTCGTCTGGTTGTGGCCCAACCACAACTGGGACACCGCGCTTGATAATACCCGCCTTCTCTCCGGCGATCTTGGTCAGCGTATTGCCCAGAAACTGCTCATGATCGATGGAAATCGGCGTGATGACAGTGATCTTTGGATCTTCAATCACGTTGGTGGCATCCAGCCTGCCACCGAGTCCCACTTCAAGCAACGTAAAATCGGCCTTCACCCTGGCAAAAGCCAGCAAGGCAGCGCAGGTCGTGATTTCAAAATACGTTATATTCTCGCGCTGATTGGCTTCCCAGCATTCGTCCAACACTTCGGTCAGATAAGCCTCGTCGATCAAAGACCCGGCCAGACGGATACGCTCATGAAAGCGCGCAAGATGCGGGCTGGTATAGGCATGCACACTGTGCCCCGCCCCTTCCAAACCGGCCCGGATCATCGCCTGTGTACTGCCCTTGCCGTTTGTCCCAGCCAGATGCACCACGGCAGGCAGCTGTTCCTGCGGATTCCCAAGCGCCTTAAGCAACCGCCACATGCGATCCAGCGTCAGATCGATGATCTTCGGATGCAAAGCCAGCATGCGAGCGAGAATGGCATCTGATGTGGTGTCGACTTGGGTCATATGTGGCTCCCTTTCAGTTGGCCCGCCCTAAAACAAAGCGGGCTCCCGGTCAAACAACCAGGAGCCCACAAAGCTTTACGCCCTTAATGTCTTATGTATCCGCGTCGCCTGCGGCTTTTTCCTCTTCAGAAGCGTCATCTTCCGCGACCGGCGCAGGCAGATCACCTTTGACGGCGGGCGGCATAGACATCAGCATCCGGATAATGGTGACCAACTCTTCCTTGAGTTCGGTCCGCTTGGTTACGCGATCCAACATCCCATGATCCAGAAGATACTCCGCACGCTGGAACCCTTCGGGCAGCTGCTCACCAATGGTTTGTTGGATCACACGCGGGCCCGCAAAACAGATCAGCGCGTTTGGTTCAGAGATCTGCACATCGCCCAGCATCGCGTAAGACGCGGTCACACCACCTGTTGTTGGATGGGTCAGCACAACGATATACGGCAAGCCAGCCTCTTTCAGCATCTGCACAGCCACCGTCGTGCGCGGCATTTGCATCAGCGAGAGGATGCCTTCCTGCATGCGTGCGCCGCCAGCCGCAGAAAACAGAACCAAAGGCCGCTTCAACGCAACCGCACGTTCGGCCGCTGCGATAATCGCATTGCCGACATACATGCCCATGGAGCCCCCCATAAAAGAGAAATCCTGACAGGCTGCGACAATCGGGGTGCGCCCAATCTCACCTTCCGCCACCAACATGGCTTCTTTTTCGCTCGTTTTTTTCTGAGCCGCTTTCATGCGTTCAGGATACTTTTTCTGATCCTTAAACTGCAGTGGATCGGCCACTGGCTCGGGCACTGCAACTTCGACAAACACACCACCGTCAAACAAGGCCTCAAACCGATCCCGCGCCGTGATGGCCATGTGATGACCACACTGCGTACAGACGTTCTGATTGCCCTTCAGCTCGCGGTGAAACAGCATGGTTCCACATTCGTCACATTTGGTCCACAGGTTGTCCGGCACCTCACGGCGCGAAAAGATCGAGTTGATCCGCGGACGGACGTAATTTGTGATCCAGTTCATGTGATCAGGGTCCTCTGGCTTCCAATCAGAAGTGAAATAGGACGCTGCGTCAGGAAATGCAATCAAACAGGCGTGCATCGCGGAGGGGAAACAGAGGATTTTCCACCGTAGCAGGCTGTTGTCTCCGCATCACATAAAGTACCCCAAGGCAATGGCCGACTTTAAAGTTGTGCAACAGATGGTCTATGTCAGCACAAAAGTGCGTTTGTCTCATCGCGACCAATTAGGTAAATATTTCTAAAGCTGTGAGCGAACAATTCCGCAACCAGAAACACTAAGCAGGATAACTTGAGCGCAATGGCACTGAGCACACGCTTTTTTCAATACGCTTTGCAAACGGGAGTATCCCGGTTCTGGGCCCGCAACGCGAGAAACGCCGCGAAACAAGATCTGGCGACCTTGCGAAACCAGCGCCGCCGCGCACGCGCTCTGCGCCAACATCTCGATACCGTGATTTCGGTTGCAGAAAGCCGCTTAGCTCTTCCGATCATTGGCTCCAACGCCTTTCCAAAGCCGCATGGCACAGATTGGTCATGGCGTCCGGAACTGTGGCGCGAACCCATTCCAACCAAGGGCCGAGCGGCCGTAGAGAATAAAGAAATGCTGGGCGACGAAGTGACCTTGTTTCACGACTGCCGCATTTCCGAACTCACTCTGCGCCAATTGCGCAATCACCGTGAAAAGGATCTCGCGCCTTTTGGACTGCGCATGGATGTTTTTAGGTTTGACGGCTCCTTTCTGTCGCTCGTGGTCGACATGCCGCCAGAGGCCGTATCGGGCCTGCGTCGCGATCATGTGATACGCATGGACACGATTGTGGAAATGGAAAAACCACTCGAAATTTTTGCACGCCTGAACATACGTCATGGCCCAAACACGGAGCAAATCGTGCGCGAACTACCGCTTCAGGCCGAAGATATACGCGTCGAATTTGATCTGGCTTACTCAAATCTCAATGAAAAGCGTGTCGAGAAGATGTGGATTGATCTGATCTTCGAAGGCCCGGAGATGAACCAAATCGTGCTCCGCGATGTGACATTTTCGCGCCGGCTCCGCGCCGATTTCTGACTTTAGCCTGAAAGGGGCACACCATGAGCGCATTGACGCTGACAAAAATCCGTCTCTTCGAAGGCACGTGGGAAGGTGCCCTCACCTACACTGGTGACGCCGGCCCCACGCCTGAGGTTGAGGTAACCTATCTCGGAGAAGCCGTTGAAGGGGTCTCTGTTCAACCGGCTGAGGCCGCCAACACGTGGCAATTAAAATTTCCGATCCCCAGCGAAAGCCTGTCTGATGGGGTGCAAACCATCGTTATCACAGATCGCACCACAGGTGATCGCCTGGACGCTGTAAGCTTCATCGCGGGAGAAGCCTTAGCAGATGACCTGCGGGCGGAAATTGACTTGCTACGCGCCGAGCTCGACATGCTCAAACGTGCCTTCCGGCGCCACTGCGTTGAAACGATGTAAGCGCCTTAACGTCACAGGGTGCACATACTTGCCAGCTCTTTATGAGCATGACAGCGTTCTCCCTCCCCCCAGAAAGCCTGCAATGACACCTGAAAACCTCTTTATTAGCCAACATCATCAGCTGATTTGGGGCACGATTGTCTTGAGCGTTTGTGCGATCATTCACGTCGGTTTTTTGGCCATCATGGTGGAAGCCTTGGCAAAGATGGGCGACTGGGTCGAAAGGCGCACTCGGTTCATGCGCACCGCACTGCTGACCGGTGCAGCCTTTGCCATGATTGTGAGCTCACACACCATTCAGGTATGGCTCTGGGCCTATGTGCTCATCCACATGGGCGCTTTTGATTACCTCTATAACGCGCTGTATTTCTCATTGGTGACATACACGACAGTGGGCTACGGCGATGTTGTTTTACCTGTTGAGTTTCGGGTCTTTGGCGCCTTTGGCGGCGTGACGGGCATCCTCTGCTTTGGCATCTCAACGGCCTTTCTTGTTTCCCTGATCAGCCGATTGCTCCCGCGCTCCATTGAATAAACACGCTTTCAAAGTATCGCAGCTTGAAATCGTCCGAACGCTTCTTATCCTTTGCTCATGATGAAAATTGCTTACACCATGGCTCACCGGCGCGGTGAACTTGACTTGCTACTCTCAGAGCTGGCAGCACGGCTGGAACAACGAGATATCAAGACACGTGGTATCGTGCAGACCAACACAGGCTGCGATACTGACAAGCGCTGTGATATGGATGTGCAGGTGCTTCCAGACGGGCCTGTCATTCGCATTTCTCAAGACTTGGGCAAAGAAGCGCGCGGCTGCCGCCTTGATCCTGACGCCATGGCCACGGCCATCACAGAAGTGTCTCAGACACTCAACAAACCCTATGATGTTTTCTTGCTCAACAAGTTTGGCAAACAAGAAGCAGAAGGCCGTGGTTTCCGCGATCTCCTTGCAGAGGCACTAGACAGTGGCGCAACAGTGATTGCCGGCACCAACCCTCTCAATGCAGAGGTGTTTGAAGAGTTTGCAGGCGGTATGGCGACTCAAGTACCTGCAAATATCGATGACTTGCTCGCCTGGTACGACGCGGTCAACGCGTTCTAATTCACGTGTATCGGACCGCTATTTTTCCTCGCCGCGTGACGGACGCAGCGTGGGAACCTCACCATTATTGGTCAGCAAAATGGCAATCGGTCGTGTGGTTTGGAAGAACGACATGATTGTCATGATCCCAGAGGTGAGTATCACCGAGAGGATCGCGCCAATGAGCCCCCAGACAGCAGCCCAAGCCGCAAGAGAAATCATCACAACAACGGGGCTGAGATTCATCGAGCGCCCCATAAGGCGTGGCTCCCAGAAGTAGCCAACGCCAAACTGAGCCATACAGAGCGCCGAGAACATCAAAAACACATCAAAGTTAAGCCCCCATGCCCCTATAGCAAACAACATGGGCAAACCCATCGCGACCCAGGATCCAACATAAGGGATGTAATTGAATATCGCCGTCACAACGGCAAAAAACGCAGCAAACTCCACACCAAAAAAGACAAAAACCGCCCAACAAAGAGCACCAAGCACAACATTGATAAATGTCTTGGTCGTGAAATACGTCCCAATCTGCTCTGTGATCAAATCGATGGTACGCCAGACCGACTTTTGCCCCTGTGGATCCGGCACGATGGCCGCCACTTTGCTGGCGATACTGTCGCGCTCAATCAAAAACAAAATCGCATACAAGAACACCAAAGCCAGATATCCGGCGGAATAACTGACGGAATTCAGGGTCAGGCGGATCAATTGCTGCAAGTCGATATTGTCAAAAATAAGCCGATCGACGGACTGCCATGTCAGTTCAAATTCAACATCAAACCGCGCGGCCACTTGAGAGACTGTTGTCGACAGGTTCGCAACGTAGTCTGGCATGGCCCTCACGACCGGATCGAGATTGCGTGCGAAGAAACTGATCAAACCTGTGAGTACGACAAACAACACAACCGTTGTCAGCGCCATGCGCAGCCATTCCGGCATAAGGGTGGAATAAAAGGGCAAACGCGACATCGCCCGCGATATGCCATCCATCAAAAATGCAAGGAGCGCGCCCAACACGATAGGAACCAGGACAGCTTGGGCCGCATTTAAAAACCACCCAATTGCGATAGTGGCGAGAATGGCGAGACTGACGGAAGCCACGCGAAGGGGCGTTTGAAACTGAGACACTTACCTGCTTTCCACGACCATTTTCACATCAACACCCTAGCGCCCGCACAGGCGCGGACAAGAACATGTCGTTATCCCATCAACCCACGACGGATCAAATTAGCGGATGCCAGAAGTAAAACGGCTAAAGTTGCCTGTTTAAAGCGCTTTTGATCAATCCGATCCGCAACACGCCCGCCAAGCCACATGCCCAGCACCGCTGGCACCACCATTGCGATGGACAAAGGCGCAGTCTGGAACGTGAACACGCCAGACGCAATATGCGCCCCAAAGAGAACAACAGCCCCAAGGCCGTAGATCACACCTTGGACACGAATTTGCTCATGTTTCTCTGTTCCCAGCGCTGTGAGATAGGTGACTGTCGGTGGTCCCCATACCCCAGACATGCCGCCAATACTGCCCGCAACCGCGCCAACGAACATCTCTCCTTTGGGCGTGGGATTCGAAATCACGATAGTACGCCCCAACAACTGCAAAAGCGAAAACAGTGCGACGGGTACACCAATCAACAGAAGCAGCGCTTCCGCAGGCAAAACCCGCACGAATTGCGCGCTGATCGTCAGTGTTATTGCCCCCGCGACGAGAAAGCGACGAAAGCGTTTGACAGATTCCAATGCCGCAGCATGCCCCTGACGCAGGGCCTGAAGACCGTTGGTCACCAATGTGGGGACAATCAAACCGGCCAAAGCCAGTTCTGGAGACACAAATGAGCTCAAACCAGAGATCAAAACCATGGGCATGCCAAAACCGACCATGCCTTTGATAACCCCGGCCAAAATCGCGACAAACCCGCATAAGGCCCATAGGGCGATCGGCAATTCCAACAAAAGCACATCCATATCTTGCTATAGACCGTAACGAATGCGACGGCAAAATTTCAGCGCGAAACATACAATCAAAACGCCACGTTATTGGGTATTTTTGTTGCGCTGCAACTGCAAAAGAATTATGTCACACTGCAGAAACAGAGGGTTTAGACGTATGGCGCATGATGGACAGGACTTGGCGATGGCAACTTCGGTGATTCTTCCCGATCTTCTGAAACTCACCGGGGCGGCGGTGGCGCCTGTGGAGGGGATTCTGGAAACCGCGATTGCGCGGGTGAAGGACACGGTATCTGAGGATGGGCGCGTTTCTGGCAAACTCATCGAACGTCACCAAACCGCAGCCCACGGGCTGAGCTGGCTGGCGACCTATGCGCAGTCGCTTAAACAGATGCAGGGTTGGGCGGAGAAGCTCAACGGCGACGGCAAATTTGGTGAGATCGAACAACTCATTCACCAGATCGCTTTCGGCGAATACCTCTGGCAAGTGTATGGCGGTATTCCGATGAGCCAGGGCGAAATCATCCGCCTGCAGGATCTTGGCCTGACCCAAGACGAAATGCGCGGCTTGATGACCCCAGAGGTCATGACACTTTGCGACAAAGGCAACTCGCAGGACGCGCGCATGCGCCTTGTTGAACTGATGCAGGAACAAGCGGCCAACATCACAGTTGGGGCCTCTGGCCTTGATGAAGAGCTGGAGATGATCCGGGATCAGTTCCGCCGCTTTGCGGTGGATCGCGTGGAGCCCAATGCCCATGAATGGCACCTCAAAGATGAGCTCATTCCAATGGAAATCATTGAAGAGCTTGCAGAAATGGGCGTGTTTGGCCTGACCATTCCTGAGGAATACGGCGGGTTTGGCCTGTCCAAAGCCTCCATGGTTGTGGTTTCTGAGGAACTCTCCCGCGGCTATATCGGCGTGGGGTCTCTGGGCACGCGTTCTGAGATTGCCGCAGAACTGATCCTCTGCGGAGGCACTGAGGAGCAGAAACAGAATTGGCTGCCCAAACTGGCCAGCGCCGAAATTCTGCCGACCGCGGTTTTCACCGAGCCCAACACCGGCTCTGACCTTGGGTCGCTGCGCACCCGCGCCGTGAAGACCGAAGATGGCAACTGGGAAGTGACCGGCAACAAGACATGGATCACCCACGCGGCCCGCACCCATGTCATGACCTTGCTCGCGCGCACCAATCCCGACAGCACCGATCACCGTGGCCTGTCGATGTTCCTCGCGGAAAAGACCCCGGGCACAGATGAGAACCCCTTCCCGACCGAAGGCATGACCGGCGGTGAAATCGAGGTGCTCGGTTATCGTGGCATGAAGGAATATGAGCTGGGTTTTGACGGCTTCAAGGTCAAAGGTGAAAACCTGCTCGGCGGCGAAGAAGGCAAAGGTTTCAAGCAGTTGATGGAAACCTTCGAATCCGCACGTATTCAGACTGCCGCCCGTGCTGTCGGTGTGGCGCAAGCCGCACTGGACGTGGGCATGCAATATGGCATCGACCGCAAACAGTTTGGCAAGTCTCTGATCGACTTCCCACGTGTGGCTGGCAAGCTGGCCATGATGGCCGTGGAAATCATGGTGGCGCGTCAGTTGACCTATTTCTCCGCTTGGGAGAAAGACAATGGTCACCGCTGCGACCTTGAAGCAGGCATGGCGAAGCTGCTGGGCGCACGTGTGGCTTGGGCGGCGGCAGATAACGCGCTGCAGATCCATGGCGGCAATGGCTTTGCGCTGGAATACACCGTGAGCCGGATCCTCTGCGACGCACGCATCCTGAACATCTTTGAAGGGGCTGCAGAAATTCAGGCGCAGGTGATTGCGAGACGTTTGCTGAGCTGACACCCGCTCTCAGTTGGACAGCAGACTCAAAGCGCGGCTCTCCCTCGGAGCCGCGTTTTTTTCGCGCCCTGTTAACCTTTGCGTGAAGGTCAAATTCGGCATGCGGTATCGCATCTGCATCGCGTCGGTATTGCGTCGGTGCCATTTTCACCGCAGGCTTTGCAGGTGCGGCAATGACCGGTGCGTACGGTGCAAAACGCCCCCAAAAGCAACGCCGCAGTCTTTGTGATATGATTGGAGGTTTTCATGCGCTGTGTCACCATCACTTACGAGTACGAAGGCGATGATATGGTTTGGGTTGCCAACTGCGAAGCCTTCATCAACGCAGTCGGCAATGATCCGGGGGCGGCTGGCTTTTCCTATCAGGTGGCGGTGGCCGATGATGGCATCACGCGAGTGCATTGGGGCCGCTGGAACAGCGATGCGGTTTTGAGACATGTGCAAGCACAGGAATATTTCAAAACCTTCGATGCCAAGCTGCGCCAAATGGCAAACGGGTCTCTGACCACCATCACTGGGGAAATGCGCGATCATACCGATGACTGGCATGCGCGCGCCCCTGACGCAGCATACCCAGACCCATCACTGCCGGAATGAGTAGGAAGATGATCCATTGAGGCATGATCCATAAAGTCTGAAGCCGCGCCATCCCATAAAAGACAAACAGTCCTGCAAACCCCAGTTGCACCGCGATCATGACATTGGCAAGCGGCGGGTTTGGATGGCCTATCAGCCAAAGACATCCGGTGGCCAAAACCAGCAACACGACTGTCACAGCATGCCAAAGCACAGCACTGATGGCACGGATCTCAATGGGGAGCGCGTCCGTCGCCTGCACCACGTGATGAATTTCTGGTCCGCCCAAAAAGACATGCACCACCGTTGTCACACATAAAAGCAGGCTCGCAGCAGCCATCCAATAGTTGCGTCTTTTACTTTTCATCGTGACCTCCTGATTCCGTACGCTAGCGTATGTCTTGAATATTTGAAGCTTTGCTTGCCCGAGTCAATACGGCATCGTATGGTGCATCCATGGCACAGAGATTATCCAAAGACGATTGGTTGCAGGCTGGCTGCCTCGCCCTGACCGAAGCCGGGCCCAAAGCGCTAAAGGCGGAGCCTTTGGCACGTCGGCTGGGAACCACAAAGGGTTCTTTTTACTGGCATTTTGATGATGTCCCCACGTTCCAAAGAGCTTTGATGGAGATGTGGAAGAACCGCGCCTATGAAGACATCGTGACGCTTCTTGATCAGCAAGACAGCCCCGTGCTCAAGCTGCGCCAACTGGCACAGATCGCCGGGTCAGGTGCGCCTGAAGAATTTGGCGGCCTGGGGCTGGAACCTGCCATCCGCGCATGGGCGCGTGAAAGCGAGGCGGTGGCGCAGGCGGTGGGTGATGTGGATCGCAAACGCATGGGCTATGTGCAGGAGCTGTTTGAAGCGATCGGTCTGACCAATCCGGAGTTGACCCGCCTGCTTTATGCGGCCTTTGTGGGCATGGAAGAGCTTTCCACCCACGATCAGGCGGACAACAGTTCTGCGCTTGGCACTCTGGTGGATTTGATTTTGGCACTACATGAGGCAAATGGATGAAACAGCGGGTATGGGTAGCGGGCGCGATGGCGCTGGTTTTGGCAAACTGTGGGCCGAGTGAAACAGTCACGCAATATGGGGGAAGCACATATGACTGGCGCCTGACGGAAATCGACGGCACGGAGGTGACCTATCAAGCGACACTGGAGCTTTCTGAAAATGGTGCGGTCGACGGCGCAGGCCCATGCAATGGATTTTCCGGCAGTCAGAGCGCACCTTATCCATGGATCGACATTCAGATAGATTTTGTCGAAGAACTCTATTGTGCCGATATTGACCATGAAGAAGCATATCTGGCGGCTTTGAGCGAGATGAGCCTCGTTGAAGTGGCTGGCACCACAATGATCATGAGCAATGAAGCCGGGCGACAGATGGTGTTCAGCGGGATCGGATCCGACGCTCCAAGCGATCCATAAACCGCGCACGCGCCTCGGGCAGGGGCCTGTGCCCCAAATCCGGTGCAAGTTTCTCTGAGAGGAAATACCCCGTGGTGATCAGCCCCTGCTGTATCTCCACATCCGGGGCCTGCCCCTGCCCCAGCATCACCGGCGGCAGAGGCAAGAGCCGATCCGCCCAGTCTCCGGCCCCTTGAGCAGAGACCGCGCGGCCCGATTTGGGCGAGACATAGGTCAGGCTTTCCGTGCTCCCGGTGACCGCGCATTCAGAGAGATCAAGCCCGTAACCCAAGGCAGAGAGAAGCGCCATTTCCCAGCGCAGATAAGCCAGCGGCCAGAGATCATTCTGGCCCAAAAGATCCAGCAACTGACGGCTTTGCAGATAGAGCGCGGCATGAGGTTCCCGATCTGGCAGACAGAAGCCCAACAGCGCCGTGACCGCATTGAGACCCGCAAGCGCAAAGCGATCACTGAGGACGGCGGTGCGCGCGCGCAGAGGCTCCACGGCAAAGGTGCCAATATGATCTGACAGCCGCGCCCGCCAGGTCAGATCGACCTGCCCACCCGGTTGCAGAATCGGAGTCATCTTACGGCTGATGCCGCCCCGTACGATCCCGGCATGGCGCCCATGCGTTTCGGTGAATGCCTCCAGAATGACGGAGGTCTCACCGTGTTTTCGTGTGCTGAGCACAAAGCCCTGATCCCGCCAATCCATGGTCTGCTCCTTTGGCATAGAAAAGCCTCTGGCACGGCGAAAGGAAAGCTTTAATCCGACAGTCCCGGCTCATCCAGAAGATGGCGGCCCTGACGGTCTTCCACCTCAATGACCCAGGCATCGGGATCAAAGCTGCGCTGGCGGGTCAGGGCCGCGTCCACATCTGCCTCCGGCCCCTCGGCCAGCACCACCCATGTGCGCGCGCCACTCATGAGATCAAAGCTGCGCTGATAGGCCATGGCCTGCCCATCAAGCGTGTTGAGTTTGACCAGAACAGCCCCGGCAGTGTCATCTCCATGGGCCACAACAAAGGCCGCAATATCGGCCAGACGCAGGCGGGCGAGATAGGCATGCACCCAGAACTCAGCGGTTAAACGCATGACAATTCAATACACCTATAGTAGTTAGGGATACCCGCTTTGCGGTTATTTTTAAGAAAGGTCTTAGTTGTGCGACCAGAATTGAAAACACCCCTATTGGTGCGTCTGCTGTTTCTGGCAGCGCTTGTGTTGATCGGGCTGGAAGCCGCTGGCGTGATTGCGCCGGAAGACATGCCCCTCGCCCATATGGCCATCGTGCTTTTGGCTGTGGCCGCGGTGGTCTGGGGCATGGTGGCGCTCATGCGTTTCCGTCGCTGAAGTTGAGCCCCATCTCAGAATAACGCTCTTTCTCTTCCAGCCAGTTCGGGCGCACTTTCACCTGCAAGAACAGGTGGATACGGCGTCCCATGAACTCTTCCAGTTCTTCACGGGCGGCCTTGGAAACGGCCTTGATGGTCTCGCCTTTGTTGCCCAGAACGATGCCCTTGTGACCATCGCGCATCACGTAGATCATCTGATCCACCCGGGCGGAGCCGTCTTTACGCTCTTCCCAGTTTTCGGTTTCAACCGTCATCTGATAGGGCAGTTCCTGATGCAGACGCAGGGTAAGCTTCTCGCGTGTGATCTCTGCCGCAATCATCCGCATGGGCAGATCGGCAATCTGATCTTCGGGATAGAGCCACGGCCCTTCCGGAAGTTGAGCTGCCAGCCATTTGCGTAAATCAGCACAGCCATGGCCTTTTTCCGCAGAGATCATGAAAGTCTCTACAAAGGAAAATCGCTCATTGAGATCTTTGGTCAGCGCCAGAAGCACGTCTGATTTCACCCGATCAATCTTGTTGATCGCCAGCGCCACTTTGCGGCCCTGACCGATCTCTTCAAGTTGCTCCAGAATGGCTTCGACACCTTTGGTCACGCCCCGGTGTGCTTCCACCATCATCACGATGATATCCGCATCCGCAGCACCGCCCCAAGCAGCCGCGACCATGGCGCGGTCGAGACGGCGGCGGGGCCGGAACAGGCCCGGCGTATCCACAAACACAAGCTGGCTGTCACCCTCCAGCGCCACGCCCCGTATGCGGGCGCGGGTGGTCTGAACCTTGTGGGTCACGATGGACACCTTCGCCCCCACCATCTGGTTGGTGAGCGTGGATTTGCCCGCATTGGGCTCTCCGATCAGGGCAACGAATCCGGCGCGTGTGGTCATATCAACAGCCTCAGTGTTTCAGCAAATGCTGGTTAAGTGGCGTCTGTAGCCCAAAACACACGCCGGTGCCAGCAGAAGTGCCGCCAGCGGCGCTGAGGGTTATTCTGACCGCGCGGCCAGAAGCTGATCGTGGATCTGCTGATACATGGATGTCAGCGCCCAAGTCTCCTTTTCCATGGCAGCAAAATTCTGCCCCCGCAGAAGCAGCGCCTGCATCATGTCTGGATGGGCCCCAACGCGATCAGAGCGGTCGATCTCCTGCTTGGTGTACCAGCGCCCCTTCTTCCAAAGGTGACGCCCGATCCTGCGCACGCGCAGTGCAATCAACAGGCTGCTCATCAGGTGAAAGCGCCGCAACACAAGCGGGGCAGCCCCCCCATGCACCTCTTCTATGCGGCGCACAAACCGCGGGTAGATCTCAGCAAAGGGCAGTGCGTGATACTCATCAGCCGCCAGCCAGGCGAGATCTTCATATCCAGCACCCAGAAAGCTGTCTTCGAAGTCAAACCAGCCGATGATACCCGCATCGGAGACGGCAGCATTGGCAAAGCGGTTGTCCCACTTCAGAAAATAGGCATCGGTTGGCAGAAACTCTGCAGCGATGGCAGCGGGATCATAGCCGGTCAGGGCCGCGCCAAAAACTTCGGCAGTGCGCAGCGGGCCTTCCACAAAATACCTGCGATCCTGTGCGCGAGCAAAGAGCACAGGCACATCGGCTGCAGCCACAGGACGCCCGATCTGTCGCTGATATTGAAACACCGAGACAATCGCCTGCTCAAACAAGTCTCCACGCTCGGCTTTTGGCAAAGCCCCCATGGTATTGGCCAGGCTCACCGGTCCCATATCCGTTTGAAAAAGGAAGCCAGCACGCTCCCCAAGCAATTGCGGAAAATGCGGCGTTAACGGCGCCAGATGTTCGAGAATGCGTTTTTCACGTGCCGCCCCTTTGGTGTTGTCACGGCGTGAAACGATGACAGTGCGGTCTTCCAGAAACATCCGAAAAACAGCACGATCGCGTCCACCGGGACAGCTGGCTTTCAAAACCGGCTGCCCCAGTAGGTCTTCGGTGGCGGAGATGAGGTCAGAGACCTCAACCCCGCCAACATGATCCACATGGTCTGGATCTGTCATCACGTCCTTCATTACTGGAGGCGGCTCTCTTGTACGCCCTCAGAGGATAGTGCAACGCCGCTGCCTGTCACCAGATCCTTGCGGTTACGCTGCATGCGCTCAAGGAACTCGCGCAGCTTGGCCCCTTTGGGCGTCGCGCGGGCAACCGTTGGCACACCATTGCCGCCCCCTGTCTTAAGCTCCGGGAAGATCGCAAAGATCTCATCCCGTGCTTCAGTGGACAGCGACTTGAGAGCCTCAGTGCCCGTGAAGAGCGTTTCCGTCACTGTGCCCTCAGACCAGACCAACTCGTGGTTTTCGCAGAGGAAGTGATGGTAGTGAACCCCATCAGGATTGTCCTCGATCACGTCAATGCCGGGGAACATTGTCAGCTTCTTAGCCGCAATCAACACCTCGGATTGACCGAACACGCGCTCGGCAACACGGGAACTGATGAAGATACGATGCTGTGGGCTGACCACCAGATCGTGGGTCGGCAAACCCATGCCCAAAGCCCCGGCAGAAATGCGGATCGGCTTGAGATTAGGATGTGCATCCAGCTCTTCAGCAGAGAGATGCCGCGCGCCAATCCAGCGAATCGGCTGCGCATCGCGATCTTTCGTGAGCACCTTATCCCCTATCTTCAGCGTCTCAATCTCACGGTCGCCCTCTGGCGTTGCAATGCGGGTGCCGCTTGCAAAACAGACAACGGTGAAGTTGATCTCTTCGAAGTTATCAAAGGAGATGTTGCCAATCTGGCCACTCTCATCGCCGGAAGTGATCTGATAGGTCCCGCGCGGGAAAACACCCTGCACATTACCATCGAGAATATCACGCAGCGTTGGTTGGCCCTGCCCGCCAAACTGGATGGTCTGGCCCTTGCTGGAGGTGAAGACACCTTCGGCGCTGCTGTCCAGTCCTGTGATGGTCGAGACATCCGTGACGTTCGTGGTCAGGGTGATCTTGTCATCATTGGCGGTTTCATCGGCCACATAGTGTTCAACCGATTTGACCGTGTCACGATAGCCTGAGCCCAGTTTATCCACATGACCGTTTCCGGCATCGTCGATGAACGCATGAACATGTTCATCGGTGGGATCGTCACTGACATAGGTATCCCGCTCAGAGCCACCGTCGATCTGATCATTGCCATCGCTGCTGACGAAAGTGTCCTGACCCGTCTGACCAAAGAGCCTGTCATGCCCCACGCCACCATCGATCACATCTTCGCCGCTGCCCCCGATGAGCAGGTCGTTGCCATGATCGCCTTCGAGCGTGTCATCGCCACCGCCACCTTGCAGCAGATCATTGCCATCGCGCCCTTCGATCCGATTGTCACCGCCATCGCCGGTGATCCAGTCGTTGCCGCTTGAACCGATGACATTTTCAAAGTTGGTCGTCGATTCAAAATCAACCACCACATTGTTGTGATTGACCAGTTTGGCCTGATCCGTGTTCATGTCAAAGCGGACATGGGAAATGCCGTTGCCGTTGGCCCCCTCAAAGGACACGGTGTCGTTGCCGGCACCACCATCCTGATTGTCCACGCCCTGACCACCAGTGACCAGATCATCGCCGTCGCCGCCAGAAAGCGTGTCGTTGCCACCACGCCCGTCGATGACGTCGTTGCCCCCTTCGCCCTTGATAACGTTGCCGCCGTCTGTGCCGGAGATCGTGTCGTTGCCACGCGCACCAATTGCGTTTTCAAAGTTGCGCACGGTCTCAACGGTCGGGCCGCCGTTCAAACGCCCGGTGCCCGCCTGCAGATCAAGTTCTACAAACTCTGACGCAGTGCCAAAGGAGTCTGCATAGGACACCGTATCATTGCCAGCGCCACCATCCATGGAGTCGGTGCCAAAGCCACCAGCAACGAAATCATTGCCGTCGCCCCCCGTGATCGTGTCATGGCCTATCCCACCCAAGAGGGTGTCATGGCCGAGCCCACCTTTGATGTTATCGTTGCCCGACTGGCCATAGATCGCGTCGTTGCCAGCACCGCCTTCAAGATAGTCGTTACCAGTGCCACCATCCAAAGTGTCATTGCCCTGGCCACCGTAGATCTCGTCATTGCCGTGGCCGCCCAGAATCGAGTCATTGCCTGCTCCACCGTCGACGAAGTCATTGCCGGACCCTGCATCAATGGTGTCATTGCCGGCCACGTCGAGCGTTTCCACCACAGAAACGTTGTCGATTTTTCCGTCACTGCTGTGATGCTCCCCCGTGGCTGTGGTGTTGATAATCCGCAGCGTCGTGTTGGGGGTGGTTGCCGTGAAGGTGAAGCTGACCTTTTGTGTGGTGTTGTTCTGAACCGCTACGGACTCCGAGGAAATCACATTGCCATTGGCGTCCAGCACATCAATCCGGAAGCCGTGATGGGCTGCGCCATTGTTGTTTTCAAAGAGATCCAGCGAGACGGTGTGCTCTGCGCCAATGTTGGTCGCAAAGGTCTGCTGAATGGCATCATTGCCCGCAGCGCGACCGCCATTGTTGAAACTTACAGCGCCATTAATGTGCGGCGCAACACCATCGCCATTTCCATCGATCCGCTGCCAGCCTGCGCCGCCCTGATTGAAATTGCCATTGCTGATCAGGTTGCCGGTGTTGCCACTGTTATTGTCGCCATAAATGCGGTCGCCGCCATCGCCAGCAGTGATGCTGTCATTGCCGCCACCGCCAAAGACCGTGTCGTTGCCTGTGCCGGCGTCGATGGTGTCATTGCCTGCATTGCCAGCAACCACATCGTTGCCAGAGCCAGCTCGCACCACATCATTGCCACGGCCAGCATCGACATAGTCGTTGCCAGATCCGGCATTCACCGTGTCGTTGCCACCATTCGCATAGATGATGTCATCGTTGCCGCCTTCCGTTGGCAGGCGGGCATCATTGGAATCCACCCGATCCCCGTCGCCATCGCGATAGCCCGGAAAGATATTGTCATTGCCATTGCCGCCGCGCACGACGCCATCAGGACCAAGCTTCAGGGGACCGAGCGAATTACCGCCGCCACCGCTTCCACTGCCGCTGCCGCTCCCACTTCCGCTGCCCCGTCGACCTCTTCCTCGACCACCACTACCGCTTCCGCTACCGCTACCACCTGACATCGCAGCATCTCCTAGTCTAAATTCCCTGCCACCGGCGCGCTATTCTGGCGCGTGTTTGATTGGTGGCGATACGTTTTTTGACAGCTCAGTTCTCAAGCCCACCGCACTTAATGGCAGGACAATATGCTAAAGACGTGCTAAAATTCTGTCACAAATGCGTTCCCAGAGACCAATTTATGGGCGAGTTGCAGCCTTTCGGAATCTAGAGCCCACACCCCACTCCAAAAGGTTGCATACCGCGCAAGGCAATAATGCGCCCGTTGATTCGAATTGAATTGATCTAAGATCCAGTCAGCCGCTCACCTGCGCGAGCAACATCTTGGCAGCAGCCTGTTCAGCCTTGCGTTTAGAGCTATCAGTGGCTTCTGCCACGGCGCCGTTCTGAAGCTTCACCGCGATGGTGAACACTGGTGCATGATCTGGACCAGAGCGCCTTACCAGCTCATAAGACGGCGGCGGCAACTTACGCGCCTGCGCCCATTCTTGCAAGCTGGTCTTCGGATCACGCGCATCCGCTTCAACCGTTGTCACACGATTGCCCCAAAGTCGCAAAATCAGCGCTTTTGCCACCTCAAAACCGGCATCGCGATAGACCGCAGCGAGAATCGCTTCCATGGCATCGCCCAGCAGCGCCTGTTTGCGGCGACCGCCAGACATCATTTCAGAGCGGCCCAGTTTCAGCGCTGCGCCCAGATCAATCTCACGGGCCACTTCGGCACAGGCCTCTTTGCGCACCAATGCATTAAAACGTGGTGCCAGCTGACCTTCGGAGGCGGATTTGTCATGCTCCAACAGCGCTTCGGACATCACGAGACCCAGCACACGATCGCCAAGGAACTCCAGACGCTGATTGTCCTGCCGTGTGGCAGAAGACATGGACGAATGTGTCACCGCACGCACCAGAAGCTCCGGGCGGGCAAATTTATGGCCCAGCCGTATTTCCAGCGCTTTGAGCTCTGCGGATAGTTTCACTTTGGCCTCACTCAACCGCCTTGAAGAACCGATCGCCGCGCCATGTCCAGAACGCAAACATGGAACGGCCAGCAGAGGAGAACATGATGCGGTCTGCGCGGCCGATCAGGTTCTCGTAAGGCACAAAGCCCACCCCACGCGCGGATTGTGGCACGCGGCTGTCAGTGGAGTTGTCACGGTTATCTCCCATGAAGAAATAGTGGCCTTCAGGAACTGTATAGATGCCGGTGTTGTCCGATCCCTGCGTGGTGATGTTCAGGGTGGAGTACTGCACACCATTGGGCAGGGTTTCGATATAGCGTGACTTGGCACAGGCTCCGCCATCACCAACCGGGCCATTTTCACAGCGCGGGCGGTGACGTTGTGGACCTTGCGGGCCATATTCTTCGGTAAAGACACCGCCATCTTCGCGCTTGACCACCTGACCGTTGATGTAGACCGCGCCATTGCGCAGCTGCACCTTGTCACCGGGCAGGCCAATCAGGCGCTTGATGAAGTCATAGCCAGTGACGGGATGGCGAAAGACCACCACATCGCCGCGCTCAGGCTCACCACCAAACAAGCGCTCATTGCTGCCCTCACCAAGCCATCCACAGATGTCTTTGGCATCCACATTGATGCCCACAGCCGGAATACGGACAGAGGGGCAGGAGGCATAGGAATAGCCATAGGTCATTTTGTTGACGAAGAGGAAATCTCCGATCAGCAACGTGTCTTTCATAGAGCCGGATGGGATCCAGAAGGGTTGAAAAAACAGGGTGCGGAACACACCGGCAATCAACAGCGCCCAGAAAATCGTTTTGATGGTCTCGACGATACCGTTGTCGCTTTTGGCTTTCTCGGCCATGAGGTCACTCTCCGCTTTTTCACCAATCTGCTTTGGTCTTGGGTTACATGCGGGTGTCAGCGCGGGCTGTCAACCCGACCACTCCCCTGCCTATGCGTCTTAGGCTGACTCTGGCGCGATTGGGCGGGCTTCGATCACCACAAAGGCCTGCGCCCACGGATGATCATCCGTCAGAGTGACATGAATGATCGCCTCATGGCCCGGAGGGGTCATCTCAGCGAGCCGCTCTTTGGCCCAACCGGTGACCTCCATAACCGGCTGTCCACTGCGCAGATTACTGACCGCCATGTCTTTCCAGCTGATCCCCATGGCCAGCCCCGTGCCCAGCGCTTTGGAACAGGCTTCTTTGGCGGCCCAGCGCTTGGCATAGGTGCCGACGCTGTCCCGCCGCCGCTCAGCCTTGGCCTGTTCTACATCGGTGAACACGCGGTTTTTGAAGCGCGCCCCAAAACGGTCGATGGTGCCTGCAATGCGGTCAATATTGGCAAGATCGCTGCCGATACCGAGGATCATAACACTTACCCCTGCAACCGTGCGGTCAGGATTTTGTAGCCTGCAAAGCCGAAAAAACCCGCAAACGCGAGATCAAACCAACGAGATGCGCGACGGTACCCCCGAACGACTTTTTCTGAAGAGAACAGGAATGCATAGCCGATAAAGATCAGAATCGAGCCTACATAAAGCAGGCCGAAATAGCCGAAGAGTGTTACGGGTGTGGCATCGGCAGGCGCAACGATGGCATAGATCGAGGCCCAGCTGAGGATTGCCTTGGGGTTGGTGATGTGGATCGCGGCGCCCTTGGCAAAAAGGCTGCGTGCGCTGCCTGAAAATGGCGTACCTGCGGCGGCGGCTGTGTCTTTGGCAACCGCGCGTTTGAGCGCCTTAAGCGCCAGCCATCCGAGATAAGCGGCCCCCGCATAGCGAAGAATTTCAAACACCCAGACATTCGCAAGCATCACAGCAGACAAACCAAGCGCGGCAGCAATGCCCCAACTGGCGGAGCCTGCCAGAATGCCGAGCGCGAAGGCCAATGCAGACCGGCGGCCTGCGGACATGGCGGTGCCAGCGATTCCCATGGTGGCCGGCCCCGGAGAACCGCCCGCCATAAGCCAGGCTATCCAGATCGCTATGAATTCAGGTGTGATCATCCCGTGGAACCGGTCCGCGCAGCATCCATCAGGCGGCGCATTTCGCGGATGGCAGGATCCAGCCCGCGGAAAATGGACTCCCCAATCAGGAAGTGCCCGATGTTGAGCTCCATCACCTCCGGCAGGGCTGCGATGGGTTGTACCGTGTCATAGGTCAGCCCGTGACCGGCATGCACCTCTAACCCAAGAGACTGGGCAAAAGTGGCCATTTCGGTGAGCCGTGCAAGTTCTGCATCGCGTTCGTCAAACCGGCACTCTGCGTGGAAGTCGCAATAGGCGCCTGTGTGCAATTCGATGACCTCAGCACCGATACGGGCAGCAGCTTCGATCTGGGGTTTCTCTGCGCCGATAAAAATCGACACACGGGAGCCCGCCTCACGCAAAGGGGCGATATATGCAGCCAGTTTGTGCTCTTCTCGCACCACATCCAAACCGCCTTCGGTCGTGCGTTCTTCCCGCTTTTCCGGCACAATGCAAACCGCATGAGGCTTGTGACGCAGGGCAATGGCCTGCATCTCGTCAGTGGCGGCCATTTCAAAGTTAAGCGGCACCGAAAGCGCCTCCATCAAGGCATCAATATCGGCATCGACAATATGGCGGCGGTCTTCGCGCAGGTGCGCGGTGATGCCATCTGCCCCCGCCTCTTCGGCCAGTTTGGCCGCGCGCACCGGATCAGGGTAGGCACCCCCGCGGGCATTGCGCACGGTGGCCACGTGATCGATGTTCACCCCAAGACGCAGCATGCTCATTCTCCTTATGCCTTGGCCTGATTTGCATTGGCCCAATGTCTTTGCATGGACCCTATGACGGCGGTGCCACAAGGAAAACCGCTTTTATGATCAAAAAACGTGATGGGGGTCAGTTGTCGGCGTGAACATGGGCCGCCCGCTCCTCGGCCATGGCCCGGGCCTTGGCAATGCGCGCGGCAAATTTGGCAGATCGACGCTTCTGATAGGCACGGATCAGAGGCACAGAAATGTAATACATAACGGTCGCGGCAATAATACCCGGCAAAATGCCCCCCACCATATAGGGAAAGAACACCTCGTCATAAAAAACCCTGAGCCCGTGCCAATCGGCGACATCATCGGTGAAAAGCGTCCAGAAATTGTGCCACAGATCCGCTCCGGCATTGGCGAATTTACCGCCCAGCGACTGTGTGTCGCCTTCTTCAAACTCAGTGCCCAGCAGGAAGTGTCCGGTTTTCAGCGACACAATGCCAATCGGCAGATAGGTCAACGGGTTGCCAAAGAAGGTCGCCAGCAGTGCCGCCAGAAGGTTGCCCCCCAGGATGCGCGACAACAGCGCTGCCACCACGAAGTGCATCGTGTAAAACGGGGTAAACGTGGTGAAGACCCCGGCCCAAATACCGCGCCCAATGGTTTCAGGAGAGCCGGGCAGCCGCCGCAGCCGGTGCTGCACATAGCGCGCAGCGCGTCCCCATCCACCGCGGGGATAGAAAAACTCACCGAGAATACGGAGAAAAGGCCTTCTATCGCGGCGCTTGAATACCACGGGGTTCTGTCCTCGGCTGTGTCAGGGTGCCAGCGCGTCGCGGGCCCTGTCAGGATTTCGATAGCGTTCGATCTCGGCCACGTCAGTTTCCGCTTCCAAAGCCAGCATCAGCTTGTGCAGGTGTTCGGCGTCGCCGAGGTCCACACTGATCAGAAGGCGGTAAAAATCCGGTTTCCGGTCCACGAACTCGAGGTCAGAGATATTGGCCTTATTCTCGCCAATCAATGTGCAAATACGCCCCAGTACCCCGGCGTCATTGCCGATGGTGACCAGCAATTGCACCGTATAGATCGGTTTGTGCTTGCCTGCATGCCAATGCAGGTCGAGCCAGCGGTCCGGCTGGTCTTCATAGTTGGACAAACTGTCGCAGTTGATGGCATGCACCACAACGCCCTGCCCACGATAGGTGATCCCGACAATCCGTTCGCCGGGCAGTGGCTGACAGCAGGGGGCACGCTGAAAGCTCTGATCATCAGACAGACCGATCACCGCGCGCTCTGCCGCAACCTCGTCGGTCTTTTCTGGTGCCAGATCCGGGTAAACGGCCTGCAACACCTCATGGGCTGTCAATTCAGCAGAGCCAAGTCGCGCCAAGAGCTCATCACGCTCTTTCAGACGTAGGTGTTTGGCAGCCAGATCGAGCACTTTGTCGGTGGCTTTTTTGCCGACGTGTTCAAAAGCGGAGCGTGCCAGCTCTGCGCCCAGCTTCACATAACGTTCCCGATCCAGCTCACGCAGGGCCCGGCGAATCGCCGTGCGGGCCTTGCCGGTTTTGGCGATATCCAACCATGTGGCCTGCGGCATCTGACCTTCGGCGGTGATGATCTCCACCGACTGGCCGTTTTTGATGCGTGTCCAAAGCGGCACACGTCGATGATCGACTTTGGCGCCAACACAGGCATGGCCGATGCGGGTGTGAATCGCATAAGCGAAATCGATCGGTGTTGCACCCCGCGGCAGCTGCACCACCTCCCCTTTGGGCGTGAAACAGAAGACATGATCAGAATACATCTCAAGCTTCACAGCTTCGAGGAAATCCTCATGATCTTCTTCGGCATCAAACTGTTCTGTGAGGCCAGAAATCCATTTCACCGGATCCACCGCAAAGGGGTTTTCGCCGCGCGAGCCATCCTTGTAGGACCAATGCGCAGCCACACCGGTTTCGGCCACATCATGCATCTGATGGGTGCGGATCTGTACTTCCACCCGGCGGCCATTGCGGCCTGACACAGTGGTGTGAATAGAGCGATACCCGTTGGACTTGGGCTGGCTGATATAATCCTTGAACCGGCCCGGCACCGCCCGCCAGCGTTGGTGGATCACCCCAAGCGCCCGATAGCAGCTGTCCTCAGAATCGGTGATGATACGAAAGCCGTAAATGTCGGACAGACGCGAAAATCCCTGATCCTTCGCCTGCATCTTACGCCAGATCGAATAGGGTTTCTTCGCACGCCCCACCACGTCACCCGGCACGTAATGATCGGCCAGTTCCTGCACCATGTCATTGGTGATGCGTTCAATCACATCACCAGTTTCCTTCTGCAGGGTGATAAAGCGGCGCATGATCGACGCACGACCTTCTGGATTGAGCACCTTGAACGCAAGATCTTCGAGCTCGTCGCGCATCCACTGCATCCCCATGCGTCCGGCCAGCGGCGCATAGATATCCATGGTTTCACGTGCTTTTTGCGCCTGTTTTGCCGGGCGCATCGCCTTGATCGTGCGCATGTTGTGCAACCGGTCGGCCAGCTTCACCAAAATCACCCGCAGGTCTTTGGACATGGCCATGAACAGCTTGCGGAAGTTTTCAGCCTGTTTCGTCTCAGAGGAGGACAGCTGCAGATTGGTCAACTTGGTGACACCATCCACAAGCCCGGCAACCTCGCCGCCAAAGGTCTCTGCAACCAGATCGTAGGAAGCTTTGGTGTCTTCGATGGTGTCATGCAAAAGCGCCGTGATGATGGAGGCATCATCCAGATGCTGCTCCGCCATGATCCAGGCAACTTCGATGGGATGGGAAAAATAGGGCTCACCGGAATGACGAAACTGCCCGTCGTGCATGTCGCGGCCAAATTCATAGGCCGCGCGAATCAGATCAGCGTTTGTCTTCGGATTGTAGGCGCGAATGAAATTGATAAGGTCATCAGCAGGGATCATTGGCGCCCACCTATAGTTCCGTAGGGCTTAGCCCTGTCCTTGCGCTTCCATCAGGGCCCGCAGGAGCTTCTCTTCGGACATGTCATCCTCAGCGGGGGCATCCGCCTCAGCACCCATCAGAAGTGCCATGCGGTCTTCTTCAGGCTCATCGACTTCAATCTGGCTCTGGTTGGCCTCGATCAGACGCTCGCGCAGCTCGTCAGCGGTCTGGGTTTCTTCTGCGATTTCACGCAGGGCCACCACAGGGTTCTTGTCGTTGTCACGATCCAGAGTGATCGCGGCGCCAGCGGACACCTCACGGGCACGGTGGGACGCAAGCATCACCAGCTCAAAGCGGTTGGGGACTTTGTCTACGCAGTCTTCAACGGTCACGCGGGCCATCGGGCACTCCATTCGTTATGGATCTGGTCGGAAGTCGTGTATCTACGCGGGATTGCACCCCTTGACAAGCAAGATTCACAGCGGTCGCACTTCATCCCGCGCGCTTTGCGGCAATTGTGCATAGAATTCTGCCACCGTGCCCCCCAAAACCGGGTGACGCCACGTCGCAGCCACATCCATCAGAGGGGCCAGAACAAAGGCCCGCTCCTGCATGCGCGGATGGGGAAGAATCAACTCCTGCGGCGTTGATTTCACCTGTTCTTCCAAAGGCAAGTCGCGCCAAGCGGTTTGCGTTTCAAAATCTGGGCGCACCAGATCTCCGTAGGCGATCAGGTCAATGTCCAAAGGGCGAGTGCCCCAACGTAATGTGCGCTCACGACCAAAAGAGGCTTCGATTTCATGCAGGCGCGCCAGTAAATTTTCCGGCATCAAATCGCTCTCAATTGTGATTGCGGCATTCACATAATCGGGCCCTGCTCCTGCCGGGAAACAAGGTGTTTGAAAGAATCGGCTAATTGCGCGAAGATGAATACCATTACAATTCAATTGCATAATTGCGCGTGCAATGGTTTGGTCGGGAAAACCAAATTCAGAAGGCAAATTACCACCAAGAGCCAATAGACCGAAATTAGGCACTTTCTTCTCCGTGAAATGAGGTGCGTTACTGCAAGAATTCTTCGCAGCGCTTGCGAGCGCGAAAAATATGATTATTTTAGCGACACTGCTTCGTCCACTCAAATTACACTCACGGGACATTCCAGACGGGGCAGGCTTAGAAAGGACATTTTGATGTTTTACAAAGACGAACGGCTTGCGCTGTTCATAGACGGTTCGAATCTATACGCGGCCGCAAAGTCGCTCGGATTCGATATCGACTACAAGCTTCTGCGGCAGGAATTCATGCGCCGCGGCAAGCTGCTGAGAGCATTCTACTACACAGCGCTACTGGAAAATGACGAATATTCGCCAATACGACCTCTGGTCGATTGGTTGCATTACAACGGCTTCACCATGGTGACCAAAGCGGCGAAAGAGTACACGGATGCTCAGGGGCGCCGTAAGGTCAAGGGGAACATGGACATTGAGCTGGCTGTGAATGCAATGGAACTGGCGCCACATGTGGACCACATCGTTCTGTTCTCTGGGGATGGAGATTTCAGACCGCTGGTGGAAAGCCTGCAACGTCAGGGCGTGCGTGTCTCCGTGGTCTCCACGATCCGCAGCCAGCCCCCAATGATCAGTGATGAGCTGCGACGTCAGGCGGACAACTTCATCGAGCTAGACGGGCTGCGTGAAGTGATCGGCCGCCCACCGCGCGATCCAATGCCTGAACACAGCCGCGAAGCGGAACTGGCAGACGACTGATCCTGGGGATGGATCATCATTGAGTGGCAGAAGCCGGGATGCACAAGCACCCCGGCTTTTTGTTTGTTTACGCCAGCATTCGCGCAACTGATTGGGCGGCGCCCCGCACTGGAGCGCGCGCAACAAGAAACGAGCGGTTTTCAGGAGCCGTTTATCTGATTGTGCGTATCGATGACACGACTGGGCCACGTGCTTTTGATATATCCCAGAACATCAAGAATATCCTGATCACTGAGACCATCACCAAATCCGGGCATATTGCTTTGATACCCCTGCCCTACCACCTGTTCGGTGCCAAATTTTGTGATGGCAAACAATATGGCGTCAGGATGATGCCAGGTATGGCCGCTGGAGTCATGCGGCGGCGCAGGCAGCAGACCATCAGCGTCACGCTGGCGCCAATTGGGTGCGCCTTCAAGCTTTGCCCCGTGACATACCGCGCAATTCTCCGCATAAAGTTCTGCGCCACGGGCCACGTTTTCCGCCTTGTCATAGGGCAGCACAACTTGCGCCGCTTCTGCATTGGAAGGGCGCAGACCAAACTGCCAGACAGCACCGCCCATCAAGACAAGGCCAAGGATCATTCCCGTGCGCTTGAGCACGGAGGCATGCAAGTGTTTCATCATGATTTCCATCCTGTTTTCCACTCGCTAACAGCCTCCCCTGCTGGAAGGTCAAGCACTGGACGCAGCGATGTGAAACCTCTACCCCTGAGGGCGCAAAGGCGGGGGCCAGCCCCCGTCGCACAGGTGCGACTCCCCCGGGATATTTTAAGTCAAATGAAGTCCCCGGGTAGGAAAAGCGACAGAACAGACCCAGGAGACAGCGGCCATGACGCATCAGAAGATCACCATTCCTACCGCCGCCCTCATATTGGGCGCAGCTGGGCTCATTCCCTTTGTCTGGGGCGCACTGACCTACCTGAACGACACACTTGCGCTTTGGGGCACCGAAGTTTTGGGGCCAAGGTTTGTCGGGCCCTATATTCAGCTTTTTTATGGCTCGGTTATCTTGAGCTTTATGTCTGGCGTGCTCTGGGGGTTTGCCACCAAGGCGGACGGCAGGCAGGCGACCCTGTGCTATGCGCTCTCTGTAATTCCTGCGCTCTGGGCCTTCTTCATGACGGGCGGCGGCCCCACAGGCGCGGCCAGCAATCTGATTTCTGGCTTCATTGGCCTGCTATTGCTGGACTATTGTTTCTTCAAATGGGGCCTCACACCCCCCTGGTGGATGCAGCTGCGCGTGTTTCTGACCAGCGTTGTGATCTTATGTCTGGGTATCGGGGTGGTGATGTGAGCCACAAAACTATGGGTTAAACAAATGATATCAATTCATTTTCTACTCACCGCTTTTGTTGTGGTCATCGCGCCCGGCACAGGGGTCATTTACACTTTGGCAATGGGGTTGGGCCAAGGGCCACGCGCTGCGCTTTGGGCGGCGCTGGGATGCAGCCTTGGAATTTTACCTCACCTGCTGGCCGCGACATTGGGTCTGGCAGCGGTGCTGCACACCTCTGCTGTGCTCTTCAATGTCGTGAAGTTTGCGGGGGTGAGCTACCTCCTTTATTTGGCATGGCAAGCCCTGCGCAGTGACGGTGCCTTAAGCCTGCGTGCCGAACGCGCAGTGCAAAAGGGCGCCGTGATCGCGCAGCGCGGGGCGCTGATCAACATCCTAAATCCGAAACTCTCGGTATTTTTCCTCGCACTGCTGCCCCCGTTTTTGAGCGGTGTGCCAGAAAATGCCATCACCGAGATGGCCCTGCTCGGCGGGGTGTTCATGGTGATGACCTTTGGCGTTTTTGTGCTCTATGGGCTGTTTGCCGCCAAAGCGCGGGATGTGCTTTTGAGCAGTGAGCGCGTGATGACCTGGCTGAACCGCAGTTTTGCGGCGATTTTTGTGGCGCTGGCGGGACGGCTGGCGATGGAGCGGGTATGAGCGATAAAGAGACACTGGAGGTCTATGCCAAGGCCGCCGAGGATTATGCCGCGCGCTTTGGGAAAGTGGCAGAGGGCGACATTGATCAGTTCAGCGATCTGAAAGCACTGTTTGAGCTTTTGCCTGACAATGGACTGGTGCTGGATCTGGGCTGTGGCCCCGGGCAATGGGCCGCCAAAATTCGGGAAGCAGGCTATCAGGTCGAAGCTATGGATGCCTCCCCGGAAATGGCGGCGCTGGCCAAAGAGCGGTTTGATCTGGATGTGACAGTGGGGGTGTTTGAGGATCTGACAGCAGAGGCCAGATATGATGGGATCTGGGCCAATTTCAGTCTGCTGCACGCGCCACGCGCGGATTTCCCTGCCCATCTGGCGCGGATATATCGCGCACTCAGACCCGGCGGCGCGTTTCACATCGGCATGAAGCTTGGTACGGCAGAGGCGCGAGACGGTCTGGGGCGGTTTTACAGCTACTATGGCGAGGCCGAATTGATCGACCTGCTGGAGGCCGCCGGCTTTACCGTCATCCGAAAAAGGCGCGGCAACGGCAAAGGATTGGCTGGCAGTGACGACACATTTGTCATACTGACCGCCCATGGCTGATTTGATTGCATATACCGATGGCGCATGTTCTGGAAACCCGGGTCCGGGAGGCTGGGGTGTGTTGCTGCAGGCCAAGGATGGCGACACCGTGATCAAATCACGGGATCTGTCCGGTGGCGCACCGGAAACCACCAACAACAAGATGGAGTTGATGGCCGCGATCATGGCGCTTGAGACGCTGGAACGGGCCAGCACCATCACCGTTGTGACCGATAGCACCTATGTCAAAAACGGTGTAACCGGCTGGATTTTCGGCTGGAAGAAAAACGGCTGGAAAACATCAGCCAAGAAGCCTGTGAAAAACGTCGAGCTGTGGCAACGGCTGGATGCGGCGCAGGCGCGCCATCAGGTGACATGGGAATGGGTCAAAGGCCACGCCGGACATCCGGAGAACGAGCGTGCCGATGAGCTGGCGCGCGCAGGCATGGCCCCGTTCAAAAAGTAAGCTGTTAAAAGGCAGACAGCGCTATTTGCGATAATGGGTCGGCACGATGATCAATGCGCCGATGGAAGCGACAATTGCATTCAGACCGGGGCTGCCAAAGCCGATGTGAAACATGCGGCTCACCATGAAAAACAGGAACGCCCCGCCGATGCAGATGATGATCGACGGGATGTAACCATTGCGGGTGAACCCGCTGCGTTCAGCCGCGTAGCCGATGATGCCCGCAATCACCATGGTGCCGAAAAATGCGAAAAACATGCTGCGTCCTTACAGTGTCTGACCTTTGGTGAGCGGGAAGCCCCGCAGGAAGATATCCGCATCCTGCGCGCCTTTGCCGGCCCGCTGTAGACGCAGAAGCTGCACAGCCCCGTCACCACAGGCCACAGTGAGCGACGCCTCATCAAGCAATGTGCCAGCCTGCCCCTGCCCTTCGGCAATGCGCGATGCGAGCAGTTTCACCCGCTGTCCATCAATTTCAGTCCATGCGCCGGGAAACGGCGACAGGCCGCGAATTTTGCGATCCACCTCAATGGCGGGCGCTGACCAGTCGATGCGGGCCTCTGACTTGTCGATCTTTTCAGCGTAGGTCACGCCGTCGTCAGGCTGTGGTTTTGCAGGCAAATCCGCCAGCGCGCCCAATGTGTCAACAATGGCTGTCGCCCCCAAGACCGCAAGCCGGTCATGCAGCTGCGCGGTGGTTTCTTCTGCCCCGATGGCGATTTCGCGGCGCAGGCGCACAGGGCCCGTATCAAGCCCTGCATCCATCTGCATGATGCAAACGCCGGTCTCCGCATCCCCGGCCATGATCGCGCGATGGATCGGCGCGGCCCCACGCCAGCGCGGCAGCAGGCTCGCGTGGATGTTGAGACAGCCCTGTGTCGGCGCATCAAGCACCGCTTGCGGCAGAAGCAACCCATAGGCCACAACAACCCCAACATCTGCTTTGAGGTCGCGGATGGTTTGCTGCACCTCATCGTTGCGCAGAGTTGTGGGGTGATGCACCTCAAGACCCAGTTCTAGCGCGCGGGCGTGCACCGGGGTTGGGCGGTCTTTCTTGCCACGGCCTGCGGGGCGTGGGGGTTGGCAGAACACGGCGGCGATTTCATGGCCTGCCTCTACCAATGCATCAAGAACGGAGACGGAAAACTCCGGGGTGCCCATGAAAAGAATGCGCATTTCTGTCTCTCCTGCTCTTTTGTGTCAGCGGCGCTTTTGCGCCTTCTTGATTAGCATGGACCGTTTGGTTTTGCTGAGATGATCAAAATACATCTTGCCGTTGATGTGGTCGATCTGATGCTGCACAGAGGTGGCCCAGAGACCGACAAAATCCTTCTCCACGGTTGCGCCATGCTCATCCATATAGCGCACGGTCACGGCGCGCGGGCGGGAAATTTTGGCAGACACCCCAACAAGGTTCGGGCTGGCCTCTTCATGCTCACGCGGCTGCACGGAGGCATGCAGAATTTCGGGGTTGGCCATGCGGATGGCCTGATTGCCCTCTTCGGTGGCATCCACCACGATCAGGCGCTTGAGCACACCGATCTGGTTTGCCCCCATGCCGACACCGGGCATGGCATACATGGTGTCGATCAGATCATCCCAGACTTGGCGGACCTCATCGGTGATCTCCGCCACAGGGTCGGAAACAGTGCGCAGGCGTTTGTCTGGCCATGGCAGGCAGGGGCGAACGGTCATGGGGTGGTATATCCTTGCAAAATCTCGGTGCGGGCGGTTTCGGATAGGTGATCCAGCGTCACGCGACCGGCGAGATGGTCCATTTCATGTTGAATGCAGCGGGCTTCAAAGCCGTCAAAATCACGCTCATGCGCGCGGCCAAGCTCATCTGTCCACCGCACTGTGATCCCTGTGGGGCGAATAACCGGCACCATCAGGTTGGGGATCGAGAGGCAGCCTTCCTCAAGGCTCTCCACGGTCTCGCTCTGCGTGATGATTTCAGGATTGAGAAAAGCCATGGGGGTGCGCGTGCCCTCTTTCCATGTGCAATCCATCACAAAGAGCCGTTTCATGACCCCGACTTGCGGCCCGGCGAGGCCAAGGCCCGGGGCGGCATACATGGTGTCAAACATATCGGCAATCAGGGGGCGCAGGTCTTCGTCGTTCACAGGCGCGCAAACCTCAGACAGGCGCGCATCTGGATAGAAGACCAGCGGAAGAACACTCATCCGCGCGCCAGCTCACGCTTCATTTTCTGGCTCTTGCGGGTGATCATCTGGCGCTTCATCGGGCCAAGATAGTCGATGAAGAGTTTGCCATTGAGATGGTCAATTTCATGCTGCACGCAGGTCGCCCAGAGCCCATCAAAATCGCGCTCCTGCGGGTTGCCATCCTGATCAATCCAGCCCACGCGCACCTCTGCCGGGCGGGTGACCTCGGCAAACTGCTCAGGAATGGAGAGGCAGCCTTCTTCATAGACATTCAGATCCTCGGAGCTGGACAGCACTTCGGGGTTGAACATCACCATGGGCTCTGGCGTGCCATCCTTGACGCAATCCATCACGATCAGCCGCTCCAGCACACCCACCTGCGGTGCCGCAAGACCGATGCCCGGCGCGTCATACATGGTTTCCAGCATGTCGTCGGCCAGCCTGCGCAGATCATCATTGAGATCAGGCACAGAGGCGCAGATTTTCTTCAGACGCGGGTCGGGGTGGATGAGAATTGGTTTGATCATGGCCTTCATCTAGGGCAGTCGGGCCTTACACGCAACGGGCTTGCGCAACAGGCCATGGGCAGGGTTGCACATGGGACGCAAATCGCTAGCGTGGCTTGCGATGTTAACAAAGGACGCCCCCCATGAATTTTGATGAAATCATCGACCGTTTTGGCACCCATTCCGTGAAATGGGACATGATGGAGCAGCTCTATGGCGTGCCGGCCGATGACGGAATCGCGATGTGGGTGGCGGATATGGATTTCCGCCCTCCCCAATGTGTGAGCGATGCCATTGGCAAAATGCAGTCTCAGGGGGTCTATGGCTATTATGGCGATGAGAGCGCCTATCGCGCGGCGATCTGCTGGTGGATGAAAACCCGCCACAATTGGGAGGTGGATCCTGCGTCGATTTTCACCACCCATGGTTTGGTCAACGGTACCGGGCTTTGCGTGGACAGCTTCACCAAACCCGGCGAGGGCGTGGTCCTGACCACGCCGGTCTATCACGCCTTTGCCCGCGTGATTGAGGCGGCGGGCCGTGAGGTGATCGAATGTCCTCTGGCCTTGACCAATGGGCGCTATGAGATGGATTTTGACGCTTGGGATGCGCAGATGAAAGGGCATGAGACCATGTTCATCCTCTGCTCCCCGCACAATCCGGGGGGGCGCGTCTGGACCCGCGAAGAGCTTCAGGGCGTGGCGGATTTCTGCAAACGCCATGACCTGATTCTGGTGTCAGACGAGATCCACCATGATCTGGTCTATGCGGGCAACACACATATTCCGATGACCAATGTGGATCCGAGTATTCTGGACCGGCTGGTGATGATGACGGCCACCACAAAGACCTTCAATATTGCAGGCAGCCATTCAGGCAATGTGATCATTCCAGACCCGGCGTTGCGGTCAAAATTTGCCGCGCGCATGGCCGCGCTTGGCATTTCTCCCAACAGCTTTGGCCTGTTCATGGCGGAGGCGGCCTATTCGCCGGAGGGTGCGGCCTGGGTGGATGGGCTGATCAGCTATCTCGACACCAACCGCAAGATTCTGGATGCGGCGATTGCCGAGATCCCCGGCGTGGCCTCCATGCCACTGGAAGCGACCTATCTGAGCTGGGTGGATTTCGGCGACACCGGCATGGAGCGCGCAGAATTCACCCGGCGGGTCGAGAAAGACGCCCGCATCTGCGTCAACCACGGCACCACTTTTGGCAAAGGCGGCGAGAGCTATCTCCGGTTCAACATCGCCACGCCACGGGCACGGGTGGAAGAAGCGGCTCAACGCCTGCGCGCTGCCTTCGCCGATCTGCAGTAAGCCTTCTGGGCTCAAACGTTTGGACCTCTCAGAGCGGCGGCGCTCCCGCCGCTTTGGGCCCATCCAGGATGGGCCCGCCCCGTTGGGCGTGGCTCAGCTGCGCTGAGCCTGAGGCGCAAGACCTCTGCAAAGCGCCACATCCTAGTGTCGAGATCAGTTGGGACGGTCCAGCAATCCGGCCGGCACAGTTTCACCGCGATAGAAATCCACCGGTGCCTGATCTGACGCGGGGGTGAACCTCTTGAACTCATAGTGCATTTCGCCATCTTCCTCATCGGTCGCGATGACCAGACACTGATAAAGATGTTTGCTGCCATCATAGAGGTTCACCAACCCGCGCAGCTGCGGCGCGGTTTGTGCATCCAGCGTGAAGCCATCCTCCAGAAAGCGCAGCACACGCACACTCTGTCCATCCGCCTCCACCCGCAGGCGATGGCGTTGTTTCTGAGCTTTCTTGCGTGCGGCGTCGATGCCGGCCTGCACTTCGGCAGAAAAATACGTGGACATGGGCGTCTCCATAGGCGGGCTTGATCGTTCTTGTGATGGTGCGCCGGGTCAAGCGAAGATTCGGTAAATGCCTGCGAAGTGAGGCTTCAGCCCCACAGATACACCACCTCTACCGCTGCAAACTCTGCTTCCAAAAATCTCGCGACAAATCCCTTCACCACAAACCCTCTGTGCAAAAACGCGCAGCCATCGCGCGCCTATCGCTGTTTTGACAGAGGACCGTGACAGCTAGATGTCACTCAAACACTGATGCGCAACACAGAAAGGACTGTCTCATGGGGCTGCTGGTGGACGGAAAATGGACAGACAAATGGTATGACACCAAAAGTACCGGGGGGAAATTCGTGCGCTCACAAGCCCAGTTTCGCAACTGGATCACCCCAGATGGCAGCGCGGGTGCCACCGGCGTTGGCGGCTTCACCCCCGACAGTGGCCGCTATCACCTTTACGTCTCTTATGCCTGTCCCTGGGCCCATCGCACCCTGATCTTTCGCACCCTCAAAGGGCTTGAAGCGCATATCTCCGTCTCTGCCGTACACCCGGACATGCTTGGCGATGGCTGGACATTTGAGAGAGATGAAGACGGTGCCACCGGCGACACGCTCTATGGGCTGCCTTTTGCCCATAGTCTCTACACAAAGGCGGACCCCGCCTATTCAGGCCGTGTCACTGTGCCGATCCTATGGGACAAAGAGCGCGAGACCATCGTGAGCAATGAAAGTTCCGAAATCATCCGCATGTTCAACAGCGCCTTTGATGGTCTGACCGGCAACCATCTTGATTTCTGGCCAGAAGCGGAGCGGGCAGAGATCGAAGAGGTCAATCAACGTATTTATGATACGGTCAACAACGGGGTCTACAAAAGCGGCTTTGCCACCACGCAGGCGGCCTATGATGCGGCAGTGCATCCGCTGTTTGACACATTGGAGTGGCTGGAGGCGCGTCTGAGCAACCAGCGCTATCTGATGGGGGATCACATCACCGAAGCAGATTGGCGTCTGTTCACCACGCTGATCCGCTTTGATCCGGTCTATCACCTGCACTTCAAATGTAACCGCAAGCGGCTGGTGGATTACCCCAATCTCTGGGCCTACACACGCGAGCTCTATCAGGTGCCCGGCGTGGCAGAGACGGTGAATATGCCCCATATCGTCGGGCATTATCACCGCAGCCATGCGAGCATCAATCCGCATGCGATCGTGCCCATCAATCCGATCCTCGACTATGACGCCCCCCATGGGCGTGAGCCTCTTTAGGCGCAGACCCAATGGCCCTACGCAGGTAAGAAAGCTTGCGCAGGGCCAAAGAGATGCGCTAGGCGCGCCTTGCAGGATGGAGCAAAGCGCAATGACCAACAGGCAGACCCAAAATCAGAAGACGCCCCGCGATCATGGCGGCGGCATTGATGCCGCCATTGCCCGATGGGGTGGTACCCGCGCGGGCTGGCTGGATCTGTCCACAGGCATCAACCCAACGCCCTATCCGGTCACCGCCTTTCCCGCGGATGCCTGGACGGCCCTACCGGACAAAGCCGCGCAAGAGGCGCTGCTGCGCGCCGCACGCCAGTTCTGGAACGTGCCTGACACGGCTGCCATCCTGGCCGCGCCCGGTGCCTCTGCGCTGATTGCTCGTATTCCTGCATTGGCAGCAACTGGCCAAGTGGACATCCCCACGCCCACCTATAACGAACATGCCGCCGCCTTTGCCGCACAGGGCTGGCACTTTGCAGACAACGCGCCTGATGCGCGGGTGTTGGTGCACCCCAACAACCCAACAGGCCATTTCTGGAGCACCGATGACCTGACCGCCCCCCTGATGGTGATCGACGAAAGCTTCTGTGACATCGCACCCGAACGCAGCATGATCGCAGAAGCGGCCAAGCCCGGTCGGATCATTCTCAAGAGCTTTGGCAAATTCTGGGGCCTTGCCGGTGCCCGACTGGGTTTTGCCATTGGCGATCCCGCGCTGATTGCGCAACTGGCAGATTTCATGGGGCCTTGGGCCGTGTCCGGCCCCGCGCTGCATCTGGGCACAGCGGCGCTGTCAGATCCCGACTGGGCCGCAGAGACCCGCGCACGGCTGGCTCAGGATGCAACGCGGCTGGACGATCTGATCTGCGCCAAAGGGGCCACGCTGGCAGGTGGCACAGATCTTTTCCGCCTCTATGAGGTGGCAGATGCCGCCCTCTGGCAGGAGCGCCTGGCACAAAGCCACGTCTGGTCCCGCATTTTCCCCTATTCAAAATCCTTCCTGCGACTGGGTCTGCCCGCCGCAGACCGCTGGGCACAATTGGAGGCCGCATTATGAGCACTGCAGCAATCTTGGTCGGCGCGCTGTTGCTGGACGCCGCCTTGGGCGAACCCCGCTGGCTTTGGGACAGGATGCCCCATCCGGCCGTGTTGATGGGACGCGCCATTGGCTGGGCCGATACCCGCTTCAACAGCGGCATGGCCCGGCAGGCCAAAGGCGTCGCCTTGGTTTTGGCGCTGATCACGGCGGCGTTCTTTCTGGGCAAAATCATCGCGCTCTTTGGCTGGCTGCCACAGATGCTGATCGCGGCGATCCTGCTGGCGCAGCGATCCTTGGTGGACCACGTGCGCGCCGTGGGAGATGGGCTGCGCCTGTCGCTGGGCGAAGGGCGTCGCATGGTTGCGCGCATTGTCAGCCGGGATACCGCCACCATGGATCAAAGCGCCGTGGCCCGCTCCGCAATCGAATCTGGTGCCGAAAACCTCAGTGACGGGGTGATTGCCCCAGCGTTCTGGTTTCTCATCGGGGGGCTGCCCGGCCTGCTGATCTATAAGGTGGTGAACACCGCTGACAGCATGATCGGCTATCGCACGCCACGCCATGAGGATTTCGGCTGGGCGGCGGCGCGGCTGGATGACCTACTCAACTGGGTGCCGGCGCGGCTCACCGCCGGGCTGATTGCGCTGACCCATTTGGGGCTCTCCCAATGGCAGGCAATCCGGGAAGATGCCAAACTGCACCGTTCCCCAAACGCAGGCTGGCCTGAGGCCGCCATGGCGCGCGCGCTCAACGTGGCTCTGGCCGGGCCGCGCTCCTATGACGGCAGATTGCAGGCGTTCCCATATGTGAACCCGATGGGGCGCAAAACCCTCAGCGCAGACGCTGTTGAGGCCTGCTGCCGCGCGCTTTGGCTGAGCTGGGGCGGCGCATTGGCGGTGGTCTTCCTGTTCGCACTGTTCTGATCTTAGCTGCTGGGCGCTTGCCCCGTGGTCAGGCTCTGTCTATGTCTGAGATAGTTTCTGACCACGAGGGATTTTCATGCGTCTTTTGCCCGCGCTCGCCGCGCTTGTTCTGTCTGCGGCCACCGCCAGCTCCGCCTATGCGCAATGCGGCGGCTCCTTTAGCAGTTTTGTCAGCGGCCTGAAGCAGGAGGCCCGCGCCAAAGGCTATGACAAATCCACAGTGGATCGTTTCTTTGCCAGCGCACGCCAAGATCCCAAAACCCTGAAGGCCGACCGCTCTCAAGGCGTGTTTCAGATGCCGTTTCTGGATTTCTCCCAGCGCCTGATCAGCCAGAACCGTATTGATGTAGGGCGCAAGAAATCCAAACAATATGACGCCACCTTTGACCGCATTGAGCGCCAGTATGGCGTCTCGCGCGGCGTGCTGCTGGCCTTCTGGGCCTTTGAAACCGACTACGGCGCCTTTCAGGGGGATTTCAACACGCTGAACTCTCTGGTGACATTGGCCCATGACTGTCGCCGCCCCGAGCTCTTCCGACCACAGGTCTTTGCCGCGCTGGAGCTTTACACACGTGGCGATTTCAGCCCCACAAAAACCACCGGGGCCTGGGCCGGGGAAATCGGCATGGTCCAGATGCTGCCTGCCGATATTATCGAAAACGGTGTGGATGGCGATGGCGATGGCAAGGTGCGCCTGAAAACCTCCGCACAGGATGCGCTGATGTCTGGGGGCAAAATGCTCTCTCACCTCGGCTGGCGCACGGGTGAACCCTGGCTGCAGGAAGTCACCGTGCCCCGCGATCTGGATTGGTCCAAATCCGGGCTGGACACCACATTGCCGGCGCAGCAGTGGGCCAAAATGGGCGTCAAACCACGGGAAGGGCAATTCGCCAACCTGCCCGCCTCCCTGCTGTTGCCACAGGGGCGCAAAGGGCCTGCCTTTCTCGCCTACCCCAACTACAGCGTTTATTTTGAGTGGAACAAAAGCTTCGTCTACGTGACCACAGCCGCCTATTTCGCCACCCGTCTGGAGGGTGCAACCCGCTATGACGCGGGCGACCCTGATCCCGGTCTCACAGGCACTCAGATGAAAGCGCTGCAGAAGAAACTCAAGGCACGCGGCCACGATGTGGGCAAGGTCGATGGCATCCTTGGCAAGCTGACCCGCCGTGCGGTGCAGGCCGAACAAAAGCGCCTCGGCCTGCCAGCAGATGCCTGGCCGACAGCCGCGCTGCTCAACGCGCTCTGACGCCCAATCTGGCACACTACATCTGGCGGCGCGGCTCAGGATTGCGCCGCCACCTCCCTGACAGGAAACCGCTGCCCATCGGCGGTCTGCACCACCAGCCGCCCAGCGTTTTCCACAATCCGGTCACAGCGCTCTACCCCGGTGACAAAAGTCACACAGACCACGCTGTCCGCCCCCACCTGCCAATGCCCATACCAGGTGCCACCGCCGCCATAGGTGTATTGATACTGGCCATTGGCCTCATAGACAGATTGACCATCGTCAAAAAACACCAACCGCTGCCCAGACAGCCGTGCCTCCAGCGCCGCTTTATCAAAGCTCTGATCCCCAGACTGCGCTTTCCAATCCTGCGCCCATGCTGGCGCCGCCAGCAGTATCCCCAAAATCCATAAACCGCGCATCTGCACACCTCCTGCCTGCCCCATCCTAGACAGATCAGAGAAAACAGCCGCGTCACAATCCGGTGAGACAGTCTTCTTCTGGCAAGAAATACTCCGGGGAGGAGTCACAGCCTGCTGTGACGGAGGGGCTGGCCCCTCCCTCTTTATGCAACCAGCGTTTCCGCTGCTTTCAGATCCACAGACACCAGCTGGCTCACCCCCTGCTCCACCATGGTCACGCCAAACAGACGGTCCATCCGCGCCATGGTCACGGCGTGGTGGGTGATGATCAGAAAGCGGGTGTTGGTGCGGCGGCACATCTCATCCAGCAAATCACAGAAGCGCGTCACATTGGCATCATCCAGCGGCGCGTCGACCTCATCGAGCACACAGATCGGTGCCGGATTGGCCAGAAACACCGCAAAAATCAGCGCCATGGCGGTCAGGGTCTGCTCGCCCCCGGACAAAAGCGACAGCGTCGACAGTTTCTTACCCGGCGGCTGACACATGATCTCAAGTCCTGCTTCCAGCGGATCGTCGCTTTCCACCAGAACCAGATTGGCCTCGCCGCCGCCAAACAGATGGGTGAACAGCAGGGAGAAGTTGGAATTCACCTGCTCAAAAGCCGTCAAAAGCCGCTCACGGCCTTCTTTATTGAGGCTGGCAATGCCATTTCTGAGCGTGCGGATGGCTTCTTCCAGATCAGCCTTTTCACTGACCAGACCGCCATGTTCTTCTTCAACTTCCTTGATGTCTTCTTCCGCGCGCAGGTTGACCGCACCAAGACTGTCGCGCTGCCGCTTAAGCCGGTTCACATCCGCTTCCGCAGCTTCAGAATCCGGCATCTTATCGGGGTCCAGCGCCAGGCGTTCCAAAAGTTCGGCAGGGGAGAGCTCCTGCTCTTCGCGGATCCGCTCCGCCGCATAGGTCACGGTTTCACGCGCCGCATCAGCCCGCGCTTCTGAGCGTGCCCGTGCCTCCCGCGCTTCGCTGGCCAGCCGCTCGGCATCGCGCTCCGCATGTTCGGCTTCCCGCAGCGCGCCTTCGGCTTCGGCCAGCGCATCGGCCGCCACGCGCCGCCGCTCATCCGCCGCGTCAATCGCTTCGCTGAGCTCTTCGCGTTTGGCGGCGATCTCCTCCGGAGCGGCGCCTGCGTCGATCAGCTCTTCTTCAGAGGCATCCTTGCGCTCTGCCAGCTCGTTCATGCGCTTTTCTGCGGTTTCCAGCCGATGCCGCCAGCCGCTGATCTCTTTCATGACTTCCTGCGTGCGCTTCAGGCGCGCTTCGCCTTCGCGGCGCAACTCATCATGGGCCGAGCGGCGCGACATCATCATGATCCGCGCGCCTTCCACGGTCATCTTGATGTCTTCCACACTCTGACGAGCAGCATCCAGATCGCCCAGATCCGCCAGCGCCCGCTCCGCTTCGGTGAGCTGCTGACGCGCGGCCATGGCCTCTTCTTCGTGGCGGGTCACGGCCAGCCCGAGGCTTTCGAGCCTGCCTTCGGCCAAATTGCGATCTGCTTCGGCGCGGCTGAGCGCACGGTTGGCATCCGCCACCGCACGATCCGCCGCGCGGCGCGCCTCTCGGGCGGCCAGATCCACATCGGCCAATTGGCGCAGGCGGGTCTGTAGCGTCTCATGCGCATCCACCGCCCCATCCGTGCGGGCCGTGGCCTGTGCCATCGCCTGTTTGAGTTCTTCGAGCCGGTTGAGCTGTTGCAGGCGCAGCGCGGCTGCACTGGGGGCATCTTCTGCCCAGGCGCGATAGCCATCCCAGCGCCAGAGATCCCCTTCCATGGAGACCAGCCGCTGTCCGGGCTTCAGAAGCGGCTGCAAGCGCAGGGCATCCTCGGCGGCCACCAGACCAATCTGGCTCATACGGCGCTCCAGAACCTCGGGCACGGAGACATGCTGCACCAGCGATGTCACCCCATCCGGCAGCGGTTGCACATCGCCATATTGCGGCAGCACATACCAGCCGGATGGGCCATCTTCTTCAACCTCCGGCGCGCGCAGATCATCGGCAAGCGCCGCGCCCAGCGCTTTTTCAAAGCCCTGTTGTACCTGCAGGCGGTCCAAAATCTGCCCGCCCTCCGCCGTATCGCGCTCCACCAGCTTGGCCAGCGCCGTGGTCTCTGCCCGCAGGGCGTTGAGCTCGCCTTCGGCTTCAGAGCGTTCGGCCCGCGCTTCTGCCTCCCGGCTCTGCGTCTCGGCGCGCTCTTCCTCCACCTCTGCAAGACGCTCTTCCGCGTCCTGCGCGGCCTCAATGGCCTCTTCTTCGGCCTCCCGTGCCCTCTCCAGATCTTCTGCCGCCCGGCTCAAAGCCCCTTGCGAGTCAGCAACCGCCGCGCGGGCCTTTTCTGCCTCTGCCTCACTTTTGGCTTGGGTCTTCTGACTGTCATCCAGCAGGCGTTGTGCGGATTGGTGGCGCGCGGCCAAACGGGCCACATCTTCGGTCAGCTGAGACAGCTCTGCCTCTCGCTCCTGCAGCACGCTGGCGGCTTCGCGGCTTTCATCAGAGGCTGCCTCAAGCTTGTCCTCATGGCCTTCGCTGGCCTTGGCCAGCTCCCGCTGTTCCCACTCCAGCCGCTCGATGGTGTCTTCGGCATCGCGATTGAGCCCGGATTCACGCTCCATGTCCCGCGCCAATTGCAGGATGCGGTTTTTCAGCGTTTCAATGATCTGCAGCGCATGGGCTTCCTGATCATTCAGGCCATCCCGCTGCACCTGAAGGCGTTGCAACACCGCAGAGGCAATCGCCTCTTCCTCACGCTTGCCTGGCACCACATCATCACAGGCCGTGCGCTGCGCCGCCGCCGCGCGCGCCAGCGCTTCGGCCTTGGCGGCCTGTGTGGTGCGGGTGCGCAGCTCTTCATCCGCGGTGGCACGGGCGTCATCCGCCTCCCGCCAGCGCCGGTAGAGCAGCATGCCCTCTGCCTGCCGCAGCTCTTCGCCGATGGCACGATAGCGGGCCGCCTGTCGCGCCTGCCGCGAAAGCTGACTGAGCTGACTGGCCAGTTGCTCGATCACATCATCCACACGGGCCAGATTGGTCTCTGCACCCTTGAGTTTCAGTTCCGCCTCATGGCGGCGTTGATACAGACCCGAGATGCCGGCGGCCTCTTCGAGGATACGCCGGCGCGCCTTGGGTTTGGCATTGATCAGCTCTGCAATCTGGCCCTGACGCACCAGAGCTGGCGAATGGGCGCCAGTGGAGGCATCGGCAAAGAGCATCTGCACATCGCGGGCGCGCACGTCTTTGGTGTTCACCTTATAGGCGCTGCCCACATCGCGGGTGATGCGGCGGATGATTTCAAGCGCATCATCATCGTTGAACCCGGCGGGCGCGAGGCGCTCGGAGTTGTCGATCTGCAAGGAGACTTCCGCAAAATTGCGCGCCGGACGCGTGGAGGCCCCGGCGAAGATCACATCTTCCATGCCCCCGCCGCGCATCGCCTTCGGGCGGTTCTCCCCCATGACCCAACGCAGCGCTTCCAGCAGATTGGACTTGCCACAGCCATTGGGCCCCACAACACCGGTCAGACCATCTGCGATGATCAGATCGGTAGGGTCCACAAAGCTTTTGAAGCCTGTCAGTCTGAGTTTAGAAAAGCGCAACTCGCGGTGGGTCCTGTGATTCCTTTATATTAAGGAAGTGTGCAGAGGTGGCTTGTGGTGAGTCAACGGCAAACCACTGTATATGGGATTTACCGGAAAGTTATCCACAAGATATCGCCCAACGTTCTGGATATCTTTGGCCTGTACCGGCGTTTGACCCACTCTCCGCACCGCATGCCGCAGTCTCCGCCCACGTCGCCTCCCAGGTCACCTCCGTGCGCGCGCTCAGCAATTGGGCGCCATCTTCGCACATATCCCGCCTTTTCATCAGAATAGCGCGCCCTCTCTGGACAGGCTCAAGACGATCTGAGAGAGATCGCATAAGAGACAGGAGGGGGAAACAGCCATGTCAGACCAGACCACCGCCATCGAAGTGGTTGCAGGCGATCCACGCGATCCACAGGCCACCGCACTTTTGCAGGCGAGCCATGCCCTGATGCAAGAACTGTTTGATCCCGAAGACAATCACTATCTCTCTATCGACGATCTCTGCATTCCCTCGATTCAGTTTTTCGTCGCCCGTGAGGGCGCGCAGACTTTGGGATGCGTCGCCCTGGCCAACAAAGGCAGCTATGGGGAAATCAAATCCATGTTTGTGGACCCGAGCGCGCGCGGCAAGGGCATTGCGCACAAGCTCATGAGTCAACTCGACGCGGCCGCACGCGCCGCGCAGCTCACAGCAATCAAGCTGGAGACCGGCGATAAGCTCAAGGAAGCACATGGGCTTTACTACGCGCATGGCTTTGAAGATTGCGACCCCTTTGGCGATTACGAGGCCAACAGCTCTTCGATCTTCATGACAAAATCGCTGACCTGACACCACGCGGCCACCTCGCATTCCGGGTTCCACAGACGTTTCTCAACGTTTCTGTGTCGGGAGAGGACTTGCCCTCGCCCAGCCCTCGTGGTCAAATATCCTGACCAGTTAGGCGAGAAGGATTTCCATGCCGTTTCAGAAGGTTCAGCCCGAAAAGCTTTCCACATCGGTTGTGCGACAGATTGAGCTGCTGATTTTGCGCGGCATTCTGCGCCCCGGGGAACGGCTGCCTGCGGAGCGGGAGCTCAGCGACCGTCTCGGCGTGTCGCGACCCAGCCTGCGCGAAGCGATTGCGACCTTGCAGGACAAGGGGCTGCTGACCTCCAAAGCCGGGGCGGGGATCTTTGTGGCAGATGTTCTGGGGAGCGCCTTTTCTGAAGCGCTGGTGCAATTGTTTTCGGCCCATGATGAGGCGGTGTTTGACTACATCGCCTTTCGCCGTGACATGGAAGGGCTCGCCGCAGAGCGCGCGGCGGCCTATGCTTCTGACACGGATCTGCAGGTGATACAGGCCGTGTTCGACAAGATGGAAGCGGCCCACCCGAAACGCAATCCAAATGACGAAGCCCAGTTGGATGCGGATTTTCACCTTGCCATCATTGAGGCCAGCCACAACGTGATCATGCTGCATATGATGCGCTCGATGTATCAATTGCTGCGCGAAGGCGTGTTTTACAACCGCATGATCATGTTCAAGCAGCGCACCACGCGGGGCGAACTTCTGGAACAGCACCGCGCCATCAACGCCGCCTTACAGGCCCGTGATTCCAAAGCCGCGCGGGAGGCCGTGATTGCCCATCTGGATTATGTGGAAGGCGCGCTCGCCAACCACAAGAAATCCACACAGAATGAAGAGATTGCCAAACAGCGCTATGAGCATGAGCTCAACCGCTGAGATCAGGCGGCATAGTCCAGCGTGACCTGCAACTGTGTGACGGATTCGGCGGTCATATTCTGCAAGATCAACGCTGGCTCCTGATCAAGGGTCACAAGCGTGCCTTCCACCGTGTGAGACCCTGACAGCAAAATAGTGGCCGTGCCGCTATCCGGATCAAAGGCCGCCTCCCACTCCATCACCGCATCTGCGCCAAAATCGCTGGCGGCAAAGGTCACCACCTCATTGGCAGCATCCAAATCCGCGATCACCACCGCGTCACGGTCCTGATCAAACTCAAACGCCACTTCAAAGCTGTCCGTGCCCGCGCCGCCGGTCAATGTGTCCCCATTGTCCCCAACAAGCACGTCTTCGCCAAAACCACCCTCCAAGACATCCGCCATCTCATCAAGGCTGTCTGGATGTGTGCCATTCAGCGTATCATTGCCAAGCCCGCCCAGAAGGGTGTCCTGCCCGTCAAAATCGCGCAGGAAATCATTGCCCGCACCGCCACGCACAACATCATCCCCAGCCTCTGAGAACCCCAGATTGCCCGCGCCCACGCCGTCATAGATATCGTTATTGTCGCCCAGTGCGATGGTATCATCACCAGCACCGCCGGTCACGGCATCCTCGCCCGCACCGCCAAGGATATAGTCCTCTCCGGCACCTCCGCTAAGCGCATCACCGCTCGCACCGCCCATCAGCGTGTCATTGCCCACGCCGCCATCAAGCCAATCGGCACCATTGCCGCCGCGCAGCACATCATTACCGCCTTCGCCCAGCACCGTGTCATCCTCGGCACCGCCCTCAAAATCATCATCATCACCGGTCAGCGACATCAAACCGTCTGCAGAGGCGAACTCCGCCTGACTGGGCATGTAGCTGGGATCTGAAGCGGGGTCCTCGCTTTCATCTGCGGCACCCTCATCCGGAAGATCATAGCCCGACAACATGTCAGCCATCATGCCAACACCAAACACTGCGGTAATTGCTATAATTGCGAGCATGTCTTTTCCTCACGCCATCCCAAACCTTGAGTAAGGGGTAGCGTGGGAATCAGGCTGCAATGGGGCAGGAGCATGCCGCTTTCTTGCCGAAAGCCTTGCCAAACCCTTTATAAAAAACGGAGGCCGCATGGGGCCTCCGTCTGTGATACTTCTGAGGAACGTTTGCCGAGAGGCAGGACTTCAGGCTTTGTCCGTGCCGACGTTCTCGGCAAATGACTTTTCAAAAGCCTGCTGCTTTTCGGCGCTCGCGTCGGTCTGATAATTGGCTTTCCAGTCATCCATGGTCATGCCGTAAAAAATCTCACGCGCCTCGTTTTTGTCCATCGCAATGCCGCGTTCGTTGGCCGCTTCCTGATACCAGCGCGACAGGCAGTTGCGACAGAAACCCGCGAGGTTCATCATGTCGATGTTCTGAACATCGGTGCGCTTTTCCATAAGATGCGCCCGCAGGGTGCGAAAGGCGGCGGCTTCGAGTTCGATCTGGGTCTGCTTGTCCATGGCTCATCCTTTGAGGCCCCTTTGCTAGGGCACACATGCTGCTGTGGCTCAGGCCTAGCAATCCGCGCCTCTCAGAGCAAGCGCGTCACAATAACGTCAGTGCGAGCCACGGCACCAAGGCAAAGACAAAGATCAACACTTTATAGGTGCCCAGCCACTGAAAATAGAGCGGTGCCAGCGAGCGTTTTTCCACCCCACTGATCCGTGCATGGATATCACTGATCACATCGCGCAACCCGTAGATCATCACCGTGGCAAAAAGCAGAAGCCCGATGTGAATCACCGTCATCCATCCAAAGAAAGCCGTAAGAGTCGCCTGGGTCATGTCAGCCTCCTTTCAGCTGTGTTTGTCCCATGTTTGAGATGGGGAGTACCTCCCTGTCTCTCAAGGGCCCAGGCTTTGGATTTGGCGCCAATATCCTGCGCTCAGAAGCCACCTTCGCGCAAGGTATCGGTTAGGATCGGCGCCAGTCGCTCTGCCCATGCCTGTTGACCTGCCTCTGTGTCGATCTCATCGTGGCGCAGCTCGATCAGCGCATTGAGACGCCCTGAGGCCAGCGCATGCTGGTCAATGCTGTCACCGGGAAGATAGCCGTCATAGGGTTCATTGTCCCCAACGGTCAGATCTTCTTCGCGCGCAAGCCGCGTGATCAGCGCGCGCCCAAAGCGATCCTCCTGCGAAGCATGCAGAACCCCAATTTCCCAAGGGCGCGGCGCGCGGCCTTTCAGCTTGGGCGAAAAGCTGTGCATCGCAATGATCACCACATCTTCACGGGCTGTCGCCAGCGCTTCCAAGGCGTCATGATAAGGGCGGTAGTGGGTGGCAACCCGACGCGCGATTTCCGCATCGTCCACATGGCGGTTGGCAGGGATGATGGTACCGTCATAAAGCCGCATCACCAACGTCGGATCATCCATGCCCCGGTTGGGGTCAATGCACAGTCGGGACCAGTTGGCACAGATCACCGGCGCATCCAGAAGCTCGCCGAGTTTCAGCGAGGTGCCCCGCGCGCCGACATCATAGGCAATGTGGCGCGCCATCTCTTCGGCAGGCAAGCCAAGATCTCCCCCGGCGATGTCCTCGGGCACAAAATTTGAAGCATGATCACAGGTGATCAGCCAACGCGCGCGCCGGTCAGCGCCATAGATAGAAAACGGTGTATATGTCATGGGCCTGTCATTGCTATATAGTTGGATGTAGGTCACTTCTGCGAGAAAGGGAATTCTCGATGCAGGGACAGCTTGCATTTGTTAGCGTTAACAGGTAGCGCAGATCAAGAGATGAGCACGCAGGGAAGTGACTTGCGGGCAAGACGGGCAAAGCCGAAGAAAGACGGATCATGAGACGACTGAGAAACGTAAAAATCGTAGCCACTCTGGGGCCAGCTTCCGAAACCTACGACATGATCCGGGCGCTCCATGAGGCCGGGGCAGATGTGTTCCGCCTGAACATGAGCCACGGCAGCCACGAAGAAATCCGCGAAAAACACCGCATCATCCGTCAGGTGGAAAAAGACCTGCAAAGCCCAATCGCCATTCTGGCAGATCTTCAGGGCCCCAAGCTGCGTGTCGGTGTTTTTGCCAATGGCGAAGAAGAACTGGTCGAAGGCGCAAAGTTCCGTCTGGATCTGGACAGCACAGAGGGCGATGCAGAGCGCGTCTGCCTGCCCCACCCAGAGATTTTCGCTGCACTGAAACCCGGCGCGAACCTTTTGGTGAATGACGGCAAGATCCGCCTGCAGGTCGAAGACTGCGGCGAAGACTATGCCAATTGCGTGGTGACCACGGCAGGCATCATCTCCAACCGCAAAGGCGTGAACGTGCCGGATGTGGTGCTGCCACTGGCCGCGCTGTCAGAGAAAGACCGCGACGATCTGGAATTTGTCTGCGGCCTTGGTGTGGACTGGCTGGCGCTCTCCTTTGTGCAGCGTCCCGAAGATGTTCAGGAAGCCCGCGATCTAGCACAGGGGCGCGCCGCGATCCTCTCCAAGATCGAAAAACCCGCTGCTGTGGAAGCCTTTGATGACATCCTGGCGGCCTCTGACGGCATCATGGTGGCGCGTGGGGATCTGGGTGTGGAACTGCCGGTCAGCGCCGTGCCCCCGATCCAGAAACGCCTGGTGCGTAAATGCCGCCATGTGGCCAAGCCGGTGATTGTGGCCACACAGATGCTGGAAAGCATGATCGACAGCCCGATGCCAACCCGTGCGGAAATCTCCGATGTGGCCACCGCCATCTATGAAGGCTCTGATGCCATCATGCTGTCTGCCGAATCCGCCGCGGGCAGCTATCCGATCGAGGCGGTCACCACGATGAACAATGTGGCCGTGGAAGTGGAAAGCGATCCCACCTACCGCGAAATTATTGAGGCCAGCCGCACACAGCCGCGCTCAGGCGTGGCCGACGCCATTGTGGCTGCGGCCCGTGAGATCGCCGAAACCACACAGGTTGCGGCCATCTGCTGCTTCAGCCAATCGGGCACCACAGCGCTGCTGATTGCGCGCGAACGCCCGCGCGTGCCGATCATTGCCATGACCTCTCTGCGCGGCACCGCCCGCCGCCTGGCGCTCAGCTGGGGCACCAACTGTGTGATCACCTCCAACGTCAGCCGCTTTAAAATGGCCGTTGTCGCCTCGGCCCGTGCCGCACGTGATCTGGGCTATGCGGAGGAAAGCGATCAGATCGTTGTGACCGCAGGTCTGCCCTTCAACGTACCGGGCACCACCAACATTCTGCGCGTGTCGCCTTGTGACGAGCGTTTGATTTTCAACGTCGAGTCAGAGTAGCGTCAGCCGGACAGATTCCGGACGTCCCTATGACAACAGACTATTTGATCACCATCGGGCTTCTGGTCGGGCTGTTTTCCATCCCGGCCATGCTCGCGGCCTATGCCGATGACCGATTCCCCCGCGCCCCCATGGCGGCCTTTGTGCTGTCTGCCGCCGTGATCGCCATTGCGCTCATGCTCAACCCCATGCGCTATAGCGTGGCGGAACTGCCCAATGTGGTGGTACGGGTCATCGCTGATATCCTCAACTGACCTCATTGACGCGCGAGGCCGCAAAAGCGGCAAATAGGCCTTGCGCGCCTGACCTAAGCGCTCTATACGGCGCCTCTATTCGCGCGACCGGCTGGATGGCATGCCGAGTCGCGTTTGTCACCGACCGAATACAAAGGAGACGGAAATGCCTAAGATGAAGACCAAGTCGAGCGCCAAAAAGCGCTTCAAGGTCACTGCCTCTGGCAAAGTGAAAGCCGGCCAAGCCGGTAAGCGCCACGGCATGATCAAACGCACAAACAAATTCCTGCGTGATGCACGCGGCACCACAACGCTGTCCGCACCGGACACGAAGATCGTCAAGGGCTTCATGCCCTACGACCGCTAAGAGGAGATTGATATATGTCCCGCGTTAAAGGTGGTACCGTAACCCACGCCCGTCACAAGAAAGTCGTCAAGGCCGCAAAAGGCTACTACGGCCGTCGTAAAAACACCTTCAAGGTGGCACGTCAGGCCGTTGACAAGGCGAACCAGTACGCAACTCGTGACCGTAAGAACCGGAAGCGTAATTTCCGTGCGCTCTGGATCCAGCGTATCAACGCTGCTGTCCGCGCACATGACGAGGCGCTGACCTACTCCCGCTTCATCAACGGCCTGAACCTGGCTGGCATCGAAGTGGACCGTAAGGTTCTGGCCGATCTGGCCGTGCATGAGCCCGAAGCATTTGCTGCGATCGTGGATCAGGCAAAAGGCGCTCTGGCAGCTTAAGCCACAGCGACAAACAATTCAGAAAAGCCCGGCAGTTTGTTCTGCCGGGCTTTTTCTTTTTTGACTTTTTGCCGGCAGTAAAGCAACCTTAAGGGGTAAAATCACACAATATGCAATTATAGCATACTGCACGAAGTCACCGTGTCCTCTATGGATCCATCCAAATCAGGAATACACTTTTGAAATATTTTGCACTAGTTATTGCCGCCGTCACGCTCAGCGCATGCGGTGATGCCCTCACCTACCCGGCTGAAATTGAGAAACAAAAAGAACAACTGGAAGCAAAAGCTCCGACACCAGTCGATCAAATTCAGATCACGAGCGCAGACACTATCAACAACGGCAACTTCGAAGTCTTGGGCCCTGTAAAAGGCACCGTCGGCAAAGCCACGGCCTTTCATGCCAACCCAACTCAGGAACAAGCCGAACAAAAACTGAGAATCGAAGCCGCAGAACTCAACGCCGATGCCATTATCAATGCCAGCATATCCGAAGTCAAAGTCTGCGCTTTGAGCTGGGGTTGTCGCGAGCTTTCTGGCACTGCGGTCAAACTCACAAAGTAACACATCGCCCCTCAAACAGCAGGGCGCTCCCGCTTCCTGCTGTTCAGCGCTGATCAGCCAGAAAACGCGGCGCAGCCAAACTGGCAAAATTATCTAAAAATCCATTTATCGCCACATTCCCCCCCAAGATTCTCCAAAATTTTCAATGAGAAAGAGGTATCTGCCGGGGGACTATCTGTATGGCGCGTATCAGTGAGCTACATTATTCAAACGCCTATGCCGCGAGCAGCGGTGTCAGTGAATTTCTTGAAATTGCCCTGAACCCCAACGAAAATCCTGCCGACTTTGTTGCCTCCTTTTACGAAGCCAACGGCACAGAAGGTTTTCGCCTGCGGCTGGATGATCCGGGTATCACCGTTTCCACCGGAGCAGGTGGCGAATTGGTCTATGTTATTTCAGCTGATGTCTATCCGATCCAATTGACCGATCCGAACGGCAATACGGCAGGAAATTACGAAGCTTTTGCGCTCACCAATACAACGACTAACACCGTCTTTGATTTCTACGACATTGGCGGCGGCACCCGGAACATCACCGCCACCAATGGTGCGGCCAGCGGTGCCACCTCAGAAAACATCGCGGTTCCTTTCGGCCCCAACGCCACCACCACGACCATTCAATTCAACCAACCCAACCCGGGTACAGCGGTCTATGAAAGCGTTGATCCCGGCGCAACCGGCGTGATTTGCTTTGTTGCAGGAGCTCAGATCATCACTCCGGATGGTCTCAAACCAGTGGAAAGCCTCAAAGTTGGGGATTTGGTGATCACCCGCGACAATGGTTTCAAACCAGTCGGCTGGATCGGACAGCGCACCGTACCTGGAAAGGGCGATCTGGCACCCATTCGACTGGCCAAGGGTTTTCTGGGTGCACAGCGCCCGCACTACGTTTCCCCCAACCATCGCATTCTCGTCTCCGGTGCCTTTGCAGAAATGCTATTTGGCGAAAGCGAAATTCTCGTGCCGGCCAAAGCACTGGTGGTCAACGATCGGGTCAGCCAGTGCCCCTGCGAAAGCGTCACCTATGTGCACATCATGTTCGACCAGCATGAAATCGTCACTGTCGATGGCGTTGAAAGCGAAAGCTTTTATCCCGGAAAATCAGGCATGGACACGCTCGAAGACGCCACCCGTGAGGAACTGATATCGCTCTTCCCGGAACTGGAAAGCCAAGATGCTGCCCCATGGTACACCGCGCGCATGGTCACAACCGCACGGGAAGGGGCGGCCGTTGCAGCCTATCTTTGACAAGGGCAAGCTGAACAGAACATTAGTTGAATTTAAATTGAACGATAACAGAACAAATTAGAAACAAGTTACACTTTATTTACCAAACCACCTTCATGATACCGGAGCGGCATGTGTTTGCCGCGTGTTTGTACCAGTATTTGGAGGTTTCCATGGCCCGGATCACCGAGCTGCATTTTCCCTGTGCCACCACCGCTCCTGAAGCCGTGGAGCCATATGTTGAAGTCACCCTATCCCCAAGCGAGGCGCCCGGCGATTTTGTCCTGTCTCTCTATCACCCCGATGGTACGGTCGGTGTGGAAATTCCTCTGTCACAGCCGAACATTCTGGTTGCCATCGCACCGGACACCAGCGCTCGCAAACTCGTACTGGCCGCTTCACATTTTCCGCTCCTGAATATGCAACCCGACGGGCAGGACCGCGGGAACTACACCGGATTTGCCCTCACCGATATGGCCAGCGGGCGGCTCATCACCTTTTGTGACATCAGTATTGGGGTAACACGCTTGGTGGCGCTTGATGGCGCGGCGCAGGGGCACAGCTCTCGCCCCTTCGCTCAGAAGGCCCCCCCGGCCAAAAGGCTTTGCCCGCCACCGCCTCCCGCACGCCAACCGCAAAGACCTGCCTCTCAACCTCTCGTCGCTCAGGCAGACGGGGCCTCTGGCGTGGCCTGCTTTGCGGCGGGCACCCGCATCCGCACCAAGGTCGGTCATCAGCTCATTGACACATTGCGCGCCGGAGATCTGATCTGGACCCGCGACAACGGCCTTCAACCTATTCTCTGGATTGGCAAACGCACGCTCTCTGGCCGCTTCCGCTATGCCCCGATCCAGATCGCGCAGGAAACCTTTGGCGCACTGAAACCGCATTGGGTTTCCCCGGATCACCTCCTCCTCCTCACAGGCTGGCGTGCAGAACTGCTCTATCAGGAGCAAGAAATTCTGGTTCCGGCGCGCGCGCTGGTCGATGCCTGTGACGTGCGCATCAGCACCTGTGAAACCGTGACCTATTTTCACCTCGCTTTTGAGCATCCCCAGATTGTCAGCGGTGATGGTGTGCTGAGTCAGTGTTTTCATCCAGACAGCGTCGCCAGCCGCCCCGCTGGAGCCAGCGCACATGCCGAGATGTTTGCGCTCTTTCCTGCTCTGGCCGCAGGCGCACATGTCTATGGCAACACACGCAAAAAATCCACTCAGCCAAAGACCCAGACATCATTGGGCCCAATCCTGATGCGGCCACAATAGGCCATGACACGTCAGCTTGCGGCGGGGCCTTTGCCCGCGCCTCGATTTAGGAGAGCCGCTCGTTGAAAATTCTGTGATCAACGCCCAAGAAAAAAGGGGTTTCCCTCCTTTCAAAAGAGGCGTAATGGGCCCCAGCTTTCCCGGCGGGGCCCGTCGATCTGCGCTCTGTCACCACACAGCCTGACCTCGTGGCCCACCGGTTTTTACATGCAGGACACCCATGAGCATCTCTTCCGCAGAAACCGCCGCACCAACCGGCGCTCTGAACCAGATCACAGCCAGCGCGCTGGATTGGACAAACACCATCGTCAATCAGATGAACGGCATCCTGTGGGGCTACCTGCTGATGTATCTTCTGCTTGGCATTGGCGCCTATCTGACCCTGCGTCTGCGCTTCATTCAGATCGTGAACTTCAAAGAGCAGATCCGCCTGACGATGGTGGCGCGCAGCGCGGATGATGCAGGCATCTCGCCGTTTCAGGCCCTCGCAGTCAGCCTCGCCTCCCGCATTGGCACCGGAAACCTTGCCGGGGTGGCCGTGGCGATTTCTCTGGGCGGGCCGGGGGCGATTTTCTGGATGTGGATTGTGGCGCTTTTGGGCATGGCCACCTCCTTTGCCGAAGCGGCGCTGGCCCAGCTCTATAAAACCCGCGATGACAGCGGCCACTACCGCGGCGGCCCCGCGTTTTACATCGCACGTGGCCTGAACATGCCGTGGCTGGGGGCGCTGTCTTCGGTGTTCCTGATCTTTGCTTTCGGTCTGGTGGTGAATGCCGTGCAATCCAATTCCATCGCACAGGCCATGCACCGCGCCTTTGAGGTGCCGGAAATTCTCTCTGGCGTACTGCTGGCCGCAGCCACCGGCCTTGTGATCTTTGGTGGCATCCGCGCCATCACCCGCGTGGCCTCTCTACTGGTGCCGTTTATGGCCGGGGCCTATATTCTGGTGGCACTCTATGTTCTGCTGACCAATGCCGCGGATGTGCCCGGCGCACTTGTACAAATCGTGAAAGGCGCTTTTGGCCTGCAAGAGGCCGCGGGAGGAGCCGCCGGAGGCATGACCGCTGCGCTGCTCAACGGGGTAAAACGCGGGCTCTTCTCCAATGAGGCAGGCATGGGCTCTGCACCCAATATCGCCGCCGCTGCCACACCCGTGCCCCATCACCCGGCCTCGCAGGGATTTGTGCAGGCCTTTGGTGTTTTCATCGACACCATCCTTGTCTGCACGGCCACCGCTGTGATGATCATCCTCTCCGGTGCAGATAAAATGGTTGATGCGGATGGCAACACGCTTGAGGGCATCGCCATGACGCAACAGGCTGCCGCCGCTTTCCTTGGCCCCTTTGGCACCTATTTCATCGCAATCGCCGTATTGCTGTTTGCCTTCACCACCATCATTGCCTGCTATGGCTATGCGGAAAGCGGCATGGTCTTCCTGAAAAAAGATGGCCCCAAGGCGCTTGGCTTGCTGCGGGTGTTCCTCCTGCTGTTCCTGATCTGGGGGGCGGTCCAATCGGTGGGCGTGGTGTTCAACGCGGCGGACATGTCCATTGGCTTGATGGCGCTGCTTAATCTGGTGGCGCTGGCCTTGCTGTCACCCGTGGTGATCCGTCTGGCGCGTGACTATCAGGCGCAGCGCAAAGCGGGCCAGACGCCCAGCTTCCACATCACAGATCACCCTGATCTGGCCAAAGGTGTGGACGCGCAAATCTGGAAGTAAACAGGCCTGCTGCGGGCGCACGCGCCTGCACCCGCAGCAGCGGACTTGCAATCAATGGGCCTTGTGGTAGGAGGTCTGCGGTAATTTCTTCACTTGGGACAGCCCTGTCATGGACGATCTGCGCATCAAATACATCGACGCCATTGCCGCCGCTGCGGATGAAGCCGCTCTGGAAGAGCTGCGCCTGCAGGCCGTGGGCAAAAAGGGCGAAGTCAGCCTGAAAATGCGCGAGCTGGGCAAGATGACCCCAGAAGAGCGTCAGGTGGCAGGCCCGGCGCTCAATGCGCTGAAAAACGAAATCAACTCTGCGCTGGCGGCCAAGAAGGTTGCGCTGGCCGATGCCGCGCTGGATGCCCGTCTGGCCACCGAATGGCTGGATGTGACGCTGCCTGCGCGCAACCGCCGCGTCGGCACCATTCACCCGATCAGCCAGGTGACCGAAGAGGTCACCGCAATCTTTGCCGACATGGGTTTCTCCGTGGCCGAAGGGCCGCAGATTGAAACCGACTGGTATAACTTTGACGCGCTCAACATCCCCGGCCACCACCCGGCCCGCGCCGAGATGGACACGTTTTACACCCATCGCGCCGAAGGGGACGAACGCCCACCCCATGTGCTGCGCACCCACACGAGCCCGGTACAAATCCGCTCGATGGAGAAAACCGGCGCGCCGATCCGCATCATCTGCCCCGGTCGTGTGTACCGCGCCGATTATGATCAGACCCACACCCCGATGTTCCATCAGGTCGAGGGCCTTGCTTTGGGCCGCGACATCTCCATGGCGAACCTGAAATGGGTGCTGGAAGAATTCTTCTCTGCCTTCTTCGGCACCGAAGTGAAAACCCGCTTCCGCGCCTCGCACTTCCCTTTCACGGAACCTTCCGCTGAGGTGGACATTCAGTGCAGCTGGGAAGGCGGCACCGTGAAAGTGGGCGAAGGCGACGACTGGCTTGAGGTGCTGGGCTCCGGCATGGTGCACCCCAAGGTGCTTGAGGCGGGCGGCATTGATCCAAATGAGTACCAAGGCTTTGCTTTTGGCATCGGGATCGACCGTCTGGCGATGCTGAAATACGGCATCCCCGATCTGCGTGCTTTCTTTGACAGCGACCTGCGCTGGCTGCGCCACTATGGCTTTGCCAGCCTCGACCAGCCAACGCTGCATGGTGGTTTGAATCGGTGAGCCTACTGCCCGAGGAACTTCGCTCGTTTTACCGAGAGGCTTTCCTCGGCGAGATGCCACCAGAGGGCATCGTGCGCCATAAAAGGAAGCAATTTAGAGCGGAACATCATTATTTTCCTGCTTTGAAGTATTGGACAGACTACCAAGCGAAGTTCGAGTACTTGGACGTAAAGTCCCAAGGACTACTAGCGGGGGCGAGTATCAATACTGCCGTCTTTGCCATTTTTTTGACTAGACGATCGCCCGCAACCGATACTACCCCACTGATTGACACGTTCATCTTATTGGTCGCGTTTTTGGGTTTCGCGTGCGTAATATACTCTGCCATTTGTTCTTTGAGATGTTTCGCTACTACAACAGGCGCTCCATTTAGAAGCTTTGTGAAGCGGATACGCAAATTCGAAGACGCTTTCATCGGTGTTGAAGGGAAAAAACGCGAGGCTGCGATAGACTGGCTCCTTTCTTCCTATACGGAATTGATCGCCGCGCCTTTTCACCTGCATCCAGAAATTAAAGAATGCTTGAAGCAAGAGTTTGACAAGCTGTGTCAGGCAGCGCCGCTGGCTGGAGTAAAGATCAAACTTTCCTTCGACGAAATCGACAAAGAGCTTCGAGGAATTTTTGATGAACTGCGATACCGTGCTGAAAGAGAAGTTGAAATCAGGCATAGTAGATATGCCTCTGCCAGAGTATCGCTTAGATTCAGCATCTTGCTGCTTGCCCTGCTAGTGTTTCTGGTTGCTGAAAAGCACCTGAATTTAACACCACTCTAGAACCTAGCACCAAATCACTGGCACTTTCACAAATGCCTATGCAACCGAACAAACTAGACTTGCAATTCAACTAGAATGTCATGACCCGCCTCCTCATTGTTGAAAGCAACTCCACCGATCTTCTGGCGCAAAGCCGGTCTGCTTCCGCCTATTTCCTGAAAGCCTTTCAGGCGCTGATCCCCCATGCGGAACTGCGGGTGGTGGCGCCTTATGCCGCGCCGCTCACTGCCGCTGTGTTTGACGGCGTCGATGGCATTGTGTTCACCGGGTCCGGCGTGGATTGGACCACCTGTGATGCGCGGGCGGCCCCCTTGCGGGCCGCGATGGAATTGGCCTTTGCCACTGGCCTGCCGGTCTGGGGATCGTGCAATGGCATGCAATTGGCGGCCTCGGTTCTGGGCGGCCATGTGAACGATTCGCCCAATGGGTTGGAGTTTGGCCTGGCCGCGCAGGTCACCTTTACCGAAGCGGGCCGGGCGCATCCGATGTTTGGCCAGCGCGATTGCGGCCTCTCCAGCCCCTGCATTCACTCCCATGAGGTGGTGCGCCTGCCGGAGGGCGCTGAAATCCTCGCCTTCAATGCCCACTCACAGGTTCAGGCGATGGCCTATACCAAAGGCGGCGTGAACTTCTGGGGCGTGCAATACCACCCTGAAATGAGTGCGCTGGACATCGGGCGGATTGCCGGATTTTTGAGCCTGCGCGACGATCATGCCGCCATGGTGCCCGATCTGATGTGCGCCGACACAGATCAAGCCGCAGCAGAACGGCTGGGCGTGCGCGCCGGTGATCTGTCCCCACATATGCGCATGCGCGAACTCTCCAACTGGCTGACCCACATCGGTGTGGCCGCCTGATACATCTCCGCTGCCCCACATATATGTGACGTGACACGCCGCCCCGCTGGGCTAATGTCAGCGTCATGACACGCCTTGCCCTTCGCCTCTCCGCCTGTGTGGCGCTGTTTTTCCTCGCGGCCATGGGACCATGGAAAAGCGATGCCGCAGCCTGCGGCGAGGATATCGCCTGCCCTTTGGGGGAGCGCTCCTATCATGTGATGGCCCCGGACGGTTGGGATGGCCTCACCCCTCTGCCTGTGTTGCTGCATTTTCACGGCTGGTCGCGCACCGGCACCCATGCACAGCGCTCTGATCGTGTGGGAGCCTCCACCAAACGGCGTGGCGTGCTTCTGGTGACCCCCAATGGCCTTAACAAAAGCTGGAATTTCTGGAACGCAGACAGCCCGGATGTGCCGTTTGCTGATGCGGTGCTGGCAGATGTGGCGCAACGCTTCCCGGTGGATACCACGAAAATCTATGTCTCCGGCTACTCTTTTGGATCCGCGATGGCGTGGCGCTATGCCTGCGCCAGCGGCAATGACGTGGCCGCACTTCTGGCAATCGCGGGCAGCCTTGATCAGAGCGAAACCTGCGCTGAGGCCCCCGCAGAGGTGCGCCATGTGCATGGTCTGGCCGATACGGTGATGGATTTCCCAATGGGACCGAATGGCGATACCACCTATCCCGTGGCGCTGTGGCGGCGCGCGCTGAACTGTGGGACACCGGGCGTGGATCAAGGCGACTGGCAAGTGCGCAGCTTCCTGACGCTCAGCCGCACCACTTGGGACTGCGAGGGCGGCGCGGTGACACTGGATCTGCATCCGGGCGGGCACTTCATTCCCCATGGGTGGATTGGCCATCAATTGGACGCGCTTTTGGGCCTCACCCCAAGCTATCCGTGATCCCTATATTGCAGCAAGGCTTGCACATAAGGGCAATCTTTGTCATTGCCTGCTGCAACAAACATGGCTTGCCATAGGACACCGGACAGATGAAATTCACTCTTTCTTGGCTGAAAGACCACCTTGAGACCGACGCAAGCGTTGACGAGATTGTCGAAGCGCTGACCGACCTTGGCCTTGAGGTAGAAGACGTATCCAACCCCGCAGAGCGGCTGGCCGGATTTACCCTCGGCAAAGTGGTGCATGCCGAAAAGCACCCGGATGCAGATAAGCTGCGCGTTTGCAAGGTCGCCACCGACGAAGGGGAACTGCAAATCATCTGTGGTGCGCCCAATGCGCGCGAAGGCATCACCGTGGTTGTGTGCAAACCCGGCATGTATATTCCCGGTCTGGATATCACCATCAGCGTGGGCAAGATCCGTGGCGTGGAAAGCTATGGCATGATGGCCTCTGAGCGTGAACTGGAGCTGTCAGATGAACATGACGGCATCATCGAACTGCCCTCTGGCGAAGTGGGCGACAAATTTGTCGACTGGCTGGCGGCAAACAGCCCGTCCAAAGTGGACACAATGATCGAGATTGCGATCACGCCAAACCGCCCGGATGCTCTGGGCGTGCGCGGCATCGCGCTGGATCTGGCGGCGCGGGGTCTGGGCAAGATGAAACCCGCCAAAACCGCAACCATCGAAGGCAGTTTTGAGAGCCCGATCTCAGTGACCATTGATGACGACACCAAGACCGACGGCTGCGAAGTCTTTGCCGGACGCCTGATCAAAGGTGTGAAAAACGGCCCCTCCCCACAGTGGTTGCAGGACCGTCTGAAAGCCATCGGCCTGCGCCCGATTTCCGCGCTGGTGGACATCACCAACTTCTTCACCTTTGACCGCAACCGCCCGCTGCATGTGTTTGACGCCGACAAGGTCAACGGCAACCTGCGGGTGCACCGCACCGAAGGTGGTGAGACCCTGATGGGGCTGGACGAAAAAGAATACACATTTGCCCCCGGCATGGTGGTGATTTCTGACGATACGGCGGTCGAATCCATCGGCGGCATCATGGGGGGGCTGTCTACAGGCTGCACCGAGGACACCACCAATGTCTTCCTTGAGGCCGCGGTTTGGGATCACATTCAAATCGCCTACACAGGCCGTGGTCTGAAGATCAACACCGACGCGCGCTATCGCAACGAACGTGGCATCGACCCGGCTTACAACATGCAGGCCATGGAGGATGCCACCCAGATGATCCTCGATCTCTGCGGCGGTGAAGCCTCCACCATCGTCACCGCTGGCGAAGTGCCGGATGTGTCGCGCGCCTATAAGCTGGACACAGATCGCGTGCAGTCTCTTGTGGGCATGGAGATCCCTGCCGAGACTCAGCGCGCCACGCTCGAAGCCCTTGGTTTTACCATCGAAGGCGACATGGCCCATGTGCCAAGCTGGCGGCCGGATGTGCGCGGTTCTGCCGATCTGGTCGAAGAGGTGGCCCGCATCGCCTCGCTGACCAAGCTGGAAGGCAAGCCTCTGCCCCGCGCCAGTGCGGGCCTGCCGGAGCAGATCCTGTCACCCATGCAAAAACGCGAACAGATCGCGCGCCGCACGACGGCCGCACTGGGCTACAACGAATGTGTGACCTACAGCTTCATCGACAAAGCGGCGGCAGAACTGTTTGGCGGTGGCTCTGAGGCGACCATGCTGGAGAACCCGATTTCCAGCGAGATGAGCCACATGCGCCCATCGCTGCTGCCCGGCCTGTTGCAAGCCGCAGCCCGCAATCAGGCACGTGGATTCATGGATATGGCGCTGTTTGAATGTGGCGCCGTGTTCCACGGTGGTGAGCCGGGTGAGCAGGAAAACCTGCTGACCGGTATTCTGGTGGGTCGCACTGTTGGCAAAGACATCCATGGCGAAAGCCGTGGCGTGGATATCTATGACGCCAAGGCGGATATGGAAGCGGTGATGGAAGCGCTCGGCGCGCCTGCCAAGCTGACCTACAACCGTGGCGTCAACGGCTGGTGGCATCCGGGCCGCAGCGCGAAGGTTGGTCTGGGCCCGAAGAAAATCCTTGGTGCCTTTGGTGAGATTCACCCCAAGGTGCTGGATGCGCTGAATGTGAAAGGCCCGGTTGTGGCCTTTGCTATCCACATCGCCGACATCCCGCTGCCACGCAAAAAATCCGCCTCCAAAGGCGCTGTGACCATGTCTGATCTGCAAGCGGTGGAACGTGATTTTGCCTTTGTGGTGGATGGCGATGTCGAAGCACTGACGCTGGTGAATGCGGCGGCTGGTGCAGATAAGGCGCTGATCGAAAACGTGCGCGTCTTTGACGAATTCATCGGCGGTGCATTGGGAGAGGGCAAAAAATCCCTCGCCATCACCGTGCGCCTGCAACCCACCGACAAGACGCTGAAAGAAGCCGATATCGAGGCCGTCGCGGCCAAGATCGTCGAGAAGGTGACCAAGGCCACCGGCGGCACTCTGCGCGGCTGATACATCCGCCAAACAGTATCAAGATCACAAAACGCGCCCCCTGTTGGGCGCGTTTTTGTTATGCTCCCGCGAGATGCGCCGCCAATGTATCAAACACCAATCGCATACGGCGACTGTTGTGCAACTCGCGGTGTGTGGTCAGCCAGATTGGGAAGACAATCGGATCAAGCTTCGGCAGAATACGCTCCACCCCCGGTGTCATCTCCGCCACTTCCTCAGCCATGGGCGCGATGCCAAACCCCTGTTTGCACATCTCCCACGCCACAAGCCCGCTGTCGGATCCAGTGCGAAAATTCTCCTCCGTGATTGGAAACCCCAAAGGTGTGAGATGCGCCAGCATCCGTGCCACATTGCCGGAGCCAATAAAATCATGGGCCGTGAGATCGTCCAGCGCCTGCGGCCTGCCACGCCGTTCCAGATAGTCGGTGGCGGCATAGAAATATCCGTTGGCCTCCCGCACCAGACGCGCAATCAGATCCGGTTGTTCCGGGCGCACATGGCGCACCGCAATATCAGCCTCCCGCCGCATCAGATCCTGCACATCATCAGAGGCCACCACATCAATGATCAGGCCTGGTGCCTTGGCACGCAGCTCTCGCAGGATCGGCGGCAGCAGATAGACAGAATAGACATCAGAGGCGGTGATCACCACTCGCCCAGCAACAGTTTGCCGCTGCCCGGAAGCCACAAGCGCCACCCGATCTGCCGCCGCGCGCATGGCCCGCACATGCTCCAGCAATTCTCCCCCGGCCACGGTCAAAGCAAGGCTGCGCCCCACCCGTTCAAACAGCATCACGCCCAAATCCGCTTCCAGCGCGGCCACTTGCCGCCCAACCGTGGGCTGGGTCTGGCCAAGTTTGCGCGCTGCAGCAGACAGAGAGCCTTCCTCGGCCGTCGTCAAAAAGGCGCGGATATGGTTCCAGTCAAAGGGGACATTGGGATCAACCATGCATTTACGTATAACAAACCTGCGAATTTCGGCAATTCTCATAGGGTTTATGTATACCTACATTGCTCGACAAAGGAGCCCACCATGCAAAACATCGCCAAATTCTGGGACGGGATCGCGGAGAAATACGCCAAGTCCGACATCCGCGACATGCAATCCTACACCTACACGCTGGAGCGCACCCGCTCTTATCTTGCCCACACAGACCGCGCACTTGAGCTGGGCTGTGGCACCGCAGGCACGGCCATTGCCCTAGCGGATGCGGTTGCCGAAATGGTCGCCACCGATGTCTCCAACGGCATGTTGGATGTGGGGCGGGAGCGCGCCAAGACGGCTCAGACAAGCAACCTCCAGCTGCTGCAAGCCACCGCAGAAACCGCGCCAGATGGCCCGTTTGACGTGGTGATGGCGCATAATCTCCTGCATCTTCTCCCAGATCCAGACAGCGCCTATGCCGCCATCGCCGCCCGGGTCAAACCCGGCGGGCTTTTCATCTCCAAAACCCCTTGCCTCGGCGAAAAAATCACCTCGCTCAGAGTGCGCCTGATCAAGCTCGCCCTGCCCCTGCTTCAGCTGTTGGGCAAAGCCCCTTTCGTGCGTTTTGTGACCATCGCAGAGCTCGAAGCCGCCGTGACAGCTGCCGGGTTTCAGATCATTGAAAGCGGCAACTTCCCGGCAAATCCACCAAGCCGCTATCTGGTAGCCCGTAAAATCTGACACTGCATCAGCCACCGGGGGATTGGTGCGCCCGGCTGGACAGGCTATGACCATGCCAGGCAAAAGAGGATACCCCATGAGCTTGAATGTTTACCTGTCCGGCGAGATTCACACAGATTGGCGTGAGCAGATCATCACCGGTGCCGCCGACCTGAATGTCACCTTCAACAGCCCGGTGACCGATCACGGCGCATCCGATGATTGCGGCGTGGCCATTTTGGGCGCAGAAGACAACAAATACTGGCACGACCATAAGGGCGCTATGGTCAATGCGATCCGCACCCGCAAGGGGATTGAAGACGCTGATGTGGTCGTGGTGCGCTTTGGCGAGAAATACCGTCAATGGAACGCCGCCTTTGATGCCGGCTATGCGGCGGCGCTTGGCAAATCCATCATCGTGCTGTCCATGCCCGATCAGCAACACGCGCTGAAAGAAGTGCACGCCGCCGCTCTGGCCGTGGCCGAAGAACCCCGTCAGGTGGTCGAGATCCTGCGCTACGTGCAATCCGGCGCCCTGCCCCAAAGCTGAGGTGTACCTCTGCCACAGAGGCGTCTGACGCATCGTCAGCCTTGCGCGCTCAAAACCTGCCCTCCTAAGTTGTGGCAACACGGGAGGGCACTATGGAATTTGACTACATCATCGTGGGCGGCGGCTCCGCAGGCTGTGTGCTGGCATCACGCCTCACAGAAGATGCCGACACCACCGTCTGTCTGGTGGAAGCTGGCGGCAAGGGCGAAGACATCTTCATCCGCGCCCCTGCTCTGATTGCCGCGATGGTGCCCGGTCGCCCTAAAATCAACAACTGGGCGCTGCACACCACGCCCCAGCCCGGCCTCAACAACCGACGCGGCTTTCAACCCCGCGGCAAAGCCCTCGGCGGCAGCTCGGCCATCAACGCCATGCTCTATATCCGCGGCCATCAGCAGGACTATGACGAATGGGCCGAGCTGGGTTGTGAGGGCTGGGATTGGCAAAGCGTCCTGCCCTACTTCAAAAAGGCTGAGGGCAATCAGCGCGGCGGCGATGCGCTGCATGGTCAAGCCGGCCCGCTTCAGGTCGGCGATCAAGCCGAACCCCGCCCGATCAACGACGCCTTCATCGAGGCCTGCAATCGCCACCAGATCCGCAGCACCACAGATTTCAATGGCCCCGATCAGGAAGGCGCTGGCCACTATCAGGTGACGCAGTTCTATGAGGGGGATCACAAAGGCGAACGCTGCTCCGCCGCTGCCGCCTATCTGCGCGAGAATTTACATCGCCCCAACCTGACCGTGATGACCAAAACCCAGGCCCGCAAGGTGCTGACCGAAGGCCGCCGCGCCACCGGTCTGGAGATCAAACGCGCCGGTCAGGTGCAGGCCCTGACAGCGCGCAAAGAGGTGATCCTCTCCAGCGGTGCCTTTGGTTCCCCACAACTGCTGCTGTTGTCAGGCATCGGCCCCAAAGCTGAGATCGAAAAACACGGCATCCCTCTGGTGCATGAGCTGCCCGGCGTGGGCAAAAACCTGCAAGACCACCTCGATCATGTCCTCAGCTATAAAAACAAAAAGAAAGACACCGTGGGGCTGACACCGGGGGGGCTGGCCAAAATGGGCAAAGCCGCGCTGCGCTGGCGCAAAACCGGCACGGGCCTCTTTGCCTCGCCCTTTGCCGAAAGCGGTGCCTTCTTCAAAACCGATCCCAGCCTGTCACGTCCCGACATTCAGCTGCATTTCGTGGTGGGTATCGTGGATCAGCACAACCGCAAAATGCACCTGCCCTATGGCTACAGCTGTCACCTCTGCGTGCTGCGCCCTCAAAGCCGTGGCAGCGTGACCCTGCACTCTGCCAATCCCGCCAAGCCCCCCAAAATCGATCCCGGCTTTCTGGAAAACGAGGCCGATCTGACGGTCATGAAGAAAGCTGCGAAAATGCTCGACAGCATCATGGATGATCCGGCCTTGGCCGCCTGGCGCGGCAGCCGCTACTATGATCACGACGGCTCCGATAAGGCCTGGGAAGAGGACATCCGCAACCGGGCCGATACCATCTATCACCCGGTTGGCACCTGCAAAATGGGCACTGACCCCATGGCCGTGGTTGACAAAGACTGCCGTGTCCATGGCATGGAGGGCCTGCGCGTGGTGGATGCCTCGATCATGCCACGTCTGATTGGCGGCAACACCAATGCCCCAACCATCATGATTGGTGAAAAACTGGCCGACGCAATCCGCAGCGCCTAGGCTCAGGACCCACTAATTTTTCTGCACCGGTGCTAAAACGTTAATGGGTCCTGAGCCTAAGCTTCATTTGACCTGAAATATCCTCGGGGGTCAGGGGGCAGACAGCCCCCTGTTCTTTTACTCCCCGCCTCAGACCGGGCGCGGTGGAATATTCAGACCCGCCTGCACCGCAGGACGCGCCAAGAAGCGCGCCAGATAGGCGTTCACATTGCGATAGTCGTCCCAGCCGACAAGCTCCTGCGTGCCATAATAAGCCAAGGCATTGAGCCATGGCGCAATGGCAATATCCGCAATCGAGTAGGATCCGGTGATCCAGTCACGCCCCTCCAATTGCCGCTCCAACACTGCCAGCAACCGCTTGGCCTCCAGCCGGAAGCGCTCTCTGGGGCGGGGATCTTCAATCTCTGCACCGGCAAATTTGGTGAAATACCCAAGCTGCCCCAGCATCGGGCCCAGCCCGCCCATCTGAAACATCACCCATTTCAGCACATCATATTTCTCAGCCGCAGTCTCTCCGATCAACTGGCCGGTCTTCTCCGCCAGATAGATCAGGATCGCACCGCTCTCAAACAGTTGCACCGCCGCCCCATCCGGGCCCTGCGGATCAATGATCGCGGGTATTTTGTTGTTGGGGTTCAGCACCAGAAATTCCGGGCTGCGCACATCCGCATCACTCAGCGTCACAAGATGCGCCTCATAGGGCAGGCCGATCTCTTCGAGCATGATCGACACTTTCACACCATTGGGCGTGGGAAAGGAATAGAGCTGCAAAAGCTCAGGGTTTTCCGCCGCCCAGCGGCGGTTGATCGGATGCGTTGTCACAGCTGTCATGGCAATCTCCTTCTGCGGCCCTGCGGGGATAGATAAGCTGTTTTTCCCATAGTGCCAGCCACCTGTTCGTGCGCATGACAGCATGATACTGTGCATCAGCGCAGAGCCAATAAAACATGGGACAGGCCCAAAGGGGCACAGGAAGTGGGAGACTGCAAATGGAAACAGTGATTGAACAGGCACAGGGCTTTGCCCCGCTGATCCTCGCGGCGGGCAAGGCCCTGATCGTTCTGGTGATCGGCTGGATGGTGGCCGGTGCCGTCAGCCGCATGGTCCGCAACCGGGTCAACAAAACCCCTGAAATCGACAAGACCCTCGGCAATTTTGCCGCCAGCATCGTACGCTGGGTGATCCTGCTGATGGTGCTTGTGGCCATTCTTGGCATCTTTGGCATCGAAGCCACCTCGCTTGTGGCCATGATGGGTGCTGCCACGCTGGCCATTGGTCTTGCGCTGCAAGGCACGCTCTCTGATCTGGCTGCGGGCTTCATGCTGATCCTGTTCCGCCCTTACAAAATCGGCCAATACGTTGATGTGGGCGGCACCGCAGGCACGGTGGTGGATCTCAACCTCTTTGTGACCGAGCTGGTCACCCCGGACAATGTACAGATCATCATCCCCAACGGTCAGGCGTGGGGCAGCATCATCACCAACTTCTCCGCCCATGACACCCGCCGCGTGGATGTGGTCTTTGGCATCGACTACGGCGATGATGCGGATAAGGCCAAGCAGATCATTCTGGACACAGCCAATGCCGATACCCGCGTGCTCAAGGATCCCGAGGCCTGGGCGCAGGTCACCAATCTGGGCGACAGTTCAGTGGACATCACCATGCGCGTCTGGTGCAACGCCGCCGATTTCTGGGAGCTGAAATTCGGCCTCACACAGGCGGTGAAAGAAGCCTTCGACAAAGACGGCATTTCGATCCCCTACCCGCATACGGTGGAAATCCGGCGCGAAAGCTGACCCTCGCGCAGATCGCGCACTCATCACAGACAAAAGGCACCCTGCGGGGTGCCTTTTTTTCGCGATATTGATGGGGCTTTGCCAGATTACATCAAGATGATCTGGGATGTGCCACTGCCTTCGCGCAGCGCATGCACCGATGCCAGATCCGGATCATTGATCCAGCCTTTGGCCGCCGCGCGGTCCGGGAAGGTCAGGATCACCGCCACCGTGGGCGCAGCGCCACCCCCTTCAATCACCTCCGCCTCCTTGGAAACTTCCATGGCCGCGCCGCCATATTTGTTCAGGGCTGCGCCTGCCTGCGCACGATAGGCGTTAAAACTGTCTGGGTTGGTGATCGTCAGATTGACAAAGGCATAAGCGGTCATGCTGTGCTCCAATTGCTGTTGTGTGACCCTGAGATAGGAGCGCGTCCTCCGATCAAAAATGATCATTGCTGCAAGCCTTATGTGCAAATATGATCACCCTATGCAAAATTGGGACGATCTGAAATTTGTCATGCACACCGCCCGCCATGGCGGCACCAGCGGCGCGGCGCGGGCGCTTGGCGTGAACCACGCGACTGTTGCGCGCCGGATTTCCGCCGCCGAAGCGGCTCTGGGCACGCGATTGTTTGACCGGCTGCCCAGCGGTTATGTCCCCACTGAGGCTGGCTGGGAGGCCGTAGAAGCCGCAGAGGCCATGGCCCGACTCAATCAGGATCTTGACCGCCGCATCACCGCGCGGGACACTGCCATCTCAGGCCCTCTCAAAGTCACCGCTCCGGAATTGCTGATTGCCCGCGTTCTGGCCCCCATCGTGGCAGACTTCCTGCACACCCATCCGGATGTAGAACTCTCGCTGGTGGCCACCAATGCCACACTCAATCTGGCACAGCGGGATGCGGATGTGGCCATCCGTTTTGCCAAGTCTCCACCCGACACGCTGGTGGGCCGACAGCTGTTTGAACAGAAAGGCGCGGTCTTTGCCCATCGCGATCTGATTGCCCGTGACCCCGGCGGCACAGCACCGCTTGATTGGATCCGCTTTGCCCATTGGCCCGGCCCTCCCAAGGAGATCAAAGACATTCGCCCCAATCTGGTGCCCCGGCTCACCGTGGATGACATGGCCGCCGCCGTCGGCGCGGTACGCGCACAGATCGGTGCCACGCGTATGGCCTGCTTTCTGGGTGACAGCGACCCTCTGTTGGCGCGTGTGCCCGGCCTGCCGCTGTTTTCACAGGCGCCGCTTTGGGTGCTGACCCACGCAGACCTGCGTCAGGTCCCCCGCGTGCGCATTTTCACCGAATTTGTCACCACACGCCTCAAAGCACTTCAACCTTTGTTTGAAGGTCAAACGCCCGCCTCACCCTGACTCTGTGTCTCTTGAGGGTCAGAAAACCGATCCGGCGCCTCGGGAACAGAGATCTTGCGCTAGAAAGTCTGCTGCCAGTCAAAGCTCACTACGGTCCGCCCTTCACTGGATCGACGCAGCTCTGAACGCAACTGGCCAATTGTGAGACCAACCATGGCTTCCCCTTCGCCCCACGAGTGATCTGCAGCCGTGTTGGTGAGACCGTCTACACGAATATCTGTATCACTGGTGTTGGTGGATCCAATCGTAAAGCCATAGTCGAAAATCATGCCATTGTTCAGCTCGATAGCTTTCAGAAACTCGGCCGCCACATAATGCGCAACAGAGGATCCAATCCTCTGCGTCGTTGAGGCAAAGGCATAATCCTGTGCCTCTTGCACAATCGCGGCATACCGCAGCGAAATCATTTCCTGAAAGCCAAGCACGTTGTGAAATTGCAGAGCGGGCGAGACATAGCCCACCAGATAGTCCTCTTCTGCACTGTCCAAACCGGTCGCGACAACGGTTGTATCATTGATGGTACGCTCGGAGTTCAGATGCATCACACCAACGTCAAGGCTCCACCCAAGGCCCGTCGGCTTCACCTGAGACAGGCCCGCGACCAAACCGTAACCGGTACTGTCAAAGCCAACATCCGCCTCACTATCTGAATTCAACGCGGTGGCGCCCAGATAGTAGTCCAGACCATTGCTCAGTTGGCCCCCCCGCTGGACGCCAACTCCAGCGCCGCTGTAGTCGCCCGCAAAGGATGCATCCGAACTGTCCGAATAATATCCAAAAACACCAAACCAATTGTCGCCGTCACCAATGGCATCCGACGTGGTGATGCCTCCAGAGGTCCGTGCCCCTCTATGGTGCAGCTGTCCAAGCAGGCCCACGACATTGCGGGTGGTCGCGTTTTGCAGGCTCAGATCGACAACATTCAGGTAGTCTCCATCGACCACATAAGCGCCGTTTTCCACGTTGATTGACGCCAGATCCCCCGGTTGATTTCCGGGTGTGCTGACGAAGCCTGAGCTTGAGAACCCGCCAAATTGGTAGCGGCCAGACACGCCCGCACCGAAATGAAAATGCGCATTTTCGATACTGCTGCCGTTAAAATATGTGGAGCCGCTGATCACCGACCCATCAAGAAAATAGGTATCTGACCGACCATCGTTTGCATATTCCAAGGCCACGCCGCCGCCCAGCGCCAGAATCCTGCCTGAGTTGTGCAAGGTAAGCCCATCCGCAGCATCCACCACTTCGATCAAACCTTGATTGTTTGTCGGTGTGCCCACACGCGTGAGAGTGCCGCTGTTGACCACCGCCACCTCATTGAAATCTCGCAAGTAGATCGCAGCATCGACGGCACCATTTGTGATCGTGCCAGCGTTGTAGACATATCCAGCGCTGCCAGCGCTATTGTCACCATCCAAGTCCAGGACATTGCGCGCAGAAGAGGTCTCATCATTGCGAATGGTGCCAAAGTTGCGCACGACAACGGAGGGGCTATTGAACACATCAATAGGGTATGTGCGGGCAGAGATCGTGCCATAATTGGTGATATCAACACTGTCATCGTTCTGCACATCGATGGCATCTGCATCACTTCTAATCGTGCCATGGTTGATGATCGTGATGGTCACGCCATCGCCATTGGGATCCACAGCATTCACGTCGCTGGAGACCAAGCCTCTGTTAATAATAGTATTATTGTCACCCGTTGTCACAATCGCGGAACTTCCGGCGGTCACAATGGAGGCCGTATCGTCAATCGTGAGGGTGTCATCGCCATCAACGGTATTGCCACCATTGGTGACTGTCGTGGGCGCGATAACCGTAAACTCCTCTGCAAAACCTGGAAGAGCCGCTCCGGATAGTGCCAATAACATCACCACTGCTACGATACGCATTTAGATCCCCTTTGTTGTCCCTCCATACACATCTCATAGGAGGCTTCCTCGCGCGTGGCAGTGGGATACCGACACCCCTCTCGCCACAGCACAGGTTCATGGCCAGAAATGTGCGTTTCCGGTCCTCACTCCCCTTAGGAAGCAGGCCTTAAGAAAACACCAAACATTTTGACAAAAACATTCTAAGCGCATCAGCGCGACATACTGAAAATACCCATAAGAATGTGCCTCATCTGACTGCGCAACAGCGCAACGCGCACATATCTGAGCAAAATACTCAGTAGGCCACACCTACAAGAGATGCAAATGAAATCGAACATAAGACGGTCTGGATCTCGTCGGCAAAACACCCAGTCAGCCTGTCCATTCTTGCACACGCAAAAATGCCCCCAAAGCCACAAGGGCCTTGGAGGCAATACAGTTTAACTCTTCAGCGCCAGCGCCGGGGAGATCACATCAATGCCCAGCGCCTTGCCCACCGCATAGTAGGTGAGCTGACCGGCATGCACATTGAGCCCATTGAGCAGATGCGGATCGTCCTCACAGGCCTGTTTCCAGCCTTTGTCCGCGAGGTTCAGCAGGAACGGCAGGGTGGCATTGCCCAACGCCTGCGTGGAGGTGCGCGCCACCGCGCCCGGCATATTGGCCACGCAATAATGCATGATACCATCCACCTCATAGATCGGATCAGCATGAGTGGTGGCACGGGAGGTTTCAAAACAGCCGCCCTGATCAATCGCCACATCCACCAGCGCCGCACCGGGCTTCATCTCTGAAAGCTGCGCACGCGATACCAGCTTGGGCGCTGCTGCCCCGGGGATCAGCACGGCACCAATCACCATATCCGCCTCCCGCACCAGCTCCGCGGTGGCGCCAGCGGTGGAATATTGGTTCTTGAAGGTGCCGCCAAAGACATCATCAAGATATTTCAGGCGGCTCAGAGAACGGTCCAACACGGTGACATCCGCGCCCATGCCTGCGGCGATCTTGGCCGCATGAGTGCCCACGACACCGCCGCCGATCACCACCACTTTGGCCGGAGCCACACCAGGCACACCGCCCATCAAGACGCCCCGCCCGCCATTGGCCTTTTGCAGGGTCCAGGCCCCCACCTGTGGCGCGAGACGACCCGCCACCTCAGACATCGGCGCCAACAACGGCAGGCCGCCATGCGCGTCGGTCACGGTTTCATAAGCGATGGCCGTACAGCCGCTTTCCATAAGATCCTTGGTCTGCTCCGGATCTGGTGCCAGGTGCAGATAGGTAAACAACAGCTGCCCTTCGCGCAGCATCTTGCGCTCACCGGCCTGCGGCTCTTTCACTTTCACGATCATATCGGCGGCGGCAAAAATCTCTTCTGCGGTGCCAAGGAGAGTCGCGCCCGCCGCGCGGTAGTCCTCATCCTGAAAGCCTGCGCCATTCCCGGCACCGGCCTGAATGATCACCTCATGACCATGCGCCACCGCCTCACGGACGGCATCTGGCGTCATGCCGACACGGAACTCCTGGGGTTTGATTTCAGTTGGGCATCCGATCTTCATCGCGGCATCTCCTCAATGTACCTAAGGTCAGGTTAGGAAGCCCTCGCCGGAATGTGCTTCATTTTTAAGCACTATGAAAACTCGCATTTGCAAAAATCTTCGATTATTTATGACCATGACGCAAGGAGCTTTCATAATATGTCTTTGGATCAGACGGATCGTCGCATCCTCACAGTCCTGCAAAAGCAGGGCCGCATCTCTAATGCTGAACTTTCAGAGAAGGTGAACCTCTCCGCTTCCGCCTGTCACCGGCGTGTGCACCGCCTCGAAGAAGATGGCTATATCCGCGATTACGTGGCGCTGCTGGATCCGCGCAAAATGGATGTGCCCACAACGGTCTTTGTGGAAATCACCCTGTCCGGTCAGGCTGATGAGGTGCTTGATGCCTTTGAAAAGGCCGTGGCCCGCATTCCGGACGTGCTGGAATGCCATCTGATGGCGGGCACGGCGGATTACATTCTGAAGGTGGTGGCACAAAACACCGATGATTTCGCCCGCATCCATCGCCAGCACCTCGCCCGCCTGCCCGGCGTCGCCCAGATGCAAAGCTCCTTTGCCCTGCGCACCGTCTTCAAAACCACAGCCCTGCCGGTGTGACACCCCCTAACGCGGGTGTCACAGTCACAAAGGCCGCGCTCTGATCCTTGTCAGAGCACGGCCGTCTCTTTTGTCACGGCGGTGGCGCCTGCCTCCCGCAGGCGCAGGCTTAAAACATAGTTTTGAGCCGGGCCCAACCAGAAGCGCGCATTTCTAAATGCGCTGCGCCCGGGCGGGAGCCCACCCGGACAATCCCCAACAGGAAAAGCGCGCGCGGCTCACTCTGCCTCTGGCGCCAGCTTATCCTGCGTACGAGTGTCAAAATCCTCAGCAGAATGGCGCTCATGGAGTTGCTGCTCTGGTTCGCCCCAGGAGCGGTTCACTTTCACGCCGCGTTTGACGGCCGGGCGATCATTGATCTCTTTGGCCCAGCGCTGCACATGGCCGTAGCTCTCCACATCCAGAAACTCCGCCGCATTATAAAGGCGTCCCAGCACAAGCGCGCCATACCAGCTCCAGATCGCAATATCCGCAATGGTGTACTCGTCACCCGCGATATAGCGGTTCTCAGCCAACTGGCGGTCCAGCACATCCAGCTGACGTTTGGTCTCCATGGCAAAGCGGTTGATCGGATATTCCCATTTTTCTGGCGCATAGGCATAGAAATGGCCAAAACCGCCACCCAGATAAGGTGCGCTGCCCATCTGCCAGAACAGCCAGCTCAGCATCTCGGCCCGCTTTTCTTTGGGCCCCAGAAAGGCGTCAAACTTCTCCGCCAGATGCAACAGGATCGCGCCGCTTTCAAACACGCGCACCTCTTCCTCACCGCTCAGATCCATCAGCGCCGGGATCTTGGAGTTCGGGTTTACATCCACAAAACCAGAGCCAAACTGATCACCTTCGCCGATATTGATCAGATAGGCGTCATATTCTGCACCGCTATGGCCTGCCGCCAGCAGCTCTTCAAACATCACCGTGACTTTCACACCATTGGGTGTGGCCAGCGAATACAGCTGGAAGGGATGCGCGCCCCGAGTCAGCGTTTTGTCATGGGTGGGTCCGGCAATCGGCCGGTTGATATTGGCGAACTGCCCGCCGCTCTTGCTTTCCCATGTCCAGACCTTCGGGGGTGTGTAGCTGTCCGTCATCTTTGCGCCCTTCCTAAAATGCGTTTTCGTTAACTTAGGAAGTTTCCCACCAAAACAAAGCCTTTGGCGCAAATTGACAGAAGATCCCGTTCACAGCTTCGTGCGCAATCAAAGGAGGCTATACATGCGGCGCAATATGGGCTAGGTGCTGCGCTTCTTGCCACAAATGATGATGAGAGCGGTTCAGACAATGAGGGAGCCCGCCGACGCCGTCCAGCTGGCACTCCTCAGATGAAAAGTAGATTTCACCGTGAAAACCGCACTTCAGGCCGCGCTTGACGCCAAAGGCTATGACACACTTACTCAGGTTCAGACCGCCGTCATGGCGCCAGAGCTTCAGGGCAAAGACCTGCTTGTTTCCGCACAGACCGGGTCTGGCAAAACGCTGGGATTTGGCCTCGCCATTTCTTCCACCCTGTTGGCTGAGGCTGAGGCCTTTGAAGAGGCCGCAGCCCCGCTGGCGCTGATCATCGCGCCCACACGTGAACTGGCGCTTCAGGTCAAACGCGAACTGACCTGGCTCTATGCCGAGGCCGGAGCCCGCGTGGCCTCCTGTGTGGGCGGCATGGACATGCGCGACGAACGCCGCGCGCTGGCCCGTGGGGCCCATATCGTTGTGGCCACACCGGGCCGCCTGCGGGACCACATTGATCGTGGCTCCATTGATCTGATGGACATCCGCGCCGTGGTGCTGGATGAGGCCGACGAGATGCTCGATCTGGGCTTCCGCGAAGAGCTGGAGTTCATTCTGGAACAGGTGCCCGCCGAGCGTCAGACTCTGCTGTTCTCCGCCACCGTGCCTAAAATGATCGCCGAGCTGGCCAAAAACTATCAGCGCGATGCGATCCGGGTGGAAACCAAATCCGAACAGAAACAGCACGCCGACATCACCTATCGCGCCATGACTGTGATGGACCGCGATGCGGAAAACGCCGTGATCAACACGCTGCGCTTTTACGAAGCGCCCAATGCGATTGTCTTTGCCAACACCCGTGCCATGGTGGCGCGCCTGACAACCCGCCTGTCCAATCGCGGCTTTCAGGTGGTCTCGCTGTCAGGTGAACTGTCTCAGACAGAGCGCACCCATGCGCTTCAGGCCATGCGCGACGGCCGCGCTCGGGTTTGTGTGGCCACCGATGTGGCCGCGCGTGGCATCGACCTGCCAAACCTTGATCTGGTGGTGCATGCCGAACTGCCCAACAACCACGAAACCCTGCTGCACCGCTCTGGCCGCACCGGGCGCGCAGGCCGTAAAGGGGTGTCTGCCCTGATCGTGACCCGCAAATCGCGCAAAAAAGCAGAGCGTCTGCTGCGGTGGGCCAAGCTGGAAGCCGAATGGTCCGGTGCGCCTTCTGCCGAAGAGGTCAGCGCGCAGGATCAGGCCCGCATGTTTGCGGATCCCGACTGGACATCTGAACCAACCGTTACCGAAACGCCTCTCATTGAAGCTTTGCTTGGCACATTTTCGGCTGAGCAAGTGGCTGCGGCCTATCTGCGGCTTTACAATTCCAAACATTCCGCCCCCGAAGAGATCGCCCCCTCCGATGCCAAACCGGCCCCGCGCAAGGACTTTGGCCCCTCGGTCTGGTTCTCCATTTCCGGTGGCCGCAACAAAGGCGCCGAGCCGCGCCGCCTGCTGCCCATGCTGTGCAAACTGGGCGATCTGACCAAAGACGACATTGGCGCCATCCGCATCAATCCTGATGAGAGCTATGTGCAGGTGCTGGAAAGCAGCGTCGCCGGCTTCCTCGCGGCCATTGGCCCGGCCATGACCCTGGAAGAAGGGGCAAAGCTGGCCCAGATGGACAGCGCCCCAGTGCTGGAGCGCGGCCCCTCCCGTGGCCCACGCGAAGGCGGACGGGATGGCTATCGCGAAGGCCGCGACGGGCGTGATGGTGGCAGAAAACCATTTGGCAAGGGCCCCCGCAAAGAGGGCGGCAAACCCCATCGTGGCAAAGGCAAGTTCGACAAACACAACACAGACCGGGATGCCACCCGCTCTGAGCGGGGTGAAAAGTCGGAATTTCACAAGCCAAAACAAGATAAATTTTCCGAAAAACCCAAAGGCTCAGGCCAGAAACCCGGCAAATCCACACCGCCTGTCGCGTGGAATGACGATCCGGCACCACGCCACAAGAAGCCAAAATCCAGCGCCCCCAAAGCAGCACCCAAAGGCGGCAAGTCCAAACCCGCCTATGGCGCAGGTCCGGGTGGCAACGCCGCTCCACGCCGCCGCGCCATGGCCGAAGGTGCCTTAAGCGAAGCCAAGCCAAGCCGCAAATCCGGTGATAAGCCCAAAGGCCCACCGCCCCCCAAGGGCAAATCCAACAGCAAGAAGAACAAAGCCCGTCGGGCCGCTGCTGCGGCGGCTGCCCCCAAAGGCAAACAGCGCGGCTGATACATTCATGCGAAGCGATTGAGGCATGGGTCTCACTCGCTTCGCATGACAGAGCCACTCGACACAAAAGGTGGCCCGCCCTCTGTAGGCCGCCCAGCCATTGCTCAGGACCGCGCCACGCCTTCTTGCGGCACAAAGACATCTAGCGCGCTGCCATCCGGCGCTGTCAGCGTCAGCATCTGTGTGGCATTCGCCCGTCCACGCAGCGTGGTCTCTTCCACCGGAGACACCCCCATCCCCATGGGCAAGGTGATCCCTCGAACGGTCTCCGCATCTAAAATCACCGACAGATCATGCGCCTTACAGGCCTCCTGCATGCGTTTGGCTTTGTTGATCGTGTCACCGATATAGACCACCTGCCGCTTCTCCCAGCCGCATTCACCCACGGCAACCGGTCCCCCGGCAATGCCCATGCGCAACGAGGGTGCCACGCCAAATTTGGCCAGATAATGCCCCTGCCGCGCTGCCAGCACCTGAAAGATCTCATCGATGCACTGCAGCAGCTGCATATTGCCATCCGCCCCGCGATCCAGCCAGCTCATGATGATCTCATCCCCAACATAGTTGTGGATCACACCACGGTGCTTCTTGATCGTGGCATCAATATCCAGAAACACCCCGGTGATCAGTTCCAGCGCCTTCTGATCCCCCAGCGTCTCCGTGATCGCCGTTGAGCCCCGCAGATCCGCCAGCACAAAAATCCGGCACTCTTCCGTCGGGCGGGCATAACGGCCCAGAATAAAATAGGTCAGGGTGCGTCCCCCGATCAGCCGCCGCGCCTGCAACAGGATCTGCACCACAACCGCGGCCACCAGCGCAAAAAGGAAGTCCGGGCCAAAGCCGTTCTGGATCCAGTCCACATAAACATCGCGGTCCCCGATCAACACAACATGCGATCCCGCCAGCGCCACGTAGATGATCAGGCAGGTGATCGCGACCCGCAGCGCCACACCCCGCCGAAACTTGAGACTGCGCTGCCAGCGCCCAATCGCGCTGTTGCTGATCCAGACCTCCAGCGCCACCGCCACTGAGGCCACCGCCATACCGCGCACCGCGCCCCGGATCGGCGCTTTCAAACCCCAATTGCGATCAAGAATTTCATTCATCATCAGCCCGTAAAGCGCGCCAATGATGGCCCCTGCCACCAGTACAAAGACAAACGACCCAAAGGTGCGCTTCATTGCAAAATCCGTCCCAATTCCCTCTGCGTGGGGTGCCCCCCCAACCTGCTACGCATGTAATCACAAAATCCGTCGTAGCAATAAAAGACAAACCCCCACAGCAAAGCCATGGGGGTCGTCAATTCTTGTGTCCAAAGCTCTGAAGAAGAATTGCTTAGAGCAAACCTTCACGCTGTGCTTTCTTACGCGCCAGTTTACGGGCACGGCGGATCGCTTCAGCTTTTTCGCGCGCTTTTTTCTCGGACGGCTTTTCGAAATGTTGCTTGAGCTTCATTTCGCGGAAGACGCCTTCACGCTGCAGCTTTTTCTTCAGGGCACGAAGCGCCTGATCGACGTTGTTGTCACGAACACTAACCTGCATGTGGTTTTCACCACCTTTCTAAGTTTGAGTTGCAAGGAAATTGCAGGAGGCCGCCGTATAGCAACTTGCCCGAAGTTTGTCTAGTATGGCTGCAACCGCACCGTTTGAGAGGCAGACACCCATGCACGACGACGCCCAGAACCACGCATCAACAGATATCAAAACCCGCCTTCTGGAGGCCGCAGAGATGCATGTGCCCTTTGATGGCTGGTCTGAAACCACTTTTGTGGCCGCCATCGCAGACACGGGCGTGGATGCCACCGTAGCGCGCGCGCTCTGCCCACGCGGCGCTGTGGATCTGGCCGTCGCTTATCACAAACGCGGTGATTCTCAGATGGAAGACGCGCTGCGCGCAGCTGCGCTTCAGGATATGAAGATCCGCGAAAAGATCACCTTTGCCGTGCGCACGCGGCTGGAGCTGTGCCCGGATCGCGAAATCATCCGCCGGGGCAGCACGCTCTTTGCCCTGCCGCAACATGCCGCCACCGGTGCACAGCTGATCTGGGGCACCTCGGATGCCATCTGGCGCGCCATCGGCGACAGCTCCCGCGACATCAATTGGTACTCCAAACGCGCCACCCTGTCCGCGGTATATTCCGCCACCGTGCTCTACTGGCTCGGCGATGACAGCGACGCGCAGGAGGCCACTTGGGCCTTTCTGGATCGTCGCATCGAAAACGTCATGCAGTTTGAAAAGACGAAAGCCCAGTTCAACAAAAGCCCTCTGGGCAAGCTCATGGCGGCCCCGCTCAATGCGCTGTCCAAATGCCGCGCCCCTGAACCACCCAAAGGTCTGCCGGGCAACTTTGAAAACCTCTGGACCCCGCCCCCCAGTTCCTGAGTCGCCCCCGGGCTTCATTTGATCACAAATATCCTGGGGGAGTCGCAGCTTGTCTGCGACGGGGGCAACGCCCCCTCCTCTGGCCTCCTACGCCAGCATCGCACACAGGCGTCAGGCGCATGCGCCGATGCCCTCCCATGACGCTCTCCCCTCGCGTCAGCGCGACAAAAGTCCCTGTTCCCCCAAGCCCTGCCTCTGCTAGACAGTCAACAAGATCACGGACACAGAGATCGCAGAAGGGACCGCGTCATGTCACAGACCATGCAAGTCGTAGAAATCAGCACCCCCGGCGGCGCGGAGGTTTTGAAACGCACCACCCGTGACATCCCCACGCCCGGCCCCGGCGAAGTGCTGATCCGCGTTGCCTATGCAGGCGTCAATCGCCCCGACGTGCTGCAGCGGGCCGGTCTCTATAATCCGCCTGCAAATGCCTCCGACCTGCCCGGCCTTGAGGCCTCAGGCACCATCGCAGCGGTGGGCGCAGGGGTCACCCAATGGGCCGAAGAGGACAGCGTTTGTGCGCTGCTGCCCGGCGGCGGCTATGCAGAATATGCCCTGACACCTGCCGCGCACTGCCTGCCTGTGCCCAAAGGCATGGATCTCAAAGCCGCCGCCTGCCTGCCCGAAACCTTCTTCACCGTCTATTCCAACGTGTTTCAGCGCGGGGGATTGAAAGCCGGCGAACGGTTTCTGGTGCATGGTGGCTCTTCTGGCATCGGCACAACCGCCATTCAACTGGCGCAAGCCGCTGGCGCGCGCGTGTTCGCCACCGCAGGCTCCGCAGAAAAATGCGATGCCTGCGTAAAATTGGGGGCCGAACGCGCCATCAACTACCGCGACGAGGATTTTGTCGATGTCCTGCGTGCAGAAGGCGGCGCCGATCTCATTTTGGATATGGTGGGCGGCGATTATCTCCCACGCAACGTCAAAGCCATGGCCGACGATGGCCGCCTTGTGCAGATTGCTTTTCTGCAGGGCCCCAAGATCAGCCTCAACTTTGCCCATGTCATGATGCGCCGTCTGACCATCACCGGCTCCACCCTGCGTCCGCAAAGCGATCTGGCCAAAGCCAAGATTGCCGAGGCACTGCTGCAAGATGTCTGGCCTCTGCTCGAAAGCGGCCGCATCGCCCCTGTCATGGACAGCACATTTGCCCTGCAAGACGCCATTGCTGCCCATCAACGCATGGAAAGCAGCGGTCATATTGGAAAAATTGTCCTGCAAGTGGCGCCCTAACAGTACCATCGCGAGGCGCAGGGTTCCTGATGTGTCTGCTAACACACCCTGATTCCTGCGCTTTTTGCCGCTTGGTCAGCGTCTCTGACGTTTTATTCACAAATTAAGCAACTAAAGGTTGACTGGTAATATCTCTTAAGTAAATATCAAGGTATTGAAAACACCACTTACGAACACGGCCACCACTCACGGAAGCCTTATTTTCAAGAGCAAACCAGCACCCTATCGCTGGCACAACAGAATACAAAAAGCCGCCGGATTTTCCGACGGCTTTTTCATTTTTTAACCCTCGTACGGCTGCCTCAAACAGCGGCTTTACGGCTCTCGTCGAGATAGATTTCACGCAAACGGCTGGCAATCGGCCCCGGCGTGCCATCGCCCAACGCAACGCCATCAATTTCCACAACCGGCATCACAAAGGCTGACGCTGAGGTGGTGAAGGCCTCATCCGCCGCCTGAGCTTCTTCAATGGTGAAAAGCCGCTCTTCAATCTTCAGCTGCGCCTCTGCCGCCATGCGCAATACGGCCTTGCGCGTGATGCCATGCAGAATGTCATTGGACAGCGGGCGGGTCACGATCACGCCGTCTTTCACGAAATAGGCGTTGTTGGAGGTGCCCTCAGTCACATAGCCGTCTTCTACCATCCACGCATCATCACAGCCGGCTTTCTTGGCCATCATCTTGCCCATCGACGGATAGAGCAATTGCACGGTCTTGATGTCACGACGCCCCCAGCGGATGTCTTCAATCGAGATGATCTTGGCCCCTTTCTTGGCCGCCGGATTGTCCGCCAGCCCGGGTTTGTTCTGGGTAAACAGCACAAGGCTCGGCTTGGTGTCCGAAGAAGGGAAAACAAAATCACGGTCGCCATCGCTGCCACGTGTCACCTGCAGGTACACCAGACCTTCGTCAATGTCGTTCAACTCCACAAGCTTGCGGTGGATCTCCAACAGCTCTTCCTGCGTGCAGGGCGCCGCCATCTCCAGCTCATCCAGAGAGCGCTGCAAACGCACAGCATGCCCTTCAAAATCAATCAGCTTGCCATCCAGAACCGATGTCACCTCATAGACCGCATCCGCCATCAGGAACCCACGGTCAAAAATCGAAATGGTGGCCTCGGTCTCCGGCAGATATGCGCCGTTCACATAGACTGTGCGGGTCATGGTTGGTCGTCCTTCTTTCTGCTCCGGCCCCTGAAGCCGGTGTTCATGGTGTCTCTACTGAATTCCCGCGCGCCTGCAAAGCGCGCATGCTGCCACAACGCGGCGACACTCCCTATCCTACCGCACGCGGGGCCTGCCCCTCCGCCTGAACGGGCCGGTCAAAATCCTCTGGGCGCAACGCGCTTTTCTGCAACAGATGCCGCAATGCCACGGCAATCGACAGTGCATCGTCCACCGCATCATGCGCCCGCGCATCCTGATTGGGCAGCCCATAGTAACCGCCCAGCTCATTGCTGCTCAGTCGTGCCATATCCTCTTGCGGCATGCCTGCCTTGAGCACAAGATTGCGCACATTGCCAAACCGATGCGCCGGGATCGGCGGCGCAATGCCCGCCAGATAGCAGCTCACGCCCAGCGCATAGAGCTCATCTTTGCCCCAGCTCCACAAAGGCGCACCTGCAGCAAAGTCCCGCAAACCGTCCAGACCCGCCTGCAGCGTGCCACCGTCCTGCGCAATCCGCGCGTTGCTCACCCCGGTCAGCTCTTCAAAATAGGGTGTTGCCTGACAGGGCATCCCTTGACGATCCAGTGGCATCACCACCGCCTCATAACGCGCCAGCACCTCAAAATCATCTTCCAGCGACAGTGTCACAGCGCCAATCTGCACCAGCATCGGATCGGGATCTTCCGGCCCAAACCACAACCGCCCCAAAGCGCCCGCATCGGTCAGATACTCGGTGTCAAAAATGATGGCTGTTTTCATCGCGCCCTTATCCCCAGAGCGCGGCCTCTGGCGGGTGCACGCCCCTGTCATCAAACAAAAGTGGTGTGTCACGGTCTTCGGCCAGCAGAAGCGGCCCGTCAAGGTCGGTGATCATGGCCCCCTGCGCCACCAGCGTGGCCGGTGCCATCGCCAGCGAGGAGCCAACCATGCAGCCCACCATGACCTTATAACCTTCCGCCAGAGCCGCTTCGCGCAGTTTCAACGCCTCCGTCAGCCCGCCAGTTTTGTCCAATTTTATGTTCACCACGTCATATTTACCCTTCAATTTGGGCAGACTGCTGCAATCATGGGCACTTTCATCGGCACAGACCGGCACCGGACGCTCCATCCCGATCAGCGCCTCATCCTCTCCCGCAGGCAAAGGTTGCTCCACCAGAGCCACACCGAGACGTACGAGATGTGGCGCCAGATCCGCATAGACCTCTGCCGACCAGCCCTCATTGGCATCCACGATGATGGTGGATTTCGGCGCCCCTGCGCGCACCGCTTCCAGACGCGCCATATCATCTGGCGTGCCCAGTTTGATTTTCAACAGCGGGCGATGCGCATTCTTGGCCGCCTGAGCCTGCATCTCCGCAGGTGTGGCCAGCGACAGCGTATAGGCGGTGATCTCCGGTCCCGGCTTTGGCAATCCGGCCAATTCCCAGGCGCGCTTGCCCGCCTTTTTGCATTCCAGATCCCAAAGCGCCGCATCCACGCCAAAACGGGCTGCGCCAGCTGGCAAGAGATCATACAGGGCCTGACGGTCAAGCCGCCCACTCAACGCCTCAATCTCTGCGGTCACGCTTTCAAGGGTCTCATCGTAGCGCGCATAAGGCACACATTCGCCCCACCCCACATGGCCCTCATCTTCCACCCGCACCGTCAGCACCTTCGCCTCCGTGCGTGAGCCGCGCGAAATGGTGAACACCTGCGCCAGTTTGAACACATCCGGGGTGACAGAGATTTGCATATTTGAGTCTCACTCAGCTTTTTGCCGCCACCCCCGCAGAGATAAAACTGCCGAGGCTTCATTTGGCCTAAAATATCCTGAGGGTCTGGGGGCAACGCCCCCAGCCTCTTGCTTCACAGCTTACAGCGCTGCCAGCGCATCCACCAGCTTGCCCGCGCCAAAGCGGAACGGATCTGTGGCAGGCAGACCCATGTCGGCTTCGATTTTCGCCAGATAGGCTTTCGCCTCATCCTCTGCCATGTGCTGGGTGTTCACAGAAACGCCCACAACCTGACAGGCCGGGTTGGCCACCTGTGCCAGCGGCAGCGCCATATCCCGCAGCGCTTCCAGGCTTGGCTGCTGATACTCCGGCAAACCCCGCATGTGATCGCGGGTCGGCTCATGCGCCAGAATAAGCGCATCCGGCTGCCCGCCATGGATCAGCGCCATGGTCACACCAGAATACGACACGTGGAACAGGCTGCCCTGCCCCTCAATGTGATCCCAATGATCTGCGTCATTGTCCGGGGTCAGCCACTCAACGGAACCCGCCATGAAATCTGCAATCACCGCATCCAGCGGCACGCCATCCCCGGTAACCAAAATGCCGGTCTGCCCGGTGGCACGGAAGGTGGATTTCATACCCCGCTTGCGCATCTCCGCATCCATGCAGAGCGCGGTGTACATTTTGCCCACGGAACAATCCGTGCCGACCGCCAGACAGCGCTTGCCCGTGCGTTTTTTACCATTGGCAATCGGATACTCCACCTCTGGCACCCGCACATCATGCAGCTTGCGGCCAGTGGCTTGCGCAACCGCGACCAGATCCGGCTCATCACGCAGCAGATTGTGCAGACCAGAGGCCAGATCAAAGCCCTCTTCCAGCGCCATCACCAGCACTTTTTTCCATTCCTGAGAAATCACGCCGCCGCGGTTTGCCACGCCGATCACCAGCGTCTTCGCGCCAGCTTCGCGGGCTTCAACCAGCGTCATATCCGTGAGGCCCATGTCCGCCTTGCAGCCTTCCATACGGAATTGACCCACAGCATTCTCCGGACGCCAGTCTTTGATGCCCTGAGCCACTTTGGCTGCCAGTTGATCGGGCGCATCGCCCAAAAACAGAAGATACGGTGTCTCGATCATCGCGCGTCCTTCCCAATGTCTCGCGTAAGTCTTGTTGACCTATATTCTCCGACCATTGATGAAATTTCTTTGTGAACCCACCACAAAATCAGCTCATTCACACAGTTTCTTCACCATTTTTGCCATTTGGCGAAAGATTCTCCCTCGACGCTTCGTAAAGTGGCGCAAATCTACGTCTCATCCACACCAACCTGCCGCGCCGCAGCGTTCTCTTGCCGCAGGCGCAAAATATCCTTGCGCTCGGTCGCGCAACTTCATACCACAACAGGCAAGCAAAACGTAATTTCCTTACCGAGAGACCGATATGAGCTTCCGTATCCAACCCGCCGCCCCTGCCCGCCCCAACCGCTGCCAACTGTTTGGCCCGGCCTCCAACACCAAACTCTTTGCCAAAATGGCGGCCTCTGCTGCGGATGTGATCAACATCGACCTCGAAGATTCCGTGGCCCCCTCTGACAAGGACATGGCTCGCGCCAACGCAATTGAAGCGATCAACACGATCGACTGGGGCAACAAAACCCTATCCGTGCGCATCAACGGGCTGGACACCCCCTATTGGTATCGCGACGTGGTGGATCTGCTGGAACAAGCCGGGGAGCGCCTCGATCAGATCATGATCCCGAAAGTGGGCTGCGCCGGTGACATCTACGCCGTGGATGCGCTGGTCACCGCCATTGAGGCCGCCAAAGGCCGCAGCAAACGCATCAACTTCGAAGTCATCATCGAATCGGCCGCGGGCATCGCCCACGTGGAAGAAATCGCCGCCGCCTCCCCACGCATGGTCGCCATGAGCCTCGGCGCCGCAGACTTCGCCGCCTCCATGGGCATGCAGACCACCGGCATCGGCGGCACACAGGAAAACTACTACATGCTGCACGCAGGCCAGAAACACTGGTCCGATCCATGGCACTGGGCGCAGGCCGCCATCGTTGCCGCCTGCCGCACCCATGGCGTATTGCCGGTAGATGGCCCCTTTGGCGATTTCTCCGATGATGAGGGCTATATCGCACAGGCCAAACGCTCCGCCACTTTGGGCATGGTCGGCAAATGGGCGATCCACCCCAAGCAGATTGCCCTGGCCAATGAAGTCTTCACTCCCTCTGAAGAGGCCGTGAACGAAGCCCGCGAAATCCTTGCCGCGATGGAAACAGCCAAAGCCAATGGCGAAGGCGCCACTGTTTACAAAGGTCGCCTTGTGGATATCGCCTCAATCAAACAGGCCGAAGTGATCGTGGCTCAGGCAGAGCTGATCGCAGGATCCTAAAGCGTTTCGGGTTTGACCTGTCTCAGGTTGAGCCTGCAGAGACGCCTCAGGGGCGCATCCTCAGGATCGCACCCGCGCAAATTCTGGATCATATGGCCCCGCCGGAATCACTTCGGCGGGGTATTTTGTGCCCAGCATGTCAATCTCCAGCGCACGGCCGGTTGCGGCCACCTCCGGGTCCACAAAAGCCATCGCCAGATTGCGTCCAATACGATGGCCCCAGTCCCCTGAGGTGACCGTGCCCACAACCCGCTCCCCCAGCATCACACTGGATCCCGGCTGCGCCCAGCGATCTGCGCAGTCCACCACCAGAGTCACCAGACGTTTGCGCGGCCCCTCCGCCTGACGGGCGAGAAGCGCGGCTTTGCCAACAAACTCCGGCTTCTCCATCCGCACAAACCGATCCAACCCCGTCTCAAACGGGTCAAACTCCGTCAGGATCTCCGTCTTCCAGTGCAAAAAGCCTTTTTCAAGCCGCATCGCATCCACCGCACGCGCCCCAAACAGCCGCAGGCCATGCGCCTCCCTCGCCTGCCGCAGTGCCCGATAGGCCGCATAAAGCTGCGCATTGGGCACATGGATTTCATAGGCCAGTTCACCTGAGAAACTCACCGCCATCACAATGGCAGGCGCAATCCCCACAAAGGCCTCGCGCACCGACAACCAAGGGAAGGCCTCTGACGACCAATCCCCACGCGCCACCTCCGCAAGAACCGCCCGCGCCTTCGGCCCCGCCAAAACAAGAATCGTCCAGTCATTGGTCAGCGAGCGGATCTCAACATCCTCCTCCGGCCTCACATGCGCCGTCAGCCAGTCCATGTCGTGATACTCAGAGGCCGCCGCCGAACCATACCAAATCCGCGCCGCCCCCGTGGCCCCCGCCGGAAGATGCGCAACCGTCGCCTCTCCTTTCAGCATGCCCTGATGGTTGAGCAGATAGCCCAGCCCAACGCGCCCCGCCCGACGCGCCACAGCCCCGCAGAACATCCGATCCAGAAAACCCTGCGCATCCTCGCCGGTGATCTCAAAGCGGTTGAACCCGCTGACCTCGGTCAAGCCAACGCCAGTCTGCACCGCATGGACCTCCTCGGCCACAACCGCCTGCACCTCATTGAAGCGAAACCCCAGCGTCTCGGTGAAATCCGGCGTCGGCTTGATATAGTCCACCCGCTCCCAGCCGTTGACGACAGTAAACTCTGCGCCTTCTGCCGCCAGAACAGGCGTGAGAGGCGTTGTCTTCATCGGCCGCCCGGCAGGGCGATGTTCATGCGGGAAGTGAAAGCGGAATTCGTTCTGATAATCCTCAATCGCTTTCAGCGCGGTGAGTTCCACATTGGCATGTCCGGTGAAGCGGCGCGGATCAATCACCCAGGTGTCGTAACAAGCCTCTCCATGCACAATCTGCTGCGCCAGAAGCCAGCCATGACCGCCCCCCTCGCCCAGCCCCGCACGCAACCCAATGATGCAATAGGCGTTGCGCTTGCCGGGGATCGGCCCCACCAGCGGCGCGCCATCAATGGTATAGGTGATCGGCCCGTTCACCACCGTATGAATGCCCACCTCCATCAGCGCAGGCATGCGCGCAAACGCCCCCTCCAGCACATCACTCACCCGGTCCAGATCATCCGGGCACAGCGCGTTGACAAATTTGGGATCAATCCCATCCATGCCCCAGGTCTTGCAGTCCTGCTCATAAAACCCAACCAGCAGACCATTCTTTTCCTGCCGGGAGTAATAATCACTGATCGGACAGCGCAACAGCGGCACCCGGTGCGCCAGATCCCGAATCGCCGGGATCTCCTCGGTCAGGAAATATTGATGTTCCATCGAAGCCACCGGGTGATGCACCCCCATCATGGCCCCCACTTCATTCACCCGATAGCCACAGGCATTGACCACAATATCTGCATGAATGGTGCCTTTGGGCGTCTCCACCTCCCAGGTGTCATCGTTCAATTGTCGCAGCGCCGTCACCGGCGTGTGCCGATGCACCTCTGCCCCGGCCTGCCGCGCGCGCCGCGCCAGCGCCTGACAGAGCTGGGCCGGGTCAATATCGCCATCCAGCGGATCCCAAAGCCCGCCAATCAGATTTTCCGTCGAAATCAGCGGGTGGCGCCGCGCACATTCCTCCGCATCAATCACCTCAAAATCCACGCCCATACCCCGCGCCATGGAGGCAAAATGGCGGTACCCATCCATCTGCGCCTCGGTATTGGCCAACCGGATGCCCCCATCGGCGTGGTGGTAGTTGATGGGATACTCGGGATCTTCGGCCAGCTCTTTGTAAAGGCGGATCGAATGGCTTTTGAGCCCCACCATGGTTTGGGTCATGCCAAAGTTGGTGACCTGCGCAGCAGAATGCCAGGTGGTGCCAGAGGTGAGCTCGTCCCGCTCCAGCAACATGACATCGCTCCAGCCCTCCTGCGTCAGATGATAGAGGGTGGAGCAGCCCGCAATGCCGCCGCCAATCACCACAACCTTGGTCCGTGTTTTCATGCCTGCCTCAAAATATGTCGCATCAACAACTCCACTCTAACGCAAAAGGCCGGGGGCGCGGCTTGTCTGATTGCGACATCAGGCTCGGCAGCGCCGAGCCGGGCCCAACCGCTGGCAAGGGCCCGGCAGGGCCCTGAAGCGGGCGGGAGCCACGCCGCACACATGTGCTCCATCAGGCTGGGTCACATCCGTCCAAAAGACCTCAGGCGCGCTCGTCTTTGGGGGAGCCCAACACAACATAAGAGGTGATGGCGTTCACCTTCTCCACCGTGCCCAGAACATCGGTGTGAAACCGTTTATATGACCCGATATCAGCCACTTCGACACGCAGTAGATACTCCACCTGCCCGGTGATATTGTGGCATTCGCGCACTTCTGGCGCCGCTGCCATGGCCCGCTCAAAGGCAATCTGCGCCGCCTTGGTATGGGAGTTCAGCCCCACCGTGATATAGGCCACAAACCCTTTGCCCAAAGCCGCCGCATCCAGCACCGCACGATAGCCGGAAATGATACCGGCTTTTTCCAGTGCCGCGACTCGGCGCAGACAGGCCGAAGGCGACAGCCCCACCCGTTCCGCCAGCGCCAGATTGCTGATCCGCCCATCACGACTCAGAACACGCAATATTTCGTCATCTATTCGATCAATACTCGACATAAGTTGCGAACTTATATGCAATAACACACTAAACGCAATTCCATGGCGCATTTTTTCGCTCAGGATTGCGCAATGACTACTGATATCTTCCTCGCCCTCGCCTTCTTCGCTTTTGCCACCCTGTTTTCGCCGGGTCCCAACAATCTCATGCTCATGGCCTCCGGGGCCAATTTCGGTCTGCGCCGCTCGCTGCCCCATCTTCTGGGCGTGGCCACAGGCTTTCCGGCCATGCTGACGTTGGTCGGCCTGGGGGTCATGCAGCTGTTTGATGCCTGGCCGCACAGCCACACCGTGCTGCGTGTGATCGCTGTGGTCTATATGTTCTGGCTGGCCTGGAAAATCGCCCATGCCGCACCGCCAAAGGATGCGGATACCGAGAGCCGCCCGCTGACCTATCTCCAGGCCTCCGCCTTTCAATGGGTCAACCCCAAAGCCTGGACCATGGGGCTGGGCGCCATCACGCTCTACGCCACCTCCCGCGACCTTGACGCCATCCTGATGGTGGCTGGCACTTATCTGCTGATCGGCTGTTTTTCCGCCGCTGCCTGGACGGTGCTGGGCACCGGCATCCGCCGCCTGCTCAACCGCCCTCAGCGGTTGATGATTTTCAACTGGACCATGGCCGGGTTGCTGCTCGCCTCCCTGATCCCCGTCTTCCTAATGCCTTCCTGATGCCCGCATAGGCTCTGATTGTGCAGCGGCCTGATCCACCGCTGCACACCTTGCTCCGCGTTCTCTAGCCGGTGACACCCGCAGGTGTCGCCACATCCGCCGCTTCCGCGCGCGTCAAAAGCGGCAGGCAGATTTCTGTCAACAGATCCGCTTCTGCCACCTCGCGTGGATTGTTGAGATACCTTTCAAAACAGGGGGCATCAGCGGGCAATTCGCCCGATTGGGGCAACCATTGCCCATAAAGCACGTCATAGGCCCCCGACAGGCCAGCATAAGGGCCTTGGTAGGTCAAAACAGCCATCCGCCCAGCAGGCAGCACTTTGCGCTGCATCTCTGCAGGCACCTCTCCCGCAAGCAGTTCCGCGCCCGCCATACTGCGCAACTCCGCCTCTGCCACTTCGGCGGGATTGTCGAAATAGAGCCCAATCGGCAGCCCCAGCCGGGGCCAGAGGTTGCGGCTCTGACATAGGGTGAAAAATCGCTCAAAGGCTGCGCCAATCTCATGATAGCTGCCTTGATGCGGCAAGCCGATCACGATCTGCTCAGGCGCGCTACGCACAATGACATCATACATAAATCTCTCTCCGGTTTTTGTCTCAGGGGCGAGATAAAGCGCATGCAAGGCATCTGATGGCGTACAGGTGGGCTGGCTCCGAAAGGCCTGCGGCGTCTGCCCATACTGGGCGGCAAAGGCCCGGTTGAAGCTGCGCAGCTGGTCATAACCCACCTGCTGCGCCACCTCGGTCACAGGGACATCCTCGCGCAGCAACAGGCTTGCAGCCCGATGCAGGCGCACACGCCGCACGGCCTGCGCGCAGGTTTCCCCGGTCATGGCCCGAAACACCCGGTGCCAGTGAAAGCGCGACATGGCCGCCACCTCCGCCAGACGATCCAGCGACAGATCCTCTGCCGGATGGTCGTGGATATAGGTCAGCACCCGCAACATGCGCGCCTCATAATTCTGCATCACATCCTCTTTGATCTCTGCCCCCTGACTGTCACAGCTCCACAGGACAAATCTTGCTGAGTTGCGATCCTGACCAATGCCATGCCCCGTTGCAATTACCCTTGGTCAGCGTCATATAGCTCTGAAGTGAGACAAGCGCGTGGAGTGCCCAATGACCAACTATCTCGACTTCGAAAAGCCGCTCGCCGAAATCGAAGGCAAAGCCGAAGAATTGCGCGCCATGGCGCGGCAAAACGAAGAGATGGATGTCACCGACGAAGCGGCGGCTTTAGACCGTAAGGCCGCAGAGCTGCTCGAAGAGCTGTACAAAGATCTGACTCCCTGGCGCAAATGTCAGGTGGCGCGCCATCCACAGCGCCCGCATTGCCGCGATTATATCGACACGCTGTTCACCGATTACACCCCGCTGGCGGGCGACCGCAACTTTGCCGACGATCTGGCGGTGATGGGGGGGCTGGCGCGCTTTAATGGCAAGCCGGTCATGGTGATCGGTCAGGAAAAGGGCAATGACACCAAATCCCGCATCGCCCATAACTTTGGCATGGCGCGTCCGGAAGGCTACCGCAAGGCGGTGCGCCTGATGGAAATGGCCGGGCGCTTTGGCCTGCCGGTTGTGACACTGGTGGACACTGCCGGGGCCTATCCGGGCAAAGGTGCCGAAGAGCGCGGCCAGTCTGAGGCCATCGCCCGCTCCACGGAAATGTGCCTGCAGATCGGCGTGCCTCTGGTGTCTGTGATCATCGGCGAAGGCGGCTCAGGCGGCGCCGTGGCCTTTGCCACCGCCAACCGCGTCGCCATGCTGGAACATTCGGTCTATTCGGTGATCAGCCCGGAAGGCTGTGCCTCGATCCTGTGGAAAGACAGCACCAAGATGCGCGAAGCCGCAGAAGCCCTGCGGGTGACCGCACAGGATCTGCATCAGCTTGGCGTGGCCGATCGGGTAATTTCTGAGCCCAAAGGCGGCGCACACCGCGACCGCGCCGCCACCATGCAGAATGTGGCCGACGCCATTGCCGAAATGCTCGGCGAGTTGGAAGAGATGTCTGCCGCTGATCTGGTGTCAAACCGGCGCAAAAAATTCCTCAACATCGGTGCCAAAGGCCTCGCCGCCTAAGTCCAGGCCTGAGGCCAAACCTGAGCCCAGCCACGCGGCGCTCCCGCCCAAAACCCGCGCCTCCCCTGAGGCGCGATTTTGGTTGGGCCCGGCTCAAGGCTGCGCCTTGAGCCTCTGCGCGCCCTCTCTGGCGCAGAAGAGCCGACAAGAGAGCGCTTGCTTTACCGTGCTGAAGACGTAGCCTGAGCCTATGTGGACACTGCTGAAACACCCGATTTTCTCGCGCCTGTTTGCCGCACAACTGGTGGCGCTAGCAGGCAGCGGCCTCCTAACGATTGCTCTGGGCCTGCTGGCGTTTGATCTGGCCGGTGCCAATGCCGGCGCAGTGCTCGGCATCGCCTATACCATCAAGATGGTGGCCTATGTTGGCCTCTCGCCGGTGATGGGCGCATTGGTTGTCAAACTGCCGCGCCGTGCTGTCCTGATCGGCGCGGATGTGATTCGCATCGGCGTGGCGCTTTGCCTGCCTTTTGTGGACAGTGTCGGGCAGGTCTACGCGCTGATCTTTCTGCTGCAAGTGGCCTCCGGCGTCTTTACGCCGACCTTTCAGGCCACCATTCCCGATATTCTGCCCGATGAGGAGGAGTACACACAGGCGCTGTCCCTGTCGCGACTGGCCTCGGATCTGGAGAACATCCTCTCCCCCGCCTTTGCAGGTCTATTGCTTCTGGTTATGAGCTTCAGCGGTCTGTTTGTTGGCACTGCGCTAGGGTTTGCCCTCTCCGCGCTGCTGATCCTCAGCACCCGGCTGCCCCGCCGCGCGCCCAGCACCGAACGCCCCTTTGTGGCCCGGTTGACGCGCGGCAGCTGGATCTACCTCTCAACACCCCGCCTGCGTGGCCTCTTGGCCTTCAACATGGCCGCAGCGGCCACCACCGCCTATGTGCTTGTGAACACCGTGGTTGTGGTGCGCGACAGCTATGGCATGGCGGAAAGTGGTCTTGCGATTGCCATGGGAGCTTTTGGGGTGGGCAGCATGATCGCGGCCTTCGCCCTGCCACGGCTGCTCCACCACATCTCTGACCGCAGCCTTATGGGACTGAGCGCGGCCCTGCTGGCCCTTGTACAACTGGCCCATGGGCTCGTGATCTGGACGCAGGGGCCCCTTACTTGGACAGGCTTCCTTGCGATCTGGGCTTGCGCAGGGTTGCTGTTTTCCGCCGTCATGACCCCCTCAGGCCGCCTGCTCAAACGCTCCGCCCATCCCGAGGATCGCGCCGCTGTCTTTACCGCGCATTTTGCGCTCAGCCACGCCTGCTGGCTGCTGGCCTATCCACTGGCTGGCTGGACCGCCACCGCCGGATCTCAGGCGCTGTCATTGATCGTGCTGAGCGTGATCGGCCTTGGCAGCGCCGCGCTGGGATTTGCGCTCTGGCAGCGCAGCCCCGCAGATCTGCCGCATACGCACCCCGATCTGCCAGCAGACCACCCGCATCTAAAGGCTCACGGCGCGCATAATCACGCCCATGACTTCATCATTGATGACAATCATCTGGTCTGGCCAAACCGCGCCTGATCCGCGTTTCAAATCCGGACCTAGCGCGCCAGAAGCCGCAATCCCTGCGTCACATCTGACCGCACGGCCAAACGCAGCCCCGGCTCATCCCCGGCCTTCAGCGCGGCAATGATCAGCCGATGATAATGCGGCGGTTCTGTGCGCCGCAGCCGCCCGTAGAGCGCCCGCATGGTGGGTCCCAGCTGCAGCCAGACGGTCTCTGCCATGGCCAGCATCGCCGGGGCCTGCGCCCGCAAATAAAGCGTGCGGTGGAACTCCAGATTGGCGCGGATATAGCCAACAGAATCCCCTTTACGCACCGCGTCAGCCACCGTGCCATTGATGCTCACCAAACGGTCGATCAGCGCCATATGCGCCCGCGGCAGCGCCCGGCTGGCCAGCTCCACCTCAATCAACGCCCGCAGCGCTGCCAGCTCTTCCAGGCGCTCACTCGAGAGCTCCGGCGTGGCCACCCGCCCGGAGCTGGACAGGGTCAGCGCCCCTTCGGCCACCAGACGGCGCACCGCCTCCCGTGCCGGGGTCATGGAGACCTCATACTCCTTGCCAATGCCCCGCAGCGTCAACGCCTCGGCGGGGGCCAATTCGCCATACATGATCCGCGCCCTGAGCGCGCGATAGACCCGGTCATGGGCCGACGTGGATGGATCAGAGGAGGCAGGGCGCGCATGGGTAATCATAGATCTCTTGTGATCACAAAAAAGGCGTGCGTCAACCGCAGCCTGTCACAGGCTTCAGATGGCCCGCCCTGCCCCGCCCGCAACAGGCGGAGCCCCCCACAGGCTCAGCCCCTATCCTCAAAGCGGTATCGGTGCAGAACCTGCCCATCCGTGCGCAGCCAGCGGCGCGGCGTCTCATAGGGCCCATGCAACCGCATCACCACATCCCAAAACGCCTGAGAGTGGTTCATCTCCTGCAAATGCGCCACCTCATGAGCCGCCACATAATCCAACACTTCCGGCGCGGCCATCACCAGACGCCAGGAAAACATCAGCGCCCCGGCAGAAGAGCACGAGCCCCAGCGTGAGCGCGTATCGCGCAGCGTCATGCGGCTCGGCGCTCTACCAAGGCGCATGGCATAGTGATCCACCGCCTCTGACAATCGGTGCCGCGCCAGGTCTTTGAGATAAGTCTGCACCCGTCGCGCCACCTGATCCGGCTTGCCCGGCACCGCCAGCGTTTCCTGCCCCAAGACAACACTGCGCCCCGTGCCGGCCACAATCACCCGCTCCCGCCCGGCCACCGGCACCTGCGCTCCAAGCGCAATGGTGACCTGCGCAGGCTGTTTCGCCAGTTGCTGGCGCAACCAGTCCTGTTTCTCTTCGGCAAACCCGAGCGCCTGCGCCGCGCTGACACCGCGCGGCACGGTCAGGGTCACCTTGCCATCCAGTCGCGACACCCGCAGGCTGATGCGGCGCGCCCGTGAAGACGGGCGCAAAACCACCGTGATGGGCGGCGCTCCGGGGATGATATGTTGCGCCATAGGCCCTCCTTCGCCGCGTTTGGTGTGATACCCTTTGACACGCGGCCCTTGATATGGCACGTCGCGCAAACCGTCGAGACCGACTCAACCGATTGAAGGGGATTACCCATGCCCAAGGAAGAATGGGGCGTCAAACGTGTGTGCCCAACCACAGGCAAACGTTTTTATGACCTGAACAAGAACCCTGTCATCAGCCCATACACAGGCGACGTCGTTGAAGTAGAAGCCGGCAAAAGCCGTATGATTGCTGCCGATGCAGAAGACGCCGCAACACTTAAGGCAAAATCCGCCAACTTGGATGACGCGGATGACGTGCTGGAAGATGATGACGCCGTAGATCTGGACCTCGATGATGATGTTCTGGATGACGACGAAGACGACAACGTTTCGCTGGATGAAATCGCGGATGTGGCGTCTGAAGACGACGACAACTGATCGTCCGAAAAAATCTTCAAAAAACTTCTCAGGGGCGGAATTTTTCGCTTGAACCCGCCCCGGGAAGCGCCTAATCAGGCGCACACAGACGGAAACGTCACACTGGTTTGGGGCCTTAGCTCAGCTGGGAGAGCGCTACAATGGCATTGTAGAGGTCAGGAGTTCGATCCTCCTAGGCTCCACCAAATCACTCCACTAAGACAGTTTACATGACTTGAGAGCCTGCGCATTTTTGGTGTTTGCAGATCCAGCAGATCGGGCAAAACTCTACGTTGCTCCCTTCGGATGCCCGCCTACAGCATTGACAGAGCCCCCGAGATACCGACAGGAAAGAGCATCAATTTTTTAGTTTATTGAGAGCTCTAATGAACGACCTCACCCTGATTCAATATTGGCACCAAGGCACCCTGCCAGATGATCTGCAAGCCTGTCAGGACACTTGGACCACAGCCTGCGCCCAAGGCAGCAGGCACCTGTTTGATCGCCAAAGCGCCGCAGCTTTCATCGCAGAGCACTTTGGCCCACGCGAACAAAAAGCCTTTGCCGCCTGCGCCCTGCCGGCCATGGCCTCAGATTATTTCCGCTATTGCGCCCTCTATGTTCTGGGTGGGCTCTATGTTGATATCACATGGGAAAATCATCACCCGCTGGATGAATTTTTGACCGGCCTGGATCCCGAAAAAGACGGCTTCCTCATGAACTTCAACGATGTGCCCGGCAACGTCGCCTCGCACCCTGTGTTGAGCCTGATGGGATCCATGAATTTCGATCTGGTCCTCAATGGCGTCATCTACGTCAAACATCCCCAGAACGCCTTCATCAAAGCCGTGCTGGATCTCTGCACCAGCCTGATCGAACGCAAGGCCACCAACGATGTCGGGCTCGTGACAGGCATCGGCACTCTGATCTCTCTGATCAATCTCCACAAACTACCGCAAGCCGGCTTGGATCCCGTACTTGGTACATTGCAAAAGCAATTCCCGGACTATGCCGAAGTCTTTGCGACATATCGAGCGGAACTGGCAGATCACTACGACAGTTGGAGCGCCGCAGGCAAAAACATCCAGCAAATTCCGATGGATGAGATTGCGCCTTACATCGTGCGCAACAAATCGGCCTCCGCCCCTGAACGCCACGAGTGGCGCGATCACACAGGCTCAATATTCCAATAAGCTCTCCCAAACAGACCCGTGCCTTCAGACAGAATAGCCCCCCTGTGCGCCCGGAAAGCGTGCGGGGGCAATGTGCCCGGCATAAATGGCACAAGCCGCATTCGCAAGATGGTGCAACGTTGGGCAAATCTTAAGGCTTGAAGACTTAGCCGTTGATCCCGAAGGTTTTTTCCCGCACATTTGAGAGGCTGGGGGCCAAAGGTAGAAATGCGCAATGCGGACAAGTATCGCATCGCGTATCGGCAAACATGCGCCAATCGTGTCCCACATGGCGCAAGACCGGAGGTAAGTGATCGTGCGCGAGCGTCTCAGCTGGCTGAGCCAATCCCGCTCCGTTGAGCTCATTGTTCTGTTTTGTTTCGCGGCCCTCATCGTGGCCTTTGGCGTGGTGTTCACGCTGATATGGGATGCAGAAGAACGTGCCAGCAGACGCGAAATTGCCTCCGTTCAGCGCGTTTTTGAAAGTCACAAATATGCCCTCCTCAATGAAATGGAGCGCTACGCTGCCTCCAACGCGGCCTATATCAACATCGAATATGACTTCTCCGGCCCTTGGGTGAAAAACCGTTTTGCGGATGACATGGCCGAGGAGTTTCCGCATTCCGGCGCCTTCTTGCTTTCCCCGGACGATCAGGTCGCCTTTGAGCACACAACAGCCGAGGTCAGCGATGTTGCCCCTGTGCTCACCAACCCAATGTTTCAGGCCGCCGTCGCAGAGATTCGCACAAACTTTCGGGAACTCCGCGCCCTCATGCCTCAGGGGAGCGGGAATTTCTCTGGCAAACTTGATCAGCTTTCAGACATTCAGGCACTCACCATCAAGGAGCAGGTGGCCCTTGTCGGCAGCTTCGCCATTGTGCCCGATCCGGGCGGCATCCCAATTTCCGAAAACATGCCCTATGTGCTGGTGACCATTCACCTTCTTGATCGCCCGCATCTGGACCGCATTCTGCAAAACCTGTCCCTCGCCCATCTGGAATTCTCTCCCACGCCCGGCGATCGCTGGGCAGAATTCCCAATTCTCGGAGCAGATGACAGCGTCAAAGGCTATCTGACATGGCCCCCCATGAGCCGCAGCATGATCATCCTGCTGACTTCCGCGCCCGTGTTGCTACTGTTTGTCGGGCTGATCGTTGCGCTGGCCACCATTGCCATCCTGCGCAACGCCCGCGCACAGAACAAACTCAAAGCTCTTGTTCAGAAATCCCTGCATGACGCCCAACATGACAGCCTCACAGGCTTTGCCGAACGCAAGCATTTCTACGAGCGCGCAGCCGACGCGCTCGACAATCCGCCTTCTGGGGCCGCAGCGTTGATTTATTGCGACATCGATCGCTTCAAGCACATCAACGACACTTGGGGCCATGCGGCAGGCGATGAGGTGATCAAGGTTCTCTCAAGTCGCATTAACACCCGCTTTGCCACCAATCGCATTGCCGGACGTGTGGGCGGAGATGAATTTGTGATCCTGGTCACTGGCTATGAAGATGCGACTGAAATTGAAACCGCCACCCGTGACCTGCTCAGCAGCCTCAATCAACCCCTGACCATTGGCGGCAAGCCAATCGCCCCTCAGTGCCGCGCAGGCGTGGCACATTTCCCCGATCACGGACAAAGCGCCAAGGAACTGATGCATGCCGCCGATGTGGCGTTGCGCCACTGCAAAACCACCGCACAGCGCGATTTTGCCGTCTTTGATCCTGCCATGGATGACGGGCTGATCGAAAACCGGGAATTGCGCTCGGATCTACAGACCGCCGCACAGGACGGGCAGCTGGAACTCTACTACCAGCCAATCCTGCGCAACCCAGATGCCACCCCGACAGGGGTGGAGGCTTTGTTGCGCTGGAACCACCCGACACGCGGACTGGTGCCGCCTGATCGCTTCCTGCCATTGGCGGAGGCCTCCGGGCTCATGCCAGACATTGGCAAATGGGTGGTCCAGAATGCCATCAAGGATGCCGCCGAATGGCCCATGGCGTTTGGTGTCTCCATCAATGTGAACTCCTCTCAGCTCTTGCATCCGGAATTTGCACAAGATGTAGAAAACGCCCTCGCCACGCATGGGTTACCCGCTGAAAAGCTCACCGTGGAAATCACGGAATCGCAAATTCTGGACCGCATCGAAGACACTCAGACAGTCCAACAGACCCTGAACAATCTCGGTGTGCGCTTTGCGCTGGATGATTTTGGCACTGGCTATTCCAGCCTGAGCTACCTGCACCTGTTTGAGTTCCACTCGCTCAAAATCGACAAGAGCTTTCTGGTGGGGCACAATTTCACAGACAACACCAAAGGCCTGCTGACCACGATGATCAACATCGGTCAGGTGCTCTCCATGTCTGTGGTTGTAGAAGGCGTCGAGACCGAGGCCCAGCGCGCCTTCCTGCGTCACTCTGGCTGTGATTTTCTGCAGGGCTTTCTCTTCGCACGCCCCTTGCCGCTCAGCGACCTGCTGGCCGCTTACGGCCAAAGCGACATGGCCACGCCGCGCGTCTCTGTCACGCCCGAATAAACATGCCCAAATAAAAACCGCCGCCATGGGCCTCCCCACAGCGGCGGTTTTCGCATCAAACTCTGAGTCAGAGACCTTCTGGCTGCCCAACCACAACAAACAACAGCCCGTCGCTGTCCAGAAACTGACGCGCCACCCGCGCCACATCTTCGGTGGTCACCGCATCAACCCTGTCATTGCGCGTGGCGATGTAATCAATCGGCATGCCGTCCATCTGCATGGAGACCATGATATTGGCGATCGCCCCATTGCCGTCAAAGCGCAGAGGATAGGCACCGGTCAGCAGCGCCTTGGCTTTCTCAACCTCTTCTGCTGTCGCACCTTCAGCGGCCATGCGCGCCCATTCTGCCTGCACCACCTCAAGCGCCTGCGCCACGCGATCATTGGCGGAGGACACGCTGCCCAGATAGACATTGGCCAGATCTCGCAGCACCAGATAGCTGTAGACCCCATAGGTCAGCCCGCGTTTTTCGCGCACCTCGGTCATCAGACGGCTCTCAAAACCGCCCCCACCCAGAATGGTGTTGAGCACATAGGCCGCAAAGAAATCAGGATCATCGCGATCCATGCCCTCCTGCGCCCAGACCGCCACGGATTGAGGTGTGTTGAAATCCACCACATCCACGCCCCCCGCGATCTCCAGCTGCGCAGGCGTGGGCATCGGTGCCCCCGTCTCAGGCAGATCCCCCAGCAACTGATCCAGCAACGGGCCAAGCTCCTGCGCGGTGATGTCGCCCACTACGCCCACAAACAGCCGATCCTTAGCCAGAGCCCCCTGATGGGCGGCGATCATATCGCCCCGCGTCAGATGGGTAACACTCTCTACTGTGCCTTCCCCATTTGAGCCATAAGGATGGTCACCATAGATCAACTCTGCCAACCGGGTGCTGGCAATGCGTTCCGGGTCCTTGAGATCAGAGCGGATGCCCGAGAGCACCTGCTGACGCACACGGTCCAAGGCATCCTGCGGAAAGCTTGGTGCCACCAGCGACTGACGCAACAGATCAAGCGCAGCGTCGCGATTCTCGCTCAGCACCCGGGCCGAAATCGAGACGGCATCGGCGTGGCTGTCATAGCCGAACTGTGCCGCCAGTTCCTCTGAGGCTTTGGCAAAACCCTGCGCATCCAGCTCACCGGTGCCTTCTTCCAGCAACCCCACCATCAGATTGGTCGCCCCGCGTTTCCCCTCTGTATCCAGCGAAGTGCCGCCTTTAAACCGGAGTTCTAGCGCCACAAAAGGGATCGACGGCTCTTCCACCAGCCAGGCTTTGATGCCGCCCGGCGAGGTCACTTCCTTGATATCAATCTCTGCCCAGGCCGGTGCTGCCACGCACATCGCCACAATCATCGCCCCTCGGGCCATCCACGCGCGGATCATTGGGAGACCTCCTCTTCTGCGATCTTGAGCCATCCGGTCACCGATTTGTCCTTGTCAAAAATCATCTCAGCCGCCGCCATGATCTCCTCCGGGGTGACCGCCTGCAACACCTCGGGCCAGGCCTGAATATCGGCAATGGTCAGCCCAGCCGTCAGCCCCCGCCCATAGCGGTTGGCCACGCTTTCCACACTGTCACGCTCATAGATTTCGCTGGCCCGCAGCTGCATCTTGATACGGTCCAGATGAGCCTCATCCACGCCCTCCTCCATGAAGGCGGCCACAACGCCATCCATCGCATCCTCTGCCTCCTGCAACGTGATGCCCGGTGCGGGCACGGTCAGCAGATTAAAGGTGGTCGCATCCAGCGAGGTTCCCCGATACCAGGAGGTCGCATAAATCGACTGCTGGGTCTCAAACTGCAATTTCTGGCTCAGCACAGAAGTCTGTCCGCCCCCCAGAAGCTCCGCCAACAAGGTCAGCGCCGCCGCCTGTTTCTGATCGCCTGGGTTACGCTCCGGGGCCAGATAGCTGCGCGTCACATAGGGCTGCGCCACACGGGCATCATAAAACACCATCCGCCGCGCGCTGGTCTGAGGCGGCTCACTTGGGCGCGCCCGCTCCGGCAGATCCGGGTTGGCGGGGATCACGCCGTAATACTGCTCCGCCAGCGCCTTGACCTCGTCAGGCTGCACATCCCCCGCCACAATCAGGATCGCGTTGTTGGGCGCATAAAAGGTGCCATAGAACTCCAGCGCATCTTCCAAATCCAGCGCCTCCATCTCATGACGCCAGCCAATGATCGGCACGCCGTAACGGTGGTTCAGATACTGCGCCGCATTCAGCTGTTCACGAAACAGCGCACCGGGATTGTTCTCCACGCGCTGATTGCGCTCCTCAATAATGACATCACGCTCCGTCAGGATCTCCTCTTCGCCAAGCCGGATATTGACCATGCGGTCGCTCTCCATCCGCATCATCAGCTCCAGCCGGTCTGCCGCCACGCGCTGATGATAGGCTGTCATGTCATAGCTGGTGAAAGCATTATCCCGCCCACCATTGGCCGCCACAGTTGCCGAAAACTCGCCCGGCGCCAGCGTGTCCGTACCTTTGAACAGCAGATGCTCCAGAAAATGTGCCACCCCGGAGACGCCGGGTTTCTCATCCGCCGATCCGGCGCGATACCACACCATATGCATCACCACAGGCGCGCGGTGATCCTCGACCACCACAACCTGCATGCCATTGTCCAAGGTGAAATCCGTAACGATGTCCTCAGCCACCGCCGGCATTGCAAGGCCCGCGCCTGCAATCACCGCCAAGACGATCCGTCGCAACATACTTGTGTCTCCCAACCCTTAAGCGCCAGCACATGCCCTAGGGCTCAGAGCCCGCGTGTTCCGTGCACATTGGCAAATTGTCATATCAAATAGATACGCCCCCGAAGGGGCGCTGCAAGAGATCAAACGAGAAAGTGAGACCGCGCGCCCCGTGTCACTGCACAGGGGCCGAAGGGGTTTGCACCCCAGCCCGCTTCCAGCGCCACCATTCTTCGCGATAGTCCAGCGCCTGAGGTTTATAGACATCCTCATAGAGGCCCTTCTTGGTGATCCGAATACTGGTAAAGCGCCCCCGCTTTCTGCGGAACTCTTCATCTTCCTCAAACACCACTTGGCGAATGTTGGGATCACGCCCCATGCGCGAGGCGTAGCTCACCAGCGCGCTGTCACTGCTGGGCACAGAGCTGTTCAGAGCGCTGCGCGCCGCAGCAGAGCCACCAAGCGCGGCCACCGCATCACTCAAAGGATCCTGATCCGTGCGGTTCACCCCACCCGGCACGGGTGGCGGCAGTGCCGCATAATCCGCAGGCTGGGTGAGCTCTTTTCTTGGCAGGATCGAAAACTCATCCGGCCCGGGGGTCGAAGATTGATTGGAACGCAGAGTATCGCTGCTGGTGCATCCGGCCACAGCCACCACCATCAACAGTCCCAGACACTTCAGACGCATCACGCCCATGCTCACCTCTCCAGTACATTGAGCACAGCTTTACCCGATCAAACGGATAAGGTCACGCTTCTCTTTTGTCGCCACCACCAAAGATGACAAGACCAATCGCCCCGGCAAAAATCCAGATATCCGCCACGTTGAACGCATAAGGATTGTTGATGCCACAGCAGGACATATTGAGAAAATCAACCACCGCCCCGAACAACAGGCGGTCCACAACATTGCCCAGCGCGCCGCCAATCAGCAGACCTGCGCTGATCATGCCCCATTTGCCCGGCGGATCTTTGCGCACCCAATAAAGCACAAACCCACAAATGAGAATCGCCAGAGCGATAAGCACCCATTTGGCCGCCTCCGGGCTGTCAGAAAACAGGCCAAAGTTAATGCCCCGGTTCCACGCCATGTGAAACTGCAGCAAGGGCGGAAAGACATCGATATGCATCACCTCGCGCAGATTGAGCGCATTGAGCACAAGGAATTTGCTCGCCTGATCGGTGATAAAGGCCCAAAAGCCTGCCCAAAACACAAGACGCAACAACCGCGTCCCCCTTTCTGCCTGTCTGCCTCTTGGCGCGGCTCCGTGTTGATCACAGAATCTTGCGCCCTACTGTTGCCTCTATGCTACGGCAAGCAAGGTATCGTCAACAAGGGGGTTGCGAGAAATCCAAAACTGGACATGTCCCGCCGCGTAAAGCGTGCCACACGGCGGGATCTTAGGACAAAATTAGTGCCGGAAATGGCGCATTCCGGTGAAGACCATCGCCAGACCGGCCTCATCTGCCGCCTTGATCACTTCTTCGTCACGCATGGAGCCACCCGGCTGAATCACACAGGTGCCACCTGCTGCCGCCGCTTCCATAAGACCATCGGCAAAGGGGAAGAAGGCATCAGAGGCCACAGCAGAGCCCTTGGCCGGGCTCTCGCTCATGCCCAACTCATCGGCCATACGCTGCGCCTTGGCTGCGGCCACATTGGCGCTGTCCAGACGGCTCATCTGTCCGGCACCCACCCCAACGGTTGCGCCGCCTTTGACATAGACGATGGCGTTAGATTTCACATGTTTGGCCACTTTCCACGCAAACAGCAGATCGTCGAGCTGCGCCTCTGAAGGGGCCACTTTGGTCACCACCTTCAGATCCTCTTTGCTGACGTAGCCGACGTCTTTGTCCTGCACCAACACGCCACCGGCGACCTGCTTATAGGCGGTGATCGCTTCGCGCACATTAGGCAGACCATCGGTCAGCAGGAGACGCAGGTTCTTCTTGGCCGCAAAGATCTCTTTTGCCTCTTCCGAGGCACCCGGCGCAATCACCACCTCGGTGAAGATCTCAACAATCTTAGTGGCGGTCTCTGCATCCAGCGGCTGGTTCAGGGCCACAATGCCCCCAAAGGCAGAGGTGCGGTCACAATCAAAGGCTTTCTGATAGGCTTCGACCAAGGTGGCGCCCACGGCCACACCGCAAGGATTGGCGTGTTTGATGATCGCCACAGCCGGGCTCACCGCCGGATCAAACTCCGCGACCAGCTCAAACGCCGCATCCGTGTCATTGATGTTGTTGTAGCTCAGCTCTTTGCCCTGAAGCTGGGTGGCCGTCGCCACACCCGCGCGGCCTGATCCATCAGTGTAGAAGGTCGCTTCCTGATGGCTGTTTTCGCCATAGCGCAGGGTCTGTTTGATTTCGCCGGCAAAGGCACGACGGCGAGGGGCTTTCTCTTCAAGCGCTTTCGCCATCCAATTGGACACAGCCGCATCATAGGCCGCGGTGCGCGCATAGGCGGTCTGTGCCAGTTTCTGACGGAAGGCAAAGCTTGTCTGCCCATCGTTTGCATCCAGCTCCGCCAGCAGCGCATCGTAGTCTTCAACATCAACAACCACATTCACAAAACCATGGTTCTTGGATGCCGCACGGATCATTGCCGGGCCGCCAATGTCGATGTTTTCAATGCAGGTCTCATAGTCCCCGCCTGCGGCCACGGTGGCCTCAAATGGATAGAGGTTCACCACCAGAAGGTCGATGGCACCGATACCATGTTCGTCCATAGCGGCCACGTGATCGTCATTGTCGCGCAGCGCCAGCAAGCCACCATGCACCTTGGGATGCAGCGTTTTTACGCGGCCATCCATCATTTCCGGGAACCCGGTGACCTCAGACACGTCTTTCACCGCCAGACCGGCGTCGCGCATGGCTTTGGCGGAACCGCCCGTTGAGAGGAGCTCAACACCCCGGTTTGAAAGCGCAGTGGCCAGTTCGATCAATCCGGTCTTGTCGGATACGGAGAGCAATGCGCGGCGAATGGGGTGGAGATCGGTCATAGGGGCGGGGTCCTTGGGCTCAGCTGTTTAATTCCATCTCATCCCGGTTCAGGTCCCTGATCGCCACATTGGTCTCATGGGCTTTGCTCAACGACCACCGGATGCGGGTCGCATACTCCATTGCCACGCCAGATAGAACGATTTGTTTCGTCGCACGTGGCTTTAATCGCCCTTTTTCCAGAAAAACACTGGCATCCAGCCGCATTTTGGCAATGGCATCATGGCGGAACACCCACAATTCCCCACTCTTGAGCGCAATCGACACCGCCGCGCCGCCCATATCCAGACTGGCGTCCACCTCAGGGTGCAGATGAAAGGCGATCTCAAACCCGATGCCCTGCAAGGCTCCATCGTCCATGGCTTTATCAAACCGCTGTTTGGCGACATCATCCATCGCCACCAGCAAATCCTCACCCGCCATGCCGCGCCCATCAAAGGTCAGCTCCAAAGTCCGCGCATGGGTCAACCCATGGGTTTTCACATAACCATCGTGCCCCCCTTCAAAGCGCAGCCCGTCGCTGGCCTGGCTCATCTGGATCGGCACATTCTTGGGGGCATCCACCAGTTGCTCCTCACGCCAGCCCTTGCCTTCCTGACCAAGCCGCGCGCTGGAGAGTTCATCCACTGTCACCGTCGAATGTGAGGGCGTCGCGCGGCCAAACCGCCGCCAGTCCTCGCCAAAGCTGGCCCCGGAGCCACAATTCACCACCACAGGCCGCCGCCCGCTGGTCAGCTCAAACGCCAATGTGGAGGCATGGGCATTCAGCGAGCTGGCCCCGCTTGGCGGTGCGCTGGCATCAATCACCGCGCTGGTGCGCCCTGCTGACAGGCGCGCATAGCCCATCGCCAGCCCATCCGCCTGCCGTGTCTTGTTGCCGCTTTCGGCCAAGGCACTGTCCAGACGCCCCTCCATGCCGCGCCCGCCGCCATGAAACCGCGCCAACCCGCCATCCGCATGGCGCAGTGTGCGCAGCGTCGGCGCGATCCGCTCAATCGCCTGCAGATGCACCTCCGAGGGCTGCATGTCCGCCTCTTTCAACGCGGTCGCCGCCCAGGTCAGTAGCGTAAACACCTCCAACAGCTCTTCCGGGTTGCGCGTCGGAATACCACCCTGCGCATCCACCTGCCGCGCGCATTCCTTGTCCAGCGCCTTACAGGCGGGGGCCACATGCATGCCCATCCCTTCCAACGCCAGCCCGGCATAAATCAACCCGGTCAGCGCCTCAAACCTGGGCAATCCCGGGGCAGTCTTGTGCCAGCGTTTGGAGAGGAAAATCGTCTGCTGCGCCAAGGAGCGGTAAAATTCCTCAGACTGAGCCGAATCTCGCGACCGTAGCAGGAAAATCGCATGGCTGATCCACCGGATCAGCCTCCGCCCGGCAAGATCAGGTGTCCAGCCCGGCCCAACACCGCGCCCATAGCGCGCAATCCAACGCCACAGCCAGTCCTGCGCCCGCTCCCGCGCAGGCGCATCGCCCACCGCCGCCAGATCATCAAGCCAGGCAAAGCCATGCAGATCCTCGGCAAAGACCTCGTCAGGCGCCTCAAGGTCCCACATCGACGTATTGGGGGCCGTCACAAGATGACCGGCAAAAAGAAAATTGCCTGCAACCAACTGTTTGCCACGGGCATACAGCCCGATGGTGCGTGGCTCTGGCATGCTGGTAAAGCCCGTCGCCGGGCCTGCGCGCGTCGCCATGCGCGCCGCCACACGGTGCATCACACGGGTCCATCGCGCCGATATGGTTTCTGGGTTGGACATCCACTCTGCCTCTACGCTCTCTGGCGTTTTGGCAGGAGTGTAGCGAGCTGTTAGCGCTGAGTCACCGATTCAATCGCGCGCAAATCTCCCATGGCAAGAGACGGCTCACGCCCCCTTGCGCAACATCGCCATATAAAAGCCATCCATACCGCCCTGCGCGGCCCAGTAGTCTGGCCGCAGACGCAGGCCACCTTCTTCGGTGACCCATGCCGGATCCACGCCATCAATCAGCACCGCGTCGCGATCTACCGTAATATCCGCCCAGCGCGCCACGGCCTCTTCCACCTGCACCTCACCCTCATCCGGCAGTAGCGAACAGGTGCAAAACACAAGCCGCCCGCCCGGTTTCAGCAAGCCAATGGCGTGATCCAGAAACACCTCCTGCATGCCAATCAGATCGCCAAATTCACTGCCATCCTTGGCAAAAGGCAGATCCGGGTGGCGTCGAATGGTGCCGGTGGCCGAACAGGGCGCATCCAGCAGGATCGCATCATATTGCCCCTCTTGCGCCATGACATCACCCACAACAACCTCTGCCTGCAACTGCACCCGCTTGAGGTTTTCCCGCAGCCGCTCCATCCGCGCGGGGTTGTCATCCACCGCCGTCACATGCGCGCCAGCGGCGGCGACCTGCATGGTCTTCCCCCCCGGAGCGGCACAGAGATCCAGCACTTTTTCACCCGGCTGCGCCTTCAGCACCTTTGCCGGCAAGGCGGCCGCCGCATCCTGCACCCACCATTGGCCCTGCTTGAACCCCGGCAAGGCCGTCACCTGCCCGGCCTCCTGAAGACGCACCGATCCGCTTGGCAAAAGCCTGCCCCCGACCATTTCAGCCAGCGCGGCGGCATCACCCTTGGCCGTCAGGTCCAGCGGCGCACCGGCAAAATGCGCCGCCTCAATCTCCAGCATGACCTCATTTCCATAGGCCTGTGCCAAGGGTTTGCGCAGCCATTTTGGCAAGCGTGGCACCCGCAGCTTGTCCCAGTCCTCCTGCCCTTTGTCCGCGACCTTGCGCAGCACCGCATTCACAAGCCCCTTCATGCCCGCCGTGCGCTTGCCTTTGCTGACAATCTCCACCGCGTCATTGATCACCCCATGCGCCGCACCGCCCTGACACAACTCCACCGTCGCCATGCGCAGCACATTCTGCACCGTCATCGCCGGTGTCTTTTTCAGATGTTTCTGCAACACCCGATCCGCCCGCTCCAAAGAGCGCAGCGTCTCTGTCGCCAACCGTTGCGCACGCGCCCGGTCTGCCGGATCCAGCTTCTGCAAGGCCCCCGCCTGAATGACATCAGACATCAGGCGCCCGTCCCCCATGACCTTGTCAAGCAGATGCACGGCACTGCGGCGGGTTTGGTAACCGGATTTGGACATAGGAGATTCCTTGCGGGCTTGAGAACAGCGGACGGGCGCGTATATCAAGGGGGCAGCTTGAAAGGAACCCTCTCATGAGCGACACGCCCGAAACCCGCGCAGACCTGCCCGAAGCCGCCAAACGCGCCCTCGCCGAAGCAGAGGAGCGCCGCCAAAAGGCCAAAGCGATGGAAATGCCCACCGAGCTGGGCGGCCGTGATGGGCCAGAGCCTGTGCGCTACGGCGACTGGGAGAAAAAGGGCCTCGCCATAGATTTCTAGGCTTAAGCCCCCTACTCTTCAAAATCCCAACCCGCCGCAGCAAAGGCCTCTACAAAAGGGCCAATGAAACTCGGCCTCAATGTGTATCGCCCCGAGAGCGTCAAATTGGGACGCAGGTCGGGATATCTTTCGCGCATCAGACCGATCAACTCGCTGGCTCGCTCATGATTACCAAGCTTTTCATGCGCCGCCGCCGCGAAAGCAAAATCAAACACAGAGACATCACTACGTTCCGCAATATCCCATTCCAGCGCTTTGATCACATCCGCATAATTTTCCAGAAAAAACTGTGCGAGACCATAGTGTAAGCGATGCGCGGACAAGACTTCCCCGGTGAACCCATGGGTGTCAGGATTGGTGGCAATCGCAACCTGCTCAAATCGACCGTTGTAAAATCCGACGAAGCCATAAAAATACGAAATAAATGGGTCATCAGGCGCAGCGGCATAGGCTTGCTCTGCCAGAACCCATCCCGCATTCCAGTCGTCTCCCAGCATCTGGCGCATCCCCTGCGCCATCAGCACACGCGCACTCTCAGGAGCCAGCGCCCTGGCAATGGAGAGCCCCTTATCCGCTTCCAGAAGATAGGCCCGCGATTGCCCGCCTCCCATGGTCAGAATGGCAAGACTGATCATGCTGATCGCAAAAGACGCATGCGCATCCGCATTCAGAGGCTCAATATGCACAGCGTGACGAAACATCTCCGCCGCCCGTTTTTGCCCCGGATAATCCACAAAGGGCAGCATCACGGGGAAAGCCTGCTCCATGATTTCTCGTGCATTCAGCCCTGACATGTCCGGCAGCCCAACAAGGTGGGCTTCACGTTCAGCCCATTTATCTTCGGGGTGTGGGCTTTGCTTGATGTCGAGCATCTGAGAGCCAAAGATGCCGATCACGAAACATGCTGCCGCCAGAACCAAAAGCCAATGACCACTGCTCTTCTGAGCCTCCTGCATCAGCGCAGCGTTCTGCGAGTCTAGAGTTTCTACCATCAGTGCGAACCTGCCCTGATCAATGGTGAAGCGCAAAGGCTCTCCGTATCCGGCGCCGGTGTAGTAAGTGGTCAACGCACGTTGCAACAGCGCCATACTGTCTTCTGAAACATCGGAAAGCGCAGCCGCAGGCAATTCAGACAGATATACTTTGAGCAGACGGCCAAAAAGGAAGCCCAGCGCTTCGGGATGTGCGCTTTGCAGATAGGCCTGTACGCGTTCAGCCGCAGGTCTCAATTCTGTGTGCGAAACCGTCATCCTGTCTGTCTTAACTTGGGAAGCAGTCTGTCATAGTTCCCGGCCTCTCTCATGCGGCCAACTCCAGATTTAAACATGGCCGCGCATTTTCCTGACCTGACCTAGAGGGGGAATGTTAACATACCTTCCAGCAAAGCACCGAAACCCGTTTCGGTCACCCCCGAGGCAGAAATTTTGACATCGAACCGTTAACCTTTGCACGCCTGAAAAAGCACCGCTGTGATACCGGTGGAAAACCGACGCAATACCGACGTCAAAAACGGCCTTCCAGTAAAAGTTAACACCCCGGCACATCCCTATGCGTCGCTGCGCCATCCTGCCGCTTGAAACAAACGCAAATACCGCTGCCCATAATCTTCCGAAACACCAGTCATGAACACAGCGTGCACTCTTTCAGGTTGGAATGTCGGCCACTGTCGCCTGATCTCTCCCACCAGCTTTGTCGCCTCCTTGTGACGACCAACGGCCTCATAAGAAGCCGCAAGGAAAGAGGCGCGTACAGCGTTTTGTTCAACACCCCGATTGAGAGCCAACTCAAACGCCTCCAAGGCAGATTGATAGTTGCCCAGCTCAAAGGCTGCAAAGCCATAAATCGCTGGATTGCCCTGCCCCGGCGCATCCGCAGCAGGTTGAGTGACTTCCAGAACCTGCTCGAACTCTCCCATAAATAATAGGATGAGCGCATGAAAAATCAAGATGCGCCGATCCCCCCCTTCTGATCTATATGCCTGTAAGCTAAGGTTTTTCGCCTCTTCCCAGCGCCCCGCGCCAAAGGCTGTCCAACCTGCAGCAGACAAGGTCCAGGGATCATCGGCGCCTCTTTCCACCGCCAAATCTAGCATCGCCTGCGCTTCTCGCAGCACCCCCTGCGCCCGCCCAGATCCACGCGTCACAATCGCAATGCTGCTAAGACTGTGCGCTGCTGTGGCATAGCTGCCCGGATAATCTGGATAGCGCGAGATTACAGCTTTAGAATGCGAGATAACACGCTTCTGGCGCGCCACATCCATGAAGGAAAACATGTGGTTGCGTCCAACCATATCCAGCTTCTCCGGCGTCATCACCTCAAGCCTGGACGCTGACTGCGGCAACAAAACATGGTCCTCCGCCGCCACGACCGACGCTGCTTTGTGGAACTCAGGAAACGGACGCCGGACCTCTCTGATAGCATCAGAAAAAGCGCAGAAAGACCCCATTCCCAGCACCAACACACAAACCGCTCCCCAAAGAAACGTATTGGGCACCCCCTCCACACCGCTCTCAACGATACCGCCGGCATCCTGTGTGGTGTTCAAACGCGCGTCCACACGGTCCAAATCGCTGTGTTCATTTGGTAATTCGCGTTGGCCGGTCATGCTGACGCCTTTCAAAAATGCGCCGCAAACAAATAAAAAATGAGAGAAAAAGCGGCTTCCGTTGCGTAATAGAGCCTTCCTAGACGCAAACAACCTGTTCTGTCGGATAGGTCAGACCTATCACTTAGGCGAATGACCGGCTCTCGAAAGAACCGGTCGCTCGCATCTCTATTGATGCCCCTTACAGGCCTAGAGCCTGCTTGCGCTCTTCGGCAAACCCTTGCACCAGTCGGTCTGCCACCAGAGCAAGTATGGCCATCGCCACTCCTGCGGTGACCCCAAGGCCCACATCAGCCTGCCCAAGCGCTAGAAAGATGGACTGACCTAAGCCCGTCGTCCCAATCAACGCAGCAATCACCAACATAGCAAACGCATAGAGAATGGTCTGATTAAGCCCGAGAAGGATTGTCGGCGCCGCATAGGGTGCACGTACCTCAAACATGGTTTGCCACTTACCTGCCCCGCTGGCCGTAGCCGCTTCGATCATTTCTTCTGGCGTGGAGTTCAAACCATGCCGCGTGTAGCGGATCATAGGCACAACCGCATACATGCAAATAGCCAGAAACGCAGAGAATTCTCCGATTTGGAAAAACATAAGCACAGGGATCAGAAAGACGAACAGCGGAATGGTCTGCAATGTGTCACAGACAGGGCGGATCACCATCCATGCCCGCGGGCTCATGGCGGACCAAAACCCAAGCACACCGCCAACAAGAGCACAGGCTGCAACAGATGCCCCACTCAGATACAGCGACAGCAAGGCACGCTCCCAAAGGCCCGAAACCAAGATTAGCCCAAGCAGCACGCCCACCTGAATGGCCAGCTTACGCCCCCCTGCGACCCAACCAACGGCACCAACACCAAAGATCACACAGGCCCAAGGCAATTGTGCAATGCCCGTCTCAAGCACATAGGCACCAATCAATACCAGGCCAGCCTGAGGCAGATGTCCCCGCAACGCGACAAGTGCAGCGATCGCAGCAAAGACAGCGTAAAAAACAAGGCTATGCTGCGTCGTCCATGCAAAGCCCCACGTGAACGGCAATACCGCATCCGACAGACCAATCCGCAATGGCAACAATCCATAGAACATGGAGGTGTTCTTGATCGTGTCCAACGTGGCACCGTGATTTGCCGTGAATTGTCCCACCCCATGATCAACTTTGTCGGCGACACCATCCATGGCGGCAATACCCGCCGGGTTCCACCCCGCGATCACGGCCCAGACAGCCACCAGCGCACCAATGGCAAAAATGCCCAGCGCCACGCGTTTGTCCTGCGCCGGGCGTGGCTCTGCCAGCGCGGCGGACATGCGGTCAATCACAACGGCGAACACCACAATCACAGATCCTGCAAGAAACGCGGGTCCAAACAACGCCTTGCGCATGGTCAGGAGCACTTCCCAGCCGATATCCTCAAAACCGCCAATCACCGCCGCGATAATGACCATACTCAACGCCGCCATCAGACATTGGTTGAAGCCCACCATGATCTGTTGTGACGCAGCGGGCAATTCTACCAAAAACAACTGTTGGCGCCGGGTGCCACCAGACATCACGGCCGCCTCGCGGATTTCTGGCTCCACACGCTCAAGTCCCAACAAGACGTTACGCGCCATTGGCGGTGCTGCAAAGATTGCAGAGGCAATCAGCCCCACCACGGGACCAAAGCCAAAGAGTACAAGCAGAGGCGTGAGATAGGCAAACGTCGGCATGGTCTGCATCACATCCAAAACCACATTCACACTGCTTTTGAGTTTCGGATATTCGAAGGCAAGAATGCCAATGCCCGCCCCCAACAGCGCCGCCAACGGCACGGAGACCGCCACCAGAGCAAGCGTGTTCATACCCTCAAGCCAATAGCCACTGATCACAACAAAGCCAAAGCCGAAGAAGCCAAGAGCGGCCATGCGCGCGCCGCCGATCAACCAGCCAAGCGCAGTGACGCTGCCCAAGATAAGCGGCCAGGGCGCGCCGCCCAACAGCCCACCGACCCATGTCATTGGAAATTCAAGAAGATAGGAAAAGACACGTGCAATCGGCTTGAACACCGCCAAAAACCAACCGACGCCCGCGCCGACCCAATCGGTCATCGGCACAGTCAGCGCATCAGGCCAGCTCACCAGCCAAGTCAACTCCTCTCCCCAAAATCGGCAGATTGCGGCAATCACCAGCACCAGAAGCGCCGCGACACTCCCCCGCGTGATCTGTAGCCTGCGCGCCTGATCTTGGAAGGCTGTCTCAACGGCGCTCATGTTTCTTCTGCCTGCAAAGCTTTGGCAAGTTCATGCGGATTGACCGCGCCAATCAACTCACCCTGCGCGTCCCGCACAGGCACCGGCTCATACAGATCCATACATTTGCTCAGCGCCGCGTCGATGCTCATGCCCACGCGAATGCCGGGATCATCGGGCATATTGGCCGGGATGCCCTCCATCAAGACGGATTCCACCCGTGCGTGACGCCCTTTGGGAACATCTTTGGAAAACTCTGCGACATAGTCATTCACCGGATGCAGAATGATCTCTTCCGGGGTGCCAATCTGCACCACTTCCCCGTCTTTCATAATCGCAATACGATCAGCAAGCTTGAGGGCTTCCTGAATATCATGCGTGATGAAGACGATCGACTTTTTCAGAGTCGCTTGGATATTGAGGAATTCATCCTGCAATTGGCGGCGAATGAGGGGATCCAAAGCCGAAAACGGTTCATCAAGAAACCAGATATCTGGGTTCACGGCCAAGCTGCGCGCGATTCCGACGCGCTGACGCTGCCCCCCTGACAGGTTGCGCGGATATGTGTCTTCACGCCCGTTCAGATCAACCATCTCAAGCACTTCCAAAGCGCGCGCGCGGCGCTCGGCCTTGCCCATCCCCTGCATTTTCAAAGGGAAGCCAACATTGTCCGCCACGGTCATGTGCGGGAACAGGCCGAAGTGCTGAAAGACCATGCCAAGCTTGTGACGGCGCAGCTCAATCAACCGCTTGTCGCTGGCCTGCAGAATATCTTCGCCGTCGATGCGCACCGACCCGGCGGTCGGCTCAATCAGACGCGAAATGCAACGGATGAGAGTCGATTTACCGGAGCCCGACAGGCCCATAATCACAAAGAGCTCACCTGACTTTACCTCAAAATTCGCGGCACGAACGGCCGGGATGAGGCTTTTTTCCTTGAGCTTTTCCGCGATACTTTTGTCATCCCCAACACTACGTGCATCACGCAGTGCAGAAGCGGCGTTTTCGCCGAAGACCTGCCAAAGGTCTTCGACGGCAATCGCCGGAGCGGTGCTATTTTTTTCAGTCATTTGGTCTTACTTGGTTGCAGCGTCGACAACGGGCTTCCAGGCGCCTTCATTGGCGGCCATCCACTCGGCAACAACCTCTTCAACGGAGTCACCGTCAACATCCACGGCGCCCATCATCGGCTGCTGTGCTTCCACAGACAGCTGATAATTCACCAAAATCTCATGTGCGGCTGGCCATTTGTCTTTCAGACCCGGCCATGCTGCCTTGAAAATACGGCTGGCAGAGAAGTCACAATCATTGATGGCGTTTGGATTTGGCCCCCAGGCTGGATCCGTGAAACATGCATCCTCACCTGCGGGAAGTTCCACAAATTTCACATCATATGCAGACATGGCCCAGTGCGGCTGCCAGAAGGTGATCAGCAATGGAGACTTTTTCTCAGTAGACGCGCGCAATTCTGCGATCAACGCCCCCTCAGAGCCTGCTGGCACTGCCTTGAATGGCAGATCCAGCCCCACCATGCGATCTGCTCCCGGTGTCCCCCAATCCGCAGGGTAATCCACCAAGCGGCCTGCGGGTAGAGTTTCAGCAGTGGCAAAATTGATGGCACAGTCTTTCAACGCTTCCCAGGCTGGCAGGCCCGGACAGAGATCGGCCACATGTGCGGGGTAGGCAATGCCTTCGCGCGCATTCAGACCAAGATCCGACAGCTCTTCAAGTTTGCCGTCATCTTTCAGCACAGCATATTGATCAGAGACGTTCGAAGACCAGATTTCCAGCGTCGCGTGGATGTCTCCATCCGCAATGGCCTGAAACTGGTTCATCATCCCGGCGGTGACATATTCAACCTCGTAGCCAGCGGCCTTAAGCATCTCACCGGCAACATGCGTGGTCACGTGCTGGCCCGTCCATTCATTCAGGGCCAGTTTGATTGGCTCATCCGCAGCCCCCAGTTCAGCAGCCTGAGCGGACATTGCCACTGCAGTCACGGCCAAAGCAGACAAGCTGGCTTTCAAAATCTTGGTCATGCATCTCTCCCTGCGAGTCATTTTTTAAATGATCATTTAAGTTTTTGACTGACCGCATAAAAACACACGAACATCCACCTGCCAACAAAAAATACATCTTTTGTCGACCACAGCCAAAGAGTAGCGTGTTTTTGAGGCGATACCAACCAGCCCCCGCCAGCACACCACCGGCGGAACATATATGAAATCGCAATTTAACTTCAGTATCTTAGGCTAAAAGTTACAGCCCCAACACATCCAGCATGTCATATTCGCCGGGCTTTTGACCTTGCCCCCAAAGCGCTGCCTTCAGAGCGCCACGCGCGAAGATTGCACGGTCCGTTGCAAGGTGACGCAACACAATGCGCTCCCCTGCCGCCGCAAAAAGAACGTCGTGCTCTCCAACAATGTCTCCGCCACGAATAGCCATAAAGCCAATGTCGCCACGTTTACGGGCACCGGTGATTCCATCTCTGCCACGATCCGCAACATCCGAAAGCGCAACGCCCCGCCCCTGCGCAGCGGCCTCTCCCAGCATCAAAGCGGTGCCACTGGGCGCATCCACTTTGTGATGATGATGCGCCTCAATGATCTCGATATCGAAATCCTCATCAAGAGCAGCGGCAACTTTCTCGGTCAATTTGGTCAACAGATTGACACCAAGGCTCATATTGCCAGCCCGCACAATTACCGCATGACGCGCACAGGGGCCCAATTGGGCGATGTCATCCTCTGTCATGCCAGTTGTACCGATCACATGCACCGCACGCGCCTGCGCCGCCAATTTGGCAAATTGCACTGTGGCAGCAGGTGCTGTGAAGTCGATCACCGCCTGTGCCTTGGCAAAAGCATCAAGCGCCTGATCTGTAACCGTCACCCCAAGAGACGCCCCACCCATAGCCTCGCCAATATCGCGGCCAACCCACTCATGCCCTTCGCGCTCAACCACGCCCACAAGTTTGGCTTTGTCACTTTCCACAACGGTCTTGATCAACATCTGCCCCATACGTCCTGAGGCTCCGGTGATGACGATTCCGGGCAAGTCTTGCATGAGGGGCTCTCCAATTATCAGGCTGCCAATACGACGTTGCCCTCTGCTTATAGAAAGCAATCCAGCTTGGCAAAGCCTGTCAGAAAGCCTAAGTGAAGCTTATGGCAAAGAACTCTTTCTCTGAGGGCCGTGGCCCCTCCCAGCGTCAGTTGCGTGTTGGCGAACTGATCCGGCGCACCCTGTCCGAAGTCCTGCTGCGTGACGAATTGCATGACCCCGATATCACCCGCCTGTCCCTGACGGTAGGCGAAGTGCGCGTGACTCCTGATCTCAGCATAGCAACGGTGTTTGTACTGCCTTTGGGGGGCGACAAACAGGAAGAAGCGATTGCACTTCTGGCCCGTCACAAAGGGGAATTACGCCGCATCATCGGTCGCAAAGCCAAACTGAAGCATGCACCTGATCTACGCTTCCGCATCGACACCACTTTTGATCAGATGGACGCCACGCGGCGCATGCTGTCTGATGAACGCGTTCAGGCAGATGTGGCCAAGCCCGACGCAGAGGACAGTGACGCCCCGTGATCCGCTATGCTGCCTTCCTTCTGGTGATGTTCCTCCCTGGCTGGGCCAGTGCGGTGACATGTCAGGACGAAGACTTTGAAGGCACGAGCATGACGGTCTGTACCGTCGATGTCACCCAAGAAGACCTGCGCCTTTTTCTGAGAGATGACAGCGGCACAGTGTTGGGGCAATTTCGTGATATCGAACGCGACCTTGCAGACGAACAAAAGCTCGCTTTTGCAATGAACGCGGGCATGTATCATGCCAACCGCAGCCCGGTTGGCTACTATGTCGAGAATAACAAAGAACAAGCGCCGCTTCTCACCAATGCGAGCAGCGGCAATTTTGGACTTTTGCCCAACGGCGTGTTTTGTATCACACCCAAATCCGCGCGGGTCATTGAAACACTGACCTTCGCCAAACAAGCCCCCGAATGCCGCGACGCCACACAATCCGGCCCGATGCTGGTGATTGACGGTGCCCTCCATCCGCGGTTTTTGAAAGACAGCACATCACGCTTTTTACGCAATGGTGTGGGCACGTCCAAAGATGGCACAACCGCCTATTTTGTGATCTCCAATACGCCAGTCACATTTCATCGCTTTGGGCGTTTCTTTCGAGATGTCCTCAAGACGCCAAACGCGCTTTATTTTGACGGCAAAGTCAGCCGTCTGCACGCGCCCCAACTTGACCGATCGGATGCAGGGTTCTGGCTCGGGCCAATGGTCGGTGTGGTCGATTCCAAGTGAGCCTTTTGGAGGCAGCTATTGAATGATCGCGCTGCTCCACTCCTTCAAAAAGGTCCGCCTTTTCAAAGGGTCTAGATAGGTCATCAAAGCGGGTTCCAAAGAAATCACACTTTGCACCATTGCAATCGGAGTTTGAGCCAAAGACGGCAAGGGAAACTTGGCGGCATCGGGCACGCCCTGCTGTATCTCAAGCAAATGCTGTACAAAATCGGCAGCTTCAGAAGGTCTTTTCGTCTGGTCACTTACAAACGCAGTGCGCATCATGATGGTTGGAAAGTCTGAGGGCAGTACGATTTCCAAAAGCTCTGCACGATCTTCTCGCGCAGCGACATAGCTGCCCAATACGTTGTAGGCGACCAGCAAATTCCCGGAAATAAGATCATCAATCATTTCGCCCGAACAACAATAGAGCTGCGCATCCAAGCCCCCCATTACTTCCATCAAACGCCAATAGGTTTCGGACGCACGGGCATCCTGCGTGGCAAAAAGGTACCCGAGCCCGGACGCGCGAACGTCATAAGTCCCCACACGTCCTCGAAATACATCCGGCCGTGCCCGTAAAGCCTGCACCAGTGCACGGCGTGTTGCGGGCACCTCACCATCTGGGAACGCGGACCGATTGATCACAATCGTGGCGGGCTCTGCTGTAAAAGCAAAAAGACTGTCATGCCAATGCGCCCACTCTGGCTCCCCCAAATCAGGCAAAGCCATGGCATACCCATCGTTAACCAGCTTGAGTTGCAAATCCATGGCGCTTGAAATCACCACATCAAAACGCTCCGGCGCATTGCGAAAGACGTCATCAATCTGCGCCGTACCCGTGACAAAATACTCAACTGAGACACGCGGATGCGTGACAATGAAAGCTTCAATGATCGGTGCGAATAAGGCTGTATCCGTACTGGATAAAATTCGCAGTACAGACGCACTTTCAGGACTCTCAAAGCGGCTTTGATCTTCCCAATCCTGCGCAAGAACAAACATCGGCAGAAGCCACAATATCAAAGCGAAAACGTAACGCATGCGCCCCCCTCTTCACGGTTTTCCAACGACAATGCCCCCCCATGTGCAGCGGCCACATCCTGCGCGATGGTCAAACCAAGACCAGAGCCGATAATGCCTTTCGCATTGTCTCCGCGCGAAAAACGAGCAGCGAGTGTCGTAATTTGCCCCTTTGGAAAACCCGGTCCTTCATCCTCGACCACCACCATAGGATATGGCTCTGCAGCCACTCGAATGAGTATTTCGCTTTCGACAGGTGAGTATTTCAACGCATTATCAATGAGATTGCGCAGTGCGTTCTGAAGTAAAATGGGATCCCCCGTGGTTTTTACCTCCGGTGCGCTGATCACCGTGAGCGCAATGTCTTTCATTTCGGCAACTGGGGTCAGGCGGATCACCAAATCCTGCGCCAGAACAACAAGGTCCAGTTCTTCTCGTTCGAGATGGTCGGCCCGAAACGTAATCATCGCATGATCAAGCAGCTGCCCTGCGGCACGAGAGCTTTCGTCTATCGCCCGGACCATGGCCCGCAAAGCTTGCCGATTATCTTCTCTCTCCACACGTTGCAGCGTGGTTTCTGCATGGCTTCTGACCGTGGCAAGAGGCGTACGAACACGATGTGCAGCTTCCGCTATAAAGTCTTCGGACTGCTGCAGTGACGTATCAAGACGCGCCATCAAGTTGTTGAGAGATGTAACCAACGGCCCCATTTCCATAGGCACAGGCTGCCCAACAGGACTGAGGTCTTTGGGGCCGCGTTTTGTTATCGATGTGGTCAACCGCTCCAATGGGCGAATGGTCGTGGAGGTTGCCCATGACGCGACCAGAACAGATAAGAAAAAGAACCCAACTCCAAAATAGGCGACATTGCGGGAAATTCGATTGAGCGTCTGCTGCAAAGCATCCTGTGTCTGCGCCACTGAGACCGTGACATGCGTTCGGGTGTCAGCCTCCACCAAAGTGCGCCCACCAGACACCACTCGGATCGCGTCCCCTCGTATTTCGGTGGTCACATGACCACGCTGACCGCCATCAAAAGGATGCTGAGGGAGGTTCTCATATCCAGAAAGCAGCACGCCGTCCTGATGGATCGCGTAAAAAACACGATCGTCTTCTTCAGTGCTCAAAATTGCGAAAGCGGCATAGGGAAAATCGACTTCGACGACGCCATCTCTCAGGCTGGCCGCGTCCAAAATAGAGGTGACAGAGGCATCCAGAATGCGATCCTGCCCCTGTTGTGCGATCTGAGCGGCGTAGCTACGCACAACAAAAAAAAGCAGTATCGCAAGCCCAGCCGCACCGCCAATCAAGGTGAGCGCCAACCGCGCGCGCAGCGAACCTGAAACATTCGCCACATCACGCATGATCAAGTCGGTATCCCAATCCACGCAACGTGGTGATTTGTAAAGATGACGCGCCGAGGTGCCGTCTTAGCCGACCGATATAGACCTCTATCGCGTTCTCAGAAACATCTTCGTCGTAAGAGAACAAACGATCAGCCAGCTTTGCTTTTGAGAAAATCTGCCCTGGCGCGTTGATCAAGAGTTCCAGCAGCCTCAATTCACGGTTGCGCAAAGTCACAACCTGATCCCCAATGCGCAACTGCCCCGCCACAGGATCCAAAACAACATTCCCCAGTTGCACGACGGGCTGGGCATGCCCCGCTTTGCGGCGCAAAACCGCTCGGCAACGCGCCTGCAACTCTTCATGATCAAAGGGTTTGGTCACGTAATCATCCGCCCCTAAATCGAGCATACTGATTCTGTCGCTGACCTGTGAGCGGGCGGTCAACACAATCACCGGCGTGTCATTTTTGCCTGCCCGATGCTGTCTCAAAAAGCTACGACCATCACCATCAGGCAGCATGATATCCAGTAGGATCAGATCGTAGTCACCCGTTTCAACGAAAGCAGATGCATCCTCAATTTTATTTGCATGATCAACGACATGACCATCCATTTGCAGGCGTGCGCTGATGGCTTGCGCCAGTTCCATATTGTCTTCGACCAGCAGGAATTTCATCGCCTCATGCACCTTTCGTTCGGCATGACAGGTTTGTGACAGGTAGCCGTGTTTGAGTGTCCCCCAACTGAGCCAGCTTTCGTTCAGTTGTCAAATTGGGAGGACATCATGAAAAGATTTGACCTGGGCCGTCGCGCCCTGATGGCGACCGCTGTGGCGGCCATGGCCTTTGGCGGGCCAGCCCTTGCAGACGGGCATAAATCAGTGGACAGCATCCACTTTCTGATCCCCGGCGGCGCCGGCGGCGGCTGGGACGGTACCGCACGCGGCACCGGCGAAGCTCTGACCAAAGCGGGCATCGTGGGCAACGCTTCATATGAAAACATGTCTGGTGGTGGCGGCGGTAAAGCCATTGGGTATCTGATCGAAAATGCAGACAGCAACCACGGCACGCTGATGGTGAACTCCACCCCGATCGTGATCCGCTCCCTGACTGGCGTTTTTCCACACAACTTCCGTGATCTGACTTTGGTCGCAGGCACAATCGGCGACTATGCTGCGATCGTTGTCGGCAAAGACAGCCCGATCAACTCCATGGACGACCTGATCGCAGCCTATGATGCAGATCCTTCTGCAACAGCCATCGGTGGCGGGTCGGTGCCTGGCGGCATGGATCACCTCGTTGCAGCCATGGTTATGGAAGCAGCAGGCAAAGACGCATTGGGTGTGAAATACATCCCCTATGACGCCGGTGGCAAAGCCATGGCGGCATTGCTGTCAGGGGAAATCGCAGCCCTGTCGACTGGGTTTTCCGAAGCGGTGGATCTCTCCAATGCAGGCGAAGTCAAAATCATTGGCGTGACCTCTGGCGACCGCGTCTCTGCGGCGCCAGATGCGATGACCATGAAAGAGCAGGGCATCGATACGGAGTTTGTGAACTGGCGCGGCTTCTTCGCGGCTCCCGGCCTGCCGGACGACAAGCTTGCCATGTATCAGGCAGCCCTGAGCAAAATGTATGAAACTGATGAATGGGAAGAGGTTCGCGCGCGCAACGGTTGGGTCAATATCCACAACAGCGGCGATGATTTCCAAAGCTTCCTTGAGGACCAAGAGAAAGTCATCGGCGACCTCATGAAAAAGCTCGGCTTCCTGTAATCACATACGCTGAAGACAACGGCAGAGCGGGGCTACGCTCTGCCGAATTTGGAGCGGCGTGCAGCCCCCAACCGCCCCCTATATTCAATGGAAGGAGAGCTTCATGGCTCTTGATCGCTGGATCGCGCTGATCTTGCTGGGCATCTGTCTCACCTATGGCTACGCGGCCTGGTTTACGATGGACGGCAGCCTGGCCCCATTCATGAAACGCAACCCTATCTGGCCCAGTACGTTCCCCAAGGTTCTATCTATTTTCGGCATCATGGCCTCCTCCATCATCCTGCTTGGATTGGAAAAAGTAGAAGTCAAAATTGGCGATATCGATTACCGCCGACTGCATGAATACAAGCTGGGCCAGGCGCTCATCCTGCTTGGGCTAATGGTGATCTATGCGCTGATGTTGCGCCCCGTCGGTTTTATTCTCTCCACCAGCGGTTTTCTGATGTTTGGATCTTTCATTCTCGGGGAGCGCAAATGGCACATCATGATACCCGTCGCTGCCGCAGCAACTCTTATTGTCTGGTATCTCGTGCAAGAAGTGCTCGGTATCTATATGCGCCCGCTGCCGGGCTTTATCGGAGGCTGACATGCTTGAAGGACTCATGATCGGTCTGCAAACGGCCTTTTCCATCCAAAACCTACTCATGGTGATTGGTGGCTGCCTGATCGGCACATTTATCGGCATGCTCCCAGGCTTAGGCCCAATGTCGATCATTGCCATTATGATCCCGGTCGCCATCTCGATGGGAGACGCCTCCGCCGCCCTCATTCTCTTAGCTGGCGTTTATTACGGCGCCATCTTTGGCGGCTCCACCTCCTCCATCCTACTCAACGCGCCGGGGGTCGCTGGCACTGTGGCATCAAGCTTTGATGGCTATCCAATGGCCAAACAAGGCAAGGCGGGCAAAGCGCTCACGGTGGCTGCGATTGCCAGCTTCGCAGGGGGAACAATTGGCGCACTGTTGCTGATGATTTTTGCGCCCATGCTGTCATCCGTCGCTCTGTTATTTCACTCCGCCGAATACTTTGCGCTGATGGTGGTTGGCCTGTCAGCCATTGCCGCGTTTGCGGGCACCGGGCAAGTTGCCAAGGCGTTGATGATGACGGTCCTCGGATTGATGATGGCCACCGTTGGCGAAGGCGCTTTATTTAACATGCCGCGCTTCACAATGGGCATTATGGATCTGCAATCAGGCTTCGGCTTCATTACCCTCGCGATGGCCATGTTCGCCCTGCCAGAGGCGCTTTTCCTCGTGCTCAAACCACGTTTGCCTGGCGAAAATGGTGATGACGAAATCAAAGACCTACGCATCACCAAAGACGAAGCCAAAGCGATCACACCTGTTATTGGGCGTCAGTCTCTGCAAGGGTTTTTCATCGGCGTGCTTCCCGGAGCGGGCGCAACCATTGCCAGCTTTCTAGGCTATGCGGTGGAACGCAACATCGCCACGAAAGAAGAACAGGAAGAATTTGGCAAAGGTTCCATCAAAGGCCTCGCTGCGCCGGAGACCGCCAACAATGCAGCATGTACCGGATCCTTTGTACCTCTACTGACCCTCGGCATTCCCGGCTCGGGCACGACCGCCATCCTGCTTGGAGCGCTGATTGCGTTGAACGTCACTCCGGGGCCACGGTTGATGATCGACGAGCCACAGATTTTCTGGGCGGTGATCATCTCGATGTACATTGGCAATCTGATCCTTCTGATCCTGAACCTGCCACTGATTCCCTACATCGCCAAAGTGCTTTCTGTACCGCGGAACTACCTGATACCCTTCATTCTGTTCTTCACGCTGATGGGCGCCTATATCGGGCAAAACAACGCCACTGAACTCTTGATCCTTGTGGGGTTTGGTGTGTGCGCTACAGCGCTGCGTTTTGCGGATTATCCACTGGCACCATTGCTGATCGGCTTCATCCTCGGTGGCATGCTAGAAGACAATTTTTCCCGCTCTATGCAGCTCTACGATGGCATTGCCTTCATCTGGGAGCGCCCAATGACATTGGGTTTATTAGTCATCGCACTATTGCTGGTGCTGTTGCCAAGCTTTCGGGCCCGCCGTGCACGTTTGCGCGCAGAAGGCATCGCCGACGGAGATTGACCCCTTTGCCACCATGTCAGGGCTCCTGTCTTTAAGAACATACATGGCCATTGGGTCTCGAAGATCCGATGGCCTTTCTCTTTGGGTGTTTTTTCGATCCGGTTAAATTGACAGGATCAAACCAATCCGGTAGGTCGCCGCCTTCACTGCACATCAAGAGGTCAAAAGCATGGGACGCAAACGCAAAGGACGCGACATTTCTGGCTGGCTTGTGGTCGACAAACCCGCTGGCATGACCTCCACCTCTGTGGTGAACAAAGTTCGCTGGGCTTTCAATGCGAAGAAGGCCGGTCACGCGGGCACCCTGGATCCTGATGCAACCGGTGTTCTGGCCGTGGCACTTGGCGAAGCGACCAAAACGGTCCCTTACATCACCGATGCTCTAAAGGCATACACGTTCACTGTACGTCTGGGGCAAGCGACCAATACCGACGACGCCGAAGGCGAAATCATCGCACAGTCCGAAAGCCGTCCTTCTGACGAAGAAATCAAAGCGGCATTGGGCCAGTTTGTCGGCGACATCATGCAAGTGCCCCCCAAGTTTTCTGCGGTGAAAATTGACGGGGAGCGCGCCTACAAACTGGCGCGTGATGGCGAAGATGTCGAACTCGCCGCCCGCCCGCTTTGGGTCGAAGAGCTTTTGATGATTGAACGTGAAGACGACGATCACGTCACATTGGAAATGACCTGTGGCAAAGGCGGCTACGTGCGCTCCATCGCCCGTGACTTGGGTGCGGCCCTTGGCTGCCATGGACATGTGCGCGAACTGCGTCGCATCTGGTCTGGCCCTTTTGATGCCAGCGAAGGGCTGAGCATTGAGAAAATTGACGAGATGGCAAAGCAACCCGATCTTGATACCCACCTGCGCCCTCTCGAAGATGGGCTTGCTGACCTGCCCGAAGTCAAAGCCACGCCAGAAGGCACGGTGCGCCTACGCAATGGCAACCCGGGCATGGTGCTGGCACATGATATTGAATACGGCGAAGAATGCTGGGCAAGCTATGAAGGTGAGGCCGTGGCTGTTGGCACTTTCAAAGCCGGAGAGTTGCATCCCAGCCGGGTCTTTGTGAAATCAGAAGATCTCTGACACAACCCCGGTCATGATCACGCGCCACTTTCAAAAAGACGATGCCGCCTCCTCCGCGATCTACTCTGATTGCGAGACATATCGCTATGCGCTGACCCGCATTTGGGACAGCGCGCGGCCACGTCTTCTGTTCATCATGCTCAACCCTTCCAAGGCGACCGAGCAGCAGAACGACCCAACCATCGAACGCTGCGAACGCCGTGCAAGAGCCTTGGGTTTTGGTGGGTTTCGCGCGGTGAACATCTTTGCCCTGCGCGAAACCGACCCTAAGAAAATGCGCCAGCACCCCGCGCCAGCGGGGCCTGACAATGACGCTGTTGTGGCGGAAAGCTGTCTGTGGGCGGATACTATCCTCGCGGCCTGGGGAGCGCATGGCGACCATCAGCAGCGCGGCTTTCAAATGCGTGACGTACTGCGAAGCACCGGGCAGGATATTCACTGTCTGGGCCTCACCAAGGCGGGGCATCCGCGCCACCCGCTTTACATTGCCTACACGCAACAGCCGGAACTCTGGCAACTGAACAACCGCCAGACCTAGCAGTGCAGCAATTCCCCCTTTTCTTTTAAGGGTTTTGCGCCTATGTACGCCCATCTCTCAAGGGAATCTCTTGAGGGAAATCTCTATGGACCTTGCTGGACGACATCCCGGCTCGTGCCCGAAACCCTTTGATATAGGAGACCCCGATGTCGATCACTGTTGAAGAAAAAGCACGCCTGATGAAAGAATTCGCAACCAAAGAGGGCGACACCGGTTCTCCGGAAGTCCAGGTTGCAATCCTGACATCCCGCATCAACACCCTGACCGAGCACTTCAAAACCCACAAGAAAGATAACCACGGCCGCCGTGGTCTTCTGAAAATGGTTGCTCAGCGCCGTAAGCTGCTGGACTACACCAAGGGCAAAGACGAAGCACGCTATCAGGACCTGATCAAGCGTCTGGGCATCCGTCGCTAAGACGCGCCACAGTTTGATTTTTAAACCGCGTCCCTTGGGGCGCGGTTTTCTTTTGGCGCTTCGGAATCCCTTGGCTGCGTTGTCAACAAGACTGCGCCCTCCGCACCTGGGCAAGGTAATTTACTGACCGCTTGCAGCCATCTCCATATATGTAATATTATATCATAACATATAATCTTGGAGCTCCCCAATGACCGACCCCCGCCTCCCCGTAACAGTGCTTTCGGGCTTCCTAGGCGCAGGCAAAACCACCCTGCTAAATGGCGTTCTCAACAACCGTGACGGATTGCGTGTGGCCGTAATCGTCAATGACATGTCCGAAGTGAACATCGACGCAGACTTGATCCGTGAAGGCGGCGCAGAGCTTAGCCAAACCGAAGAAACACTGGTTGAAATGTCAAACGGATGCATCTGCTGCACCCTGCGTGATGACCTGTTGAGCGAAGTGCGCCGCCTAGCCGCAGAAGACCGCTTTGACTATTTGCTCATCGAGTCCACCGGCATCTCTGAACCACTGCCTGTTGCCGCAACATTTGAGTTTCGAGACGAATTTGGCAACAGCCTCATAGACGTGGCCCGGCTGGACACAATGGTCACAGTGGTGGACGCCGTGAACCTCCCTCGCGACTTTGCCAGCCACGATTTGCTTGCCGATCGCGGCGAAACCCTGGGCGACGAAGACGAGCGGGCCCTTGTGCACCTGCTGACAGACCAGCTGGAATTTGCGGATGTTGTAATCCTCAACAAGGTCACTGACGCAGGCCCAACCCAAACGGATGCGGCGCGCAAGATCATTCGCAGCCTGAACGCTGATGCCCGGATCATTGAAACCGATCACAGTCAGGTGCCTGCCATGGAGGTGCTCAACACTGGGCTCTTTGATTTTGACAAAGCCCACGAGCACCCCATGTGGGCCAAGGAGCTTTACGGCTTCGCGGATCACACCCCCGAAAGTGACGAGTACGGCATCACGTCCTATGTCTATCGTGCTCGCCAGCCCTTTGATCCTGCCAAAATCCATGCGGTCTTAAATGGGGATCTGCCCGGTGTTATTCGCGCCAAAGGCCACTTCTGGATCGCGAACCGCCCGGACTGGGTGGCAGAATATTCTCTTGCAGGGGCCCTGTCCTCGATTGCGCCTCTGGGCACATGGTGGGCCTCCGTCCCAGAGGAACGACGTCCGACACATCCTCAAGCGCAGGAATATATGGCGCAACATTGGGCAGAGCCCTTTGGCGATCGCCGTCAGGAACTGGTCTTCATTGGGTCTGGCATCGACTGGGCCACGTTGCGCGCGCAGCTTGATCACTGCCTGGTAGCGAAAGCCTCTCTCGATACGCTTCCAGACTATGCCGATATGGAGGACCCTTTTCCGCTCTGGCGGCGGGCCTGAACGGGTTCGCCCCCAAGCCCTAAGAACTTGATATGCAAGTCGCATAATTTACCTGTCCGACGGCGTTAATTTGGCTAGGGTGCATCAACGAAATGCAGGGCGGCGGAGCGACATGGAAAACACAAGCGTTGATGTCTTAGTGGTTGGAGGAGGCACCGCGGGGTTTGGTGCAGCACTGGCGGCAGCTCGAAAAGGGCTGTCCGTCACCCTTTTGGAAGCGAACTCCAAAATTGGCGGCGTGATGGCCTTCTGCCCCGGCATGCCGTGGGGTGGGGGATATCCTTGCGACCATAGCATCGGCGGTATCTTCGAAGAATTGACCAACCGCCTCACAGCGATGTCACCCCCAGCTGCGGAAAAGCGCGCCTCGACGCTGGCAAATTTTGGGCCTGAAGTCATTTATGACCACGACATTGCCACGCTGACCATGTTTGAAATGCTGGAAGAAGCAGGTGTCGATCTGCGGTTAAACGCCACGCACGACCAGCCCACTCTGCACAATAACAGCATCACTTCCGTCACCTACTTTGACCGTAATGGCAGGCATACTGTCACCCCCAAGATTGTCATCGACTGTTCTGGGGATGGCGACTTGTCTGCCAAAGCAGGCGTGCCTCACACTCTGGGCGATACCAATGGAAATATGATGGGTGTCACCCTGAGCTTTTTCATGGAAGGTGCCGATTGGGACAGAGTCTTCGCGCAGCAAGATCCCTATTTTCAGGATTACGCAGCAGTGGGCATTCGCGAGGAGCGCCTTCATCCGGACCTCGCAAAGCTCTATCTGATGAAGGGGTTTCACCCCGGCTCGGTGTTCTGCAACACAGTTGTGATACGAGGTGTGGATGGCACAAATGCCCAAAGCATAAGCCGCGCCACCCAAGAGGGCCGACGCCGCTGTCTACAACTCTCGCAGTTTTTGCGCAGCGACGTTCCCGGCTTTGAGAATGCGCATATGAAGATGTTAGGCCCCACTGTGGGCGTGCGTGAAACGCGCAAATTAGAGGGGATGGTGCGGGTGTGCGGCGCAGATCTCGCGCAGGCGCGAAAATACGAAGACGGCATCGTCTGTTGTGACAATCCCATTGATGACGTGATGCGCGACTCAGACAGCATGACACATGAAGCAATTGTACAACCCGGGCAATATTACACCCTGCCCTTCCGCGCGTTGGTTCCCAAGACCATCCGCAACCTGATGTTTGCGGGTCGCATTGTTTCAGCAGATGATGTGGCATTTGCCTCCGTACGTGGCATGCCACAATGCATGACGATGGGGCAGGCCACCGGCACGGCCGCCGCCCTTGCGCTAAAGGCCAGCGTCAGCGTGCAGAAAATAGCCACAGAAGACTTGGTCGCAGATCTGGTGCGCCAGGGCCTGCATGGTCTGGGAGGCGAGCCATTGATCGCCCCTAACACCTGACGCCAAGTCAATTTGACAGAGCCGCCATTCACTCTCAAAATCCACCTCTCAAAGGGGAGGACACCATGAAAGCAACTTTGTCAGTATTGATACGCATGGGCAGCCTGCATCGGCTGTTTCCATTCTGGCTCGTTGGTCTTTGGCTGATCACGCAAAACCTGTCGTGGTGGATTCCTGTTGTACTGGTGTATGGCTACATCGCGCAGCTTTTCGTCGAATACGTGATGCATCGCTTCCTGTTTCACCGCGAACCGCCCACGGATCAGGGCACATTCAATGAGCTGTACAAAAGCCACATTGGCCACCACGAGTATCCAACCGACCCCGAATTTTTTACCGGTGACGATCATTGGTATCCTGTACGCTTTGGCGTTTTGTCCATCGCGATACATACGCTGATTCTCTGGCCTTTCCTTGGCCTGAACATGGCCTTTACCCTGTCCTACATTGCCCTTTTTGTTGGCTCGGTCACCGCCTTTGCAATGTATGAATACTGCCACACCCTATCCCACCTCAACGTTCCCAAAGGAAAGTTCGGGCAATACGTCACACGCAAGCACCTTGCGCATCACTTCCAAGACCACCACGCCACATTCCAAGTCAGCTTTGGTCTGGATTGGATTGATCGTCTCTTTGGTACAGCCCACGACAGAGCCACTGCAAAAGAACGTTTTGATCGCAAGACACTCTTGTCTATGGGTATGGATCCAGAAGACCTGCGGCTTGTGACCGCGCGCAAGGCCTTCGGCATCACCGAACGCCCGGGCGCCAAACGTGCAAAAGCCGAACAGACCTAAACTCAAGCCACAACAGAGAGCTTCGGGCGCCCAGCCGGGCGCGCGTTTCTCCGTACCCCTGCTGGAAAACGATGCGCAAATGACAGGCCCGCCCGAATGAACTCGGGATCCATGCGCCCATGTGTGACACAGGCCACAGCCGACCTTGCCGCTGAGGCGTTGTCTCGGCGCATGTGATGCACCATTGAAATAATCTGGATCTCGTCTTCCGTCACGGTCTTCTTTGCCTCAAGGCACAGAGGGTCGCGCATTTCAGGCCCGCTCTCGCTTTGGCGGCAGGTCAACCAGCTCACAGCCATTTTCTGCAATCCATGTGCCACAGGCAGTCCAATCGCTTCGCCATAACGTTCGATTGCGATGTCAAACGCGCGTGCGCAAGCCTTGGCCTCCCCCTCCAACATGCCCAATACCAAATGACGCAACACCGGCAGCAGACCCATCTCAAATGTGTCACAGCCAACGGTACGAAGCACATCTATGCTTTTGTACGGCATGCTCATGCTTTCTGCTCCATATCCGTTTTCGCGCCATGTGGCGATTTCACGAGAAACCGAACAACACTCGGATCAGACGGATCAAGCACCAGAGGACCATGGTGCATGGGCGATGCCGCCTTCGCCGGGAAACGCAGACTGGCTTCCATTGCGGAACGCAGCTCGGGTTTCAAACCACAGCCTGTTCTTTGAGCAAGATCGTCAGTTGCCAAAAGCGTGGCAAAGAGATGGGACATCGTATGATCCTCTGGCCGATGCGCGACCATCGGCGCCAAGGTAATAGACGGATGTCGCGGCTTCATAATTGGAAACCCCGGCTCATCTGAACGATGTCTGGCTGGGCACATATTATCTGATAAATTTACTCAGATTATTCAAGCCCGTTATTCTCTTTGAATCACAAAAGCCACACACAATGGTGTGGCTTAGGCGCATTTCATTAAGTCTCCGACCTATCTGCCCTGATCATTTGTGGAAATGACGGCGGCGACACGTTTTCCGATTTCCCGGCTCCCCTTCAGGGACGGGTGGATCATATCCACGCCGTGGAAACTGCGATCCCCTTCTGGCACCAAGTCTTGCAAAGAGACAAAATGAACGCCCCAATCCAACTCTGCCAATCGCGTAATGCGCTCCTCTAACACTGCGCCATTGTCCCGGCACCCCTCAATCGGAGACCACACGCCGGGACTGCGCAAATACCCAACGTAGGCAACCTGTGCGCCTGTGGCGCGCAACCTCTGCACCATCTCAGGGATTGCCCCCCGCTTGCCATCCTCTGAAATCAGCTTTTCCATGGTACGCGTGCAGGCCCCGCACCCGCATCCCAGCCAGAGATCATTGCCGCCGCCATTGAGCACAATCCAATCCCAATCGCCCTTGCGGTACTGACTGGAAATTCTGAGGCCTAATGCCCCCGTCACAGGCAAGCTATATAAAACGCGCGCACCGCTCACCGCATAGCTTGAGACCGGTTCATCTAGGGCATCTTCGATGGCATGTGACACAGAGGCCTGCGTCAGTGCGTGCCACGCCATCATACTATCCCCCATGGCCATGATCCGTGGCGACGCAGGAGCCGAGGAAACTGTGCTCTTGGATACAACATCTTTCGCATCAGACGCGTCCGCGCTTGTCGACCGATCAACAGAAGCTGACACAGTCGCCCCATCTGGCGAAGGATCAACTTCAGAGCATCCTGACAATAGGGCGAGCGCCGCGCCGACCAAGCTAGAAACCAAGAAAGAGGCTTTCATAGAACATACCTAAAATTGCACGCCATCGGCGCTACCAGAATCACACGACAAGCCCCCAAGCCGTGCAGCACAATCATCTTCAACAATTTCGCACCAAATTGCCACGGTTTGCGCGTAAACAATATGTTGCCCCAAACGCAGCAAGAGTAACACATCTTGCCACGCGCGCCCCTTCCGCCAAAACCCCACTCTTCAAAATCTGGTTTCCAAAAGGCCTATTTTCAGATATGGGCCGACCATCTGAAAGCTTGCGCTCTGATCCCGGCGCTCGAAGCAAGATAACGGGGATCGGTGGCAATGGGGCCACCATTTCAAACGGGAGACCTGGGATACGCCTAGGAGAGCTCCCAGACAGGATACGATGATGTTCGAAGTAACAAAGAAATCCATGCAGTGGGGCGAAGAGACGCTCACACTGGAAACGGGTAAAGTTGCCCGTCAGGCCGACGGGTCCGTGATCGCCACTCTGGGCGAAACATCCGTTATGGCCAACGTGACTTTTGCTAAGTCACCAAAGCCAGGTCAGGACTTCTTCCCACTGACCGTACACTACCAAGAAAAATACTATGCCGCTGGTAAAGTACCGGGTGGCTTCTTTAAGCGCGAAGCGCGCCCAACCGAAAAAGAAACCCTGACCGCGCGCCTGATCGACCGTCCGATCCGCCCGCTGTTTGTGGATGGCTTCAAAAACGAAGTTCTGGTCATGTGCACCGTGCTGTCGCACGACATGGTCAACGACCCTGACATCGTGGCGATGATCGCAGCCTCTGCCGCACTGACCATCTCTGGTGCGCCATTCATGGGCCCAATCGCAGGTGCACGTGTTGGATATGAAGACGGCGAATACGTTCTGAACCCAACCGTTGACGACATGCAGGATCTGCGCACCAACCCAGATCAGCGTCTGGATTTGGTTGTGGCCGGCACCAAAGATGCCGTGATGATGGTGGAATCTGAGGCTTATGAGCTGACCGAAGCAGAGATGCTCGGCGCGGTGAACTTTGCCCACGAGAACATCCAGCCGGTGATCGATCTGATCATTGATCTGGCCGAAGAAGCGGCCAAAGAGCCGTTTGACTTCCAACCACCAGAGTACGCCGACCTGTTTGAAGCGGTAAAAGCTGCTGGTGAAGAGCAGATGCGCGCAGCCTTCGCTCTGCGTGACAAGCAGGAACGCACCACTGCTGTGGCTGCCGCACGCGACGCGATCAAAGAAGCTCTGTCTGAAGAGCAGCTCGAAGACGCGAACCTCGGCTCCGCTCTGAAGAAGCTCGAAGCAGGCATCCTGCGTGGTGACGTTGTCAAAACTGGCACCCGCATTGACGGCCGTAAAACTGACGAAGTCCGCGACATCGTTTGTGAAACCGGCATGCTGCCACGGACCCACGGCTCCGCTCTGTTCACCCGCGGTGAAACACAGGGGCTGGTTGTGACCACTCTGGGCACCGGCGACGATGAGCAGATCATCGATGCGCTGCACGGCAACTTCCGCTCCAACTTCCTGCTGCACTACAACTTCCCTCCCTACTCTGTGGGTGAAGCTGGTCGCGTGGGCCCTCCCGGTCGCCGCGAAATCGGTCACGGCAAACTGGCATGGCGCGCGCTGCAGGCGGTTCTGCCAGCGGCAACCGACTTCCCATACACCGTGCGTGTTGTGTCTGAGATCACCGAATCCAACGGCTCTTCCTCTATGGCATCCGTTTGCGGTGGCTCTCTGTCCATGATGGACGCAGGTGTGCCTCTGAAATCCGCCGTTGCCGGTGTGGCCATGGGCCTCATCCTGGAAGACAGCGGTGACTACGCGATCCTGACCGACATTCTGGGTGACGAAGACCACCTCGGCGACATGGACTTCAAAGTGGCGGGTACCGAAAACGGCATCACCTCGCTGCAGATGGACATCAAAGTCGCAGGCATCACACCTGAGATCATGGAAAAAGCGCTCGCACAGGCAAAAGAAGGTCGCATGCACATCCTGGGTGAGATGAACAAATCTCTCTCCGGCGCATCGGAATTCTCCGTCCACGCTCCGCGCATCGAGACCATGAACATCCCAACCGACAAGATCCGCGAAGTGATCGGCTCCGGTGGTAAAGTGATCCGCGAAATCGTCGAAGTCTCCGGCGCCAAAGTCGATATCAACGACGAAGGCGTGATCAAGATTGCATCGCCAAACGGTGACTCGATCCAGAAAGCCTACGACATGATCCACGCGATTGTGGCAGAGCCAGAAGAAGGCGCGATCTACACCGGTAAAGTTGTGAAAATCGTCGACTTCGGTGCTTTCGTGAACTTCTTCGGTAAGCGCGATGGTCTGGTGCACGTGTCTCAGATCGAGAACCGCCGCCTGAACCACCCGTCCGACGTTCTGAAGGAAGGTCAGGAAGTGAAAGTCAAACTGCTCGGCTTTGACGACCGCGGCAAGGTGCGCCTGTCCATGAAAGTTGTGGATCAGGAAACCGGCGAAGAGATCGTTCCAGAGAAAAAAGAGAAGAAAGAAGACTAAGCGCTTCCTCTCTTCTGAAATAAAAAAGCCCCGGTTGCGAAACCGGGGCTTTTTTTGAAAGGGTGCTCGGGGATCAAGCCGCCGCCCATTCCTCATCCAGATCAGCTTCAGAGACATGCTCTTGTCGAGCTTCGTCAGCCACACGGAACCCTGACAGCCCATCCACCAGCCGATCCACAGCCATATCAAGGCTTGAGGTCGCCGCAGAGGCTTCTTCAGACCGCGCTGCATTGGCCTGCGTCTCAGAGCCAATCGTTTGCATACTGTCGCGGATCTGGGCCACGGATTGTGCCTGCTTGTCCGAAATTTCAGAGATTTCCGCGATATTTCCGCGCACTTCACTCACGTCATTCAAGATGGTCTCAAGCGCAACACCAACCTCTCGCACCAGTGAAACACCGCTCGCTACGTGGCCGTTGCTCTGAGAGATCAATCCATTGATGTTCTGAGCGGCTTCCGCAGAGCGATGCGCCAATTCACGCACCTCCGACGCCACAATGGCAAAACCGGCTCCCGCTTCACCCGCACGTGCGGCTTCCACACCTGCGTTCAAAGCGAGAAGATTTGTTTGGAAAGCAATGTCTTCAATCAGCGTCACCACATGATCAATTTGACTGGAGCTGGCCTCGATTTCATCCATGGTGGACACAGCTTGGCGCACCACTTCCGTGCCATTGCGTGTAAGATGCGTTGTGTTGTCAAAGCGCTTTTGCGTGTCCATCGCTTTGCCAACAGCGCCTTTCATGGCCTCCGCGATATGCTCTACGGCTTCTGTGACATGTTGCAATTCGCCAGCTTGCTTTTCCGTACTGTGTGCTACGTTCAAAGACACTTCAGAAAGCTCGCGGCTGTCGATTTCAATCTGACTGGAAATCTTGGTCACCGAACTCACAATCCCCCCAAGAGACTGCACGGAGTCATTGAAGCTCTTGCGCAGGTCTTCGTAGCCATCGGCGAATTTGTCATGAATGAAGGCATCTAGGTTGCCTTGCGAAATACGAGTCAAACGCTCATGCAACGTTTCCACCACGTGTGATTGCGCTTTCTCTTTAGCCTCAATCAGCGCCTTCTCTTCGCGAACGGTATCCATCAACTCGGCTTGTGCGGACTGTTCTTTGCTCAGCGCCTTCAACTGACGCTTATAGTTGATCACCGAGCCGACAAGGATTCCTGTCTCGGCCACGACGATCACAGCATGAAGCGCTGTGCGCCCGACATTTTCAAGCAAATCTACCGAAGGGTACACCAAGGAGGGTAGAAGGAAGGTCATGCTCAAATGGTGCAGCGCAATAACACCTGCGGCGGCGACAATTGAAACGGGACAAATCAACATGGAAATCATTGCCAACATGGCAAAGAACATCATGTGAATGTCGAGCTGCCACGGATGGCCCGCCATCGCCGCCAACAGCACCATAATCTGCCCACAACATGCGACAGATACGCTCAAACGCGCAGCGAGACCGCCACCAAGGCGCGTGGCGTAAACTGCCAACCCAACAAGTATCGCCGATCCACCGGTGATCACTGGTACATTGCCGCCGAGCATAGCCCCGACCCCGACTGCAACAACGCCGAGCAGAGCTGCCACGATCGCCAAAACTTTTACGCCTGTTTGGCGAGATTTCACCAATTTGGGATGTTCTTTCATGTCTTCACATCGCAGAGCCAAGCCAGCGCGTCGCCGTCGAGGATGGCCCATGCCCCATTCAATTTAAGTCGCATGTCGAAATCTTCGGCGTCAGATGTCCCCATTATGGCAAGAGGCGCACGTGATACGCCCACCACCCAGCCACCGGACTCTTCAACCAAGCTAGTCAGGTCAACTCCTGGACCCGCGACGACCACCCTGGGGCCACCTTCTTTTAAAGGCGCGCCAACCATTGTCATGACGGGTAAAACCGTCGCACAAAACACACCCGCAAGGACCACGGGGAGATATTGGGCAAATCGCATCATGCAACCTATCTGCATGCTGACCGGTTTCTACCAGATTAACTCTGGTCACTTTGTGAGCGATCCGCAGGCATTCTTTGCGTCACAGTCACCATTTTGCGGCCACGCAAGATGCCACAGGGCTCAATCTGAAAAATAAACGCACCGCCAATAACTTGGCAGTGCGCTGAGGATAAGGTGCAAAAAGAGCAATATCAAAATTGCTCCGGAAATGCCTTACTGAGGCAGTTTCGCAGTTCGAAGATACGGAAAATGCGTGGTGAATTCACCGTATTTTGCTTTGGCGTCTTCGTCGCTCACGGCGACCGGAATCACCACATCACCGCCCGGGGTCCAATTCGCAGGGGTGGCTACGTTCTCTTTGGCTGCTGTCTGCAGCCCATCCAACGCACGCAAAACTTCCGCGAAGTTGCGGCCAACATTCATTGGGTAAGTCATAGACAGCTTCAGTTGCTTGTCTGGGCCAATAATGAACACAGAACGCACTGTTGCACTATCTGCAGGCGTGCGCCCATCTGGCAAATAGGCTTCCGCAGGCAACATATCGAACGCTTTGGAAACAGCCAGCCCGTCATCGGCGATGATTGGGAAGCCAGCATCGGCGCTGGCGTAGGATTCAATATCCTTCTTCCAGCCTTTGTGGTCCTCAACGCCATCGACGGAAACGCCAATCACTTTCGTGCCGCGTTTCGCCCATTCGTCCGCCAACTGAGCCACAGCTCCAAATTCGGTGGTACAGACAGGCGTAAAGTCTTTGGGGTGCGAGAACAAAATCGCCCAGCTTTCGCCGATCCAATCGTGAAAAGTGATCGTTCCCTGATCGGTTTCTGCCGTAAAATTCGGCACAACATCATTGATACGAAGGCCCATGGGTCCCTCCTTTTACTTGGGTGCACATGCCACACAGTGACCAAAAACGGGCGCGCCAAAACGCGCGGGCTAGGCCAATGTGCAAAAATAGGTTTCGACGCCGCAACGCGACATTGCGCAGACTACATCTGTCTCCCATGAACGCCACCCCCTCTGTGCCAGAAATAATTTGATCAAATTTATTGTGACCGGACGTCCAGCCACTTGCGGGGCCCAAATTTGCTCGGCACAGTGGCGTCAAGATCGAGAGGGAGTGAACACCATGATCGAGAAACGCCAATTCTACATCAACGGCCAGTGGGTCGATCCTGTTGCCGCCAATGACCTCAATGTCATTGACCCGGCCACCGAAGAGGTCTGTGCCGTGATCTCCTTGGGGGATCAGGCCGATACGGATGCCGCGGTTGCAGCCGCGCGCGCCGCTTTCCCTGCCTGGGCCGAGACACCACTGGAGGAGCGCGTTTCTTTGGTGAAAAAGCTGCGCGACATCTACACAGCGCGCCGTGAAGACATGGCAGAGGCCATGCGTCTGGAAATGGGCGCGCCAAAAGATCTGGCCACGAACAACCAATGGGGCGCGGGCGTCTGGCATTTGGATGGCTTCCTACAAGCCTTGGAGAGCTTTGAGTTTGAATACGCCATGGGCGCGGATCGTATGCGCAAAGAGCCGATTGGCGTCTGCGCTATGATCACCCCATGGAACTGGCCAATGAACCAAGTGTTCCTGAAGGCAATCCCTGCCTTGCTGGTAGGCTGCACCATGGTTCTAAAGCCCTCCGAAATCGCGCCGCTCTCCTCTATCCTCTTTGCCGAAATGATGGATGAAGCTGGCTTCCCCGCCGGTGTTTTCAACATGGTCAACGGAGATGGTGTTGGTGTAGGATCACAACTTTCCTCACATCCGGGCGTTGATATGGTGTCCTTCACCGGCTCTACACGTGCAGGCATCGCCATCTCCAAAGCCGCCGCGGACACACTCAAGCGCGTCAGCCTCGAACTGGGCGGCAAAGGTGCCAACATCATCTTTGCGGATGCAGATGAAAAAGCCGTCAAGCGCGGCGTAATCCACTGCATGCAAAACTCTGGCCAATCCTGCAACGCACCAACACGTATGATGGTCGAAAGCGGGCGCTATGCAGACGCCGTAGAACAGGCCAAGGCCGCCGCAGAAGCCACACAGGTGGGTGCCACCACTGAGGCCGGTCGCCACATTGGGCCGGTCGTGTCGGAACTCCAGTTCAACAAAATCCAAGGGCTGATCGAAACCGGCATCAAAGAGGGCGCAACCCTTGTCGCAGGTGGTTTGGGACGGCCGGAAGGGGTCAACAAAGGGTATTATGTGCGCCCCACGGTCTTTGCCGACGTGACCCCAGAGATGACCATCTACCGCGAAGAGATTTTTGGCCCGGTCCTCGCCATCTCGTCTTTTGAAGACGAAGCACAAGCCGTGCAAATGGCCAATGACACGGTCTATGGCCTGACCAACTACATCCAGACACAGGATGACGAGAAACGTCTACGCGTGGCCCGCCAAGTGCGTTCTGGCATGGTGGAAACAAACGGCATCTCCCGCGTCAACGGCTCGCCGTTCGGCGGCTACGGCCAATCCGGCAACGGCCGCGAAGGCGGCACATGGGGGCTAGAAGAGTTCTGTGAAACCAAAGCTATCTCCGGCGTGCCAATGAGCTGATCACAGCTCACGACAGAAGAAAAAGCGCCGGGCAATCGTCCGGCGCTTTTTCGTTTTGAACACACTACTTTTTCTGCAACGCCTGTTGCGCTTCAATCTGCGCCACCGTGGCCAATACCGTCGCCACCCGCTTTTCGTCTGGCGGATGGGTCCCCCAAAAACTCAACTTTCCCGTGTCCAGACGATCCCCTTCGGGGCGTGCAAAATACCGCGCCCCCGCCACTGGATCATAGCCAGCCATATAAGCAATGCGGGTTCCGAGCGTATCACTCTCCAACTCATAGGCTTGAGAGTAGGCCATGCCGCCAGCCGCAGCGCCAAGCGCCATGCTACTTTCAACAAGCAGCGGATCATATGAATTGCCATTTGACGCCCCGGCAGCAGCCGCCAGGGTGCCGAGAATGAGCGCACCAGCCAAAGCCTGTTGCTGCTGCTTGTCGATATGGCGCCCGATCAAATGCCCATATTCGTGCCCCATGACAAAGGCCACTTCGTCGTCATTTGCGCTGTCTTGCAGCAAAGGCATGCTCAGCCGAATGACAGGACCGGATTTTTCATATGTAAAGTAAGCATTTCGGCTCTTCATCTCCCGATCAATTTCGACTGTGACATTACACTCAAAATCACCGCGATCGGCTGTCGCGGCCTCACAAACAGCCCTGCCTGTGGGTACAATTTTTGCCCGCACACGATGGAAACGCCGTTCAGCAGCAGATGTGGACATCGGCGCGCGGGCGGTTTGTGCCTGACCCTCGGCAAAAAGCTGTTTTGCACGAGAGGTCTGCTCCGCGCTTATGCTGGGCAACTCATAGGTGGTTCCGCAAGACGTTACAGCCAACAAAGCCGTCGCCAACCACACCGCAGCCAATTTCCTTTTCGTCACACCCAGATCCTTTCAAACAACAGTACGCCCGCATTGATCACGCCTATGCCCCACAGGGGCATAAGCTCAAGCAAATACTACCAGCCACATCTTATAGGTGTGTAAATCAGGCCCAGTCCAGACGGAACCTGCTGCGCTCTACGCCGCAGGTTTTCCTGCGCGATTGCGCCGGCGACGCGGACGGCGTGTGTTGGGCTTGGCGCCATCCCCTTTACGTGCTGCGGTCTCAGACGGACTCTGAGCCGCTTTTTGCCCCGAGCCACGACCTCGATTTCGAGACTTTCCGCCGCCACCTGAGCGCGGGCCACGCCCATACTGTTTCTTGGGCTCCTCAGGCTCCCCTTCAGGCCGATCAAATCGGCGGCCAATCAGCTTCTCAATATCCTTCAGGTAGTCCCGTTCATCCGCAGCGCAGAAGGATATCGCGCGCCCATCGCGCCCGGCACGGGCAGTGCGCCCAATGCGGTGCACATAGCTTTCCGCCACATTGGGCAAATCAAAATTGATAACCAACGAAATCACCGGAATATCAATGCCACGCGCGGCAACATCCGTTGCGACCAACACTGTAACCTCACCATTGCGAAAGGCTTCAATTGCACGGTCCCGCTGGCCCTGACTTTTGTTGCCATGGATCGAAGCCGCATTGAAGCCTTCAGCCACCAGCTGCTTCTTCATCCGCTCCGCACCATGTTTGGTACGCGAGAAAATCAGCGTGCTCTCCCCCATATTCTCCGACAGGATTTCCCGTAGCCGTTCGCGCTTCTCAGCCTTTTCATGAAACTCAACAGATTGGGCAATCTTATCCGCCGTCTTGCCGGGCGGCGCAATTTCCACGCGTTTGGGATCGCTGAGATACGCGCGGCTCAGTTCTTCCATTTGTTTGGGCATGGTTGCCGAAAACAGCATGGTCTGGCGCGGTGTGCCCAGATGAGGCGCAATTTTGCGCAGCGAATGGATGAACCCCATGTCAAGCATCTGATCCGCTTCATCGAGCACAAGATACCCCACCGTCGACAGATCAATCTCGCGCCGATCCAATAGGTCAATCAACCGTCCCGGCGTGGCCACAAGAATATCTGTGCCACGTGATAACATAGAAATCTGGCGATTGATGGATTGCCCGCCGACAACCGTCATCACTTTCATCGGCGTGCCCTGCACCATCGGGCGCAGGTTGTCCGCAATCTGATTGACCAGCTCGCGCGTCGGCGCCAACACCAAGGCCTTCACGGTCTTAGGGGCTGGTTTGCCACGTTTTGCCAGCAACTGATCCATCATAGGAAGGCCAAAGGCGAGAGATTTGCCCGTTCCGGTCTGCGCAAGCCCCAATATGTCATGACCTTCCAAAGCCAGTGGAATGGCTTTTTGTTGAATAGGGGTCGGCGCATCAAAGCCGGCCGCTTTCAAGCCCTTGAGCAAAGTCGGCGACAGTCCCAATCCGTCAAATGTCGACATGTCTATGTCCTTTCATGCCGCACACTCAGGCACGGCCAACGCCACCTCCCGCAAAGGAGAAGCAACAGGGTAAGGCAGCACCGCCACGACACAGACGTATTCTGTGCCATCCGGCCTGTCCGTCAGAACCCTGCGTGATGGGAACGAAATCTGTCACTGATGCGCCCGTTCGGTCTCAGAAAACCCGGCGCGGCCTGCTCACGCGGCTGCGCAGCAACCCGCCCCACATAAGACATCCCGTCAACTTGTCAAGCAGCGCGGCACAACGGGAAAAGGGGCCGATGCCCTGCATCCGCCCCTTCATTTGGCTCTCAATATCCCGGGGTGAATTGACCATATGGCCAAGAGGGGCTGGCCCCTCTTCCCCCAAAATCATGCCTTGACGGTCAGCCTTTGCCCTTCCATGGCACCAGATATTTCTCGGCCCAACGCATCAGCATGTCGATGCCAAAGCCGATGATGCCAATCAGGATAATGCCCATCAGAACAATATCCGTATCCTGAAACTTGGACGCGGCCACAATCATCTTGCCCACACCTTTTTCAGCGGCAACCAGCTCTGCAGCCACAACCGTCCCCCAGCACACCCCCATGGCAACCCGCGCGGCGGTGAAAATTTCAGGCAAGGAGTTCGGAATGATCACATGGCGCAAAATCTGTCGCTTGCTTGCACCAAGCGAATAGGCGGCATGCACTTTTGAGATTTTCACCCCGGACACGCCAGAGCGTGCGCCAATTGCCATAATCCAAAGCGCCGCCAAAAACAGCAGGATGATCTTGCCCTGCTCGCCGATCCCCGCCCAAATAATCACCAAGGGAATCAATGCCAGTGGTGGCACGGGGCGCATAAATTCGACGATCGGATCAAACCACCCTCGGAACCAGTTTGACAGCCCCATGGCATAGCCCAGCGGGATACCCACCGCGGCGCCCAAGGCAAACCCAACAATCACGCGAAACAACGAATAGCTGAGATGCTCAGCCAGCGTGACATTCTGATACCCATCACGGCTAACTGAAATCAGTCTTTGCCACACGCTCTCTGGAGCAGGCAGCCAGATGTTTTCCATCTGCCAGCCTTTGTCCGGCTCAAAGTTCAACGTGCCCTTATCCGTAAGGGCAACACGGCCAAAGCCCACATCCACATCCGTGTCACGGCTGATCGGTGTCTCGTTCACCGCAACGATCTTTGCCCCGTCTTTGCGCGTGACCGCATCATTGGCATCCCATCGCAGCAGCTTGGAGCGATAGGCCTGAACAACCAGCGTGTCATTCTGCGCCAGCCCTTCGTTGCCATCCACCACAGGCGCATCGGGCTTCTGCCCTGCTTCATGCACCCGAACGGCAACCTGCGCCTGCGCGGTTTCACCATCCGCTGTCTCAAGCGTATAGGTAAAGCGCGCATCGCCCAGAAACGGTCCCGGAGCGTGCAGGAACTTTGGCAACCAAGCGGATCCTGTGAATGCCCCCCAGATGACAAAAATCAAAACAACCGAGATGACAGAAGCCGCCTTGTTGGACACCACGGCACTTTCATCGCCAAATGTCACCGTTTTCAGGGAGGTAAAATCTTGAACAGGCGACAGCCGATGCTTGATCTGCGTATAGACAAACAGCGCAAATAGAATGAGCCCGATGTACAGTGCCAGATACGGCAACATGCGCAGCACCGACAAAAACAGCGTGATCAACTCGCCGCCGAGATCTGCAATAATCTGTCCCATTTATGCGCTCTCCTCTGTGCGGCCCATGATCTCTTCTTCCATGTTCCAGATCATGTTGAGGATCTCTTCGCGGGTTGGCGCGTAGTCGGGGTGTTTCTTCACCTCACGCAAATCCGCCCCCACTCCCATATCTGCAAAAGGCAGACGGTATTCCTTGTGTATGCGCCCCGGACGTGGCGCCATCACCAACAACCGCTCGCCCAGCAACAGCGCTTCTTCAACCGAGTGCGTAATGAGAATGATCGTCTTACCCGTCTCTTTCCAAAGTTTGAGGACGAGGCTCTGCATTTTCTCCCGCGTGAGCGCATCCAAGGCACCCAGCGGTTCATCCATCAGGATGACATCCGGGTCATTGGCCAAGCACCGAGCCAGCGCCACCCGTTGCTGCATCCCACCAGAGAGCTCATAGACCATCTTTTCTTTAAAGTCCTGCAGACCAACCACATCGAGCAGATGATCCACGATTTCCGCGCTTTCCGCTTTGGGCATCCCCTTCATGTCCGGCCCAAAGCTCACATTGTCCCGCACGCTCATCCACTCAAACAGCGCGCCCTGCTGAAACACCATGCCGCGTTCCGCATCAGGCCCGGTCACTTGGTGGCCGTTCAGGACGATCTGTCCTTCCGTGGGGGCCAAAAAGCCTGCCACAATATTGAGCAAGGTGGTCTTACCACACCCTGATGGCCCCAGTACGCTCAACAGTTCCCCTTGTTTGAGATCTAGGCTCACGTCCTTGAGCGCCTGAACATGCCCACCATTGGGCAAATCAAACCGCATGGACAGATTTTGAATAGATAATCCTGTCATGGTCCCTGTCAGTCATTGGGCACGTCAAGCAAAACACTCAACGCGCACGGCGGTGAGCCGCCTATATCGTGGGAAAGAAGAGGTAAAGGACTGGAGCACCGTTCGAAGCGGGCTCCAGCCCACAGTCAGGCTTACAGCCCTTTTGCAGCTTCCAAGGGCGCGGTGTTCACCGTACCGTCATAGCTGTCCAATGCACCGGGGATAGAACCAGCATCGACAAAAACGCCCGCAACACCTTGCATGAAGCTCTGCGCCGTCCCGCCGAGCCATGCTCCGCTCAATTGCTCATCAACTGTTGGGAATTTGAAGGTGGCCAGTGTCGAAGCCGTGGCCTCTTCATCCATACCGGCATCTTTGGCGATCACCGGCAGCATTTTTGCCTGATTGGCTTCATCGGCCCACATGGCATTTGCCTTGGCTGTCACTGCGAGGAACTGCGCCAGCATGTCGCCCTCTTCTGCGATGAAGGAAGCCGGGGCCGTTGTGGCATCAAACACCAGAATACCCAGCTCTTCTTTCTCTGCGCCTGTCAAAAGCACATTGCCGTGCTCGGTCATACGACGCAACGCACCACCCCAGCCACAGGCCATATCCAAAGACCCCTGAGCCAGCGCTGCGGCACCTTCTGCCGGCGCCATATCCACAACTTCCATTGAAGCCACATCAACGCCAAAGTGGTTCATTTGGCTCAGGAAGCCATAATGCGCCGCGGTTCCCAGAGGGACGGCCACTTTCTTGCCAGCGAGTTCTGCCGCGCTGTCTTTGTCGATCTCCAAGCCCGATGCGACAACACAGTTGTCATTGTCGGAATAGCTTACAGCAACGTCAACAATCTGGATATCCTGACCTGCACTGGCTGCGACAACAAAAGGCGGCACCCCTTGGCTCACCGAAATCTGCACATCCCCAGAGGCCATGGCCGCACTCATCGCTGTACCTGTGTCAAAGCTCACCCAATTGATGGTGGTGCCCAGCGCTTCTTCATACATGCCTGTTTGTTTGGCGTATTGGAATGGCATTGGCCATTCGAGAAAGTAGGCGACGGTGATTTCTGCGGTCGCGGCCTGTGCCCCCAGCAGCATGGCCGTGGATGCGGTGGCGCCCAAAAGCACTTTTTTGATACTCATCTTCAATTCTCCCGTTGTCTGTAGTGGCGCGTTATGAACCGCACCCAATGGACCTTATGATCTCTTTTTGAGCTGTCAGCAAAACGCGTCCCCCTCAATCCGAGCGGAAATTCACCGACCGATCAATGTTTTTTTGGTCAAATCAATGTGCTCCGCCCCCTGCGCCTCCATCGATTGAAATTTTGACCATTTGATAGAAACACATATAAAATAAGGCTTTGCGGCACTTTGAGAAGTTCTCAAAGGAGAACGCTGGCAGTCTTTGGACTTATAAAGATACAACTTTTGGCCCTATAAAGCTGCTTGAAAAAGTCGCGAGGATATCGTGCAAATCGAGATACATCGCCCGTAGAGGGTCAATCAGCACGCCAAAGTTGCGTTTTTTTAAGGAGTCTCCCGCCATGGACGGCATTCTGAAAGACAATGACATCAGCCATGTCGTCAAAGCAGACAAGGCCCATGTTTGGCACCACCTGATCCAACACAAACCTTTTGAGACCAATGACCCGCGTATCATCATCGAAGGGAAGGGCATGCGTGTCTGGGATCAGAACGGCAAAGAATACCTTGATGCGGTGTCAGGCGCCGTCTGGACGGTGAACGTGGGCTATGGCCGCGAACGCATCGCCAATGCTGTGCACGAAAACCTCATGAAAATGTGCTATTTTGCAAATGCCGCCGGCAATATTCCCGGTGCGCTTTACGCAGAGAAACTGATTGAAAAGATGCCGGGAATGAGCCGCGTCTACTATTGCAACTCAGGGTCAGAAGCCAATGAGAAGGCTTTCAAACTGATCCGCCAGATCGCGCACAAAAAATACGGCGGTAAGAAAACCAAAATTCTATACCGTGATCGCGATTACCACGGCTCTACGCTCGCAGCCATGTCTGCGGGTGGGCAAGACGAACGTAACGCGCAATACGGCCCCTTTGCACCGGACTTTGTCCGCGTGCCACACTGTATGGAGTACCGCAAAGAGGAGCTAGGCCTTGGCCACCTATCCGGTCGTGACTTTGGCATTGCCGCAGCCAATCAAATCGAAGATGTGATCCTGAGAGAAGGCCCAGAAACCGTGGGGGCTCTGTGCTTGGAGCCCGTCACCGCAGGCGGTGGCGTGATCACCCCACCTGAAGGGTATTGGGACCGCGTACAGGAGATCTGTCAGCAATATGACATCCTTCTCCATATTGATGAGGTCGTCTGCGGCATTGGACGCACGGGCACCCATTGGTTCGGCTATCAGCACTACGGCATCAAGCCTGACTTCGTAACCATGGCCAAAGGCGTTGCCTCTGGATATGCCGCAATCTCCTGCATGGTCACCACCGAAGAAGTCTTCGAAATGTTCAAATCCGATCCAACTGACAAGCTGGATCATTTCCGGGATATTTCCACATTCGGTGGCTGCACCGCCGGTCCGGCTGCCGCTCTGGAAAACATGGCCATCATCGAAGAAGAAGGGTTGCTGGAAAATTGCACCGCCATGGGCGAGCGCATGATGGGCAACCTCAAGGCCCTCATGGAGAAACACGCCATCATCGGTGACGTGCGTGGCAAAGGACTTTTCCTTGGCTGCGAGTTGGTCAAAGATCGTGAGACCAAAGAGCCTGTAGATGAGGCAGACATTGCCGCCGTGGTCGCAGACTGTGGCGCACAAGGGGTGATCATCGGTGCTGCCAACCGCTCGGTTCCGGGCCGTAATAACGTCATTGCCTTCTCGCCTGCATTGATCGCCACAGCCGCAGATATCGACACAATCACAAATGCGGTAGACAACGCGCTCACCAAAGTCTTCGGCTGATCTGTTTTGCGAACGTCAGGGAGGTCGGGCGTTGTCCGTCCTCCCTTGAACGCACCCCACTTTGCGCTGCTGAAACACAGGTTTGACTTTCAAACGCGCCGCCTTTGCCTTCCTCTTTGGCATCCAGTTTCACCCTGTGCCACCAGGTTTGATCGCGCGCCCATTCTGCAAATGGCACCAAGATAGACCTCTGCAATCACGGCCTCGTCCGCCTAGCCTCAAGCATAAACGAACTGTGAAGCCCGAATGACAAAGTCCAGTTTGCAACCCAAATAAGTCCAGTATAGCGTCCCACCATGGCTATCTCGGTTGAAACCTTCTTCCTCTCACCTGACTCTCAGGGCACACTTCAGGCCCAAATTCAGCAACTTATCGCAGAAGGCATTCTTTCTGGCCGGTTTCGGCGTGGAGAAAAACTACCCTCCTCACGCAAACTGGCAAGCCATTTGGGGGTGTCGCGTATCACCGTCACCCTCGCCTATACCGAACTTTTGGCCAATGACTATCTGACGTCGCGCGGGCGCTCTGGCTACTACGTCAGTGAGAACGCCCCTGTTCCGCCAAGTTTTTCGCCCCCCAAAGAGCGCGAAGACAAGGTCGACTGGTCCCGCGCTCTTGGGCGTCGGTTCACAGGGGGGGTGACCCCGGACAAACCCAAAGACTGGGCCAATTATCGCTACCCGTTCGTGTATGGGCAAACCGATCCAAGCTTGTTCGATCACGCCAACTGGCGGCTCTGCGCCCTTCAAGCTCTTGGGCAAAAAGATTTTACGGCTCTCACCTCTGACTACTATGATCAGGATGATCCCGAATTGGTCGAGTTTATCGCGCGCAATACATTGCCACGCCGTGGCATCATTGCGCGCCCCGAAGAAATCCTGATCACACTTGGTGCTCAAAATGCACTGTGGATTGCGGCTCAGGTGCTTCTGACACAACGCCGCACAGCCGCCATAGAGAACCCTTGCTACCACGCGCTGCGCGATATTCTCAACCAGTCTCGCTGTCATGTGGAGCCTGTCAATGTGGACAAGGACGGCCTTGATCCAGCCCAAATTCCCGAAGAATCCGACGTCATCTTCACCACCCCCAGCCACCAATGCCCCACCACAGCCACCATGCCCATGACACGCAGGCAGGCTCTTTTGGATCGCGCACGTGAGATCGACGCGCTGATTGTTGAAGACGACTACGAGTTCGAAATGTCCTTTGTGGATGCCCCCTCACCTGCGCTGAAATCGCTCGATACCGAAGGGCGGGTCATCTACGTCGGCAGCTTTTCCAAATCTCTCTTTCCCGGCCTGCGACTGGGCTATCTTGTTGGCAGCGAAAGCTTCATCCGCGAAGCCCGCGCACTGCGTGCTTCCGTTCTGCGCCACCCGCCAGGGCACATTCAGCGAACCGCAGCTTATTTCCTGTCTCTAGGGCATTATGATGCCTTGATCCGCCGCATCAGAGACGCACTCAAAAGCCGCCGAAGCATTATGCAGGAAGCCATTGACCATTCCGGCCTATTGGTCGCAGGCAAAGGGGCCGAAGGCGGATCCTCATTCTGGATGCAGGGACCCAGCGCCTCCAATGCCGCCCACTTCGCGCAAAACCTCAAGCAAGAAGGCGTATTGATCGAGCCGGGCGCATCCTTCTTCTCAGGTGACACGCCACCTCAGAACTTCTATCGCCTAGGGTATTCCTCCATTCCGGCAGAGCGCATACCCGCAGGCATCGACAAAATCGCAAGAGCACTCTCCCAGGAATAAAATTGGCCATATCTGGGCAGCAAAACTGGCCCTAACGCCCCACACCACCAAACCGTAATTTCACATCAAAACAGCACGCCCATCTCAAGTGGGCGCAGTATGGAGTTCGCCTCATGAAAATGACAACCGAAGAAGCCTTTGTAAAAGTGCTTCAAAAACACGGCATTGAGCATGTCTTTGGCATCATCGGCTCTGCTTTCATGCCGATTTCTGACATTTTCCCGCAAGCAGGGATCACATTTTGGGACTGCGCACACGAAGGCTCCGGCGGCATGATGGCCGATGGCTACACGCGCGCCACCGGCAAAATGTCGATGATGATTGCGCAGAACGGCCCCGGCATTACCAACTTTGTGACCGCTGTAAAAACCGCCTATTGGAACCACACCCCGCTGCTTCTGGTGACCCCACAGGCAGCCAACAAAACCGTTGGTCAGGGTGGCTTTCAAGAAGTCGAACAAATGGCCCTGTTCCAGGACATGGTCGCCTATCAGGAAGAAGTGCGCGATCCGTCCCGCGTGGCCGAGGTGTTGGCCCGCGTGATCGCACAGGCCAAACGCCACAGCGCCCCAGCTCAAATCAACATCCCTCGTGATGTCTGGACACAGGTGATCGACATCACGCTGCCGGAACCTGTGGAGTTTGAAGCCTCCTCTGGCGGCACAGATTCGGTCGCACAAGCCGCCGCTCTGCTCTCTGAAGCCAAAAACCCTGTCATGCTCAATGGTGCCGGTGTTGTGCTGTCCAAAGGCGGCATTGACGCGTCCATGGCACTGGCAGAGAAACTCGATGCGCCCGTCTGTGTCGGCTACCAGCACAATGACGCCTTCCCCGGATCGCACCCGCTGTTCGCAGGCCCGCTTGGATACAACGGGTCCAAAGCGGCCATGGAACTTATCAAAGATGCGGATGTGGTCTTGGCCTTGGGCACCCGATTGAATCCGTTCTCCACCCTGCCCGGCTATGGTATGGAGTACTGGCCGACCGACGCCAAAATCATTCAGGTGGACATCAACCCCAACCGTATTGGCCTGACCAAAAAAGTCGATGTCGGGATTGTTGGGGATGCAGCCAAAGTCGCAACAGGCATCCTGACACAGCTGGCGGAAACCGCAGGCGACGCAGGCCGCGACACCCGTAAGAGCCACATTGCCAAAACAAAATCCGCTTGGGCACAACAGCTGTCGTCGATGGATCATGAAGACGATGATCCCGGCACCACTTGGAATGAGCGCGCGCGCGCGGACAAACCTGAATGGATGAGCCCGCGCATGGCATGGCGCGCCATTCAATCCGCGCTTCCTCGCGAAGCCATCATCAGCTCCGATATCGGCAACAACTGTGCCATCGGCAACGCCTATCCAGATTTTGACGCGGGCCGAAAGTATCTGGCACCGGGTCTGTTTGGTCCCTGTGGCTATGGTCTGCCTTCTGTCATTGGGGCGAAGATCGGCTGCCCAGATGTGCCCGTGGTCGGCTTCTCAGGTGATGGTGCCTTTGGCATCGCGGTCACAGAGCTGACAGCGATTGGCCGCGAAGAATGGCCCGCAGTGACGCAGGTCGTCTTCCGCAACTACCAATGGGGTGCCGAGAAGCGCAATTCGACCCTGTGGTATGACGACAACTTCGTTGGAACCGAGCTGGACACTCAGGTCTCTTATGCAGGGATCGCGCAGGCCTGCGGCCTGCAGGGAGTCGTTGCGCGCACGATGGAAGAATTGACCGCCGCGTTGAACAAGGCTGTGGAAGACCAGATGACCCACGGGAAAACCACCTTGATCGAAGCGATGATCAATCAGGAACTCGGAGAGCCCTTCCGCCGCGATGCCATGAAGAAGCCCGTTGCGGTCGCCGGCATTGATCCTGCCGATATGGTTCCTCAGCAAGGCCACTAAAACCATGTTCGGGAGGATGACATCAATCCGCCCGACGGAAAAGTCGGGCTGCACCTGCCATTTACGACATGTGCAGCCCAGTTCAAATCAAGCCAAAGCGAGGGTCACCGCCGTGGCATCCACGATGTCCTGCACGGTTGCGCCACGGCTCAAATCACAGACAGGCTTACGAAACCCTTGGAGAATGGGGCCCAGAGCCTGCGCGCCAGCCAGTTCCTGCGCCAATTTATATGCAATGTTGCCCGCATCCAGAGATGGAAACACCAAAACATTGGCATCTCCGGCTCCAAGCCCCTTCTTCTCCGCCACAGTTGGATTAAGCGCGGCATCCCCCTGCACCGGCCCCACAAAGCCCGTGATCTCCGCAGCCGCGCGCACCTTGTCCACACTCGCCCCAGATCCAGAAGCGCCTGTTGAAAATGACAAGAGCGCCACGCGCGCTGTCCCTAATAACGTTCTGCCTGAGCGCTCAGACGCCTGCGCAATGGCCGCCAGCGCCTCGGCGTCCGGGTCCACATTCAAACCGCAGTCCGCAAAAATCACCTCTCGCCCACTGGGAAACCGCATCAAAAAGAAAGAGCTTGGGACCGTCACGCCATCGTCCAGCCCAATGCCAATGCTGGCGGCTTCTATCACTTTCTTGGTGGAGGCAACCGCCCCAGCCACCATCGCGTCTGCTTCACCAACGGCCACCATGGCAGCTGCACGATATAACGGGCGCGCCACCATCCGCCGCGCCACCGCTTCTTTCACGCCTCGCGCCGCCATCAACGCAGATACATACGCTTCCGTATTGTCGCCCAGCGCTACCGGCACACAAATTCCATCGGCCCGCAAATGCTCCGCAGCTTGCGCAATCCGATCGTCTTCCATTTCGGGCATCACAACCCGTGATTTGCGTGCTTTCGCACCAGCGATGGCGGTTTCTAATGCTGACATTGTTCCTCCCCAATTCCTGCAATTAAGGAGCCACTCGTGACAGAAAACGTCAAGATCAACCGCGGTCTCAAGGGTATTTACTTCGAACGCTCCGGCGTCAGTCACATCGACGGAGCCAAGGGGGAACTCTCTTATCGTGGCTATTCCATCCATGATCTCGCTACCCAATCCACGTTTGAAGAAGTGTGCTATCTCCTGATCCATGGTGAGCTGCCCACGGAAGCTGAACTTGCCGATTTTGATGCTGCCCTCAAAGCGGCGCGCGACCTGCCTCCAGCGATCTATGAGATTATCCGCGCCACCAAAGACGGCCATCCGATGGATGTGCTGCGCACAGCCGTTTCAGCCCTCGCCGCGCTTGAAAGTGACAGCCAAAACACCGGCGCGGAGGCGTTTCTATCAAATGGTTTGCGCCTCACCTCGCAGGTGCCAATGATCATCGCCGCGCATGAAAACATCCGCAACGGACGTGATCCTGTGCCCGCCGACAAAACGCTCAGCCATGCCGCCAACTGGCTCTGGATGCTGAAAGGGGAGAAGCCTTCTGAGGACGCCGCCAAGCTTGCGGATGTGGATTTTATCCTGCACGCCGAACACGGCGCCAATGCGTCTTCATTTGCCGCGCGCGTGACCATAGGCACAGATACAAACCTTCATGGCGGCATCGTGACCGCGCTCTCCACGCTGGCAGGCCCAGCCCATGGCGGCGCAGCAGAAGACGTGATGAAAATGGTGCAGGAGATTGGCACGCCAGAAAACGCGGCCGCCTATGTCAAAGCAAAACGCAAGAACCGCGAAGCTGTCACCGGCTTTGGCCACCGCGTCTACCGTGCAGAGGATCCGCGCGCGCGCCACATGCGGGATGGCGTCAAGAAACTCGGCGAAGAAATGGGCGCGCCGGAATGGTATGAAATCCTGCAAGGCGTCGTAGACGCCATGAAGCCTTACGCGCGCCATGGCCTAAACGTGAACGTCGACTTTTATTCCGGCGTCATCTACCAACTGCACGGCATCCCGATGGATCTCTATGTGCCGATCTTCGCAATTGGCCGTATGCCGGGCTGGATCATCCAGTGCATGGATCAGCAAGACAGCAACATCCTGATACGCCCCCTGACACTTTACAATGGTCCAGACATGCGCGCTTACACGCCTGTGTCAGAGAGATAAATCCCCGCCCAACGCCAACATTGCCTTGACCAACAGGACCGGTTTGTCTCTGCTGACAGAAAGAAGGATTTCCCCGCTTGCGTGCGACAAACAGAACTGGATCCCCCGGCCTCCTCTCCTCGCAGATCAAAATGCGCATAAAGGAGGCGTTTCATAAGAACTTCCCCGGTGTCGCCGTTGCAATTACCGTGGCCGCTACGGCGCAACTTCTCTCTGAGCATCATGGCGCGCCAGCTATGCTGCTGGCACTCCTCTTTGGGATCGCCCTGAACTTTCTTGGAGAGGAGGGCCGCACCGTGGCCGGTGTCGGCTTCTCCGCCCGCACCCTCCTGCGCATTGGCGTTGCCCTGTTGGGTGTGCGTATTTCTGCCATGTCGGTGATGGCTCTGGGTTGGTCTCTGATCGCTTTGACCATTCTGGGCGTCGCAACCACCATTGGTTTTGGTTTGTTTATCGCCCGATTTCTGGGCCACAAGTGGCGGTTTGCCACGCTGACCGCAGGGTCCGTTGCCATCTGCGGCGCCTCTGCCGCTATGGCTATCGCCGCCATCCTACCTAAGGATGATCGCAGCGAAGAACGCCTGCTCTTCACGGTGATGGGCGTGACCGTGATGTCCACCATCGCCATGATCGCCTATCCGGCCATCGTGACCCAACTCGAGTTGGGTGATCAAATGGCCGGTGTCTTCTTAGGGGGCACAATCCATGACGTGGCACAAGTTGCAGGCGCAGGGTTCTCCATATCTCAGGAAGTCGGCGACACGGCCGTCCTGGTCAAGCTGATCCGCGTGTCCATGCTTGCCCCCGTTGTTCTGATTGCGTCGCTCCTGATCCGCAGCTTGGTAAAAACCCCCACAACCGGCGAGCGCCCCCCAATTCTGCCCGGGTTTGTGCTCGGTTTTTTGGCGCTGGCAACGCTCAATACATTTGGCGCGATCCCTGCGCCAATATGTGACCTTCTCAGCGACATGTCCCGCTACTTCCTGCTCACAGCAGTGGCGGCTGTGGGCATGAAAACCAATCTCAAACAGGTGCTCGGCGTTGGCGGTGCAGCCATTGCGCTCATCATTGTCGAAACCCTGTTCATTGCAGGCTTTATTCTCGCGGGGATTTACTTGCTCACCTAGAAACGCGCCAAGGGAGGCCAGATGACATTCCAGCAACCCGCCCTCAATACAAGCCCTCACGTCTCTGACGAAATTCGTCAGACAACCTGTTATATGTGCGCCTGCCGATGCGGCATCAATGTGCACATGAAAGACGGCAAAGTTGCCTATATCGAAGGGAACCGCGACCACCCGGTCAACAAGGGCGTGCTCTGCGCCAAAGGGTCTGCGGGGATCATGCAGGTGAACGCGCCTTCACGGCTCAAAAAACCCCTTAAGCGCGTTGGCCCACGCGGGTCAGGCGAATTTGAAGAGATCAGTTGGGAAGAGGCGATGAACACCGCCGTGGGCTGGCTCACGGAACTGCATGAAACCGCCCCGCACAAACTCGCTTTCTTCACAGGCCGCGACCAATCCCAAAGTTTCACAAGCTTCTGGGCACAGCATTTCGGCACCCCCAACTACGCAGCACATGGCGGCTTCTGCTCGGTCAACATGGCGGCGGCAGGCATTTACACAATGGGCGGAGCCTTCTGGGAATTTGGGCAGCCTGATTGGGACCACACAAAACTCTTCATGATTTTTGGCGTCGCTGAAGACCACGACAGCAACCCGATCAAAGCAGGCATCGGCAAGATCAAAGCACGCGGAGCCAAGGTCATCGGCGTGAACCCTGTGCGATCCGGCTACAACGCCGTGGCAGACGAATGGGTCGGCATCACTCCGGGCACCGACGGGCTGTTTATTCTCGCCCTCATTCATGAGCTGATGAAGGCGGGCAAGATCGACCTGCATTACCTCGCACAATACACCAATGCAGCCGTGCTGGTAGACGCGGAAACCGGCCTACTGATGCGCGATGCGGATGGCAAAGAACTGGTAATTGACCGCACCACCGGCAAACCCACGCCTTTTGACCAAAAGGGCGTGCGCCCCGACCTGTCCGCGACCTATCGCAAAGCAGGCGTCACCCATCGCACGGTGATGCACCTGATGGCGGAGAAATACCTTGATCCCCAATACGCGCCGGAAAACGTGGCCGAGAAAACCGGCATCTCCGCCCAAAAGATCAAAACCATCGCCGCCGAACTGGCCCGCGTCGCTTTTGACGAGGCCTTTGAGCTGGAACAGGACTGGACGGACTTCCGTGGCGAAACCCACAAGACCATGACAGGTCGCCCGGTCAGCTTCCACGCCATGCGCGGAATTTCCGCCCATTCCAATGGTTTCCAGACCTGCCGCGCCCTGCATGTGCTGCAAATCCTTCTGGGCACGGTCGAAGTTCCCGGCGGTTTCCGCTTCAAGCCCCCCTATCCCAAGCCGGCGTCCGCTCACCCAACGCCACACGGCTATGGCCGCCCGGGCAAACCCCTCGCTGGTCCGCATCTCGGCTTCCCGCGTGGCCCCGAAGACCTGCAGATCAATGAGGACGGCACGGCCTGCCGGATTGACAAGGCGTTCACATGGGAAAACCCCATGTCCGTGCATGGCCTCATGCATATGGTGATCTCAAACGCCCACGCCCAAGATCCTTATCCGATCGACACGCTGTTCATGTACATGGCCAACATGTCGTGGAACTCCACGATGAACACCTCTGGCGTGATTAAGATGCTGACCGACCGCAATGATGATGGCGGCTATCGCATCCCGCGCATCATCTATTCCGATGCCTACAGCTCAGAAATGGTCGCTTACGCCGATCTGATCCTGCCAGACACCACCTATCTGGAGCGCCACGACTGTATCTCGCTGCTCGACCGCCCCATTTGTGAGGCCGATGGCGCCGCTGACGCCATCCGCTGGCCGGTGGTGGAGCCGGATCGCGACGTGCGCGGCTTCCAATCCGTCCTGATCGAGTTGGGCGCGCGCATTGGACTGCCACATTTCCTCAATGAGGATGGCACCCCCAAATGGAAAGACTACGCCGATTATATCGTGAATCATGAACGTCGCCCGGGCGTCGGCCCGCTCGCGGGCTTCCGTGGCGAGGAGGGCGATCAGTTTGGCCGCGGCAAGGTGAACCCGCAGCAGCTACAGCGCTACATCGACAATGGCGGCTTCGCCATCGAACATGTGCCCGACAATGCGCGCTATATGAAACCATGGAACCAGCACTATCAGGACTGGGCGGTGCAGATCGGCCTTTATGACGCGCCCCAACCCTTCTTGTTCCAACTCTATGTGGAACCGATGCGCAAGTTCCAGCGCGCCGCCGAAGGGCATGGCGACATCCAGCCGCCAGATCATCTGCGTGACCGTCTAAAGCAGGTGATGGACCCGCTGCCGATCTGGTATGAACCGCTGGAAGATGGTCGCGTTGACCCGGACGAGTTTGATGTACATGCGCTCACGCAACGCCCGATGGCGATGTATCACAGCTGGGGCACCCAAAATGCTTGGCTACGTCAGTTGCACGGGGAAAACCCGCTCTACCTGCCAACCAAACTCTGGAACAAACATGGTTTTGAAGAAGGCGACTGGGCACGCGTGACCTCTGCGCATGGCGCTATCACTGTCCCTGTGGCCCATCAGTCAGCATTGAATGAAAACACCGTCTGGACGTGGAATGCCATTGGCAAGCGCCGTGGCACCTGGGCGCTCTCTGAAGATGCGCCGGAAGCCAACCGGGGCTTTTTGCTCAACCATCTGATCCACGAGCTTCTGCCGCCCAAAGGGGATGGCCTGCGGTGGGCCAATTCTGATCCCATCACCGGACAGGCCGCTTGGTTTGATCTGCGTGTGAAAATCGAAAAAGCGGCCGTGCCTGTTGTGGCGCAACCGACCTTTGCCCCCATCACATCACCTGTGCCGCAAGGTCCGGAAACACTCACATGGAAGGTCGGCAAATGAGTATGACCTCAATTCAAAGAGCGAGGCTCCGCACCTCCGCGATAAAGCTGCAATACCGACACAATACAGAGGTCAAAACATGACTGATCTCCCAACCCAAACCAACCGCAAGCTCGGCCTCGTGATCGATCTGGACACCTGTGTTGGCTGCCACGCCTGCGTGATCTCCTGCAAAGGCTGGAATACGGAAAACTACGGCGCGCCTTTGTCTGATCAACGCCCCTATGGCACAGAACCCATGGGCACATTCCTCAACCGCGTACACAGCTATGAGGTACAGCCCGAGGACGGCACAACGCAGACCGTCCACTTCCCAAAGTCTTGTTTACATTGCGAAACCGCACCTTGCGTGACCGTCTGTCCTACAGGGGCCAGCTACAAACGGGTTGAGGATGGCATTGTTCTGGTCAATGAGGATCACTGCATCGGCTGTGGCCTTTGTGCCTGGGCCTGCCCCTACGGCGCGCGTGAGTTGGATCAGGAAGAGGGTGTGATGAAGAAATGCACCCTGTGTGTCGATCGCATCTACAATGAAAACCTGCCCGAGGAAGACCAAATTCCATCCTGCGTGCGCACCTGCCCCGCAGGCGCTCGCCACTTCGGCGACCTGTCTGATCCAAATTCAGACGTCAGCCAACTTGTTGAAAGCAGAGGCGGATTCGACCTCATGCCGGAAATGGGCACCAAACCTGTGAACAAATATCTGCCCCCAAGACCCAAGGATTCCTGGGATGATCAGAGCCTTCTGGCTCCGCTTCTGAAACCTGTGGCCGAAGAGCCGACCGGTTTCCTCGGATGGCTCGACAAAGCGCTGGATAAACTGCCCGGAGGGTCTGCCTGATGCATCCCGCACCATCCGTCATCATCTTTTCCACCCTCTCTGGTCTTGGGTTCGGCCTTCTATTCTGGCTTGGCATCGATCTGACGCCCCCAACAGGCGGAGTGGCTTTTGCTTTCTTTTTCATAGGCTTTGCTTTGGCGGTGGGCGGGCTTTTGTCCTCTACCTTCCACCTTGGCCACCCAGAACGCGCCTGGCGTGCGCTTAGCCAATGGCGGACCAGTTGGCTCAGTCGCGAGGGCATCTGTGCCGTCGCCGCGCTCTGCCTCATGGGGCTCTACGCGCTCTGCCTGATCTTCTTTGCCACACATATCGTGATCTTAGGCTGGATCGGAGCGCTACTGTCACTGCTGACTGTCTTTACGACTTCGATGATCTATGCCCAGCTCGATACTGTCCCGCGTTGGAAAACCCCATTAACGCCAGCACTGTACCTCAGTTTCTCGCTGGCAGGGGGGGCTCTGTTGTCAGGCCGCATCACGATTGCCATCGTCTTGCTGGCCATCGCGGCTGTCATCCAAATCCTCTGGTGGATAAGGGGCGACAGCGCGCTAACCAGTAGCGGCACAGATATGGGCACCGCCACAGGATTGGGCGACCGCGGCACTGTGCGTTCTATGGCGCATCCACACACCGCGCCGAACTATCTGGTCAAGGAGTTCATCTATGTGATCGGCCGCAAACACGCCCAGAAACTGCGTGTGATTGCTTTTGTGCTCACCTTCGCACTGCCCTTGGTGATCTTGACGCTTCTACCCTTCAGCCACATCCTGGCTGGAATTGCTGTACTCAGCCATATCGCAGGCGTTGCCACATCCCGCTGGCTGTTCTTTGCAGAGGCCGAACATGTGGTCGGCCTCTACTACGGCATGCGTTAACGCGCCTTCCCGCGCCAGGTATCAAGCCAGGCGCGGAACCGGCCGCGCTTTTCGGTGATATTGTCGCCAGCGGCATCCCAGCTGTCCGCCACATCATCGAGCACAGGGTCGATCCGCGCCTCGCGGAACCGCCGCCAGCGCACATAGACCGCCCAGAAAAGCGCCGCCATAAGTGTCAGGAAAATGATGTTGAACCATGGAATGATGGTCACATCCGGCCCGGCTACAGGTTTGATCCCCACCGCGTTGGGAAAGGCGGAAAAGAACTCGTTGCGCCAGCCATAATGTGTGATCACCACCCACTCAGGATCCGCCTTGGTGGACACCAGATCACTCGCTTCTGTATAGAGGTTGGCCGTGTCAAACTTGAAATAGGGAGGCCAGCTCCAACCCGTATCTTCATTGCGATAGACCCGCGCATTTTCATTGGCATCAAAGGCCTGAATGAACTGCACATCCCGGTTGACCAACCCTTCGGATTGCGTGTCTGGTTTAGACCAGAAAATCCGCGTCCAGTCTCCCAATTCCTGCCGCTCTTCATAGGTGCCAACAACCCGCACCACATCATGCTGTGGCAGCGTATAGTGCAGCCAAGCTGCCAAACCGCCCCAAACGAGGACCCGGAAAATCCATTTAGCATAAACCATTTAAGCTGCCCTTACATAAAGTTGATCACGTAGATGAGGATCGCCACAAGCGTAACAGGAACGATATAGACACCTAAGATCAATTTGCGACGCAAAGAGCCATCATATTCTTCAAGACCCTGCGCAATAAAGGCATCCCGATCCCCTGTCATGCCCTCTTTCTCCCATCGCGCCTTAAGTTTGCCGCGCCGTACCGCACGAGAATAGAATGACAGGCAGACATAGATCACCGTCAGCACCACAAAGCCGATCACCATCAATCTCACAAGTGCCATGCTGTGCCCTCCTTAAGTTCGCCCTACTGCACCCCAAGGGCCCACACGCGCAATCATATCATCGCTGACTCGACGACGAGATACCCGTGGCATTTCAAATGGCGTGTCAAAGCCAAACAGTGCTTCACGTGCGCCCACTTTATCCACCAGATATTCCCGCTCCAGAAAGTCTACGACAAAGCTTTTCTTGGTCTCTGACCATCCGCGATACAGGCGATAAAACGCCTCTTTGTGGCAGATAAACAGCTGACGGATATCTTTGGGGGCGAGTTCTGCAAGCAGCATATTCACCAAATCAGCCTGATCCGTATCCGTGGCCCGCAGGGTGTAGAAATAAGCCGGATGGTCGCTGGTCACCTTGGGCCATTTGCCATTGTTATCTGCCCAATCCACCATCTGTCGCAGCGCGTGATATTCCGGCGGCAATCGGTCTGCATGATTGCGCGCCAGTCTGCGAATGTCGCTGCGTGTCGCGCCAGTCAGGTCTACCCCCGCTTCTTGCGCAGCATCCACGACAATGAAATCCATCTTCTGACGCAAAATCGCGCTGCCATCGACGCCGCGTGCTTTCACAATTGGCTCGGCCAGATCGTTGTAATCCAGAAACTTCGCGATTTGATTTCGGTCTTTAAAATCAAAGGTATATTTGATCGCCAACTTGCCCAGATCGGCCTTATCCCCGGCGGTGATCACCGCCGGATGCGCCAAGCCCCGAAACAGATAAACCCCACCAAAATGCGCGGTCCAGTAATCCTGCTGATCAAATTCCATATGTTGGAGCGTCACTGGATTGCGCGTCACATCTCCGGTCTTTTTCGCCAGCGTGATCATCTCCGCTATCAGCACATCATCAAACCAGCCGTCTTCCTCCTGCGTGAACCGATCCGCCAGCTGACCCAGCTTTTCCGCATCGCGCAGCGTGCCTTCTGTTGTGTCCGCCTCAATGGTGACCTTGCGGATGTCCATCAACCGACTGGGTTCGCTAACTGAGAACACCGAGTTCACCAACTCACCCGCCACCGCATCCCGCGCAGTCAGCGCAAAGAGCTGCGGCTCGTTTTCCTCGATAAAATGGCGCAGAATGTCCCGACTGGTTGAGAACTTCGCATTCAGCAACGGCGCAGTTTTCTGCTCGGTGGTGAGCAAAATAAACTGCCGGTTACAGCCCCCGTGGTTGAGATACAGCGGATCATCCAGCTCATCGCCGATCTCCGGGCTAAAGCCCGAAATATCGATGTGAAAATCGGTGAGGCTGGTGGTTTTGCCCGTCAGATGTTTGAGCGCACGATTGTACCGCTCCACCAGAACAGGCGAGGCCACCTCGATCAGATTGCCAAACATCAGGCCACGTTCAATGAGACGCTTCATATGTCATCCTCGCCAAAACGTTTTTGCCTTCCCAACGCCAAAGCTAAGACTAACGCAGGAACAAAGAAAACCGATATCATCATCATTTGAAAACGCGCGTATCTCCAAAACTGCGGGGCATCTGCATGACCATCCAAGGTATCCGTCAACGAAGCAAAGCAAAGCGCAAGCACAATGCCAGCTGCGACGACGACGATGGCCCCAAGGCCAAGTTGCCTTAACGCAACAAGAAGGAAAAATGATTTATTTTTCAGGGCTTTCCTTGATGCTTTCTGCGCCTTACCACACATCGCAAAAGCCAAGGCGACACCTAAAAACAAAGGCAAAAATAGAGCAACTAGTCCGATCATAGAGCACCGTTATTCAGCATTTCGCACTCCCCTTGGGGAGTACTGCCCCCAGGCGCTTAAACATCGCATTTCTCCGATTTTCTGATCTCTCGATTGATGCCGCTCACAAACAGACCATTCAGCAATGGCCAGAACAATCATCAATAAAGGCAATCCAAGTCCAGCCATCCAGAGGCGATCAAGGGAGTTGATTTCAAAATCGTTGAAAGCACTGCCATGCCCCAACGCCGTATAGACAAAGAGTAAAGCGACAGAGAGCAAAAACGGTACTCTAAACCTTAGGTCTAACGTTTCTCCCACGGGCAGCTTTTTTCTTTCGCGACCGACCCACCATGCAAGGAGAAGCAGCCCCAAAATAGATCCGAAGACAACAAAATAGAATGCGTAGAGAAGCGCTATCATCACCGATCCTCCAACACCTGATCCCGCCCACGCCGCGTTTCAACAGCCTGCGCATGGCCAAACCACGCCAACCCCAAAAGCGGCAGCCAGACGATCCCCGCCATCAAGGACAGTCGTAAATGCACCCAGAGCGCGCCAAAGGGATCAATCTCAAAATGCCCCAGCGCCTCAAACCCGCGCATCTGTGTAACCACCACAGAAACCAAGATCCCAATGGCCAGCAAAAACCCCGCTGACAGGGCAATCCCATGGATCACCTTGCCATGGGACCGCGTCTCGCGATCCACCAGCAGGCGTGGCAACAGCACTGCCAAGAGCGCAAGCACACCCAGAGGCACCGCCGTGTTCCAGAAGCCTATGCTGTCGATCACAAACACTAGGCTTTGCCCTCCAGATACCGCCGCTTCGCCGCCTCAGACCGCTGCATGTCGCGCACCATATTGGCAATCGCCACCTCATCGGATTTATCAGCATAGCGGAACTCACTGTCCGCATAGCGGTTGATCTCCTGCACCACCATGTCGGTGGTGATTGGCACCCGCAGTTCGCCAATCATGGCTTTCTTGGTGTCATAGTCTTTGGTCAGGAAAAGCTCCGGCTGCTCCATCCATGCGTCGGGCAGTTCAAAATCCATCGCCCGCACTTTGACTGCATCGGTGATGTTCTTGATCGCCCGCCCGGTAAAGCGCGGATCCGCTTCCTGAATGGCTTTCAGATAGGTGCCCATCTTGGCAATAGTGTCCAGCTCACCAACCTGCCCATGCACCTTGTCAAAGACATTGAGCAGGCCTTCCTCATGCGGCCGATTGTGGCTTTCAAAGCTTGCTGCCACAGCTTTCTGAATGGCCTGCGCCTCAAACAGCTCATGATCCCCCAGCGCGATGTCATGGTTCTTACCCATCAAGAGCGCAAGGATGTCGATGTAGTCCTCCCGTGTTTGCGGCCCATCCACCAGGAACCGCGCCCCGGCCCGCTGGCGCAGCGCATCATCCACATTCTCAGGATAGTTGGAGAACATCCCAAAAGTGCAGTTGCCCCGCACCACCGTATTGGCTCCAGCAAAGGCTTCCATAAAGACCGCGGTGACCTCTTGTTGACCCGCCGAACTCTGCCGATCGCCACGTTTGCCTGCGATCTGATCAATGTCGTCGATTGTGCCAAAGCCTATCACCTGCGGATCCAGCACATTGGCCACAAAAGACTTGGCATTCTGGCCAGACTTGCCCTGATAACTGTCGATATTGTCGATGCCAAAGTTCTGATAGCGAAAGGCATAGCCCGCAACCTGACAATAATCGTTGATCAACCCAGCCATCATCTGAATAAGCGTGGTTTTCCCGGTCCCCGGTGCGCCATCGCCCATAAAGGTAAAGATAAACCCACCCAGTTCAGCAAAGGGGTTGAGCCGCCGGTCGAAATCATAAGCCATCAACATCTTGGCCAGCTTCATGGCCTGATATTTGGCGATGTGATTGCCCACCACCTCATTGGGCTTTTTGAAACTCATGGTCAGCGTCGTGCCTTTGGCCACCCGCGCAGGCGTAAACCCGTTGATCGTCAGATCATCCGCCTCGACCTTCCAGCTAACCCCCACAAAGGCCCCAAGCTGCGGCGCGTTCTGCGCCCGTAAAGCCAGCTTCTCCATCAACTGCTCAGCATAGGCACAAACACAAGCGATCAACTGATCCTCCCGGCTGACCAACGCGGCAATATCCTGATCAAGCTCCCACAACGCGCCGTGCAGCGCCAACAGTGCATTATCGGTAAGGATTTCCTCAACCTCACCAACCTCAACCTGGGTCTCCCCCAACAAGGGCGCCAACAGAAACGAGGTTGCATTGGCAAAAACATAAGTGACCGCCAAAGCCTCCGCCGCCAAAAGTTCGGAAAACGCCGTCTTCTTATCCGCACCAAGCGCGCCCGCAAGATTGTCCCGCTTCAGATCTGCCAAGCCCGCGGCCTCGGCAAAATTCTCCCCAACCGCCAACGCAATTGCCAAGGCGCGCCGCAGCCCATGCAGCACATTGGCCTGAACCGGGGACACCAGCGGATCTTCCGCCCCTGCCCCCTCAATACGCTCCACCAGATGCACCCCCTCTGGGCGCGCCGTGGAACGGGTCACCAAACCCGGCGTGGTGCTGCGAAACCGCCGCCGCGTGCCAATCCCGCTGGAGCGCTCCGGCTGTGCTACCGTCTCTTTACCCTTGGCAATGCGGGGCGTGTGATCAAACCCATCCAACATCCCCACAGCCGCGTCATAATGTTTGCGAATATCCTCTTCGCGCAGCTCCATCTGATCGCTCATCAGGCTCATCGTTTTGCGTCCTCAAACTTCTTCTGTCTCAAATTACTCGCACCGCAGGCTCGGCCTTCAGGACCAAATCAATATCTCAAAACCCTTCCCTGGGGGCTGACCACATATTTTTTGACGCTGCCAAATCCGGGAGGATTTAGCTCTTCCAATGCCTGAAACGGTCGTTGCGGCAGAATGATCGCCCGCTCCATGCGCGTTGCCCCGGTGTCACCAGCCCGACCGGCAAAAGGATCCAGAGCAAAGACCTCTCGCTCTACTGAGCCAAACCAGCCGGAGCGCTCATCTTTTACACTTTCACTGACCAGATCTTCTGTGGTCCAAGCCAATGTCCAATCTTCACCCTCAGGTGCCCGCGCCGCCTCAAGAACCTCACGAATTGGCCCGGATTGCCGTGTAAAGGCGCTGGAATACATCGGCCCCACGTGAATACGCCGCAAGCGCTTGGGGTGCAGATCGTCAAAGCTCTCATCAAAGCCCTTGGCAATGGTCACAAGCTTCAACCCTGCAACCGCCTGCGCCATCAGATGCGCCTGCACCTCCGGCCAGCGCCGCTCATCCTTGGGCAGTGCCCGCCGTCCGGTGTCTTCCAGATCCAGGATATAGATCGTCGGCAGGTTGACCTGACTGTCATAGACCGCCCAATGCAACAGAAATTTACGCCGCCGCTCCGACAGATTGCCCAGCCAGCGCACCTCTGGATGGTTCTGCGCCCAGAACAGCTGCCCCTTGAGCAGTTCCTCATAATAAAGCCGCTGACTTAATGCGAATTGCAGCTTTGTGGGAATGTCCTGATCGCCAATAATGCTGCGCAGCATGCCCTCTTTAAGCTGTTCCGCAGAGGGCATATTGCGCAGATGGCTTTCTGCCTGCTGGGCATCATTGGCCATCACCAACAGCTCATTGAACATCGGAAAGCCGCTTTCCACCGCGTCCATCGCGAGGCTGCCAAAGAACTGCCCGGTCTGCCGCCCCACCAGCAGATACTTCATGCTCAGCGCTTTAAAGGTATAGCCAATAGCCGCGAGATACCGCGTGAGGATTTCCACCTCATTTTTGCCGAGCGCCCCCTCAGCTGCCCGCGCCGCAGCGACCTGTGTCAGATGCTCCGTGATGCGCGCAAACTTCTGAAAATACCGCCGCGACGCGCGGGTCTCCATCAGAGCGATGTGGTCTTTGGTTGTGTCGGTCATTTTCCCTCGCAGAGGTACCTCTTATTGCGGTTCCTACTGTCTCGAACTTTTTTGGAACTGAATGTTATTCATCAGAAGAGCCAATATCAGCACTCCAAAATGGGTCTTTTTCTTTCGGTAATGTAACACCTTCCGGCAACCGACTTACCGCCAACTTAGTAAGATGAAACTCTGATGCGTAGAAAGCCACAATACCGAGTATCTGAGGCCAAAACTTTTGCAAAAATCCCGCTCCAAGCCATCCAATCAAAATGAACGCCCACATCCAATACTGAAGCTTATACGCGTATCCTGGCAGAACAACGAGTCCTTGGTCCACGGCAGCTCGCCAACTTGAAACCGGTCGATCGGTATTAGTATCGGCAAGCTTTAGAGGATGCGTTGCCGGCACAAACCAAAAAACTAAACTTCGAAGAACACGCCAAAAAAACCACGCGATTGGGACTAGAAAAACAACTGGTGCCCATATCTCCAACTTAGGCACGAGAGTGTCGCGGAACGACTTCGGAAACAGCCCATCATGCAGCATCATTAGAAAGACTATTCCGAGGATCAAGATCAGGCCGGGAAGGTAGAATGCAAATCGCAGCATAGGATGCATAGCCTAATGTCCTTCCAACCCGATACAATCACGCCCCATACAGGTTCTTATCGTGCTTCTCGACGATCTTCTGGAACCGCCGTGCAAAGCGTTCATCCGCCTTGGATTTCGCCTCCAACACGTCACGCGCAAACACCATATGCTCCTCATGGGCTTCCATCATGTCCGCCATACGCTGGTTGGTCGCCGTGCCAATCGCCGCCATGGAGGCCTGCGCCTCCTTGTCAGTTTCCACACCAATCTCATTGATGCGGTGCGCAATGTCCTGCTGCTGGGCGGTCTTCAACGATTTGGTCAATGCATCATACAGCACCACGCGTTGCTTGGTGTCTGTTTGCAGCTTGTTAATCAGCACCATCTGCGTCGCTGCTTGGTTCTGCAGACTGTCGACCCAGGTTTTGCCTTTCTCAATATACCGTTCCAGCGTCTGACTCTTGGCCAGTTTCACTTGCTCTTGCTGCACCAGTTCATTGTAAGCTTTGTTGAGATCAGCCAGTTCGGTCTCAAGCTTGGTCCGCGCGGCGGCATCCTGCTCCACCGCAATCTTATTCTCAATCTCGATGATATTGGGGTCCATGCCCAAAATCTCCGTCCGCAGGCTTTCCAGCTCGCCCACGGTAAACTCCCGCTCGTCCAGCGTCTCGGTCAGATTGGCTTCAACCTTCACCTTCTGCTCCTCCAGAACGGCAAGCTGGCTTTCCAGTAGTCTGGTGATCACATCAGATTTCGCAATCAGATCCTGCAGCTTGTCATCAATATTGGCAGTCTTGATGCGCTCCGCCCGCATGGATTCGGATTTGCCACGACTGAAGATGCCCACAAAGCTCTCCCAGCCGGTTTTGTCTCTCATCTGATCAAAATCTTTAGAAAATGCCGCTGTGACATCATCGAGCCCCATAATTAGCTCGGCAATATTGGCATTCATCACCTCGGTATGCGCGTGCACATCGTCCAATGTGGCATTTTCGATATCAATGGCAACATCTGTATCAGTCTTCATCTTGGCCCGCGCCGCATCAATCCGACCTGTCAATTCTGCAATTTTAGTCTGCGCCTCTGCCACCTGCGCTTGAGATTCACGCATTTGCGCTTCAAAATTCGCCATAAAACACTCCTTGTATCAATACGTTGAGACAGACATGGGGAATGTTATAAGCATTTACATCCACCTCGCCTCTAAATCGGTGCAACTGTTGCAAATGTGCACAACAAAAGAAAGGGTGGCTTACTCTCACTCAATCAGTCAGACGGGTGCCAGACGTAACACTTTGTTCCAAGCCACTGCGCAATCTGCGTAAGCTGCGCATCAAATCAAACAACTCAGCCTCTTCCATGCCCGTCGCATCGGCGACACAGCGGCCGATGTCATGGACATTCGCACGCAGTGCCTTTCCTGCTGCCGTCACAGACACACGAACACGGCGCTCATCTTCCGGGTCCCGCGTTCTAACCACAAGCCCGGCTTTCTCCATCCGCTTAAGAAGGGGAGTCAGCGTGCTACTTTGCAGCCCCAACTGTCCCCCCAAGCCGTTCACAGTCTGAGGGCATTGCTCCCACAGCAACACTAAGACCAGGAACTGAGGATAGGTCAGCCCATAAGGCGCTAAGAGCGCTTTGTAGAGGCGCGCAAAAGCATGCTCAGTGCTATAAACTTCAAAGCACAGCATCCGATCCAGAATAGAGTGCGCATCGCTCGACATTAGAAATCCCCTTCACTGAGACATTAAATCGCACGCGATTAAATCACAAGACTTGACGAATCTCGTGCCAACTATCTAAATCGCCCCATATTAAATCGTGCACGATATATTATGGAGACTCACATGCTGCAATCCACACTCTACACCACCTCTGCCACCGCCACTGGTGGCCGCGAGGGCCGCGTCACCTCTCAGGATGGCAAGCTGGACACTGTCCTCTCCACTCCCGCTGAACTTGGCGGTGCGGGCGGCGAAGGCACCAACCCCGAACAAATGTTTGCAGCAGGCTATGCAGCTTGCTTTCTGTCAGCGATGAAATTCATCGCCATGCAGCAAAAAACCACACTACCTGCGGATGCCACAGTCACGGCAACGGTTGGCATTGGCCCACGCGAAGATGCTGGATTTGGACTGGAGGTTGGCTTGAAGGTGACACTGCCAGGTATGGACAAGACAGCCGCAGAAGCACTGATTGCCACGGCTCACGCCACCTGCCCCTATAGCCATGCCACACGTGGCAATCTCGACATTACACCAGAGTTGGCATAAGCGTGTTCAACATGGGCAAAACCGGCCGCCCTTTCAAGGGCGGCCAAATCGAGCCGCGCCCGTCAGGGCGCGACCGCTGGATCACCCCACAACGTTGAATTCAGGACCATAGGGATAGCCGGTGATATTCTCATTGCCGTCGTCTGTGATCACAAGAATATCGTGTTCCCGATATCCTCCCGCGCCCGGCTCACCTTCCGCAATGGTCAGCATCGGCTCCATCGAAATAACCATACCCGGCTCCAGAACCGTCGGAATATCTTCCCGAAGCTCCAATCCCGCCTCGCGCCCATAATAGTGGCTCAGCACACCAAAGCTGTGCCCATAGCCAAAGGTGCGATATTGCAGCAAATCGCGCGCCGCAAAGAACGCATTGATCTGTTCCGTCACCTCAGCGCAGCTCGCGCCGGGCTTGAGCAACGAAATGCCCAGCTCATGCGCCCCCACATTGGCCTCCCACAGCTTCAGGCTGGCATCATCCACCTCGCCCACAAAAAGCGTCCGCTCCAACGCGGTGTAGTAGCCGGAGATCATCGGAAACGTATTGAGCGACAGAATATCCCCACGCTGCAATTTGCGTGCGGTCACGGGGTTATGCGCCCCATCGGTGTTGATCCCGGATTGAAACCAAACCCAAGTGTCGCGATACTCGGCATCCGGGAATCTTTTGGCAATCTCAAGCTCCATCGCATCGCGCCCAGCCATGGCCACGTCAATCTCACGCACGCCTTCCTTGATGGCGTCGCGGATCGCATAGCCCCCTACATCGGCCACCGCGGCCCCGGCCCGGATCAACGCAATTTCCGCCGCACTCTTATGCATACGCTGGCGCATGGTAGGCTCATACAAATCCACCATCTTTGATGGTGCAAGGAAGCTTTGCAACTTGCCCTGCTGCAGCATGGTCAGGTGGTCACTTTCATAGCCAATCGCCGCAGCTTCCCCCGTGATGGATTTGATCGCACGCCAGTAATTGTCGCGCTGCCAATCCGTATAGGTGATATTGTCGCCATAACAGCGCCGCCAGGGTTGCCCGGCATCAATCCCTGCAGAGATAGTCACACAATCCGTGGCGGTCACCACCACCGCATAGGGCCGCCCAAAGGCACAATAGGTGAAACCAGAATAGTAGGACACATTATGCATCGATGTGAACACGGCGGCATCCACCCCATGCGCGGTCATGATGGCGCGCAGTCCCGCCACGCGCGCGGCATATTCCGCCTCAGCAAATTGCAAAGGCGCTTTTTCACCATTGTGGAAACGATAGAATTCAGGACGTGCAGTCATTTCGACCTCCGATCAAAGAGGTCCCGGCGTTCAGGACTGGTAAGATAAAAGCGCATTCCGCGCAGGTGCTACACACCTGGTGTTGGAATGTGGCGACGCCATCGCCAGTGCTGGTTCAGATATTGCACAAATCATGCCGGATTGGACAAGCAAATTCTGGCACAACCCAAGCGCGCACAACCTTGCGCCCAAGTTTTTTGCGCTTACGGTGACATCACAGGAGGCTGCCATGCAAACCGGACCCAACAACCTCATCACCGACATTGCAGGCCTGCGCGTCGGCCATGCACAGGATGACACCCTCAAAAGTGGGGCCAGTGTTCTGATTGGCGCAGCACCGTTCATCTGCGGGGTCAGCGTGATGGGAGGGGCCCCCGGCACTCGGGAAACCGATCTTCTGGCTCCGGACAAAACCGTGCAGCAGGTCGATGCGCTCACCCTATCGGGCGGTTCGGCCTTTGGTTTGGATGCCGCCTCCGGTGTGGCAGATGCACTGCGCCACCAAGGGCGCGGCTTCCCTGTTGGGGGGCAGACCGTGCCCATCGTGCCCGGTGCCATTCTGTTCGATCTGCTCAATGGCGGCGATAAAAGCTGGGGTGACAACCCTTATAAAGCCCTCGGTACTGCAGCGTTGGCTGCGGCGGATACAGAGTTTGCGCTTGGCTCCGTTGGCGCAGGCACCGGCTGCACCCTCGCCTCCCACAAAGGCGGCCTTGGGTCTGCTTCCATAATTTTGCCATCAGGTCATACTGTGGGAGCCTTGGTGGCCGTGAACGCGCTTGGAGACGCCTCCCCGGATGGACAACACTTCTGGGCGGCGCCTTGGGAGATCGACGCCGAATTTGGTGGCACAGGTCTGTTGCCCGACGCACCGACCACACCGCCCAATACCAAGCTGTCCAGCCACAACACCACCATCGCCATTGTCGCCACCGACGCCGCATTGACACAGGCGCAATGCACCCGCATGGCCACAGCCGCCCATGACGGCATGGCGCGCGCTTTGGTCCCGTCACATACCCCGATGGACGGCGATTTGATCTTTGGCGTCAGCACCGATGCCAAACCACTCACCAATGAGACTGCCGACACATTGTGGATAGGTCATGCCGCCGCCACCTGTCTGGCGCGGGCCATTGCGCGGGGTGTCTGGCACGCCACGCCAAAGCCAGGCGATCTTCTGCCCTGCATGAATCCCTAGGCAAACAGCATACGTGCCACGTCACTCTGCGCATCCGCAAAAGCATCAATAACGTCAAAATGGTGCTTCCCGCCTGCCACGATGCGATCACAGCCCCATGCCTCAGACAGCCAGCGCGCCTGATCGAGAAACACAGGCCGCTCCTGCGCCCCAACCAGAACAGTCACCGCCACGCCAGCGCGCGGGCGCTGCCACACCGGGCTTTCCACCTCACATTCCGCCGCATCCAAATGCAGTTTCTCATTCATCGCGGTCAGCATCAGCGGGCGCAGATCCGCAACAGGTGAAATCGGCATGACGCGCGTGATGCGCTGCGCAACCTCTTCCCGCAAGACACCCGCGCAGATCATGCGCGCCACCAGATGGCCGCCAGCCGAATGCCCCGCCAAGACGATTGGTCCCTCAACCATTGCCGAGGCTTTGGTCACGGCCTCAGCAATCTGGCCAGTGATGTCAGAAATCCGCACCTCAGGCGCCAGATCATAAGACGGGACAGCGACAGCCCAACCCTGTGCGACGGCCGCCCGTGCCAGATGGCTCCAATAGGATTTATCAAAGGCCATCCAGTAGCCGCCATGCACAAACACAAAAAGCCCTTTGGCCGCACCTTTTGGCGTGATCAGATCAAGCTTCTGGCGCGCGCCAGCCCCGTAGGCCACATCCTCCTGCGCCCCTGCGGAAGCGCGAAATGCGGCCGCCTCTTTTGCCCACCGCGGTGGAAACCCATCCGCCCCGGCAATATACGCCCCATTGGAATAGGCATCATCCCAATCCATCTCAATCTCCCCCAAACAGATCTATCTGGCACTCTGCGCGAAAGCAGGGGCAAGCTCAAACCGCTTTTGAGAGGGGGCCTCGGGCCTTTAACAAATCTGTCATGACACCGTTACAGGCGCGTCACCTCCCCATGCGACGCCCAGCGCAGAATTCAACATGGAGATGCAAAATGTTGCTGCGCAACCTATGCCTGACCTCCGCGCTGGCCCTGACCGCTGGTCATGCCGCCGCCGAGATGAACTTCAACCGCATCGCCTCGTTCCCTGTTGTCAAAAACATGGCCGAAGGCGAAGACACCCAACGCGAAACCTCCCCGGAAATCATTGCCGCCACCCAAGATGGCATGACTCTGGTCTATACAGACAGCCCGCTGGGCGTGCTGGGTCGCATCGACATCTCCGATCCGAGCAGCCCCCAGCCCCTGGGCAATGTGGCCCTTGTGGGCGAGCCGACCTCTGTTGGCATCATCGGCGATGTCGCCATCGTCGGCGTAAACACCTCTGAAAGCTATACACAGCCCTCCGGCGTGCTTCAGGCCATCAATATCACAGACGGCACCGTCGTCACCTCTTGTGATCTGGGCGGTCAACCAGACAGCGTCGCCATTGCACCGGATCAGAGCTTTGTTTCGGTTGCCATTGAAAACGAGCGTGACGAAGACCTTGGCGATGGCCGCACCGGTCAAATGCCTGCGGGCATGCTGGCCATGGTCTCGCTGACTGATGGCGCGCTCGCCTGTGACACGCTGCGCATGGTCGATATGACGGGCCTCGCAGAGGTCTCCCCCGAAGATCCGGAACCAGAGTATGTTTCGATCAACGCGCTGGGGGAAACGGTTGTGACTCTACAGGAAAACAACCACATGGTGGTTGTCTCCAAAGAGGGTGAGGTGATCTCTCACTTCTCCGCAGGCGCGGTGGATCTGGACGGCATTGATGCCACCGACGAGCGCGGCGCCCTGATCTTCACTGAGAGCCAGAAAGCCCGCCTGCGTGAGCCGGATGCGGTGACTTGGATTGATGACAGTCACTTCGCCACCGCCAACGAAGGCGATATGGATGGCGGCTCCCGTGGCTGGACCATCTTCCACAAGGACGGCACCGTTGTGTACGAAAGCAGCACCGACTTTGAAAAAGCCATCATCCAGATCGGTCACTATCCGGACAAACGCTCTGACAGCAAAGGTGTGGAGCCTGAGAGCGTGACCTTCGCCAGTTTCAACGGCACACCTTATGTGTTTGTAGGGGCCGAACGCGCCTCTGTTGTGGGGGTTTATGATGTCACCAACCCAGCCTCCCCTGTTCTGAAGCAGCTTCTGCCCTCCGGTGTTGGTCCAGAAGGTTATGTGGCCATTCCAGAGCGCAACCTGTTGATTTCGGCGAATGAGAAAGACCTGATCGAAGACGGCGGCGCGCGGGCGCATGTGATGCTTTTTGAATATCAGAATGCACCGGCCTCTTATCCGCATCTGACCTCGGAAGGCGCCGATGAATTGATCGGCTGGGGCGCGCTCTCTGGCATGGTTGCCGACAAGGACGGCATCGTCTGGGCGGTGAATGACAGCTTCTATGGCTTCCAGCCCTCCATCTTCAAAATCGACACCACCCAGACACCGGCCCGCATCGTCGATGTGATCCGCGTCCACCGCCAAAATGGCACGCCTGCGCAGAAGATCGACATGGAAGGCATCACACTTGATGGCAAAGGCGGCTTCTACGTGGCGTCCGAAGGCCGCACCGACCGCGTGGTCCCTCATGCGATTTACCATGTCTCTGCAGAGGGTCTGATTAAGGATCGCAAAGGCGAAATCGGCCTTCCCGCAGAGCTGATGTCTGTTGAAAAACGCTTCGGCTTTGAGGGCATCACCAGAATTGGCGGCACCCTTTGGATGGCGGTGCAGCGGGAATGGAAAGACGACCCCCAAAACCACGTGAAGCTTGTGGCCTATAACCTTGAGACAAAGGAATGGGGCGCCGTGCACTACCCCAAAGCCGAGCCAGCAACCGGTTGGGTCGGTCTCTCAGAAATCGTTGCCCACGGGGACTGGGTCTATGTTGTGGAGCGTGACAATCAACACGACCACCGCGCCGTAACCAAGAAAATCTACCGCATCCCAGCCTCCGAAATGGTGCCTGCCCCCCTGGGTGGCCCCCTGCCTGTGGTGTCCAAAACGCTGGTGCGTGACCTGCTGCCGGATCTCACCTCCACCGGAGGCTATGTTCTGGACAAGGTCGAAGGTCTGGCCATTCTGGAAGATGGCACCGCTTTTTTCTCAACCGACAATGACGGTGTAGATGACCACTCCGGTGAGACCATTTTCCTGAACATCGGCAATATCGAACCTGCCGCCAACTGATCAGACTCTCCCCGTCAGACCAGTCAGAGCCCCGTTGCCTCCTCGGCAGCGGGGCTTATGCCTTTAGGCGCATCCACATGAGATAAACGGCCACGCCGGCAGCAGCCAAACTGCCCGACCACACCAGTGCGCCCTGAAACCCCAGCCAATCCGCCATCCCGCCAATCGCGCCAGCGCCAAGCGCCGATCCGCCTGCTGCAATCACAGCCCAAAGGCTCATCACACGCCCCCGCATATCATCCTCAAGATCGAGCTGAATCGCCGTCTGCGTTGAAATCGCGGTCACCGTGGTCACAAAAGACATGCCCGCCGCCACGGCCAGCGCCATATGCCAATGGCTCACCAACCCAAGCAGCGCCACAAGGCAAAGCCCAAACACAATCGCCAGACGGGTCAACAACGGCAGCCGCCCCGGCACCTGCGGTGGCAGGGCCGCCTGAGAAAACCCACCCAAAATTGCGCCAACCCCGGTGACACTCATCAACACGCCCAGCCCGTCAGCCCCGCGACCAAAGACGCCATCTGCCAGCGGTGGCAAGACTTCCAGCGCGCCCCGCGCCACCAAGGCCAGCACCCCGGCCACAAACATGGCCTCCCGCACCGCGGAGGTCTGCCAGACATAGCGCACCCCTGCGGCCAATGCCTGAAAGAACGGCTCCCGCGCACTGCCAGTCTCCCGACGTGGGCGCAGCGACAGGCGCGACAGAGCCACCAGATAGGGCACAAACAAAAGCCACTGCACCAAAAGCGTGTGCCCCACGCCAATCGTTGCAATCAAAACGCCGCCCACCGCCGGCCCCACCATACGCGCAATATTGAAATTGATCGCCACAATGGTCACGACGGACCCGACATATTCGCGCCGCACCAACCGGGGCGTCAGCGCCATGCGCACCGGATGATTGGCGGCCATCACCATGCCAATCAGCAAGGAGAGCAACGCCAATAGAAACGGTGTTTCCATACCTGTCGCTACAATCGCCCAAAGCACGCCGCACAACAGGAAGTTACAGCCTTGAACAGCCAAGACCGCATGTTTGACGTTCATCCGGTCCACCCAGACACCCATCAAAGGCGACAGCACGATGGATGGCGCAAACAACAGCATGGCGACAAAGCCAACAAAACTCGAAGAGTTCGTCATCTCCCAGGCCAGCCAGCCCATCGCAATGCGCTGCATCCAGATGGCCAGCAATCCAAAAGCAGCTCCAAAGACATAGGCGCGAAAGTTGGCCGATTTCAAAGCGCCCAAATTCACGCGCTACTCCTGCTGTCAGAAATCATCGGCGCAGTCTGAACTGAACATGTTAAGAGTGCAACCAACGAAAAACGCGCGCCCCAATCGGAACGCGCGCTCCCCTTCATGGGGCTGACAGCAAGGGAGGAGGATCTGTCAGTTGGTTTCTTCGGATCAGTTGACGGCCTTCGCGTCCACCACATCCTGCTCCACGGCCTTGGGTGCGCCTGTGGAAATCTCAATGCGACGCGGCTTGAGTGCCTCAGGAATTTCACGCTGCAACTCAATATGCAGCATGCCATCCTCATGGCTCGCGCCCGTGACGCGGACATGATCCGCCAGATGGAAGCGCCGTTCAAAAGCGCGGGTGGCAATCCCACGGTGCAGATATGTTTTATCCTTGGCGTCATCGCCTTTCTTGGCGGTCACAATCAGCGCATTTTCCTTGACCTCAATGCTCAGGTCATCTGCGCCAAATCCGGCCACAGCCAAAGAGATGCGATAGGCATCATTGGCGGTCTTCTCGATATTATACGGGGGGTAGCTCGGCTGGGCGACATCATTGGACAGAACACGGTCCATCATATTTGCCAACTGATCAAAACCAACGGTCGACCGGTACAGCGGAGCCAGATCAAAAGTGCGCATGGGTTATCCTCCATTGAGCGACAACAATATGTAAAATGCCTTCCCGAGGGACAGGCGGTGTTGCGTAAGACCCGATTGCGGCGCCTTACGGAAACAGAGGTATGCGCAGATACAGGGGTTTCAACCCCCTGTCTTTCACAGCGGCTTGAAAAATAGAAAATACAAACAAATCAAATTACTAACAGACATCTAGGGGCGTACAAACTTGGCCCCAGACGTGCTGCGTGTGCCAATCTGGATACGTTTCACCCCCGCTGGGGCCTGCGCCACGGGCCTGTCTCCAACCCGCATACGCCGCTTCAATTCGGCCACAACCTCCGGCAGTTCCATGCCAAAGGAAACCTTCTGCCCCTCTGGATTGTCCCCGGTCGCAGAGACCACCGACAGGATCCGCACCCGGTTGCCGTAGCGCACAAACACAGGCGCTCCCGAAGAACCAAAAGTCACGTTGCAATCAAATGTCAAAATACCCCAGCCACGCTCCAGAATGGAGCAGTCCCGCTGCCACGACAGATGCTCACTGCGCCCTCGACCATAACTCAGCACAGAGACTTTCTCTCCCTCCTGCGGGTCCACATGGATCGCAAAAGGATCCGCTTCCGAGCTTGAGATCGGAGAGGCCAGCCGCAACAGCGCAACATCATGCGGGATCATTCTGGTGCTGATTTTGCCATCCGCACTGTCCTGATAGCCCGCATCCACAACGATGCGATTGACCTGCCGCTCCGTCAGGGACTGCCCCTCAACATAACCCGCTCGAAACATAATCTGGTCCGCAGGCAGAAGGCGCCCATTTGCGTCAAACACACAATGCGCTGCGGTCAGCACCTGATCGGGCGCAATAAGTGCGGCGGTACAAAACCCGTTGCCGGCGGCGTCCAAGCGCCCTATCGCCTCCCACCCCAGCAAATCACCACGGCGCAGCAAGGGCTGCAAACGCTCCTCTGCGGCCAAAGGTTGCGTGATCACGCTCAAAACCACAGAGAGCATACATCCCAAGACCCGCATCGCCATCTCCTCCAAACCTCAGTTCGCGCCGATTATGGGCGAATAAACTTTGCCCCTGTTGCGCTGCGTTTCTGCAAAGACGCCGTACCTGCCGCCTGAAAGGGCTCCGCCTCATGAGCTGCCAGAAGCTCGGGCAGGCTGTGATCCAGCGCGGCACCCAACGCCACTTTACTGCCCTTCAGATCCGCCTTGGCCGCAACCACGGACGCAATGCGCACCTGGCCGCGATCAAACACAAACACCGGTGCGCCGCTGCTGCCAAAATCGATATTGCAGGACAGCACATGCACCCCGCGCTGACGCCCCATCACTTGACACATCTCTTGCAAGGAGGGGGCTTCTGCGCGCCCAACCGCATAGGACACCACCCCGATCTGAGAGCCCTTGCGCAGCCCACCAGTGGTTTCAAATGGATCAATCATCGTGTTGCGCACGGGGTGATGCAGCTCAAGAAGCGCCAGATCATTCTTAATATTCTCAGTCGATGCCGTATCCGACCGCGCATACTTCGGATGAACAGTCGCGCGCCGCACCGTGCGATAGGCTTCCGCACGTCCATTGCGCCAGCCTGCACGAAATTCAATTGCACCAATCGCATGGGGCGCACCGCTGCCTTTGGCAAACAAACAATGTGCCGCCGTCAACACCAGATCCGGCGCGATCAAAGTCCCAGTGCAAAATCCCCGCCCATCAATTTCCAGACGCCCAACCGCGCCCCATTGGCGGCTGTCTTCTCCGGTATCAAGACGGCGTAGTCCCGAATCCTGCGCAGCGGCAAAAGACGCCAAAAACATCGTGAACAGCACTGTAAAACGCAACAGCATGGGATCTCCATCAGAAGGGGCTCTGGTTTGATTAACCTTGATCTACCCCGAAGCTAAGGCGGAATTAGGGCAAGCCAACACCCAATGATAGATCATTACACAACCCGCCAAGGTTCTTGGGCGTCTGGCAAGCGCAAAGGCAAGACGCTATGGTATGCCCCATGACTCTAAACACGCTCTCCACCCAGTTTTCCACACTTGATGCCATCGCGGTTGCCGTGATTGTGCTTGCTTGGATCATCACAACGCATCTCATTGAAAATCCACCGAAAAACCATCCGTCTGTGTCGCGCCTCATGGCATTCTATCGGCAGGAATGGATGGTACATTACGTGGAGCGCAACGTGCGGGTGTTTGATGCCCAAATCATGGGGAACCTACGCCAAAGCACGGCGTTCTTTGCCTCCTCTTCCATGATCGCCATTGGTGCTCTAGTGGCCTTGATTGGCAACACTGATCAAATAGCAGGCGTCACCCGCGACCTCACCCAAAGCGCAGAGCCGGCGCTGGTTTTGGAGCTCAAGCTGGTGCTTGTGCTGCTCTTCATCGGCAATGCCTTTCTGAAGTTTGTCTGGTCACATCGCCTGTTCGGCTATTGCTCGGTCCTGATGGCCGCTGTGCCCAATGACGCAGAGCACCCCGCAGCCCTGTCACGCGCTCAGAAAGCAGGTGCCATCAACATCACCGCCTCCCGCAGCTTCAACCGCGGGATCCGCGCGATATATTTTGCCTTGGCCGCCATCTGCTGGATTCTCGGGCCGCTGGCCCTGTTGTTGGCGGTAATGGTCACGGTGATCGTTCTGGGACGGCGTGAATTCGCCTCCCAATCCAGAGCTGCCCTGCTGAAAGAGCCACGTTAAACCGGCGGAATCGGCCTTGGTGCGCAGCTACACCCGGTGGTAGGGCGCGCCTGCCAGGATACTGGCCGCGCGGTAGAGCTGTTCGCTCAGCATCACGCGCACCAACATATGTGGCCAGACCATTTTGCCAAAGCTCAATTTGGCATCCACCCGCGCCCGCAAGCTCGGATCGATCCCATCCGCACCGCCAATCACGAACGCCAGATCGCTGCGCCCGTCATCGCGCCAACCAGAAATCTGTGTGGCAAAATCCGGGCTGCTCATCACCTTGCCACGCTCATCCAGCGCACAGATGACGGCGCCTTTGGGGATCACCCCTTCCAGCAAGCTCGCCTCGGCAGCCATACCGCCGCCTTTGCGATCTTCAACCTCATGCACCGCCACAGGCCCAAGCCCCAGGGCCCGGCCCGTGCGATCAAACCGCGTCAGGTAATCGTCAAGCAGGTCGCGCTCTGGGCCAGACCGGAGCCGCCCCACGGCGCAGATATGCACCTTCAGTGCCATACGTTGTCCTTCCGGCCCTCCAGATCATCAGAGGGCCGCCTGAAACTTTATGCGGAGCCGCCGGGGACCCACATCTTTTCGAGCTGATAGAACTCGCGCACTTCAGGGCGGAAGATATGTACAATCACATCACCGGTATCGACCAGAACCCAGTCCCCTGTGTCCTTGCCTTCCACTTTCGCGGCGCGGCCAAACTCATGTTTGAGACGTTCCACCAGTTTTTCGGCAAGCGCCACAACTTGACGCGAAGAGCGCCCGGAGCAGATCACCATATAATCGCCAATCGACGTTTTGCCGCGCAGATCAATCTGCGCCACGTCTTCAGCTTTATCTTCATCCAGTGAGGTGAGGATACGGGCAAGCAGTGCCTCGCTTGTCGCATCCGAAGAGTCCGACGTCACAATCGGACCTGTGTCAGCAGCATTTGCCACGTCAGTGTTCAAAGACAGAAGTCTGCCCTCCTTGTAGCGCACCCGTCAGCCCCGGTGCCGGGCATAAATTCAAGATAGCACCGGTTGGACGTTTTCTCAACGAAAGGCAAGATGGATTCCGCAAAACCCTTAAAAATCGCGTATTTTCCATGCGCAAAAGACCGAAATCTCCATCGCCCCAACGCCCTCCAAGACATGTTGAAGCATTGCTCCTCCAATTGCTGCGGAGCAAAATCTCGCAATGGCACTCATTTTCTGCCCCCATCGGCCTCGGAAAAACGTTAAGGCATTGATGATCGCACATCTTAGCGTGGGGTGTCCTCGGCCTCCTGGAGCACCCGCACCTCGCGTTGCGGGAACGGCAGTGAAATACCCTCAGCCTGAAACGCATCCCAAAGTGCCAGATACACATTGCCCCGGATGTTGGTCAGCCCACCCGTCGGATCTTTGATCCAGAACCGCAGGATATAATCCACACTGCTGTCTCCAAAACTCACGATATGGCAGACAGGCGTATTGGGATAGGTCAGCACCCGCTCAACAGATTTGGCCGCCTCCACCGCCACTCTGCGCACCTGATGCGGATCATCGCCGTAAGCCGTGCCAAAGTAGATATCGAGCCGCACATAGGTGTTGGAATGAGACCAATTCACCACCTGATTGGTGATCAAATCCTCATTCGGTATCAAAAACTCGCGCCCGTCCCTTGTCACCACACTGACGTAGCGCGCTCCCAAAGAGTTGATCCAGCCAAAGGTTTCTCCAAGCGAGATCACATCACCGGGCTTGATAGACTTATCCATCAGAATGATCAGCCCGGACACAAGGTTAGACACCACCTTTTGGAGGCCAAAGCCAAGCCCCACGCCGATAAAACCCGTCAGAAACGCCAGTCCCTTCAGGTCAAACCCAATGATGCGCAAACCAATAAAAAAGGCAGCACTGTAGAAAAACACTTGTAGCAGCTTGCCAAACAGAACCCGCATGGAGGGCGATATGTCTTCACTGCGCATCAGCCGTGCATCGGCCTGTCGGGAGGCCAACCGCGTGAGTGCGAAGGTCACGCCCAGCATCAAAATCGCCTGCGCGATCATCCACAATGAAATCCGGGTTTCGCCAAACACCAATGCCATGCTGTCCATCAACAAGACGGCATCGTCACGCAGCCCAGTCAGCACCAAAGTGACCCAGATCCAGGCGCCGTATCTCAAAAAAGCGCGGAGCGTGGTGTTCTGCACCACCCGAAGCACCACAACAACCACCAGCCAGGCCAATGCCAGATTGGCAAGCCCAACCAGAAGGTAGGAACGGCTCGGCCAGGTAGCCGCGCGCATCCCCCACACGGTGAACCAGATCAACACATTGAAAATAAACAGCGCCATGCGCCGATGCATCATCATGGCATAGCGATAACGCCATTTCGGCCACCCCTCGCGCGTCTTCAGCCAAGCGTAAAACCGCGGTTTGAAAACAAAAGCCAATCCATAGGCCACTGCTATGAGGACCAGCGCGATCACCACCTGATAGGCCGCCCAAGGGCGCAACAGGCTCTCGGAGAAATCCACCAACCGCGCCCATATGCCCAGCGCGATCTCGGTTGTTTCGGTGCTATCTTGCGGAACGTCCGTATCAGGCACGTGGCGCTCTGCGCCTGCGATACGATCCAACTCGGTCTCGTCCGTCACCGCAGAGGGATCGACGGCATCGGCGGCGGATGTCTGGAGCTCTTCTTCCATGCATCATCCTTGCACGTGGGCCTGCGTCGAGGCAACGCAGCATTCTGCACCCTGCGTCACTTCTCTGTGGCTTCTGCTTGAAGGAATCCGCCTGTCCGTGTACTGGGATCATATGAAACGCATCTACGACATCTCTGACCGCGCCTTTTTGCCATGGCGATTCTTTGGTCAGTCGAAATCCGTCGTCGCCGCGCTATGAGCTTGCGGCACAGCATCGCTGCGCCTTTCTGACAGCCATTTCTTCTAGCTATACAAACAGAATGGAGAGGACCAATGTCCCCCAAAACGCTCTATGATAAGATCTGGGATGCCCATGTCGCCCACGAAGCTGACGATGGCACCTGCCTGCTTTATATTGACCGTCACCTTGTTCACGAAGTGACCAGCCCGCAGGCGTTTGAAGGCCTGCGCATGGCGGGACGCAAGGTGCGTGCGCCAGAAAAAACCATTGCCGTGCCGGACCATAACGTCCCCACCACGGCGGGTCGCGAAGACCCTGCGCAGATGACCGAAGAGTCGCGTATTCAGGTTGAGGCGCTGGACAAAAACGCCAAAGAGTTTGGCGTGCATTACTATCCGGTGTCTGACGTACGTCAGGGCATCGTGCACATCGTTGGCCCGGAAAACGGCTGGACCCTGCCGGGCATGACTGTGGTCTGTGGCGACAGCCACACCGCGACCCACGGCGCATTTGGCGCGCTGGCGCATGGCATCGGCACCTCTGAGGTGGAGCATGTGCTCGCCACCCAGACGCTGATCCAGAAAAAATCCAAAAACATGAAGGTGGAGATCACCGGCAAGCTGAAGCCGGGCGTGACCGCCAAGGACATCACACTGGCGGTGATTGGCGAAACCGGCACCGGTGGCGGTACAGGTTACGTCATCGAATATTGTGGTGAAGCGATCCGCGATCTGTCCATGGAAGGCCGCATGACCGTCTGTAACATGGCCATCGAAGGCGGTGCCCGTGCCGGTCTGATCGCCCCAGATGAAACCACCTTTGCCTATTGCAAAGGCCGCCCACACGCTCCGAAAGCGGGTGCTTGGGAGCAGGCGCTGGAGTATTGGAAAACGCTCTACACCGACGAAGGCGCACATTTTGATAAAGTGGTGACCCTGAAGGGCGAAGACATTCAGCCGGTTGTGACCTGGGGCACCAGCCCGGAAGATGTACTGCCGATCACTGGTGTCGTGCCTGCGCCAGAAGATTTTGAAGGCGGCAAGGTCGAAGCTGCGCGTCGCTCCATTGAGTATATGGGCCTGACCCCGGGCCAGAAGCTGACTGACATCGAGATCGACACCGTCTTCATCGGCTCCTGCACCAACGGTCGCATCGAAGACATGCGTGCCGCCGCCGAAGTGCTGAAGGGTAAGAAGATCAAGGAAGGCATGCGCGCCATGATCGTGCCGGGCTCTGGCCTTGTACGCGCACAGGCCGAAGAAGAAGGTCTGGCGGATATCTTCCGTGAGGCGGGCTTTGAATGGCGTCTGGCAGGCTGCTCCATGTGCCTGGCGATGAACCCCGATCAGCTGTCTGAGAACGAGCGTTGCGCCTCCACCTCAAACCGCAACTTCGAAGGCCGTCAGGGCTATAAGGGCCGCACACACCTTGTGTCCCCAGCCATGGCCGCCGCTGCCGCAATCACCGGCAAGCTGACTGACATTCGCGAGCTGATGTCGTGAATGGCTGAGTTCAGCGACTTCATCATCTATCTTGATGAAAGCGGCTCTCCTGCTTTGGATGCCGACAAAGACGAATTCCCTGTCTTTGTGCTTGCCTGCGTGTGCGTGAACAAATCGCATTATTGCGATGACCTCGTGCCACGCTTGCAAGCCTTGAAGTTTAAGTACTTTGGGCATGATCAGATTATTTTCCACGAGCGCGACATACGTCGTCAGAGCGGTGACTTTGTCGCGCTTCGTGGTGACCGAAATCTGAGAAACGCCTTTCTTGATGAAGTCACTGAACTGATTAGTTCGTTTGATTTTGATGTCGCAACGGCCGTCATAGACAAGCAGAAACTGAAGGAGAAATACCCTGATCCGAAATCACCATATGAGCTGTCTTTGCTGTTGGTGATGGAGCATCTGGCACTAATGCTGCGGGATGCCGATCAAATTGGCAAAACCGTGCATGTCATTGCCGAGGCGAGGGGTAAGCCGGAAGATGCGGAACTTGAACTGGTGTTTCGCCGTATTGCCAATGGACAACCTCCTTTGCGCAGCAATCAACGCGATCTGATCACTCAGTTTGATTGGCAAATCCTGTTTTGCGACAAAAAGTCAAATTCAAGCGGATTACAGCTTGCAGACCTCATTGCGCGCCCCATTGGATTGCACCAACTTAAACCTGAACAAACCAACCGGGCCTATGACGTAATCGCCGAAAAAGTGGCGTGGTGGATTAAGGCCTTCCCCTAAAAGCAGAGGGGCCACCGGACAAGCCAGTAGCCCCACGCCGACCGAAAAAAGTCCAGCCCATTTACCCTCAATATAGGGGGTATACACAAAAAGTAAAGTTAACGAGCCAGGCTCGGAAGGAACCGAAACATGAAAAAATTCGAAACCTTTTCCGGTATCGCAGCGCCCATGCCGCTGGTGAATATCGACACCGACATGATCATCCCCAAGCGCTTTCTGAAGTCGATCCAGCGGACCGGCTTTGGTGTGAGCCTGTTTGATGAGATGCGCTACAATCGCGACGGCACGGAAATCCCGGATTTTGTGCTCAACAAAGCGCAGTATCGCGAGGCTCAGATCCTGATCGCGGGTGACAACTTCGGCTGTGGCTCTTCGCGTGAGCACGCGCCATGGGCGCTGGATGATTTTGGCATCAAGGTGATTGTCTCCACCTCTTTTGCCGACATCTTCTTCAACAACAGCTTCAAGAACGGCATGCTGCCGATCGTGCTGCCACAGGAGCAGGTCGACATCCTGATGGCCGATGCGGAAAAAGGTGCCAACGCGCGCATGACCGTTGATCTGGAAGCCCAAGAGATCACAACCTCGGATGGCGAAGTGATCAAGTTCGAAGTGGACGCCTTCAAAAAGCACTGCCTGCTGAACGGTTTGGATGACATTGGCCTGACCATGGAGAAAGAAACCTCCATCGACGCTTATGAAGCCAAGGCCAGCGCAGAGCGCCCTTGGGTCTGACCTAAGTTTAAGTCAATCAAACGCGGCGCCCCCGATGCGCCGCGTTTTTACTTTTGGAGGGGATATGCTACTCACAGCAGCCTCCTATATACCATCTCTAGCCCCCCTTTGCCCGGCCAACTAAGCGCTGCACCGCACTGTCAGCCGCGCCGCTGTGAGATCATTGCGCAGGCACAACAGCCTCTGCGCCCTCGCGGCGCATATGTTTGCTGTTCAGTTTCAGAACCAGCCAGATCATCGTCACCTGCAACCCAACGGCCACCGCAGAAATGAGCAGATAGATCAGAGAAAACTTCTCCACGAGACCGCTCGCCACAAGCCCTTTGTTGAGCCAGAAATGCAGCATCACCGAGAGGGCAACCCCGGGACAAACCAGCGCATAAGACCCAGCGGACAGACCCGGCCCCGTCACAAATTTGGAAACATAGCCAAACCCACGCAGCACAGTCAGCCCAAGCGCCAGAATGGCAAGCTGCACCATCAGCAGCGTGGTCAGCAACGACAGCGTTTCGCCCGCGCCACCGTGCACGTCAAAATGCACATGCAGGCCATGACTCTGACGCAGCCAGGCGATCGCGACAACGGTGATCAGCGGCACAATCACCAAAAGCGTTGGCGCCGATTCGGCTGACGCCCCATGTTCCATCATCGCGCGCAATCCAAGGATCACATTGGCCACCGCCAACAGCAGGGCAACAACGATGAAAAAGCTAGACAGGATAAAAGAAATCCCCACCGTCAGCGCGACCGAGCTCATCGCAGCCGGAGCGGCCATGCCCACCCCAACCATTGCAAATGCAAAAGCCGGAAGGACCTGTGCAAAACTGTTGTTTGTCGAGCAGTCAAATCCCCCCTTGATCAGCACACGACCAAAGAAGTCTCGCATGATCAAAAGCCCATATCCTCCGATCAGCAAAAAGGCGACCATCGCCATGGGGAAGAGGAACTCCACCACAGTCCACAGCCCTGGGACAAAGACCAACCCAAGGATAAACCCTCCATTCACCACCATGGCCAGAGCAAGTGGGATGGCCATAAGCTGCGTTTCGGCGTTGGATCTACGCAAAGCGTCATAGGCTTCGGACAGCCGGAAAGCTGACAGGCTGCGCAGGTTCCAGATCAACGATTTGATCAACAAGAGCGCAAATCCAGCAATGCCCAGCATCGCAACAACGATCGCAACTTTCAAAGCCAGCGGACCATCACCAAAGGCGGCCATGATGTCTTCAAATATCGGGACGGGCTGGTTTGGATGTGGCACCCAGAACATCATAAACATGAAAAACGTCACCATCAGGCCACCCGCTCCGAGGGTTGCCAAAAAATACAAAGGTGAATACGGCGGGCGCTCTTGCAGCGATGCGGGTTGTGTCATGGCATTTCCTTTCACATTCCAAAATATGAATATGAAATTCAGCCCTCACACCTTGACCTAGATCAATACACATTCAAATTACAGAATACTTTTGACGTAAATTCTGGCAAAACTGTGGCGCGCGACTTTCCACGGCTCACGGATAGAATCGCGTTACGCTGAAAGACAAATAGGCCCTCAAAACCCGATAGAAGCCTGAAAAACATGCACCTTCTTGACGCTTTCATTGATGCAATCGCGCACCAGTCTCCCTGCTGCAACGAGGAAACTCCGTGAAATTCCAAACAAATCCTTGAGACCACGCCACAACCAATGCCACAATAAGGCATAAATGAGGCACTCCGCCCCAAGGCGGGATCAAGTTGGAACAAGATCGCGGGTCCGTCAGAGACCACATAATCGCGGCATCCGGTTTGAAAGGGTTAGAGCAGTGATAGGCAAAATCATTGGCGCGGGCACGCGTGCAAGTCTTGTGGCGTTGTTATTTGCGCTTCCCGCTGTGGTACTGCCCTCTGTCAGCGCTGACGCCATTCAGATCATGCTGTTGTTTGCCCTGTTTTCAGCATCCCTCGTCTTCATCGAATATGCCACCAGCGCACCCTCCATTCTGGAATTTCGCTACGCGCCACCCTTCAACCGCCTGCGCTTTCTGGCGATTTTCTTCACGGTCTTTGCCCTCTCAGTGATCGCACGCGGAGAGCTGGCCCCAAATGCCTTCACGGCTTTCTTACACGCGCTTGGCATCATTGTGGGGGATGTGATCGACTTTCCCTATTCACCTGTGCGCCTGATGGTGATCATGCTGCCAGAGAACGCCACGCCAGAGCTGATCCGCGAAGTGCGCACAGCCTCCGGCCTCAGCTACCTGATTTCTATGATCACTTTGGCGGTGTTTTATTTCTTCGTGCGCATTCTCGAGTGGCCCGCCCGCAATGGGGCCTTTAACGTCTGGGTCAATCTCCCGCTCTTTGATCCGACGGCTGGCGGTGACGTGCTGCCACGCCTGCAACGGGATGGCCGTCTTAATATTGCGTTAGGGTTTCTTATGCCATTCTTAATCCCGGCGATCATTCAGATGATGTCGGACCTGATTGATCCAATCTATCTGTCTGATCCTTTGACAATGATCTGGACAATCAGCGCATGGGCTTTCATTCCAGCCAGCATGATCATGCGCGGCATGGCAATGACCCGCGTCGCCACAATGATCGACGAAAACCGCCGTCGCGCTTATGCGGCGTCACGCGGCATGCATCCAGCCTCCTCCACTGCCTGATTGTGCTGCTGGGCCTCTTCTGGGGGGCCACGCAGCTACAAGCGCAGACGTTGCGGATCGCCACCTATGACGTGGAATTGTCACGCAAGGGCCCCGGTCTCATGCTGCGCGACATTCAGCGTGGCACACCGCAAGTGCAGGCCATCACGCAAGTTGTCAGCCACATCGCGCCAGACATTCTCTTTTTGCAAGGCGTCGATTACGACGCCGACTTGCTTGGCCTGACCGCCCTGCGCGACCACTTCGCAACACAGGGCATAATATACCCGCATCTCTTTGCCCTGCCCCCCAACACTGGGCTACCAACGAGCGTGGATCTGAATGGGGATGGCATCCGTCACCGCGCAGCAGACGCACAGGGATACGGCAAATTCCGAGGCGCGGGGGGCATGGCCCTGTTATCAAAATGGCCCATTGCCCTGCAACGGGACTTCACCGCACTGCTCTGGAAAGAACTGCCTGACGCTCAATTGCCCAGCCTGAATGGAGCCCCTTTCCCCTCCCAAGAAGCGCAAGACATCCAGAGGCTCTCCTCCACCGGTCATTGGGTTGTGACCGTCACGGCCCCCAGCGGCCCCATCTCGCTCCTGCTTTTCGCAGCCGGTCCCCCCGTCTTTGACGGCCCCGAGGATCGCAATGGACTGCGCAACGCAGATGAAATCCGGCTCTGGACGCAATTTCTTGATGGCAAACTCGGACCACTGCCAGACACACCGCTGGTCTTGCTGGGAGGCGCAAACCTCGATCCCATCTATGGCGAAGGCCGTCACGCCGCCATTCACGCCCTCCTCGCACATCCGCGCCTGCAAGACCCCCTCGCCACCGCCGGTCCAACAGTGGATTGGCGGGATCCCACTCCGGGTGATCTGCGTGTGGACTACCTCTTGCCAAGTCGTGACGTCACCGTGTCCAAAGCCGGTATTTTCTGGCCCAAGCCCCCCGCACCGCTCTCAGAGCGCCTGTCCTTCAGCGGGACAATTGCCAGCCGTCATCACATCGTTTGGGCGGACATCCAATTTTGAGGAAGCCCCTCGTCAAACCCCTTTGTTTCTTGATCTTTGCCCGCTCACTCGCTAACCCGTAGCCAACCAATTTGATCAAGGACGGACCCCCATGAGCAACCCTTCGCTTCTCATCCTCGCCGGTGACGGCATCGGCCCCGAAGTCATGACCGAAGTGCAGCGTATTATCGGCTGGTTTGGCGACAAACGCGGCCTGAAATTTGACGTGAGCGAAGACCTCGTGGGCGGTGCGGCCTATGACAAACACGGCGTGCCGCTGCATGACGACACGATGGCCAAAGCACAGGAAGTGGACGCGGTTCTGCTCGGTGCCGTGGGCGGCCCAAAATACGACGATCTGGATTTTTCTGTGAAACCAGAGCGCGGCCTGCTGCGCCTGCGCAAAGAGATGGACCTCTTTGCCAACCTGCGCCCGGCGCAATGCTTTGACGCGCTGGCGGATTTCTCCTCCCTGAAAACCGACATCGTCTCCGGCCTCGACATCATGATCGTGCGCGAACTCACTGGCGGTGTCTACTTCGGCGAGCCACGCGGCATCTTCGAAGAAGGCAACGAGCGTGTGGGCATCAACACCCAGCGCTATACCGAAAGCGAAATTGAGCGCGGTGCACGCGCAGCGTTTGAGCTGGCGATGGTGCGCGACAAACGTCTCTGCTCCATGGAAAAAGCCAATGTGATGGAAAGCGGCATCCTGTGGCGTGAAGTGGTCAACGAAGTGGCCAAAGACTACCCGGAAGTCGAACTCTCCCACATGTATGCCGACAACGGCGCGATGCAGCTGGTGCGCGCGCCCAAGCAGTTCGACGTGATCTACACCGACAACCTGTTTGGCGACATCCTGTCTGATTGTGCTGCAATGCTGACCGGCTCTCTGGGCATGCTGCCTTCCGCCTCCCTTGGCGCGCCGATGGCCAATGGCCGCCCGAAAGCGCTTTATGAGCCGGTACACGGTTCCGCGCCCGACATCGCAGGTCAAGGCAAAGCCAACCCCTGTGCCTGTGTGCTCTCCTTCGCGATGGCGCTGCGCTATTCCTTCAACGAAGGCGCGGAAGCGGATCGTCTGGAAGCGGCAGTGGAAAAAGTCTTGGCCGATGGCGTGCGCACCGCAGATCTGATGCAATCCGAAGGCGAAACCCCTGTCTCCACATCCGAGATGGGTGACGCCCTTCTGGCCGCACTGGACGCCAGCCTGTAAGGCAATCCCCAAATACCAACCGAAGGCACCCTTTTCCCAAAGGGTGCTTTTTTGTTGCTAGAGTCCCTTAAAAAGGCGGCGGACGCATGCGAACAGGGCTCGATTTCACCACCGAAGTGTGGGTTGTCGCCATACGGCTAAAGCGCTCCAGCAGTGGATCAAGCTCTTCAATGGTCTTGAGCAGGATACGAGCCACAAACCCGTCCTCTCCGGTCACCTTATCACACTGTACAATCCGCTCTGTGAGCTGAATTTCTTGCTCCAGAATATGGCGTTTACCAGGCAAGGGGCGAAATCTTACCACCGCTTCCAGCGTATACCCTAAAGCAGTTGGCGCCAGTTCCACAGTGAACCCCTGAACAACACCCAAGTCCTGCAAGCGGCGCACGCGATCCCGCACGGTTGGTGCAGACACTCCAGCCTCTTCTGCCAACTCTTTCCAGCTCACACGCGCATCTTGCAGCAAGGCCTTCAGGATTTGACGATCCAACATATCTAAGCCATTTTCCATTCTGTTACACATACGCCAACTTATCCACGAAATCAAAAGTCCATACTGCACTTTATCTTACAAAACACGGACACAGATCCAATTCACCCCCCTATTCTTTGCACAAAAAGGGGGTCTTATGACTTGGGAAATATGGATGTCATTTGCTTGGGTATCTGCGGCAAACATTGTCACACCCGGACCGGCAAACATGAACACACTGCGCCGCGCCGTTCAATTCGGGGGATGGCAAGTGATCCCTACGATCATGGGCAATACTTTAGGGCTGGCAATCGGTGGCTTCATTACGGCCTACGGCGTTGCCGCATTGGTATTGTCATCACCGCCACTTTGGGCACTGCTAAATTACACAGGTGTGGCCTATCTCGTCTGGCTGGGTCTCAAATTGCTGTACGCTCCCAGAGATGCAGACCTGCGAGAGGACAATGTAAGCGCGCAAATGCCACGCAAACTCTTTATAGAAGGCCTGCTTTTGGCTCTCACAAACCCCAAAGCGCTTTTATTTTATGTCGCGCTTTTCCCACAGGTCATGCAGCCCATCTCACCAGTCGGTCCTCAGGCAGCACTGCTTGTCAGCACATACTGCGGCCTCTCCATAATGTCGCTCAGTCTTTACGCCACATTTGCCAACAGTCTGCGCGCTTTTTTTGCCACCCCCACTCATTATCGAAGGTTCCGACAAGGTTCAGGTGCGATTTTAATCACCTTCGCTCTCAACCTTGTTTCTGGGGCATAGAGCCAAGCCCTAAAGTGCCTCATTAAAAATCAGCGCGGCCGTCCTACCGTATCGATGGCCGCGGATTTTTGCGCCCGTGGCTGTAGATCGACTTGACGCTCCATTCCACCGCACGGCGCATCGCTTTGCCAAGCGCCGTGTCAAAAGCCAGCACGATATCATCCATGTCATCACTCGGAGAGCTCGCAATCCGCTCAAACGTCTTGGAGCCGATGATATGGTCGTCAAAGGCATCCACGATCTTGATGTTGAGCATCACATGCACCTCAAGTGCCTGGCTCTCGCTGTCCGCTTTCGGCAGACGCGCCTGAAATTCGCGCAGGTCCGTCACGATCATGTAATCTGGACGCAGCCCCACAGAAGAGCGCCCAACAGCAGAGACCCTATCGCTGTTTTCAAAGCTCTCAATCAACAGCGTCTGCAACATGACAGGTGCCCGATCCACCCAGCGCACGCGCGGCAGATATTCAAACCGATAAGGCGTCGGCTGCACCGCCACCTGATCTGTGTTCACAGCAGAAGACGCCGTTGGTTCTTCGACAGAAATCTGCTGACTCAAACGGGGCAGCTTACTGTCAAAGGTGCTCTTGGGAGTGAGCGTATAAAGATCCGTCGGGGCCGTGGCCCGATTGATCGTGCCGATTCCAGTGCACCCAGTCACGGCCAAAGCCCCGGCCAGAATAACAAAAGACATCCATCTCATCATCGGCTGAACTCCGAGCCTTGCGTACCTAAGAGAAAGCGCGCCGGATCCCGGCGGATGCGCTCCACCAGCCGATCCAGATTGCGCACGAGGAACCGCGCCTCTTCAACGAAACGCACGGTCTCCGGCAGCCCCAGACGCAGAAACTCTGACACCTGCCGCTCATTCTGCGTGACCACCGCTTCCACCGTCCCAATCAGGTTGGAGGCCGAGGCCGAGGCCGCGCGCACGTCACTGGCCGCCACCTCTATATCACCGGTCACACTGTCCACCGCTGTGGCCACCGCCGCCACCGCGCCACCAATATCGTCGACGATCTGATCCACATCCTCATCCAGAATGCGGTTCACGCCGCTGAAGGTCTCTCCCGCCGTCGACAGGGTGACATCCGCGGTTTCCATTGCTTGGTAGATGGCTTCCAAAGTCGCATTGGAGCGCTGAAACGTATCTGTGGCGGCCAGCAACGTGGCGCTGCCCTGCTCAGAAAGCACATCCAGATCGCCCTTGGCACTCACGGCCAGCGCGTCAATGTTGCCAATCATATCATTGGCAGACTGCGCCGCGGCACTGATGTCTGCCACCACGGAAGGCAGGTTTTCATCCACCGTGCTGCGAATTACATCCAGCGCCGCACGCGCGCTTTCTGCGGCCGCCTCCGCATCCGCTACAAACTCCGTGGCATCCCCTTCGATCAACAGGGTCACGCTGTCTGCGGTGGCATCCAATGAGCGCATCATCTCATCGGTCAACTCAAGTGTTTCATTGAACTCCGCCAGCGTGCCGCGCGCCTCAACCAGGCGCGCCGTAGCCGTTTCAAGCATCTCCGCACCCTGCGCGGTCAGAGCCTGCACACCGCTTTCAATCGACACCAGCGTGTCATTTGCCTGATCCACCAGTGGAGACACCTGTGTAGTCGCCAGCGTGCGCACGTTGCTCAGGGTCTCTGTGGCCTCCGTCGCCAGAGGCTGAAGATCCGCCGTCATCAGCGTCGTGGCCGTATCAGATGCCGTGCGCACCGCATTCAAGGTCTGCGTCGCCGCGTCGGTGGCCGTTTCAAAGGAGGCAATCGCCGCCTCCGACTGCGCCACCCGCGCCTGCACCTGCGCGCCCACATCCTCATAGCGCGCCATGAGGCCAGAGGCATCCGTGCCCACCTGCGCCACCTGCGTCTCAATCACCTCAGCTGTGTCCTGCACCTGTTGCACAAGGGCCGGCAGACGCTCTTCGATCAAAGCCTGCGCCGATTGTATCGCCGACAGAGCCGAAGGCTCCAGAACCGTCACCACATTTTCCAGCGCGGCGGCGGCATCCGCTCCTCGGGTGATAAAATCCTTCAACTCCTGCTGCATCAGCCCGTCCGCAGTGGCAAAGGCGCTTTCCGCATTGGTCAAGGTGCCCTCTGTCCGCTCGGCGGCCTCCTTGATGGACCCCAGCGCAGATGTGGCCTCCTGCAAGGTGACTTCCGCCGTATCTGAAAGCTGCTCTAAGCGCCCGGTAAAGGCGGCAATCTCCCGCGCCGCGCTGCCCACATCATCGGAGAGTTCTTCAAATTCCGCCAGCGTCCGGTCCAACCGGCCTGAAGCGCTGGCAAGATTGCCAAGCAACTCATTCACCGCAGCGGTATTCTCTTCACTGACAACACCTTGAATGTTTTCCAGAAGGCCAATCGCCTTCTCCATCAACTCCGGCGCGCCTTCGACCACCGATTGCAGCGCGCTTTTTTCCGTGGTGATCTCCCCGAGTTCCGGCAAAGCCTGCGCCGTGGCTGAACCGCCGGACAAAGCCACAAAGCTCACCCCGGTCACCCCCTGCCCCTGCAGCTTGGCAATCGTATCGGTCTTCACCGGCGTATCCGCAGCCACCTCGATGCGCACCCGCACCTTCGAAGGATCCGCGTCATCCAGCTCCAGCATCACCACCTGCCCAACGGGCAGACCGTTGTAGCGCACCGCGCCAGCGGTCCCCAATCCACTCACATTGTCAAAGAGCACATCATAATAGGCGTATTGCCGCTCCAGATCGATTTTGGCCAACCACAGCACAAAACCGAAGGATCCGATCAACCCGACCAGCGCAAAGATCCCGATCAACAGGTAATTGGCCCGTGTCTCCATGACTTATTGGCTCCCGCTTTTCTTGACCTGCGCGGCCCGCGCCCTTGGGCCAGTGAAATATTCCTGCACCCAGGGATGATCGACATCTGTCATGGTTTCTATCGGACCTTCCACCAGAACCCGTTTTTCAGCAAGCACTGCAATACGATCACAAATGGCATACAGACTGTCCAGATCATGTGTCACCATGAAAACCGTAATGCCCAAAGCGCGTTGCAATTCACCAATCAAATCATCGTAGGCCGCCGCCCCAATGGGATCGAGCCCGGCCGTCGGCTCATCCAAAAACACAATCTGCGGATCCAAGGCCAAAGCCCGCGCCAGCGCGGCACGCTTGCGCATCCCCCCTGACAGCTCACTGGGCAGCTTATCACAGGCAAGATGCGGCAGACCAACAAGACTGATTTTGAGGCCCCCCAGCTCTTTCATCAGGTTGGTGGACAGCTTCAGGTGCTCCCGCATCGGGGCCATGACATTTTGCAGCACCGTCAGCGCAGAAAACAACGCCCCATCCTGAAAGGCCACGCCCCAGCGGGTCTCCACCTGTCGCCGCTCGTCCTCTGGGGCCGTCAGAACATTCGTACCCAGCACTTCAATGCTGCCAGCAGCGGGCTGATTGAGGCCAACAATCGTGCGCAACAGAACCGACTTACCTGTCCCCGATCCACCAACGATCCCCAAGACCTCGCCGCGCCAGACATCCAGATCCAGATTGTCATGCACCACCTGCGGGCCAAACTGATTGCGCAGACCACGCACCTTGATCACCGCGTCCCGTTGGGATGTCTCCACCATGCTCACACCCCCAGCTCGGCAAAGAAAATCGAAAACAAAGCGTCCAGCGCAATCACAAGAAAAATGCCCTGCACCACACTCGATGTGGTGCGCCGCCCCACAGAGGTGGAGCTGCCCTGCACCTGAAACGCCTGCCAGCAGGCGACAACCCCGATCACAAGCGCAAAAAACGGCGCTTTGACCATGCCCACAATCAAATGCTTCACATCCGTGTTTTCATGCAGGCGCGTGATGAACATGCCCGGGCTGACATCAAGGCTGACCCAGCTCATCAAGGCCCCGCCAAACAACCCAAAAAGATTGGCGACAAACCCCAAGAGCGGCAACATCACCAGAAGCGCCAGAACACGCGGAACGACGAGCACTTTGATCGGATCCAGTCCGAGGGTCTGCATCGCATCAATTTCCTGCTGCACCTTCATGGATCCAACAGAGGCCGTAAACGCCGATCCAGACCGCCCCGCCACAATGATCGCTGTCAACAGAATGCCCAGTTCGCGCAAAACCGAAATCGAGATCAGCTCCACGACAAAAACTTCGGCCCCAAACTGTTGCAGCTGGCTGGCCCCCTGAAAGCCAAGCACCACACCAATCAGAAACCCCATCAGGGCCACAATCGGCACCGCGCTAAAACCAACGTCTTGCATATGTGTCACCAGCGAAGCCCAGCGCAGCTTGTGTGGCTGCATCAGGGCCCCCGCGATTCCGGCAAGCACCTGCCCCAGAAAACTGATCAGAGAAAGCGCCGCGCGATATCCTGACACGGCTGTCTTGCCCAATTGCTCGACCCATGCCCAGCGGCCAAGCGCCACCACCTCATGCATCTCGCTTTCAAACGCGGCCTGCGTGACGGTCTCAATCAGCGCGATATGGTCAGGCGCACCACCAGAAAGCGTCACCTCTCCCCCGGCTTGCGCAACCCGTTTGCGCAGCCGCGACACCATCCAGGCGCCGCCAGTGTCAATCCCGGTCAATCCCTCCAGCTCAATCCGAACAGCCCCCGTCAGAGCCTGTGCCTGCGCGAAGCTCTGCTCCAAAGAGCCAAGATGCGCTGTCACCAAATCACCGGACAGCTGCACCACCTTCACAGCGGCATCATCGCGCAGCTCAAGATGCGGTTCATCCACGCCCATGCGCGTCACAACCTAGGTGCCAGAAAAAGGGGAAGGGCAAAGCGCATTCTGCTCTCAACTACGGGGGTCCAGAAATTTCATACAAAACCTAACAAACAGTAGTGGATGGTAAAAGCCAATGCTCTCAGGGCTCACGCAGTCTTGCTTCCAATGTCGAAACGTCAGGCCGTTCCAAACGGGTTAGCGCCTGTTGAACAAGCCTGCGCGCCCGCGCGCCTTCCCAATCTGCAGGCAGAACCAATTCCTGAACGGCGCCATGGCGCAATCTAAGGCGACGCCAATGGTGCAACACCGCCAGCCGCAGCGCGACCCGGCTCCACAATTCATCCGGCGACGCATGTGACAGGACCCGTCCGACCGCCGCTGCCAGTTCATCGTATTCCGCCCGCATCACCTGAGGTGCCAAAGCATCGCTGACCCACGGCGGCAACAAATCTGGCGCAAACCGGCTCACCAAGCAGGCTTCCGTGCTGCGCATCGCTCCGGCCACCAACGCGGAGCGCGGTGTCAAAAGCGCCGCACCGTCCGGCAATTCCGCTTCAAAATCAATCTGTGCAATCGTCGGTGCCCCAATCACAAGAGACACCGCGTCTGCTCCGTTTACGCCATCTCCGTAGATATGCGGACGTGCGGCTTCCGTCGCGGTCCAGCCCCGCGCGGTCAATCTATGCGCTGCCGCGCGTCCACGCTTTTCGGTGACAACCCATCCATCACGACGCAAACGGTGCAATGCCACGCGCAAAGCCTGATTGTTGATCCCCAGACGGCCAACAAGGCGATCAAGAACCGGCCCAGAGAGCCACGTCTCTTCTGTCTGCAAAAGATCGCCCAACACCGTGACCACCACGGACCAAACCTTGATCGGACCGCAGCCAATGACAGTGTCGATATCGTCTTGCAGATCAACGTGTTGCATAACCGCTACCCTAGCTATTCGACGCCGGGCAAACAAGCATTGCACGCTGCGTTACTCGGTCGATACCTTGCAGCTTCGCAATTGCTTTCACATCCTACGCAAAAGATACGGTCATCGATCCCGATCTGTGACATCAAATGAAGACCGGTCAGATAACGCACTCAAAGCAACTTGAGAGGGAGCCTGATAATGCTCAGCCAAGCAGATGATTTCTTGACCGAAACCGAAGTGCTGCATGACGCAATCGCCGACATCTCAGACGCCGATCTGCAACAGATCACCCAGTTCAAAGGCTGGACCATTGAGGATGTTCTGATCCACCTGCACTTCTGGAACACGGTCGCAGATTTTTCGGCTTCTGATGAGACCGCCTTCATGACGCGTATGAAGGGAGCCATGGCCTCCCTCCAAAAAACAGGATCTCTACGCAGCTTTGAAAACGACACGGTTCCAGAACGTGGAGCTGAACTGCGCGACATCTGGCTCCGTTCTGCACAAGATATGGCCACGCGGTGGCGCGATATGGATCCCAAAGCGCGCTTGCCCTGGGTCGGCCCCTCCATGTCGGCGCGCTCCTCCATGACCGCCAGACAGATGGAGACCTGGGCGCATGGATTTGAAATCTTCGATCTACTTGGCCAATCCCGTGCTGATACCGACCGTATCCAGAATATCGTGGTCCTTGGCGTAAACACCTTTGGCTGGTCGCATCAGGTCCACAACCTTCCAGTTCCCAAGACACTCCCCCGGATTACACTGACCTCCCCATCAGGCGCCATTTGGACGTTTGGCGAAGAAGGCAGCGACAGCGTGACAGGCTCCGCCGCAGATTTTGCGGCTGTGGTGACTCAAACCCGCGCTTTCTCTGACACTAACCTGGTTGCCTCCGGCCCCATCTCCACCACATGGATGACCCACGCACAGTGTTTTGCCGGCCCGCCCGAGACACCTCCAGCGCCGGGCAGCCGATACAAAAAGACTTAGCCCGACTTGATCATCGGCATCTGCTCCGCATAGTGGCCCCATGCTTGATCTCCTGCCACCTGACCTCCCACAAACCTCCGCATTGCTCCTGTTGGGCACCAGCTTTGCCACCTCTTTGATGACCGCCGCTCTGGGTATTGGCGGCGGGGCAATCTTTTTGGCTGTGGCGGCGGTGCTTTTGCCCCCGGCGGCGCTGATCCCGGTTCACGGCGTGGTACAGCTTGGATCCAATGCCGTGCGTGCCGCGATGTTTCAGCGCCACATCCTGCGCGGGGCCTTACCTGCATTCACAATTGGCGCGCTTCTGGGCGTGGCACTTGGGGGCAGCATTGCAGTCAGCCTCTCGCCCGCCATGGTGCAGGCAGGGATCGGACTGTTCTTATTGTGGGTGGTGCTGGGCAAAACCCCAGCATGGATCGGGCGCTGGCCCATTGGCGCGGGGGCATTTTCCAGCTTTCTGTCGATGTTCTTTGGCGCAACGGGTCCTTTTGTGGCGGCTTATGTGAAGACAATGCAACTGGACCGCCACACCCATGTGGCCACCCATGCCGCTCTGATGACTGTGCAGCATGGCCTCAAAGTGGCAATGTTTGGCGCGCTTGGCTTTGCCTATGCACCATGGGCGCCATTTATTGCTGCGCTGATCCTCTGTGGGGCGGCGGGCACCTGGGTGGGCAAACATGTGCTGGGCCGCCTGTCTGATCACGGGTTTCACCGGGTGCTCAATGGGCTCCTGATCCTGATTGCGCTGCGGCTGCTCTGGGGCGGAATAGCCGCAACCTTCTGAAAATCCACACCGCTGGAATACAGACGCAATACCGACGTATTGCAGATGCGCCGCTCTATCCCCATTTGCCCAAAACCGGGGATCGGTGTATGACGCCCCCCTGATCAGGAAAGCGCGCGCGATGACCCAACACAGATCCGAACTATTGATGCCAGCCGGCAACCTCCGCAAACTCAAGATGGCGGTCCTCTATGGGGCAGACGCCGTCTATCTCGGCACGCCCGACATGAGCCTGCGGACCAAATCCGAGTTCTCGCTTGAGGATGTGATCGAGGGCGTGAAGTTCTGTCACGAACACGGTCGCCGCGCCTATCTGACGCTGAATTTGTTCAGCCATAACAAAGATATCCCCAAGCTCGATGAATACATCGACACCGTGCGCAAGGTGAACCCGGATGGGCTCATCATCTCTGACCCCGGTGTGTTCCAATATGTGCGCGAACGTGCGCCGGAAATCCCGCTGCATGTCTCCACGCAGGCCAATATCGCCAGTTGGCTGACCACCCAGTTCTGGCAGGCGCAGGGCGCGGACCTTGTGGTTCTCGCCCGCGAAGTCAGCTTCCCGGAACTGGAAGAGATTCGCGAGAAATGCCCAGACATCAAGCTCGAAGCCTTTGTCCATGGCGCCATGTGCATGACCTATTCCGGGCGCTGCCTGCTCAGTAACTTCATGGCAGAGCGCGGGGCCAACCAAGGCAACTGCGCCAATTCCTGCCGCTGGAACTACAAGTTCCACATGCGTCTCAAAGACGGCACCGTGCAGGAATTGATTGTAGATGAAGACAACATCCACATGTTTGAATTCCTGCTCGAAGAAGGTGTGCGCCCCGGCGAGTTCCTCCCCATTCAGGAAGATGAGCGTGGCAGTTATATCCTCAACTCCAAAGACCTCTGCCTGCTGCCCAAGCTGGATGATTACCTGCGCATCGGCGTGGACAGCCTCAAAGTGGAGGGACGCGGAAAGTCTGAATATTATGCTGCCATCGTCGCCCGCGCCTACCGCATGGCGATTGATGATTACTACGCGGATCCGGAAAACTGGGACGCTTCTGATTACATGGGGGAGCTGGAAACCGTGGGCAACCGCGGCTACACACTTGCCTTCCACAAAGGCCGCCTGACCAACCTCGCCCACGGCTATGAACAAACACAGGCGATTGCCCATTGGGAATATGCCGGATTTGTCACCGAAGTGGTGGATGACGCCTTCCATGTGGAGGTGAAGAACAAGCTTGAACCCGGCGACGTGATCGAAATTGTCTCCCCCATCGCGCGCAACACCATTCTGCTGCGGGCCTATGACTATGAAATCGCCGCCACTGGCGAAAAGAAAGACGTGATCCACGGCTCCACCAAAACCGTGATCCGCCTGCCGTTCTCCCTGTTTGCCCAAGAGGACATCAACGACCTGCGCAGCAACTTCCCCGCAATGACCGTGCTGCGCAAAGAACGGGCGCTGACAGAGGAACAATGGAAACGTCTTCAGCTCGACAAAACCGCCTTGGCGATGGAGGTGAAAGACACCACCAATGAAACCGCCTACAAACGTCGGCGTGACGCGCTGGTGGAAGCGATTGAGGCAGACACAAATACCAAGCGTTTCAAGACCAACCGCAAAGGCACAGAAGGCTGCTGTGGCAAAGGCTGCAACGGTTGCCTGATCTTCTGGGAAGACCCGATGTATGCCAAAGCGCGCGAGGTTCTCAAGGAGCGCAAGATGGGCTCCATGCTCAGCCGCGCAGAGGCAACAGAGCTAAAACTGCCCGCAGCGGAGTAAAACAAAGCCCGGTCACCTCTGACCGGGCTTATTTATGTTCTGTAGAAGTAATAGCGCTCTGGCGCGACGGTGGTTGGGCCGCGCACCTGCTCAAAACCTTCCAAAGGCTGACCTGAAACCAACACGCCACCGGGCAACATGATGTCCCGGATCAAAGCCGAAAGGCGCGCAGCCTCCGCCACATCCTTGGCTTTATCACCAAACCCGAAATCATAGTGGCCAAGCGCCACCCTTGTGCCATCCTGCGCCATCTTGCGCAGCATGTCCTCAGCTTCGCCTTGCAGGAAATCCTCTTCTGGCGGCACACAGGAATGATGACAATTCAGCGCGCGGTCGATCACCCAGATCCGACGATCTGGCGCAATTTCGCGAATATGGTCATAGGTGCGCCCATTGCCCAATCCCATATCGAGGAAATCCCCCTCAAGATCAGCCACCAGATCACGCCCCCATTCCAATCCCTCGGCCTGAGCCGCAAGGCGACGCATCATACTGTTCAAACGGCTCATGAAATGCCTTTCTCATCATGGCGATAAAGCCGCACCGGCCCTCCGCCCATTTCCTGCAAAAACTGTCGTGAAAACTCCCAGATATCCGCGTCATGCACAAGATGATGCGTCAGGTATCCCAAGGGTTCTTGATTGTCTGTGATCATGCCCCGACGCTCTTTCAGCAAGGTCACAATCTGTGAAACCAACACCTCTGGATCAACCAAACCTCTGGTACCACGCCAGAAAATAGGATCCAGATGCGTGTTGATCTGCGCAACACCGGGTGCGGCCTCAGGGGATGTCCGGGCGTTGTATGCTGACACTGCATCAAAGCCTGAGGGTGCCAAATGCGTAAATAACGCGTCGTCCATACGGTTCCACGGTGGCACAAACATCGGCGCAAGCCGTGCGCCAAATAACGTGGTCATACGCCTGTAGGCGGCTTTCAGATCTGCCACCGCAGCCGCCTCGCGCCCTGCACCAAATTCTGCGTTTTTGACCCCATCCGGGCTATGGCTGATGTGGCTCCACCCATGCACCACCGGCACAAACTGCGGCGACAACCCTTTAGCCAGCGCTTCAGTTGCATGTTTGGGCACAATCGCCAGATGGACAGGCATCGCCACCGCCGCACTCAACGCCGCAAGCTGTTCCAGCGCTTCGGTTGGAGCCACCGCATCATCATCACGCCACCAAAACGGCAATTCACGCCCCTCCGTGCGCCAGAGCGTCAGTTCCCTGCGCAGCGGATGCCAATCGACCTTCACGCGCGGCGCTCCGCCAACATCCGCTCCACGATGGCAACGCTTTCCTGCGCACCAGCCATCTGCAACCCCGATGCGCTGCGCCGCCCGCTGCTGATCACACGCTTAAGTTCGGCAAGAAGGCTTCGCGGCGTCAGATCCGCCGCGCTGACAACTTCAATTCCGGGTTGCGCAGCCAGCGCGCGCGCCCTTAACGTCTGCTCCACTTCTCCACCATCATCAAACGGCACAAAAACCGCAGGCACGCCCGTTTGCAGCACATCCAGTGCGGTGTTGTACCCACACATGCTCACGGAGGCTGTCACCCGATGCAGCATCTGGCGAAAGTCTGGCCGCACCGCTTCAATTGTGATGCTGGGGTCATCCGCCTGCGCCTTGAGTGCTGCAATCCGCGCCTCTCGATCTGCCCCCCCCACCAGCAGACGCCAACGCAAAGGGCTGCGCTTGGCCGCCGCAATGGCACAGGCAAAAAGCGCATCGCCAACGGACCCACCACCCGCGCTCACCAAGATCTCTCCGGCACCGACGCCTTCGGTTTCAACCTCCGGAGCCGAGGGTGCCACATAGCCGGTATATTGCAATAAATCTGCAATATCATTTGTCACAGGCCAGCTCATTTCAAGCCGCGTGAGCGCGGGGTCCGCATGCACCAGAACCGCATCATAATAGGCCTTCAACCGATCCCGCGCCGCTGCCGCCTTGCTGGCTTTACTCGGTGGTGCCAGAATATCCCGTACAGATGACAGGATCAGAGGTGCAGGTGTCAGCCCCTGCGCTGTCTGCAATAAAACCTCAAACTCAGCTGCGAGGCTGCGCCGCCCAAAAGGGAAAAGCTCTGTAATGACCACATCTGGCTGCATCTGCTGCACAGCCGCGGCGAGTTTTTGCCGCCGCGCAGTCAGATATGCCTCGTCTGCCTCCACCCCAAGGTCTGTCAGCAATTTGGTAAAATCGACACCATCGGAGGCCAAAGGCGGCAATTGTACAAGCGCCACCCCCTCTGCCTCCAGATGCGGCGCGGGCCGCCCGCCAGACACAACCACGACATCGTGACCCGCCCGCACAAACGCCCGCGCCAATGTCAGTGCCCGCGAAAGATGCCCTGTGCCAAGCAAATGGGTGACAGCGATCAAAACCTTCATGCGTCGCGCCTTTCCAGTCGGATGATGGATGGGTCCGCCACTCTAATCTCATCTCCCTGAAGTTCCACCACAAAAAGTCGATTGCGTTTCACAGCGAAAGGCGCAGGCCCGTCAAAATCCCAGCCATAGGCCTTGGCCAGCACCATCCGCATTGTCCCGATATGACATACGGCAAGGCTGTCGCGCTTCAACCCAAACAGCCATGGGGCCACCCGATCCCAAACCTCTGCGGCGCTTTCTCCACCGGGCGGGCGATAGCCCCATCCCCACTGCTCAATGTCGCGAAAACCGCTTTTGGGATCCGCCTTCAGATCCAATCCTTTTTGGCCTTCCCAACGACCCCAATCCATTTCGATCAGCGCATCCACCACCTGCGCCTGCCGTCCGGCCACAATCTGCGCTGTCTCTCGGGCCCGACTCAACGGCGTGGCATAGAGATCCGCCTCTTTCCATTCCTGCGGCAAGGCAAAAGCAGACAGGTCTGCCCGCGCCTGATCGTCCAGCGGAATGTCCGTCCGTCCCTGTATCCGATGGGCCCGGTTCCACGCCGTATGCCCATGACGCATCATCGCAAATCGGATCATTGTGTTTCCTCCAACATGGGGGCCAGCACACCCCACAGCGTCTCTCGCGCAGCAGGCAGCAGATGCTGCGCCGCGACCCTGTCCCGCGCGCGCGCTGCACGCTGATGGTGGTAGCGCGCATCACTCAACACATGTGTCATTTCCGCAGCCAGTTCCGCTGGCTTCCCGATGGGTCGCAAGCCTTGCGGATCCACCACTTCATTCACACCAGGACGATCTTCGGCCACCACAGGCACCCCATGGGCCTGCGCTTCCAGATAGACCATGCCAAACGCCTCATTTACACCCGGCCACAAAAACACGCGCGCCCGCGCATAGGCCTGCGCCATCCCGGCGGCATCCAACTGCCCCAGAAACCGCACCCGCGCGCCAAACGGTGCCAAAAGCGCTTCCACCTCTGCCCGCATCGGCCCATCCCCGGCGATCTCAACCTGCCAATCCCCTTCAGGCATCCGCGCCAAAGCCTCCGCCACAATGCGATAAGAGGAAAGCTTGTCTCCCGCGCGCATCATGCCAGCGACCAAAATCACCGACGCGCAGGCTGCAGCAGGCGCGGGCAAAGCCTCCATCGCCAGAAACGGCGGCAAGGCCACAAGCCGTTGGTCCACGCGTCCCTGTTCGCGCAGGGCCACGGCATCCCGCTCGGTAAAATGAAATACCGCATCTGCGGCATCAATTGCCGCTGCTGCACGGCGCTCAAACCAATCCCAAGGGCCCCCAAGCCGCTTGCTGGCCCGTGTCGCTTCGATCAGCAAATAGGGGATACCCAAAGCCGCACTCACTGCAGGCCCCAGCAGATCGGGTGCCTTGTAGTAGCTGTGATAGGTCACCCATGCGTTCCACCCCGCACGCTGCCCCTGTGTGATCAACCGCGCCACGTCCGCCTCAGCCTCTGAAAACAGGCGCGCCTGCAGTGCCAGATCCCCGCGCTTGTCAAAGCTGCGCAGCTCAGATGCCAAAACAGGGTCATGCCCCTCATGGCGGAGCACCTGAAGCATATTGCGGGCGATCTGGCGCTCTCCCGAAGGCACCGGGTGATGCGGCGATTTCAGCGGCGCGTAAAAGGCAATCCGCGCCACGTCCTTACGTCTCCTGATCCGCAGTCATCGCCGACTGCAAGCGCTGATCAAGCTGCACAATCCCCGGCTGCATCAAGAAGGAGGCGGTCAGGCGCGCATAGGCCGCCTCGGCAAGCTCTGCACGCAAGGCCCCATCCTGCGCCAAACGCAGCATCGCGGCGGCCAAAGCCTCTGGCGCATCATCGCTCAGGACACCATGTTCCCCATCGGTGATGAACTCAGGAATGGCAGAGACCGGTGTCGACAACAGACACAGTTTTTGACTTGCAGCTTCCATCAGCACATTGGGCAACCCATCACGATCGCCATCCTCGGCAATACGACTGGGCAGAACAAACACATCTGACGCCCGCATGGCCGCGATGACTTCCGGTTGATCACAGGCCCCACGCCAGGTGATCCGCTCCGCAATGCCCAAACGCGCGGCTTCCGCCTCAAGCGCCTTGCCGGACCCGCCGCCGCCAATATGCTCCCAGTGCCAATCCAGCTCCGCCGGCAAAAGGGCTAGCGCCGCGATCAGCCGATCAAACCCTTTCTTTTCCACCAGACGTCCCACCGACAGGAAACGCATCGGCCCGTCCGTTGGCTGTACCTCTGGTGGGTTGGGAAACCGTGTCAAATCCAAGCCATGATAAATCAGCTCCACCCGATCTGCCCGATCGGCAAGCTCCGCCAGATGACGTGCACCCACGCCGGTACAGGTGGCCAGAAAGGCTGCGCCAAAAGTGTCTTTCTGAAGCTTTTCACGCTTCTCCCACTCAGGAGAGGTCCAGATATCTTTGGCATGGGCCGAAACAGACCAGGGCATCTGACGCATAATCGCCGCATAACGCGTTACAGAGGCGGGCGTGTGCAGGAAATGCGCATAGAGCAGATCAATATCGTCGCCCAATTCCCGCGCCAGCACACAGGCCTGACCAAAACGGCGCACACGATTGCGGGTCTTGTCCCGCTTCAAATCCTTCAGCCAGACCGCAGCAGCCCGCCAAAAGCCGGGCTTTGCCGCCGCACTTAGCATCCCCCGCAACACCCTCAGAGGCTCCTGATGGAGGTACTCTGGCAGGTAAAATACCGGCGCTTTCAACCGCTCGTGCAGCGGGTGGCGCTTCTTATCGGTGGGAAAGCGCAGCGACCAGAGATCCAGATCATACCCGGTCTCTTCCAGCGCCACCAACTCCTGTGCAATGAAGGTTTCAGACAGGCGTGGCCACCCTTTGACCACCACCGCTACCTTTGGTCGTTGCGTCGTCATACCGCGCCTTGTGATTTCGTGTATCCCAACATCGCCAGCGTCCGCTCCGAGACCACATCCAGCCCACTCAACAAACCCGGCACAAAGGCGTGGCTCGGCTTGGGTTGATCAGGCAAGGCACGGATCGCAGCAATCATCGCCTCTGCGGTAAACCCATCCCGCGTTTCATCCAGCATGCGCACCAGACCAAGATCTTCTGCACGGCTGGCGCGAATGTGTTGCTCCATACGCGGACGGGTCCGCGGGACAATCACCACAGGTTTGTCAAAGGACAGCACTTCACAGAACGTGTTGTACCCCCCCATGGAAACGATCCCCATCGCGCCCTTCATCAGGGTCTCCATGCGGCTGTCAAATCCAACCGCTTGCACGCGCCCGTTCAACTTGGCCACCCGTGCTTCAAACTGCGCCCGCAAATCCACAGACAGAAATGGCCCATACACCAAAAGCGCCCGTGGCGAGAGGTCCGGATCCTGCTCATAGGCAGACAGCACCAGATCCACCATGCCCGCGCCGTCGCCGCCGCCACCCGGAGTGACCAGCACATAGGGCTGCTCGGGGGTTTCGCCTTCGCTCAGCGCCTCACGATGCAAATAGCCTGTGAATTTCATTTTTGAGCGGAAGCTCTCAGACAGGTCCAGTCCGGCGGTCGGGTCATAAATCGACCGCAGCCCATACACCCAGGTTTCGTCGTAATAGCGCTCTGCCGCCTCGCGCGCGCCTTTGCGATCCCATTCCTCCGCCAAGACTTCTGGCTCATCCAAAACATCGCGCAACCCAAGCACCAGATGCGCCTTACGTTTCAGCTTCAGCCATTCCAAAGCGGGCAGAAGCTCCCCGCGAAATCCGGTCGGCTCCTTATCCACAATCAGCATATCAGGGTCGAAATGCTCTACCGCGGCCTTGATCAATCCAGCGCGCAATGCGGTGGTTTCATCAATGTGCAAACCAAGACGTTCACTCTCATAATTGCCATCGGGCGTCTTCGTCACGCCGGGCAGGCGGATATGGTCCACATTATCTGGAAATGGGAACCGCCCCGCAACGGGTGATCCTGTCAGGATCAGTGCGGAAATATTGCTGTTGGCCTGTGTGATCGCCGTTGCCAGCGCTCTGGAACGACGCAAGTGCCCCAAGCCATAAGTGTCATGGCTGTATAAAAGCACCCGCGGAGAGCCGCTGGCCAATCGCTCTGTTGTCATAGAAGTGAGCTCTGACAATTTCTGCGCCTCAATTCAACTTAAAGCCGCAAATCCGAGTCGGACCTGGGCAGCACGCCTTTGATATCGTAGAGCAAAGCCTCAGCCTTTCCGAGAGCTCTTATCGCAGCGCCGCCCATATCAACAAACTGGCGATGCGCCACGGCCACGACGATACCGTCATATGTCCCATTTTGAGGCGCTGCAATCGGTGTAAACCCGTATTCTGCCTGCACCTCTTCCCCATCAACCCAGGGGTCCCACACATCAACCTGCACACTGTAGCTCTGCAACTCGTCCACAATATCGGCGACGCGGGTGTTGCGTGTATCCGCACAGTTTTCCTTAAAGGCCAACCCCATCACCAGCACACGTGCGCCCGCCAGATTGGTTCCTTTGCGCAACATGCCCTTGATCATTTCCTGGGCCACATGACGCCCCATATGATCATTGATCCGGCGCCCTGCCAAAATCACCTCTGGGTGATATCCCAGCTGCTCCGCGCGAAAGGTCAGGTAATAAGGATCCACACCAATACAGTGCCCTCCCACCAAACCAGGCTTGAACGGCAGGAAGTTCCACTTGGTGCCCGCCGCCTCCAACACCTCAAGCGTGTCCAATCCCATGCGGGAAAAGATCAGCGAAAACTCGTTTACAAGCGCGATGTTAAGGTCGCGTTGGGTGTTCTCGATCACTTTGGCCGCCTCTGCGGTTTTGATCGAACGCGCCGCGTGCAGACCCGCTTTGATCACAGGACGGTAGATCGCATCAACGCGCGCAAGCGTCTCATCATCCTGCGCCGCAATCACTTTGACGACATTTTCAAGTGTGTGCTCCGCGTCACCCGGGTTCACACGTTCCGGCGAATAAGCCAGCTTGATGTCCACTCCAGCGGTCAACCCACTCGCAGCCTCAAGCGCCGGGCCACAGACCTCTTCGGTCACACCCGGATAAACTGTGCTTTCCAAAATCACCAAAGCGCCCGGCGTCAGATAGGGCGCGATGGTTTCACAAGCCCCCAGCACCGGGCCCAAATCTGGAGCCTTTGCATCGGTTATCGGCGTTGGCACACTCAAAATATAGGCACTACAGCCCGCCAAATCCGATGCATTCCCACTGAAAGCCATCGCACTCGCGGCCACGGTTTCAGAAGACACTTCCCCGTTGGGATCTTCACCCGCTTGCAGACGTGCAATCATCTTGGGATTGGTGTCAAACCCCACAACCGCAAAGCCCGCCCGCGCAAGACCCAAAGCAAGCGGCAGACCAACATAGCCCAACCCCAAAACGGCGATTTTTTCCTGTATCGACTGGCTCACGTGAGAAGCGCCCCCAATGTTTTGCGGCGACCGTTGAAAGTTACTTGTGCGCTATCGGTTTTACCTGCGCTTGTCACCCCCCAAGGCTGTGCAAACCGCCTGTCAGGCAAGGTATTCCCTTTCGCAAAACCCTGCACTTCCTGTAAGACGAAATGAGCACGACAGGGGAACCTACACACATGATCCGATTTTTGCTGACCATTCTGACAGTCTGTCTGCTCTTGCCGGCATCTTTTGCAAAGGCCCAAGACAGCGCCACAGACGCCAGCACGCCCGATGTGAATGCCTCCATCTCCCAGATTATGGAGAAGGCCGCAGAATCCGGCATGACCGTGATCATTCTGGATGGCAACGGCACCCCAATGGCCTCAACGGAGACAAGCGAGGCAGCGACGGACCCGATCTCCGAAACCACCAATATGACCGCAGTCATGCGCCTGCAGTGGAAGCTGGAAGGGGTCAACGCCGTTTTACTGGATCGTCTGGAACACTTCCCCGCGGCCCTGAACGAGGTGCTCTTCATTCTGCGCGCTTCAAGCCCGGATCAAACGATCTTCTTCTTTGTGAAGCAGCTTTTCATCACATTGTTCTTTCTGGCCATCGGCGTCCTGTTTGAGCGTCAGATCTACGGCAAACGGATCGCGCGCCACTTTGTTGTGCCGCTGATCAAAGACGCGCCTCAAGGCTACACGCAAAAACTCCCATTTCTGCTCGTGCGCTTTATTGGCGGTGTGATTGGTGTCTTTGTCAGCATGGCGGTGGCCGCTTTTCTGGGGCTGATCACTTTTGGTCCTTCAGACGATTCCGCCGTACGCTTTACTGTGGCATCTATTTTTGCGGCTTACGCACTCACACGTCTCATCGCGCTGATTTGGCGTATGATCCTCTCACCTTATCTGCCGCAATACCGCATCCCTGCCTTCTCCACACCAGACGCAAAAAAACTGCATCTCTGGGTCTGCGGGCTTGGCATGGTGGATGCCATCACCATCATCTTTGGCGAATGGCTCAGTGAGCTTGGTCTGGTCTATGACGTCTATGCGATGATGACCTTCCTGATGTCTTCGCTGTTTGCCTTGGGCAATGTCGCGATGGTCTTTGCCAATCGCACCGCGATCGCAAACGCACTGCGCAATGGCCGCCCCAGCACAAAAGTGCCCCTGGCAACCCGCCTCGCCAGCACCCTCTGGGCGCCGATATTTCTGGTCTACATCGTGTTTGGTTGGGCGCGCCTGACTTGGAACCTGATCATGGGCAATGACACGGAGATCCCCCTAATCGCCGGGGCCTATGTGATCCTGACCGCGGTTCTGGTGGTCTATGCAACGATCAACTACGGCATTGAGCGCTATTTTGAACGCAGTCGTAACGTCAAAGAAATGAACGATGCGGCCGACGCCCTGCGCGAAGAAGCCGAAGATGAGGGCACGCTGTCTGAACAGCAGGAACAGGAGCTGAGCCTGCTCGAAGATCTGATTGATCACCGTCAGATGAACACGTTTGAGGAACTGGCCCGCCGTGTCTCCGGTGTGCTGGCGCTGGTCGCCGGCCTCTATGCCGCGCTTTACATCTTCAATCTCGACCACATGCTGACAGATGACATGGTCAGCGGTCGCATGCTGGATGTGGTTGTGATCCTCTTCATGGGCTATATCGGTTTTCACACCTTCCGCATCTGGATTGACCGCCGCATCCGCGAGGAATCTGGAGATCCGGAGGCCGAAGCCGAGCTCGGCGACGAAGGCGGCGGTGCCAGCGCAAGCCGTTTGGCCACGCTCCTCCCGCTGTTCCGCAATTTCATTCTGCTGGTGATCATGGTCACCATTGTCCTGATTGTGCTGATGGAACTGGGCGTCAACGTCAGCCCCCTGTTTGCCGGTGCCGGTGTTGTTGGTCTGGCGGTGGGTTTTGGGGCGCAATCTCTGGTGCGCGACATTTTCTCCGGGGCCTTCTTCCTGTTTGATGACGCCTTCCGCAAAGGCGAATACATCGACATCGGATCCGTCAAAGGCACGGTGGAAAAAATCTCTGTCCGCTCCTTTCAACTGCGCCACCACCTCGGCCCGCTCCACACCATTCCTTTTGGCGAAATCCAGTATCTCACCAACTATTCGCGCGATTGGGTGATCATGAAACTCAAACTGCGCGTGACCTATGACACCGATGTGGAACGGGTGCGCAAACTGGTGAAGAAACTCGGGATTGAGCTGCTCGATGATCCGGTCATTGGCCACAACTTCATCCAACCCCTGAAATCGCAGGGTGTGGTGGAAATGCAGGACAGCGCCATGATCATCCGGGTGAAATTCATGACCAAACCGGGCGATCAATGGCTCGTGCGCAAGAAAGTCTATCAGGAGATCCGAGAGCTCTTTGCGCGCGAAGGCATCAAATTTGCCCACCGGGAAGTCACCGTCCGCATCGCCGATGATGAGAAAGCCGAAGAGCTGACCCCAAAACAGCGCGAAGCCGTTGTCGGTGCGGTCGAAGCCGCCATTGATGAGGACGCAATGGAGGGCGGGCCCGCAGGTGGCAGCGGCGACTGACCACCTCCCTCACGAGAGCATAGAGAGCCGGGGCGCCTTCGCCTCGGCTCTTTTCATTTTGAGCCCTGCTCGCCGCGCAGTGATGATCTGCACGCAGCATGGCGGTGTGAGCTTTTGGGCCAGAGCCCGTTAACCATTCCCCCCATCACCGCTTATGAACAAACGGTAAAAAAGGTACATAAAATTATCGGCAAATGAATTGAAAACACGGTCAGTACAAAGAGGACTTTGGCATGTCACCGGACATCGAACGCGCATATCGCCTTCTGGACGTCACCCCAGACGTATCTGAGAAAGAGATGCGCTCGGCCTGGCGCAAATTGGTGCGCCGCTATCACCCGGACCTTGCCAAAACAGATCCCGAAGACGCCAGCCGCCGCATGGGCGAAATCAACGCGGCTTTTGACGCGCTCACACATCACAGATCACAACAGGATCAGAAGCCACCACGCAAACCCAAACGCCGTAAAGCTGCACAGGCCACAAAGGAGACATGTGGAGCCCGCCGCACCGCCCGTACCTACAACAGCCAGCCTCAAACCACGGCAAAACGCAAGACCACCCGCACCACAGAACGCAAACGCACGCAGGAAGCTCCCAAGCGCGAGGCCGCCCCGCACCCACGCCGCACGCATTCTGAGCAAAGCGCCAAATGGAGCCTGCGGGACCAAGAACTGGTCAACGCCGCGCGCGCACGTTTCGAAGAAACCCGCGAGAACCTCAGCAGCGCAGCGCGCCGCCCCACATATTCGGTCTGTCGCTGAACGCCTTAACTTCGGTTCGGGTCCATCGCATCGCGCAGCCCATCGCCAAAGAAGTTGAAGGCCAGCACCACAATCACGATCGGCAACATCGGAATCGCCGTCCAGGGGTAGATCTCAATCGAGGCCAAATTTTGCGCATCATTGAGCATCACGCCCCAACTGACCGCCGGGGCCCGCAGACCAAGACCAAGGAACGAAAGCGCCGTCTCCCCCAAAATCATCGCCGGAATAGATAGCGTCGCACTGGCAATCAGGTGGCTGAGGAAGTTGGGCAAGAGATGCTTCTTGATCACCCGGCTCGGCTTCGCCCCCATCATCTCTGCCGCTTTGACAAATTCCTCTTCCCTCAGAGACAGGAATTTGGACCGCACCGCCCGCGCCAATCCCGGCCAGTCCAAAATGCCTAAGATGATGGAAATAATGAAAAACACCGACACCGGTCCCCAATGAGACGGCACCGCCGCCGACAGCGCCAACCACAATGGCAGCTCCGGCAGGCTGCGCAGCACTTCGATCACCCGGTTGATGATCCAGTCAAGGAAACCGCCAAAATACCCGGCAATTGAGCCCAGAATGATCCCGATCACAAAAGACACGGTGATCCCTACAAGCCCCACAGTCAGTGAAAGCTGCGCCCCATAGAAAATACGCGAAAACACGTCACGCCCCAAACGGTCCGCACCAAAGAGGAACAGCGTTGTCCCCTCCGGCGCACAGAACAAATGCGTGGTCGAAGGAAACAGCCCAGCAAGACGATATTCTGCCCCCTCACAGAAGAAGTTCAGCTTCGCCGGGCTGTCGTAGTCAGGCACATATTTCCAGCTGAAGCTCTCCAGATCCATCTCCGCCGTGGTCGGATAGACATGCGGCCCGATGAATTTGCCCTCATGAAACAGATGCACGGCCTGCGGCGGCGCATAGATATAATCTTCAAGCCGCTCATTGGGGGAATAGGGCGCGATAAAGCCCGCAAAAGGCAGCGACAGATAGGCCAGCAGCAGGAAGATTGCACTCACCAGCCCCAGCCGGTGCTGCTTGAAGCGCAGCCACAGCAGTCGCGCATTGGACATATCCAGCTCTGCACTGCGCGCCTCTGCGGCGGCCACGGGATCATAGGGCGCCTGATCTACAAAACGTCCATCCGGTTGCATGCTCATCGCTCCCGCCCTCCAAACCGAATGCGCGGATCAAGCAGCGCAAGCAGCAGATCCGAAATCAACGTGCCAATCAGCGTCAACAGCGCCACAAACATCAACACGAAGGCAGACAGGAACAAATCCTGCGACTTCAGCGCCGATAGCAGCAGTGGGCCAATGGTCTGAAGCCCCAGAACAACCGAAACCAGAACAGAACCCGACACCAGCGAGGGCAGCAGCGTGCCAATGTCAGCCACAAAGGGGTTAAACGCCACCCGCAGCGGATATTTGGACAGCATCCGTGGCTCACTCAGCCCTTTGGCGCGGGCGGTTTCAACATAGGGCTTGCCCAACTCATCCAACAGATTCGCCCTGAGCCGCTGCATCATCGCCGCCGCACCGGAGGTGCCAATCACAAAGGTCGGGATAATCAGATGAATGAGCACCGACTTCATTTTGTCAAAGCTCATCGGCTGACCCTCATATTGCGGATCCATCAAGCCGCCAATCGGTAGATTGAGATAGCGGTTGCCATAGTAAAACAGGATCAGCGCCAGCAGAAAGTTCGGCGTCGCCAGCCCGAGATAGCCAACGAAAGCCGAGGTATAATCCACCCAAGTCTTTGATTTGGCCGCCGCCAACACCCCCAGCGGCAGCGCCACCGCATAGATGAACAATACCGCCGCCAGATTGACCAGCACGGTCATCCAAAGCGCGCCGCCCACAAGGTCCGCCACCGGCTTGTCGTATTCAAACGACCAGCCGAATTCGCCCTGCAACAGCCCGGCAAACCCATGCGGCCCCGGCATAAAACCCGCCCAGATCATATATTGCTTCCACAAGGGCTGATCGAGCGAGTATTCCGCGCGCAGGAACTCGGCCTTGGCGATACCCGCCGATTGTCCTGTCGCCCGCAACTCATTGATCTGATTGGACAGGTAATCGCCCGGCGGCAGGGTGATGATGACAAACACCAGCACCGACACCACAACAAGCGTCGCCAGCATGGTCAGGAAACGGAAAACCGCAAAGCGCAGCAGAGCCATGAGGCACTCCTATTCCACAAAAAAGAATTCATCAGGGCGATGCACCCCGAAATGCGCCCCCGGCGACCAGGCCCAGATCGCCTTTTCCGGCACATTGCGCAAGCGATTGGAGACCACAACCGGCTGTGGCGCCCCATTGAGCAACCCAATGGCAAACACATTGTCGGCATGAATATCCACCATCTTCTGCCAGATCGCGCCACGCTCCACCGCACTAAACGCGCGTGTCCATTCATGTGCCAGATCGTTTAACTCAATAGCGGCGTCCATATCAGGCGCTTCACCCACTTCCCCATGGGTTTGATGATATTGCCCCCACATGGGCCAGGATTGAAACGCCTGATCCCAAGGTGCCAGATAGCCTGGTGAGGTATAGGTCTGTGGCAAGCCATTGTCCCAGCCAAACCACGTCGACATCATGCTTTCCCCGGAATAGACCCGATTGCGCAGAATATCGCGCTCCAGCGGGCGCATGATCAGCTTCACACCCAGTTCTGCCCAGTTGTCGATGATGATCTGAAGCGCATTCTCAACTTCCTGACGTTCGCCAGCGGTCTCCACCACCACCCAGACAGGCCGCCCGTCCGGCAGCAATCGATACCCATCCTTATCACGCTGATCCAATCCCATCTCGTCCAGCAGGGCATTGGCCTGCGCCACGTCACGCACGGCCCAGGCCTTGCGGTTTTCTTCTTTGTAGAACGGGCTGATGGGCAGCACCGTCATGCCACCTTCTTTGGCCAGACCAAAATACAGGCCTCTGTTGATGATCTTACGGTTGATCGCCAAGGATAGCGCCCGGCGAAACCGCACATCGCGCAGCGTCTCGCGCCACATGTCATCATGATAGTTCAAGTTGGGATAAATCGCGATCTGGCTGGCAGTGCCATTGGCCCAGAGCTTGGTCTCATAATTGCCAGTGGCCTCGCCTTTCTTGAGGATCGCCGCATCCTTGAAATCCAGCCCCCGCGCCTGCAGATCAACCTCTCCTGCATTGGCCTTGGCCGCCACAAGACCCGGCGCAACAACCTGCATTTCCACCACATCAATATACGGAAGCTGCACCCCATTGGTGTCCACCCGATGATAAAACGGGTTGCGCACAAACAGGAACCGGCTCTTGCCATCCTTGGTTGCCAACATCCATGGCTGCAACGTCGCCAGATCCGGATTGTCGAATTTATACATATTGTCGAGACGATTGTGCAGCGCCGCCCAACTGCGCACACGGGCCTCATACAACAGATCGCTCAGCGTTTCTTCATCGGTATAATCCGCATGATAGGGCTTCAACTGATGTGCTGGGCGGTAGATGAAAGGCGGGCGCGCCTCTGCCAGCATCTGCAAGAACTGTGGATTGGGCTTGGACCATTCATAGATGACAGTCTGCGCATCCGGGAAGCTTACCTTGGGGAGTTCCCCTTCCACCCGCAGAAAATCTACCGGGCCAGAGGGCGACAGCAGCTCATTATTGGCCACATCTTCCCACCAATAACGGAAATCCTCAGAGGTAAACGGATGCCCGTCAGACCACTTATGGCCAGGGCGCAAATGCATGGTGAACTTCTTGTCGTCTTCGTTTTCAAACGCCTCGAGAATATCCGGCACCAGCTCATAGCGCTCGTTATAGCCAATCAGACGCGCGTAGCCATAGACCACCATCTGGCGCACATCCTTGGATCGGGTCACCATGGTGCGCAAAGTTCCGCCCTGTTGCCCCACTTCCCGATTGCGCAGCGTGAGATCGACAACCTTGGGCACGGTAGGGACACGCTCTGCAACAGGCGGTAAATTACCTGCGTTCACCTCTTCCTGCCAAAATGCGCTCTCCGGATACTCCGTCGCCAGCGCGGCAGTGAAGCCAAAGGTCCCAAGGGCGGCAAATGCAAACGCAACAACCTGTGTCTTAAGCATGATAGCGTACCTTATGTCCGGGGTCCGTTTCGGTCAGAGGAGGCGCATCCGTGCCGTCAAACCGAAAGGCGTCTGGCCAAGTGGAGGGATCACCCGCCCCCTGCGCCACAATGTTGAGATTGATCGGGCGGGCGATGTCCGGCTCCGGCTGCGCAGCAATCAACGCTTTGGTGTAAGGATGCTGCGGATTGTAAAACAACTGTTCCGGCGGGCCTTGCTCCACCACAAGACCGGCGCGCATGACAGCCACCTCATCGGCGATCCGCGCCACCACGGCCAGATCATGGCTGATGAACAGATAGCTCAAGTTCAGTCGATCCCGAATGTCTTCCAGCAGTTGCAACACCTGTTCCTGCACCGACACATCCAGCGCAGATGTCGGCTCATCACAAACCAGAAACGTCGGGCCAAGCATCAAAGCCCGCGCAATGGACAGACGCTGCCGCTGACCACCCGAGAACGCATGTGGATACCGGGTAAGCATGTTCTCACTGAGCCCAACCCACTTCAGGATTTCCACCGCTCGATCCATCCGTTCCGACGCCGTGCCAATGCCATGAATATCCAGCGGTTCACAAAGCGCATCTTTCACCCGCATCCGCGGATTAAGCGTGCTGTAGGGGTCCTGAAACACCATCTGTGCCTTGCGCTGAAAGGCCAGTCGTTCCGCCCGGTCCAGATCCTGCAGGTTCACCGCCTCCGCGCCCGGTTCGGCACGAAACAGGATGGAAGCTCCAGGGTCCGCATGTTCTGCGCCCAGCGCCATCCGCGCACAGGTGGTTTTCCCTGAACCGGATTCCCCAACAACCGCGAGCGTCTTGCCGCGCTCCACGCCAAAGTCGATGCCGCGCACCGCTTTCACCACCGTCTTGGGTTTCCAAGCCGAAGCGCCTTTGAGCACATAGGTTTTATTGACCGAGCGCATCTCCAGAATATAGTCGCGCTCTTCTTCCTTGAGACGGCTCGCAGGCGTGGCCGGAATTTCAGGCGCCGCCGCCATCAGGTCTTTGGTATACGGGTGATGCGGATCACGCAGGATCAGCTCCGCTGGTCCCGCCTCCATCACACGGCCCCGATTCATCACAACAACGTCATCCGCCATATTGGCGACCACACCCAGATCATGGGTCACAAGGATCACCGCCATGCCGTATTCAGCCTGCAAATCCTTGATAAGTCCCAGCACCTGCGCCTGCGTGGTCACATCCAGTGCCGTTGTTGGCTCATCGGCGATCAAAAGATCCGGCCGGACCACCATCGCCATTGCGATCATGGCCCGCTGTCGCATCCCACCCGAGAGCTCAAACGGATAGCTCTCATAGACCCGCACAGGATCTGGAAACCCCACACGTTCAAACATCGCCAACACACGACGCTTGCGCTCTTTGGCATCAAAATTGTGATGCAGTTTAAGCGCTTCCGACACTTGGTTCCCGATCCGGTGTAGCGGAGACAAAGAGCGCATAGGCTCTTGGAAGATCATCGAAATTCGCCCGCCTCGAATGGCCCGCATCTTTCGCTCACCAAGCCCAAGCAGATCGACACCCGCAGCCCCATCAGGCCCAGCCAAGGTGATTTTGCCAGACCGGACCTGCGCCGATCCCGGTAGAATACGCAGCGCAGACCGACAACTCAGTGTCTTGCCCGATCCGCTTTCGCCCACCAATGCCAGGGTCTTACCCGGGGCAACCGAAAAGCTGACATCGTCCACCACAGGCGCGGCATTGCCGAACCCGATCGTCAGATTCTCCACAGTCAAAAGTGCCGTCACACCGATGTCCCTCGCCACGCTCTTTTCGTCCCACCTCGCGGCAGAGCGGCTTTTTGTCAACTGAACATGATTATTTCAGCTCTCGCAAGCATCTAGGCTCTCTGCACTGTTCACGAAGTGCACAATTGCCGATCACTGCCCGCTTCAAACGGCGGGTCACTGCAAGGCCATGCACTCCCGACTTGCATTGTTCTGGACCGGATGCGACTAAGCCGTCATATTAACTTTTGAGCCGCAGTCTTTTTTATCTGCCGTTTGTTTGGTTCGTTTTTGATTTTTTGCCCTTTGGCGCAGCCCACCGCTGCGGAGACTTTTATGAAGACAGTTAACCAGAGTTTCCTTGCATTTGCGGACCGTCGCTTTCGCCTCAGCGGGCGCGCCCTGATCGAGAATGGCCACCCGTATTTTGTGCCCACCGATGGGCTTCAGGCACAGGCAGACCAATGGCCACAGGGCTATCTGTCCATGTCTCACTATGATTATCTCGGCCTGATGCACCATCCCGCCACAACAGGCGCAGCCAAAGCAGCCATTGAAGCACAGGGCACAGGGGTCGGGGCCTCCCGTCTTGTTGGCGGTGAACGGCTGGCCCATCGCGCGCTCGAAGAAGATCTGGCAGATTTCCTGGGTGTGGGCGGTGTATTGTCCATCATCTCGGGCTATCTCACCAATGTCTCCGTCATTGGCCTCCTGTGCGGGCCGCGCGATCTGGTGCTGGTGGATGAGTTGTCCCACAACTCCATCATGGTCGGTGCGCGCAGCTGCAAAGCGCATGTTGAGACCTTTGCCCACAATGATCTGGACGATCTGGAACGTCTGCTGCGCGAACATCGGGCCGAATATGGCCGCGTCCTGATCTGTACCGACGCACTTTTCTCTATGGACGGCGACATCACAGATCTGCCGCGCCTGCTGGACATGAAAGATGCCTACGATGCATGGCTCCTGCTGGATGAGGCCCACTCCTACGGTGTGCTTGGCACCACGGGGCGCGGTCTCTGCGAGCATTTTGGCGAAGACCCAAACCGCGTTGAAGTGGCCATTGGCACGCTCTCCAAAAGCTTCGCCTCCTCCGGTGGTTTCATTGCCGCAAATGCCGATGTCATCGAGTGGATGCGATTCTGCCTGCCCGGTTTTGTCTACTCCGTCGGGTTGGGGCCATCGACAGTGGCCAGCGCCCATGCGGCCCTGCGTCTCTTGCGCAGTGAGCCTGATCGGGTGACAACCCTGCGCCGCAACTCTCAGTATTTTCTCAAAAGGGCCGCCGAAGCTGGGCTGGACACCGGCACCGCCATCGGTGAAGCCGTGGTGCCTATCCTGTTTGAGACACCAGAAGACTGCGTCTTTGTCGCCGAAGCTCTGATGGCACAAGGCATCTATGCGCCGCCAGTTGTGCATGTTGGCGTGCCGAAAGACATGCCGCGCATCCGCTTCTTTATCTCAGCCGCCCATAGCCCCGAAGACCTTGATCGGGTGATTGCAGCGGTAGAGAAAGCCGCGCAGGCCGCAACCGCTCTGCGCAGACGGATGAGCGCGGAATAAATCCCATGCACGATCAGACTTGCGAAACACTTTGGGAAAGTCATCCCGCCCGCGCAAGCCAGAACGCATCGCGTTTCTGGGAAGGGTTTCGTGCCCTGCTCTTGATGACACTGGGGGTGTTTGCCTTCCTGCCAAATGCACAGGCAAAGCCAAAACTCAGCATTCTTTCGACACAAAACACAGCGCAACTACCCACGGCAAACGCAGGGTTTCCTCATCCCGAAGAGCCAGGACAGCTGTTCTTCCTGCAGCGCACATTGAATGCCAACACCGTGGTGTATACCGCACGTTTTGACGCCAACGGAGATCTGGATGCCACCGCCCCCATCGCAGTCTACTGGCGGCGCTTCGCAGATGCAGGCGCCATTATGCCACTGCGCTGGTATGAACGCCTCTTTGGCTTTGGTGTGCGCCTGACACAGACGTCTCAAAATCAACGTTTTGTCACCTTCAATGCCCTCAAGGAACATCGGCTCGAACTGCGCCAGACCGGCCCTTTTTCTGCGGCCTTGTTCACACGCCAAAACAACCAAGACTACCAATTGATTTACGCCTATCTGGATGTCGATGACAGCGGCCTCCTGCCCAAGGTCACCGGGCTGCGCCTTTACACGCGCGACCCACAGACCGGACTTTATGTAACGCATAACATTGCCGTTTCCGGCGGAACTTATTCACAATGACCCAATTGTCCCCCACACCCATCCGCACCGTCATCGTCGGTGTTGGCAACTGCGCCAGCTCTCTCATTCAAGGCGTCTCCTACTGTCGCGCCCTAGGAGACAAAGCCATCGGCGTCAGCTTCCCTGATTTGGGTGGCTATACCCCTGCTGATGTCGATCTGGTGGCTGGCTTTGACGTCGACAGCCGCAAAGTTGGCAAGACACTGGGTGAGGCGGCCTTTGCGCCGCCCAATTGCACAGAACAGTTTCATACCGATGTGGCCGAACACACTGGGCCTGTACTGCGCGGCCCCGATCTGGATGGCGTTGCAAGCCACATGCTAGCCAACCCCGCGGACCGCAGCTTCCGCCTGTCTGAGGCCCCTGCGCTTTCCAAGGCTGAGATCGTCAGCCAACTGCAAGACCTGCGCGCTGAGGTGATGATCATCTTCCTGCCCGTAGGATCCCAGAAAGCCGTCGAATTTTATGTGGACTGCGCGCTGGAGGCGGGGGTGGCCGTGGTCAATGGCATTCCGGTCTTCATTGCCTCCCATCCCGTCTGGGCTGATAAATTCCGCGCCGCAGGCCTGCCCATTCTTGGCGATGATTTCAAAGCACAGATGGGGGCCACAATCCTGCACCGCACGCTTGCCAATCTGGCAGAAATGCGCGGGGTTGAGATTGACCGCACCTATCAGCTCAATGTCGGCGGCAACACGGATTTCCTCAACATGAGCGAAAACGCCCGCCTCTCCAACAAACGGGAAAGCAAAACCGAGGCCGTGCAGGCCGCCATGGAACAGCGCCTGCACGACAATGATATCCGCATTGGCCCCTCCGACTATGTGCCATGGCTCAATGACCGCAAAGTGGCCTATGTGCGGCTCGAAGGCCGCCTGTTTGGGGGCGCGCGCACCAATATCGAAGTGCGGCTGGATGTCGAGGATAGCCCCAATGCCGCCGCCGAAGCGCTGGTGGCCATCCGGCTGGCCCGCATCGCCCGGGATCGTGGATTGGCAGGCCCCATCGCAGAGGCCAGCGCCTTTCTGTTCAAACATCCCCCTGAGCAAATCGAAGATACCGATGCCCATGATGTTGTGCTGAAATTTGTCCAACAAGGCGACTGATCCTATGCGCGCGGCTTTTGTTTCCGGCGGCTCCAGTGGCATTGGTTTCGCCACAGCGCATGCGCTGGCCGTTAAAGGCCACGACCTTGCGCTCTTTGCCCGGGATGCGGCCAGACTGCTTGAGGCCCGCGCCGCCATTCTGGCCGATGCGCCTGACATTCAAGTGGAGACCTATGCCGTGGATGTCGCCAACCGCGATGGCTTCGTGGCCGCACTCACAGATGCTATGGCAAAACTGGGGCCCCCAGAGATGGCCGTTGCAAGCGCCGGCATGGCCACGCCGGGCCTTTTTACCGAACAAAGCTATGAGCTGCATGCACGCCACATGGCGGTGAACTACCTTGGCGCACTTACGCTGACCGACATCCTGTCCGGTCCAATGGCCGCCGCAGGGGGTGGAAAAATTGGATTGATCGCCTCAGGTGCGGCCTTCTTTGGGATCTATGGCTACAGCGCCTATGCCCCCTCCAAGTTCGCGCTGCGCGGCCTGTCAGAGATCCTGCATCTGGAACTGGCCCCCAAAAACATCTCGGTGACATTGATCTATCCGCCTGACACCGACACCCCCCAACTGGCCGAAGAGCTGCGCACCAAACCGTTGGCGACACAGAAAATCACCGCTGGCGGCGGGCTCGCACAGCCCTCAGAGATCGCGAAGAAACTGATCCATGGCATGCAGGCCGGACACCCTGTGGTGACACCGGGGCTGCAAATGACGCTGCTCTACCGGTTTGGCAGCCTGCTTGCGCCGCTCCTAAGGCTGTATCAAAAGCACATCATCGCGCGGCATAGCGCATCATGACCCCGCTCATGATTCACAAAATCGCGCTGGTCGCCAGCAGCATCATCGGCGCGGGCTTTGCCCTTTTGGCGGTGATGACGCTCTGGCCCGCGCTGCGCAGCAAGAGCCTCGCCTTAATGGGCACCCTGCTCAGCGCCACTCTGATCATGTTGTGTCTCTGTGGGCTCTTTATGATGGGGCCGCAGGTGCTCATTGCGGCCGGAGCCCTCGCCGCCGCCCGGATCAGCTATGAGGTGGCAACTCTGCGCTTTTCACAGGACCGCTACGTCATCCTCTGCGTAACAGCCGCCACCGTACTCACTGTCGCAAGCGCGCTCTATGTGCCTGTCGCGCTGGCCTGCGCGGCGCTGTGGTTTGGCCTCTTCGCCTGCAAAGCCTGCGCCATCACAGTGCACAAGTACCGCATCACCAACATTCTGCTGTTCCCGGTCCTGCCCTTCGCAATTCTGGCCCATGGCGCCGTGTCGCCCAACCTCACTGCATTGATGCTCGCAACCTATGTCATGGTCGAGATCTTTGACAGTTTCGCGCTGTTTTTTGGCAGCCTTCTGGGTCGTACCAAGGCTTTTCCAGGTGTCAGCCCAAATAAAACCGTCGAAGGCCTGATCGGCGGGGCCGCAGCTCTTTTGATCGCCGCCTGTGCTGCGGCTGTTATGTGGGAGTTTCCCCTCGCACTCACCGCACCCACCGCGCTGTTGACAGGGGGCCTCGCCGTCGCCGGCGATCTTGCCGCCTCCCGCCACAAACGCCTTGCCGGGGTCAAAGACTATCCCAAATTCCTACCGCGTCAGGGCGGGTTGCTGGACAGTCTGGACAGCTGGATCGCCGCAGGCGGCGGGCTCACCGCGCTCAACCTGCTGATCTATCTCTGGTGACAGACTTGCCACAAAGCCCTCCCGCAGTGACACTGACCCCATGAAGGCCGCGCCCCTCTTTCCCCGCCTTCCAGTGCTGCGTGTGCTGGGCAAGCCCTTGTTTTTGAGGCTCCTGCTTCTGCTGGCGGTGATTGAGGCGATTTTTCTGGCCGAAAGCTTCACCACCCTGATGGAACATGCGCTGCGCACACAAGGCCGCGCGCTTGATGTGCTGCACCTGCTGAGCTTCAAACTGCCCGAAATTCTTGATCTGGCGCTGGCTCTCAGCCTGCTGATCGCCACCTATTTTGCCACGCAAGACGCCCGCAATCGCGGTGAGCTGATCATCCTTGCCACCGCAGGCGTTGCATGGACACGGGTGATTGCCGCCGTCCTGCTGATCGGCACCTTGGGCGGCGTGATCAGCTTCCTGAACGCCGGACTTCTGCACCCCATGGCACGCTACGGCGAGCGCCTTGCCCTTGCTGAGCTGCAGAAAAATCACCTTCTGTCCCGCATGCAAAACGGCACCACGCAAACCGCCGTTCAAACCCTCAATGACACCACTTTTGTCGCCCTGCCAGCGCAGGATCCCGCAGCGCAGGCGGGGGGCCAATTGCTGGTGTTTCAGCCGCAAGAAACGCCGGGGAATTGGCGCATTGCCCAGTCTCAGCACTGGCAGATCACCGCGCAGCCGCCCTCAGACACCCATAAGATTTCCGTAAAAAACCTCACCGTGATCACCGGTCATGATCCCACCCCAACAGAGCCCGCGCCAACGCTCAACCGCTTCACCACAGAGACCGCGAGCTTTGCCTTCTCCATGTCTGATGCCCTTCCACCTGCGGATACCAGACGCAGCGCCGCAGAGCGCCTGCTTAATCTCACAGGGGATGAGCCCGCGCGCCTCACCCGCCTGATCACACGGGCTCTTATGGTGCCCATGGCCGGGCTGCTTGCACTCGCCGCCCTTGTGGTCGCGCCCCGCGGGGTACTGCGCATGATCTCCCTGCCGCTGGCCGCGCTCCTGATGCTCTGCGTTGATGTGGCAAGCCGTGCCGCCATTACACCGCTCTCCGCAAGCCTATCCGCACCGCTGCTGATTGCACTGGCCTCTGTGCTCTATCTCGGCCCACCTCTGCTGGTGCTCGGCCTGCGCGGCGAGGCGCTAATGACACCAGACAGGTCCCGCACATGATCTGGCGCAGCCACACGGGCCTCGCCGTGCGCGCGATGATGCGCATGGATCTTTCCGTGATCGCCTTCCTGATGTTCACGCTGCTGGTGGTGGCGCTCACCATTGATCTGGCCAAATGGCTGCCCTCTGTGCAAGCCCGCGCAGACACCACCCAAACACCCTTCGCAAAAACGCTTCTCACCTATGTTGCCTACCGCAGCATCGACATTGTCACCCGCCTGCTGACCATGGCCTGTGTGGCGGGCGGTTTCGTCGCCGCCTTGCTGCGCCATCAACGTCTGGAGGATGTAGTGCTTTCCGCTGTTGGCGCAGGCCCCTCGCTGCGCTTGGTCGCCATCTTGCTGTCGGGGCTGTTGCTCGGCACCATACAATGGGCCGGCGAAGCATGGCTGCGACCCATTGCCGTGGCGGCGCAGGTGCAGGAAAATCTCGGCGACTACGGGCAGCGCTATCACAACACAGACACCGGCACACAATGGCTGGTGCAGGAGCACATCGCCCTGCACGGCACGCTCATCCGCGGCCCAGACATGCATCTCACCAATGTGAGGCTCTTTGGCGGCGTCGATACTCCAGAGCTGACCCATCTGCTCCATGCCGAAAGCCTACACCCCGGCCCACGCCCCGGCCTCTGGACCTTCACCAATGCCACCCTCTGGCATCTCAACAGCAATCGTCCCACAGAACAGCTTGCAACACTCACAACACCCCTGCCCTTTGATGCCATGCGCCTGCGCTGGTTTGGCATTGATGCCTATTACATGCCCACCGCCGTGGCCCGACACATCGCCACGCTGCCCCATGCCCCCAATGCCTCGGATGCGGCAACAGCCGTGGCCGTGCGCCGTGCCGCGCCCGTCTTGCCGGGCATCTTTCTGCTTCTGGGTATCAGCCTCGCCAGCCTCGCCACAGGCCCCCGCCGCCTCTCTCCATTTCGCCTGCTGGCCTTGGCCGCTGTGGCCTATCTCTGCGTTGTCTCCGTAAAAACCTTCTGGGCTCTGGGCATCCATGCCGTCTTGCCCCCGGCTGCCGCCGCCACCTTGCCAGCCTTCTTTGCGCTCGCCGTGGCCACGCTCATACAGCTCCACCATGCGGGCAAACTGCGCGACATCCTTCCCATCTTGCACAAGAGGCATCCATGAAAATCGTGCAAATCACGCCCTACGCCATGGACCGCCCCGGCGGGGTGCAAAGCAATATCCGCGACCTGTCTGCATGGCTGCGCCAACAGGGCCACGAAGTCAAAATCATCGCCCCGCCCAGTACAGACCTCCCCGGTGAGATGCGCACAGTTGAGCCCGGCGTGATGACAGTGGGCACCGCGCGACCATTCTCCATCCATGGCACGCAGTTTGAAATCAGCCACGCCAAAACGCGCATCCGGCGCGCAACGGTGACAGCCCTGCGAGACTGGGGCGCAGAGGTGGTGCATTTGCACACGCCCTGGACGCCGCTGATGCCATGGCAGATCTGGCGCGCGCTCAAACTGCCCGCCATCGCCACATTCCATGCCACCCTGCCAACAGGCAGCGGATTTGATCCCCTCGCCGCCGCCCTGCGCCGCGTCGGGCATCACTTCAACCGTCACCTGCATCGCATTGTTGTCCCCTCCGAAGCGCCCTTCATGCAATGGAAGACCGCAGGGGCAGACCCGCTACCTGTGATCCTGCCCCCGACAATTGACCTTGCGCCATGGCGCGCAGCCGCCGATGAAATCAGCAAGCCCGCCAACTTTCGCGCTGTCTACATGGGGCGGCTTGAGGCGCGCAAAGGCGTCTCTGTATTGCTCACGGCATGGCATAGGGTTCAGCAGGCCCTGCCTCAGGCGCAGCTGATCATCGCAGGCACCGGCGAAGAAGAGGCAGCCCTGCGCGCACAAGCGCAGGATCTGGCGCTGGCAAATGTCACCTTCCAAGTCCCCCCCAGCCACGCCGCCGCCAAAAGCCTCATCGCAGGGGCGCACGCCTTTGTCGCCCCCGCATTACATGGGGAAAGCTTCGGCCTTGTGCTGATTGAAGCCATGGCGGCGGGCGCGGTGCCCGTTGCCGCCGCCAACGATGGCTTCGCAACCGTTCTCACCGAGGCGGGCAACTCCCTGCTCTGCCCGCCGGGCGATGCCGCCGCTCTGTCCGAGACACTGCTGCACCTCGCCGCATCCCCGGCGCGCTACAACGCGGCCCGCGACTGGGCCAGATCCCATGCTGCCCGTTTTGACGTCACCGCCGTTGGCCCGGCCTATGAAACCCTTTTGCAGGAGGCCCTCTTGCATGGCTGATCGCAGCACAGCTCTTGCCAAAGCACAGACCACATGCCAGACCTTCAGAGCATTCATTTGCATATTTTTTAAGACCAGACTTGGGCATAAAGCCATTGATTGAAGGCGATCTTGTCATCTCTGCCGACTTCGGCACCTCCGGCGTGAAAGTCGGCGTTGTGGACAGTTCCCTGACCATTCTGGCACGCGTCACCATCGCCTATCCCCTCAATCTCGCCCCCGGCGGCATCGCCGAACAAAACCCGACAGACTGGTGGGAGGCGCTGGCACAGGCGCTGCACGCGCTGCATCAGGAGCTTCCTGATCTGAAATCCCGCGCGGCCGCATTGGTGTTTTCTTCCCAACTGCTCGGGCTGGTGTGCTGTGACGAAGATGGCACACCGCTGCGCCCCTGCCTGACATGGCTGGACAAACGCGCGGCCCCTTTGGGCAAAAAGCTTGTGGGCGGCTTTCCCGAGATCCATGGCTATAATGCGCCGCGTCTGGCCCGCTGGCTGCGCATCGCCAATGGGGCGCCTGCCAAAAACGGCATGGACCCAACCGCCAAAATGCTCTGGTTCATGCAACAGGAGCCAGACATCTACGCCAAGACCCGCTGGATGGTGGATGTCAAAGACTGGCTGGTGCATCGCGCCACCGGCACGATGACCACCTGCCCCGAAAGCGCCAATCTCACATGGGTGATGGACACGCGCCTTGGCCGCGAGGGCTGGTCTGAAACACTCTGCGCCCTCACCGGCATCGATCCGCGCAAACTGGCCCCGATCACACAGGCCGACACGGTTGTGGGCCCGCTCACGCCGCAAGCCGCCACAGATCTTGGCCTGCGCGCCAATGTTCAGGTGCTGGCAGGCACATCAGATGCCATGGCCTCCACACTTGGCTCCGGTGAAGTGGCCGATGGGGCGCTGCATGTTTCTGTCGCCACCTCCGCATGGATCGCAGGTTTCTTTCCAAACCGCCGCCTCAGCGTCGCGCATTCCTATGCCACGGTCACCTCTGGCCTCAACTTCCGCCCGCTCCTGATCGCCAGTCAGGAAAACGCAGGATCCGCACTGGATTGGGTGGCCGCGATCACCGGCGGCGGCGGCACGCCCTATGCTGATATCGGCACACCACAGCCAGATGATCCGCTGTTTCTACCCTGGCTCGCCGGCGAACGCGTGCCGGTGGACAATGACCGCCTGCGGGGCACTTTTCATGGCCTCAGCCTGCATCACGACGCCGCCGCCCTGCGCCGCGCCGCCATCGAAGGCGTCGCGCTCAATCTGCGGTGGGCCATGTCCAAAGTGGCGCGTGAGAGAGGCGCGCAGACTTCCGGGACGCTCTCCATCACCGGCGGTCTGGCCGCCAACCCTGCTTTTGCCCAAACCCTCTCAGATGCACTGGGACGCAACGTGCGCGTCTGCGCCGCCCGCCATGCAGGCATGCTGGGCACAGCCACCCTCGCCGCCCCACTCATGGGCTGGGCCGACAGCGTCACAGAGGCCGCCGCCCGCCTCAAAACCCGCAGCTCTGCCACCTACACACCTGATCCTGATCGCAGCGACGCGCTCACACACCGCGCGCACAGCCTCAACAAAATCCGCCGCCACACCATCCGCAGCTACACCTGAAGGAGACCGCCATGATTGATGGTCTGATGAAATCCACCATCGACCCGCTCTGGGAAGCCATGGCCACCCCTTTGGTCAAGGCGCGTCTCACGCCCAATCAGGTCACTTTCATCGGGCTTGTGCTGATCATTCTGGTGTCCCTCGCCTATCTCTGGCACCAGTCCGCCGCGCTCTATGGGCTCACCCTCGCACTGGCCTTTGTGTTTGACGCGCTGGACGGTGCCGTGGCGCGGCGGCGCAACATGTCCACCAAAGCGGGCGGCTATTTCGATGCCATGGTGGACCGGTATCAAGAGCTGGTGGTGCTCGCCACGCTCGCCCATCTGCACGACGTCTGGCCTCTGGCACTGGCCTGTTTCTCAGGCTCTGTCATCACCTCCTACGCCAAGGCGCGCACGGCCATTGAGATGCCAATCTCCAACACCAACTGGCCCGATGTCTTCGAACGAATGGAGCGCATCATCTATCTCTGTGTCCTGATGCTCGCCGCTGGCCTGCTGGGCACAGGGCTGATCGCTTGGGGCTTGGCGCTCTTTGCTGTGCTGACCCATGCCACCGCCCTGCAAAGGGCGCGCCGCGCCACACAGATGCTGCGCGCTCAGGATGCGGCTGATGAAGAGATCACAGCCCCATAAGCCCCGCGACTGCCGCGCCAGGCGCACCACATGTCCGGCACATAACTTGTGACGTAAAACAGAAATCCACTTAACAGCAGCAACTCGGTGCTGGCATAGGCCGCATAGACCTCATAGCGATAGGCCTCCGGCGCATATCCCTTGCCCAGAAACAGGCACAGATACACCACACCAAGCACAATCGGCACCCAGACATAGCCCCGCCGCCAGCGCCCAAAACGCGGTGACCACACCCGCCCTACCACGGTCCCCTCTGGTCCCATGGCGGCATAGCTGCGCGACAAAACCTCTCCGGTCACAATGGCAAAGGCCTGAGAAAAGAAAAACACATAGCTCCCCGCCATATGCTGATCGCGGAACTCCGGGAACCGATACTGGCTCAACACCACCATGCCAACCGACGCCAGCGCCTGCAGGGCCACAAGCAGCCATGTCAGCCCGACCACACGCTGGCTTGCACGCCCATGCCGTTGCAGTTCCCGCAAGGCCGGGACACTGACAAGAACAACGCCCACAAACAGTGCCACCGCCGACAACAGCAGCCAAATGGCAAAAGGCTCCCCAATGCGCGGATCCGCAATCGACTCGCTGATGGTGCGCGCGCGCATCGCACTGAGATCAGGATAAAATGCGGCAAACTTCCAGCGCGCGGTGTAAATCTGGACATTTACTGTCAGCGTCACAAACAGCGTGGCGATCAGCGAAATCAGCATCGCCCACCCTGTGCCTCGGCTGGGAGCCCATTGCCTCTGCGTCATGATGTCAAATCTCTTTGGTCAAATACTCATCTGACACGATGCGCCCTGCGTCCATCTTGATCAAGCGGTCACACTTCCCAAATTGGTGATCATCATGGGTCACCGCCAAAACGAGCCGCCCGGATGCGGATAATTCCGGCATCAACACATCATAGAAAAACGCCCGGTTCGCCGGATCCTGATCCGCGGCAAACTCATCCAAAACAATGATCGGCCGCTGCTCGGCCAATGCTACCGCCAGCGCCAGCCGACGGCTTTGCCCCGCAGACAAGCTTGTGTTGGAAAACTTGTCCCCTAACAGCTGCACACGTTTGGCCAACCCCAACTGCGCAATGCGCGCTTGAAGCGCCTCCAACTCGCTTTCCGGGAGGCCATAGGCATGATCAAACAGATGAAACTGGGCAAAGACCGCAGAAAACAACTCACGGTATCCAGCAGTTGTCGCATCCGTCAACGCCACGCCGTCCAAAGTGATCTCGCCCTTGGCCGGGTGCCGCATCCCCGTGATCAAGGACAAAAGCGTGGTCTTGCCAGAGCCGTTGCCCCCACAGATAAACACCGTCTCCCCCGGATGAAACGTCAGATCCACAGGCCCCAGATGAAAGGGCACCACGCCCTCACGCGCCTCTCCCACATCGGCTGTCACCTGACGTAGGGCAATTTCAGAGAACGCTGAGACGGTCCGCTGTGGTGCGGCCAGCGCAAGGTTTTGTGCCGCCATAAGATCCGCTTCAACCTGTTTGATTTTAACATAACTGCTCTCGGCTTTGCTCAGCATCGGCAAGGCCGCGAAAACCATCTCGGTCGGGCCATTGACCAAAAACACGATCGTCAGCACCTGAAACATCGCCACGGCCCCGCCCGATTGCAGATAGGGCAGGGCAATCACCACAAAGCACAACAACAGCGCCACCGCCGATTGTGCGCCTGCGGTACTGCCCGCGAACAATCGCTCTGAGCGCATTCTGCGAAATACCTGTGTTTCAATCACACCCTGCGTTTCGGCCTCCAGAGCCGACCGGCGACTGGCCCGCAGCCGCAGTTCCTTCCAGCCTCCGAGCATATCGGTGACCCGATCACAATAAAGCGCAAAGGAATCCGCCGCCCGATAGGCCCACCGCCGCGCTGGCCCATCCAGGAACGCAAAGGAAATCCCCCCAATGATCAGCGCGCCAAGCGCAGCCAGCCCGGCAATCCAGCTCACATAAAACAGATAAGGGATGGCAAAGAGCAAAACCACACAGGCCCCGATGCCCTCCACCAGAAACACCACCGCCTGTGCAAGTTGGGTGACCTCAGCGGTCATGGCCCCATAGACTTTTCCGTGACGCCCGCTGATCAGGAAATCAATATTGGCCCGCAGCAACAGTGTTGAAAGGCGATTGCGCATCTGTGCTTCGATCCGGGTGATCAGCGTAAAAGCGCGCACCTTCTGCAGATAGCCAAAGCCAACCATGCTCACCACGCAAAATAGCAGCATCACCACCGGCCAGCCGAAGCCTTCGCCATGGCGGCGCGCGGTTTCATTGATCGCAAAAATCATACCTGCGCGGCTGAGCCCAGACAGCAAGGTGTAAAACACAATGCGATCTTTCACGCCGCCCCCGGCCCCCAGAAGGAAGCGCACCACTTCAAGACGCAAACGCAGGGTATTTTTGGGGGCCACCTCTGGCGACGTCGTCATTTCAAAATTCACGCTCACAGGGCCCTCAAACGCACTTTTTTGGGTCTTGTTAACGAGTTAGGCCCGAAAAATCACACCTACGCAATACAGACGTGAAACAGACGTAATACAGACACCCCGTGTTTGAGCCCAATTTCAGCACCTGAGTCGCATTGCTTAGCACCCTCCCGCCGGGAACCAGACATGAAATTCGGTGCCATGCCCCAGCCTGCTCTGTGCCTCAATAGCCCCATCATAGCGCGCCACCAACTTACTGGTGATGGAAAGGCCCAGCCCGGTGCCTTCTCCTTGTTTTGTCGTGAAAAAGGGATCGAAAATCCGGGTCAGATGTTCCGCCGTCATGCCAATACCCGTATCTCTGACGATGATCAAAACACCCTCGCGCCCCTCTCTCTGCTGATCTTCGGCAGCAAGCGTCAGATCCCCGCCCTCTGGCATCGCATGTATGGCATTAACCATCAGATTGATCAGGATTTGTTGCAGCTCCGTACGATTGATGGCAACCGTGTTAAGACTGTTCAACTCCTGATGCAGCACGATCTCACTGTTGCTCAGTAGGTGCTGCACCAACGGCAGCGTGTCCAAGAGGATGTCTGCCGGGCGATGCTGCGCACTGCCCTCGGCATATTCATCCGGGCGCGTGAACTGTAAAAGTTTGTTCACAATGAGAAAAATGGAATGTGTCTGCTCATCAATGAGACGCAGCTCTGTCTTGATTTGATCCGCCTCCGCGCCCAGCTGCACCCGTACCACATCCAAATTGCCCTGTATCACCTGCACAGGGTTGTTGATCTCATGTGCAATCCCAGCGGCAATCTCCCCGATCGCGGCCAGCTTCTCGGACACCACCAACTGTTTGGTGGTCGCCTCCAGCCGCCGGTTGACCTCTTCCAGATCCTGCGTCCGCGCCGCCACGCGCCGCGTAAGCTCCCGATCTCGCTCCTGAATTTGCTCCAACAGGCTGTCCATCTGTGCCGCCACACGGCCAATTTCACCGCCAGAATTCTCCACGCCGGTGCGCGCCCCAAGGTTGCCCTTTTCCACTTTTGAAATCGTCCGCAGCATGCGCTCCAGCGGGGCAAAAATCTGCTGTGCCCAGCGCAGGAAAATAGGCACGGAAATCAAGACGATAACCGCAAAAGCCACGGCAAAAGTCAGAATGGTAGAGAATTTTGCATCCCGGAACGGCTGATCCAAAAAGCCGACGTACAGCATGCCCACACGCTTTCCGAAACTGTCCGTAATCGGCTCATAAGCTGAGATATACCAATCATTTACCACAAAGGCGCGATCCAGCCAGACCTCTCCGCGATCCAGAACCGCTTCCCGCACAACACCGGACACACGCGTACCCAGCGCGCGTTCATCCTGAAAAAGGCGCACATTGGTGGACACCCGCACATCATCCAGAAACAGCGTCGCCGTCCCCTGACTGCCTTCGGTCAGGCTGGCTGTCGGATAAACCAAGTCATTGATTGTATCGATAAAAGTGAGGTTTCGATTGAGCAGAACGCCCCCCACAAGCGCCCCGCTGCGCCCATTGCCAGAGATCGGCGTGGCCGCATGCACCATCATGCCACGGGCCTCTACCTTCCGCTCTGTCGGCACCGCAGCCTGCGTCGGCACCAGATCAATCCGCGCCTTATTCGCCAAATACGGAGAGACCTGCCCAAGATCAGAAGCTTCAAAAACATCAATCCGGGCAGACCCTTGCCCCGCCAAGGCCCCGGCAACAACAGGCCATTTCGTCAGCCCCAGATCATCGACAAACTGGGGCGACGACAACACCGAGCCTTCCGGCGTGATGTAATACAGAAAATCCAGTTCCAGCTTCGCACGCTGATATTCCAACAGGGCCAGAATGCCTTTGCTGTCATTCTCCGCCACCCGGCTCACGAAGCCTGCGGAATCGGCGATAGCCTGCATGCGCAACGTGCTATTTTCAAGCAATTGGGAAAGATACTGATCCGCAATGGTCAGCTCCCCATTCACCTTTGCAATCAATAGGTTGTCAAATCTAGAAGACCAATTGATTGCTGTGATGATGAAGAAAATCGGCATAATGACAAGCGTCGGCAACAGCGCGATCGCCAACAATCGCATGCGCACCGATGTCGGCCGACGCTTTGGTCGTGGTGCCCTGTCAAGCGGATCAGTCATTCCACATGGCACATTTGCGGTCGATGGTCTTGCGTGAAATACCCAGCCGTCGCGCCGCCTCTGCCCGGTTGCCATCACAGGCATTGAGCACGGTCAAAATGTGACGCCGCTCCACCGCCGCAAGACTGTCCACAGCCGCCACTTCCTCATCGGATCCATTGGCCGCAAATTCCGCAGGCCATTCGCCCACAATCAAAGACCGTTCAATCAGATTGCGCAACTCTCTCACATTGCCCGGCCAGTCATAGCGCGCCATGTTCAACAAAACCCCTTCTGACAGGGTGAGAGGCGGCACGCCCAGCGACCGGGAAATCTCCTGCAAAAACATCAACGCCAGCTCTTTCAGATCGCCATTGCGCGCACGCAGCGGCGGCATCTGAATATTCAAAACATTGATCCGATGATACAAATCTTCACGCAGACGCCCCTCTTTGACGGCGGCTTCCAGATCCGTGTTGGTGGCAAACAAAAACCGCAGATCAAGCGGCACCTCGCGTGAGGAGCCAACAGGCCGCACCTTCAGGTGCTCAATCACCCGCAGCAAAGCCGCCTGAACGGGCAGGGGCAATTCAACAATCTCATCAAGATAGAGCGTACCGCCATTGGCGTTCATAAACACACCGTCATGGCGCACCGTGCGGCCACCTGCATCCTGACGGATATGCCCAAACAGCTCATGTTCGATCATATCTCCCGCGATGGTCGCACAATTGATCGGAACAAATGGCTTGTCTGCACGGGGAGACATCATATGCAAGGCCCGCGCCGCCACTTCTTTGCCGGTTCCAGTGTCCCCTGTCAGCAAGACGGGGGTCGGCAAAGGCGCGGCCCGCGCCATCGTTACGCGGATCGTCTCAATTTCCGGAGAACTGCCAAGCAACCGCGCCCGGACCTGTTCATTTCCAGACGCAAGCTCATACTTCAAAAGGTAATTTTCACGCCGTAGGTTCACCCGATCCAAACAGCGCGCAACCGCATTGAGGATCTGGTTGGAGCGAAATGGCTTGAGCACAAAATCCACAGCTCCGGCCCGCATCGCCTCAATCGCCGTATCCATATCGGCAAAGGCTGTGATCAGGATCGTATCCGCAAAAAAGCCCAGCTTGCGCTGATCACTCAGCCATTCAAGGCCCGTGGTGCCCGGCATAACATTGTCCAAAATCACAATATCAAAGTGATTGGCATCAAGCATGCGGCTGGCAACTTCGGTGTTGGCCGCCTGCTCGATACGCCCCACGACAGGATCGAGGATTTTGACAATGAAATTACGGATACCCGGCTCATCATCCACAACCAAAACAGAGGCTGTGGACAGCCCCATGCCAAATTCGGACGGCGCTTTGGGTTGCGGACGGAGCCGCTCGATCTGAGTCATCGTATCAGTCCAATCTTACGGAACTCCCGCTGGCCTGATCAGAGGTGGCAAAACCAGCTTCGTGCAGGCCGTAGTACGCAACCACGGAAATAACGGCAACCGCCACACAGGCCATAAAAAACGTCTTCATGTCATTGGTCCTCAATATCGCTGTATAGGCGCAGATAAGCGATCAAATCTGCGCGGTCTTCGGCGCGGGCAATGCGTTGTACTGGCATTTTACTCCCCGCAATATACACGTCTGGCCCCAAATCAAAAAGCGCATCAATGGTTTGTCCATTCCAGACGATCTCTGCGTCCTGAAGCGTTTTTGAATAGGTGTAATCCGGCACTGTTCCTGCCGGACGTCCAAACAAATCTTTCAACGTCGGCCCCGCTCGACGCGCGCTGTCTCCTGTCAGTGTATGGCAAATGGAGCATTTACGCTGAAACTGGCGCTCGCCATTGGAGGCGCTGTCATTGCCGTTCAGAAAATCCCGATCCTCGGCCACCATGCGGGGCGCATCGCGCGGATCAGACAGGGGCCAGCTGAACATGGCATCATCCAGTCCCCCGGCATGGATGTTCTGACCATCCGCCGCAAAGGCTAGCGCCCAGATCGGCCCACGATGGGTTGCTTTGATATCGCTGGCAATCGACCAATCCACCGTATTCAGCAAGAGGATATACCCTTCCCCATCGCCAACAGCGAGCATCCCACCATCACGGCTCATGTCCATCGCCAGAACAGGGCGGCGTTCAAGAGTGATGTCCTTGATCACCTCGGCACTGTCCAAAGACACGATCTTGGTCACGCCATCCACCGCACCAAACGCCAGCCAGCCAGCCGCTTCATTCAAAACCAGCGTGTTCACACCAAAGCCATTGGACAAAAACAACTGCTCCAATGTGCCCCTGTCAAAATCAAATACCCGAATGCGCCCATCCGCTGAGGCCACAAAAAGCACCCTGCCTTGCTGTGCAAAGGCCACGTCGTTGACGTTGGCACCCACCTGAATGAAACGCGGTGCGGCCCCTGTTAAAGACCATACGCCAAGGCGCCCATCCCAACTGGCGCTTACCACATGCTGCCGATCCGGTGACACGGCCAAAGACAGGACCTTGCCCAGATGATGGCCAAGCACGCTGGACTGACCAGTCGCCAGATCCCACAGACGCACCGCAAAATCATCGCCTGCGGAAACCGCGCGTGCCTCATCAACAAAGGCCACCGCATTCACCGCCGCGTCATGCCCCTCCAGCCACTGTGGTTGTCGGTTGGCCCACAGCCCCAGTGCATTGTCAAAACTCGCAGTCAATATGCGACTGCCATCGGGAGACACGGCGATGCCTTTGATGGGCCCACCGTGTCCTTTCAACTGAAAGAAATCTTCTGCCAAAGCCTCCAAAGGCCAAAGGCACAATGCGATCAGCAGCCCGAGATAGCGCATATTTATTCGGCAGGGGTCGCCTGATCCGGCGCGGCATCTGATTTGGCCATTTCTTCCTCATACCAAAGCGAATGGTGCTCTTTGGCCCATTGCTCATCCACTTCACCGGTGGCCATGGTCTCAAGTGCGCCCTCCATACCCACACTGCCAAGGTAGATATGCGCAATCACGATCGCGATGAAGACAAAGGCCACAATCCCATGCCACAGCTGGCTCAGCTGCATCTCTTCATAAGGCGACAGTACCTCTGGCAGAGCGCCCCCAGCGAACAGTTGCGGCAGGCCCGTCATATTGAGCACATGGAACGTCTTGGCAAACATCGGCAGCTCAAACGGAAAGAGCAGCGCCAGCCCCGACATGGAAATGGAGACCCCAAGCACAATCACCGCCCAAAAGACAATCTTCTGACCCGCGTTGAATTTCTTGGCCGGGGGATGCACGCCCTTGGTAAACAAGCCGCCCGCCTGCGCCATCCATTTGATATCCGTGCGATCAGGAATGTTGTGCTTCACCCACATCACGAAAACCATGATCAGGGCCAACATGAAAGCCCAGGCCACATTGTTGTGCACCCATTTTCCCGCCTGCGCGATACTGGCATAGGCCTCATGCCCAAGCCATGGCAGCAGAAATTTGCGCCCCGCGATCAGGAAAAGCCCGGTCAGCCCCAAAAGGATGAAGGACACGCCCATCACCCAATGCGAAAAGCGCTCAATCGCCAGAAAGCGGATGATGTTGCGTCCGGTCTTGGCCCCTTCAATCATGATCTTGCCGCGCATGGCCCAGAACACACCAATCACCAGCGCCATGCCGCCCAACAGATACAAACCATAGGTCAGCAGCGGCCCCTCACGGAAGGCGAGCCAGGCCATGCCGCTGTCCTGAATCAAAAGGCCGGTGGTCGGCCCGCGCGCAGATGTATTGGTGTCCGCACTCCCGTACCGTAGGGCTCGGAACACATCGGCATCCGAGGCCACGCCCCGTGTGCCCAACTGCCCTATCAGAGCCTCTACATTGCCTTGCCCGGTGGCATCGCGGCGAAAGCTGTCGTCCAGCTTTTCGCCACGCTGACGGGCCATGATATCTTCAAGCGTTTGGGCTCCACCTGTTGTGCTCCGATCAGGAGCCGCATCCTGCGCCACCGCAGGCAGCGTCAGAAACAGGGAAAGAACGATCCAGAGAAGCGCGCGCATCACATCCTCATGTTGTTTGAGTCACATGCATTCAACGGAGGCCGCGTGCCTCAACGGAGCATGTTTGAATTCTTCAAAGTAAAGTGTCCTGCGGCGGCAAAAGCCGCCGCAGAAATCAAAAGCCGCCTCAGCCGCCCTTCTGTTCATAGGCTGTCCCCCAGCCCCAGGCACCTGTGCCAAAGCCACGTGCCACAACCCGCTCACGATAGATGGCGGACACAACGTCCCCGTCACCCGCCAGAAGCGCCTTGGTGGAGCACATCTCCGCGCACAGCGGCAGCTTGCCTTCAGCAATACGGTTGCGACCGTATTTGGCAAACTCCGCGGTGGAGTGGGTTTCTTCGGGGCCACCGGCACAGAAGGTACATTTGTCCATCTTGCCGCGGCTGCCAAAGTTGCCCGCCTGCGGATACTGCGGCGCACCGAAAGGACACGCATAGAAACAGTAGCCGCAGCCAATGCAGAGATCTTTGGAGTGCAGAACCACGCCTTCTTCGTTCTGGTAGAAACAATCTACCGGGCACACGGCCATACAAGGCGCATCGGAACAGTGCATACAGGCCACGGAGATAGACCGCTCACCCGGATTGCCGTCGTTGATCGTCACAACACGACGCCGGTTGATGCCCCAAGGCACCTCGTGCTCGTTCTTACAGGCCGTGACGCAGGCGTTACATTCGATGCAGCGTTCCGCGTCGCAGAGAAACTTCGCTCTTGCCATTTCTCTTCCTCCTTATGCTGTCCAGATTTTGCAGAGAGTCGCTTTGGTCTCCTGCATCTGGGTCACGCTGTCATAGCCATAGGTCTGTGCCGTGTTGGTGCTTTCGCCCAACACGTAAGGATCGGCCCCTTCCGGATATTTGCTCCGCAAGTCTTCTCCTTCGAAATGCCCCCCAAAGTGGAACGGCATAAAGACCACACCTTCGCCAACGCGGTTTGTCACCATGGCCATCACTTTGACCTTGGCACCTTCCGCACCCTCGACCCAGACCTGCGCCCGATCACGCACACCAAGATTATTCGCATCGCGCGGATTGATCTCGATGAACATGTCCTGCTGCAACTCTGCCAGCCAAGGATTGGAGCGGGTTTCTTCCCCGCCACCTTCGTATTCCACCAGACGTCCAGAGGTCAGGATCAACGGATAGTCCTTGCTGAAATCCTGTTTCTGGATGGAGGCATACATGGTCGGCAGGCGATAGAATTTCCGATCCTCATAGGTCGGGTAATCCGCAACCAGATCACGACGATTGGTGTAAAGCGGCTCACGGTGCACCGGCACAGGATCCGGGAAGGTCCAGACCACGGCACGGGCCTTGGCATTGCCAAATGGCGCACATTCATGCTTGATCGCCACGCGCTGAATACCGCCAGACAGGTCGGTTTTCCAGTTGGTCTTTGGTCCGGCAACCGCATCAATCGCTGCACGCTCTTCCGCAGTCAGATCACCATCCCAGCCCAGATCCATCAGCATCTGCATGGTGAATTCTGGATAGCCATCCTGAATCTCGGAATCGAGACTTGCCACACCTTCGGCCAGCAGATTGTCACCATCCCGCTCCACACCAAAACGTGCACGGAACGTCAGACCACCCTCAGAGACACGTTTGGACATGTCATAGAGGTTGGGCGTGCCCGGATGGTTCATCTCTGCCGTGCCCCAACAGGGCCATGGCATGCCATAGTAATCCCCATCAGCGGGACCACCGTTGGCCTTCAGCGTGGTGCGATCAAAGGTATGCTGGTTCGCCATATGCAGCTTGATGCGCTCGGGCGACTGACCGGTGTAGCCAATCGTCCACATGCCTTTGTTGAATTCGCGGGTAACGCTCTCAACAACTGGGGTGTTTTCATCTTCCATTTCGATGTTGCGGAAGAAGCGATCAGCCCAGCCGAACTTGTTTGCAAAGAGACCCATGATTTCATGGTCAGGCTTGCTTTCAAACAAGGGCTCGATGATCTGATCACGCCACTGCAAAGACCGGTTGGACGCGGTCGCAGAGCCACGGGTCTCAAACTGAGTACAGGCCGGAAGCAGATAGACCCCATCGGTACGGTCATGAAGCACAGCGGAAACAGTTGGGAACGGGTCAACCACGACCAGCATGTCCAGCTTTTCCATCGCGGTCTTCATTTCCTTGCCGCGGGTCTGAGAGTTTGGCGCGTGGCCCCAGAGTACCATGGCCCGCACCTTGTCGGGGTTGTCCATGTTGTCCGGATCTTCCAGAACACCGTCAATCCAGCGCGACACCGGAATACCGGTGAGGTTCTGAAGTGATTTCTCTTTGCCATCCGCACCTGTGGTCTTGGCAAATTGGCCAGCCAGCCATGCGTCATCTTCTTCCCAGATACGGCCCCAGTGCGCCCATGCGCCTTTGGACAGGCCATAGTAGCCCGGCAAGGTGTGTGACAGAACGCCAAGGTCTGTGGCTCCCTGCACGTTGTCGTGGCCACGGAAGATGTTGGTGCCGCCGCCTTCTGTGCCCATGTTGCCAAGAGCCAACTGAAGGATACAATACGCACGCGTATTGTTGTTGCCATTGGTGTGCTGTGTCCCGCCCATGCACCAGATCACGGTGCCGGGACGATTGTTCACCAGTTGGCGTGCCACACGACGCAGCTGTTCTCCCGGCGCGCCAGTGACGCGTTCAACTTCTTCCGGGTTCCACTGCTTCACTTCTTCCTTGATCTGATCCATGCCCCAAACACGGGTGCGGATGAACTCTTTGTCCTCCCAACCGTTTTCGAAGATGTGCCAGAGAATACCCCATACCAGCGCCACATCGGTGCCGGGACGGAAGCGCACATATTCATCCGCATGGGCCGCCGTGCGTGTGAAGCGCGGGTCACATACGATCAGTGGCGCGTTGTTGCGCTCTTTCGCGCGCAGCACGTGCAGCAGCGAAACCGGGTGGGCTTCGGCTGGGTTGCCGCCGATGATGAAGATGGCCTTGGAGTTGTGAATGTCATTGTAGGAGTTGGTCATGGCGCCGTAGCCCCATGTGTTCGCAACACCCGCAACCGTGGTGGAGTGACAAATCCGCGCCTGGTGGTCCACGTTGTTTGTGCCCCAATAGGCGGCAAACTTGCGGAACAGATAGGCCTGCTCATTGTTGTGCTTGGCAGAGCCGAGCCAATAAACGCTGTCAGGGCCGCTTTCTTCGCGGATCTGCATCATGCCGTCGCCGATCTCATTGATCGCCTGTTCCCAGCTGATGCGCTTCCACTCACCACCCTCTTTTTTCATTGGGTACTTCAGGCGACGTTCGCCATGGGCGTGTTCACGCACCGACGCGCCTTTTGCACAATGCGCGCCAAGATTGAACGGGCTGTCCCAGCCCGGCTCCTGGCCGATCCAGACTCCGCTTTGCACTTCCGCCACAACTGTACAGCCCACAGAACAGTGGGTGCAGACAGATTTGACAGTTTGCACAGCCGTGTTGATTGCCTCTTGCGCATGCGCCTGAGTGACGGTGCCACCAGTGGCACCAATCGCTGCCAATCCGCCAATGGCGAGACCGGATCCCCGCAAGAATGTACGGCGATCCACAGCTTTTTCAGCTGCGACAGACAGGATACTTGTCCGCTGGGGGCGTCGCGCAACCCCGTTGGTCTTTTTCCTAAGCATAGTTTCCTCCCCTTGCTGCCCCGCTTCAGGGCTGGCTAGGTCTTTCTCAAATCCCGACCGGTGGGCGTCACGCAACCGGTGGTCGGGGGCGGGTGAAAACGTCCGGGATCAGAATCGGGCGCTGTCGAGATATGCGCGGGTATGCGCGGTGTCCTGCATCTTGTCGCTGGACAGATCCACGGGCTGGGCTTCCGCCGCATCTGGCGAAAGGGCCACCGCCGCGGCGGCTGCCGGGGCTGCCGCTGTTGCGAGCTTCAGAAAGTCACGCCGGCTTGCGCCTTTGTCTTCTGGCTGGCTCATAGCTTGCTCCTTTAAAGTGTCGGTTGGGGCCCGACGGTGTCAGTTGACGTTCACTCCGCCCCCATGCGGAACGCCTGTGTTTCAATCTCCAGAAACGCTTTGCCCACCGTGCCGACCGGCGCATAAAAGACCGAGTTCTGCGCAGCTTCGAGATCTGTGAAAAAATGCTCGGCCCAGGGCGCGATATGGGTAAAGTAAAAATCTTTCTGCCGGGTCAGGGGCACCGGTGCGCCAAAGCGCCCCCGGATCATGCCCGCCATCATCTCCAGCAGACTGGCAATGTTATCTTCAGGCTCATAGACATTTGGCGCGCGACTGATGCGCAGCGCGCCCATATCGGCACGCAAGGTGGCCAAAGGTTTCTCGTTCAAGAACCCCGTCAGATAGTAAGAGGCAAAAGGCATCAGCTCACCGCGCCCAAGCCCAATGAACAGCGCGTTAAACTCGCGCTCCACAGCTTTTTCATTGGTCGCCTGTGCCACCCGTGCCAAAGTTCCAATGGCCTGCCCCAAGGCGCTTTCGTCTCCTCCAAGAGCAGCAGCCTGCGCCAACACCGCCTTACCCGGTGGATTGGCAAACAAAGCGGCGAGAAAATCATAAAGATCCGCACGCAGCAGATCTTCTTCAGCTACCTCAAATTCAGGTGCGGCTTGGCTCATGGCTGGGCCCTTTCTTCCGTGGTCTCTGCTGCGGCAAAAGTGAACCGCAAACGCCGACGCACAGGCGCACTCTCCTGCGGGTCTGGCGTCTCATCTTTTGAAGTTTCAAAATTGTCTGTGGGTGCAGCCACAGAAAAGACAGGCGTCGGCGTTGCCTCGAACTCCACCTCTGCCACGGCCTCCAGGGGCGCGTCCTCATCCTCAGACACATCGCTTTCAGGCAGGTTTTCTTCAGATTGGGCTTTTTCTTCAGCCTGACGCGCCATTTCTTCGACATGTTTCAACATGCCTTTGCCGATCTGATAGGCCGTCTGCATGCCTTCAACGACCATCGCACTGTCAGTAAAGTCTTCGCCGTAATCAACCAGCTCATCAACGTTGGCGAGCACCGGATTGGACAGCCAAAGCTTACGCAAGGCGCGGCGACGAATGCGCTCAGGCACCGCTTTGGCCAGAAAAACCGAAAAGTCATCCCCCTGCGCCAGTGTATCAGGATCCGGCAACGCCAGTTCCTCAAGAATTTCGGCATCGCTTTTCTCTTCAAGCGCCGCGTGCTGCGCCTCCAGCGTTGCGGCGGCTTCCGCACGCGTATCCGCTTCAGCCTCCGCCGCGACGGCCGCCTTCCGGCGCGCCCAGAAATCTCCGCCCCGGCTCAATGCGGCCTCCCGCTGCGCGGCGCGCGATAGACATCGGACAATTGGGAAATACGTGCATCCCCGCGCCCGTCTTCCACCAAATCCATGCGCTTCTTGTCGCGGCGGCGTTTTACAAACACCTCTTCTTCGTGATGTGCCTCCACAAAGTCCCGCACAAAAGCCACCAGACCTTCCGGCATCGGCACGAGCTCCAGCAGCTCTTCACCACTGTCAGCATAATCCTGAAATTCATAAGCGGAGACTGTGGCCAACAAGACATCATAAGGATGTTCACCACTCGGACCGTCCTGTTCCCGCATCACAACCCCAACAGAGGGCACGCGCGCAGACAGAGAGGCCAAATAGGCCTCGGTATCCGTATGCCAAAGCTCCAGAGGCACGGTTGCCGCGTGAAATTCCACAACATCGCCCTCTTGGCGCAACACCTGCCAGTCCGCCTGCGCCGCACCGGGGATAACCGCTACAACCTTCCACGAAAATGGCACCCATCGGCTTGCCGAGGGTGTTCTGCGGATAACGATGCCCAAAGGCAATGAAACCGGCGCTTGGCGCATGAAGTCTTGCTTCCTCCCAGACCTGCGCAGAATATTTTTTTGCAGGTGAGACCATGTTCTGCCCTTTGACCCGCCTTGCCAAAGGAAAACGCAAAACCGTTCCGAAACGCGCTGAAATCTGGACATTTTGATCCAGCCAAAGAGTCGCTTAATTTCCGTAAGGACAGAATGTCCACAAGCCGCAAAGACCCATAGAATCACTAGGATTTTTGCGCAGCATGCAACGCGCCCAAACAGCAGGCCTCGGGACTTTACGCCGCTGAGAATTCGTGCATTTCTGAAACACCTAAGCGTCAGAAACACAGCCACCCTCGGGAGCCAAATATGTCCAAGACACTGATTTTGTGTAATTGTTCCAATAGCATGAACTTGGACACAGCCCACCTAACCGCACATCCAACCGCACAGGGCGAGATCACCTGCTCCAAAATACACAGCGGGCTCTGCACCACGCAGACACAAGCGGCTGCGGATTTGATCACCGCCGCAGGTGGTGGGGAGAATGCCCTCATTGCCTGCCAGCAAGAACAGGACTTCTTTGTCGAACTCGCCGCAGAGCTTGAGACACAAACGCCCCAATTTGTCGATCTGAGAGACCGGGCTGGATGGTCAGATGAAGCCGCACAGGCTGGCCCTAAAATGGCGGCCCTGCTGGCAGATGCGTTACGCCCGCAAGCCCAGACCAAGACATTTGATATCACCTCTGAAGGCCAGTGCCTGATCCTGGGTGCGCCGGATGTCGCCTTGGCCGCCGCCGATCAATTGCAGGATTTTCTCAGTGTCACCGTGCTGTTGCCCTCCGGAACAACCGCCCCAGAAGAACGCCGTTATGATGTTGTCGCAGGCCACGTGAAACGCGTGACCGGCGCGCTTGGCAACTTCGCGGTCGAGATTGATGCGCTGCAACAGCTTGATCCAAGCGGGCGCGGCGCATTGCGCTTTGGAGAGGCGCGCGATGGCGCAAACACGATCTGTGACATCATTCTCGATCTGCGCGGCGCACCAGCTCTGGTTCCAGCACCGGAAAAGCGCGAAGGCTATCTGAAGGCAGATCCCAAGAGCCTGCCAGCGGTCGCTGCAGCCATCCTTGAAGCCTCCCATCTTGTTGGCACCTTTGAAAAACCGCTCTATCTCTCTCTGGAGCCAAGCATCTGTGCACATGCGCGCGCCGAACAAACCGGCTGCACCAAATGTCTCGATGTCTGCCCAACCTCCGCGATCCGACCTGCGGGCAACCACGTCGATATAGATCCCAATATCTGTGCCGGATGTGGCTCCTGCGCGGCGCTTTGCCCCTCAGGCGCGATCACCTATGACGACCCGCCCACCAGCGCGATCTTTGCGCGCCTGCACGCCCTTGCAGACGCCTACCGTGCCGCAGGGGGCATCGCCCCGCGCCTGCTCGTGCATGACCGTAACTTCGGGGCAGAAATGATCGCTTTGGCCGCACGGCATGAGAGGGGCCTGCCCGCTGCGGTGATCCCACTGGATCTCGAACGGATCAGCGGCTTTGGTCATGCAGAAACCTTGGCGGCATTGGCCAGCGGTTTTGCCAGCGTGGATATTCTGGTCGCCCCCACAACAGACCGAGGTGCCTTGGACAGCGAAATGCAGCTCGCACAGGCACTTTCGGGCGCGCCAGACAGGCTGCGCCTGATTGAACCGCAGGATCCCACGGCCCTGTGTGATCTGCTTTACACGGCACATCCCGTTGCCCTGCGCACCAACCCCGTCCTGCCGCTGGGCAATCGGCGTCAGGTCACACGTCTCGCCGTCAAAGCGTTGCGGGACGATAGCACTGCCTTTGCTCTACCTGAGAACGCACCATACGGCAGCGTACAGGTCAACAAAGACACCTGCACACTCTGCCTGTCCTGTGCCTCCCTCTGCCCCGCTGGCGCGTTGGGAGACAATCCTGACAAACCCCAACTACGGTTTCAGGAAGATGCCTGTCTGCAATGTGGTCTCTGCACACAGGTCTGTCCAGAAAACGCCATTTCATTGGTGCCGCAGTTTAATCCGTCTGACAGCGCGCTGTCACAGCAGATCGTGCATGAAGAAGAGCCTTTTGACTGTATCGAATGTGGCACTCCCTTTGGCGTGAAATCCACCATCGAGCGCATCATTGAAAAGCTGGAAGGCAAACACCCGATGTTTGCCACATCCGATGCCGCCAAGATGATACGCATGTGTGACGATTGCCGTGTGAACGCACAGTTCCATCAGGACAACAATCCCTTCGCTGCGGGACAACGCCCCGCCACCCGCACCAGCGACGATTACTTCAGCAAACGCCGGGATCACTGATGCGCAATGGGGGCGCCCAAATCCGCCGGAACAATCGTGGCGGTATAGGCCACGATGTTCTCCAACTCTTCCAAGGTCAGCCGCACCGGGCTGATCGGGGAGGGGCGTGTCTCGTCAAAGGGCAAGGTCACATCCGGAATAACCGTGAAAGCCGGATGTGGGTTCAAGGCATAAAAAGCGGTGAAACGTTCCATCCAATCTTCCAGACTGCGCAGCACAGCAAAGCTGGGCGTGGAACCGATGCCCGCCATCTGATTGATCTCGCCAACCACATGACACCGCCCACAGGCCTGCAATGCCAGCTGCGCACCACGATTGGCATCCCCCTCAATGACCACATCCTCAGAAGTGGACTGTGGCGCAACGGGCGGGGCAAAAAGCGCCTCACCGTCCGGTTTGAAGCTCACAACCGTGCGCAGCCCGACCTCACCAGTCAGCCATTGCGCAAAACGCGCCATATGCGGATCCGCCACATCCGTCACCGTCAAACCATAGGTGACATCCGCTTGGGAGAACACAGGTGTGCTCCCCTCGACATGCAACATCCCTGCGGCCTCAGCTGTGTCATCAACAATCGTGACCCGAACCCCATGTTTCAACGTAAACCGGGGCAAGATGTATGCAATCAACCCCGTGTCCCGCAGATCCTCTGCCACAAACAGCTCCGTGGCCTTGCCTTCGGCCCAGCCGGCCGAAGCAAGGGCACAGCTGATCCCGTAGGCAGACAGACTTTGGTACAGAATTCTCAAAAAACCCATCCCCCAAGCCTAGGCGCGGCGCTTGCCTTACGTCAACATGGGGCGATCGGCGCCCACTCCAGGAAAGGACTCCCCCCAGATGAGCGATGACTTCAACATGAGCATGCGCAAATTTCTCAAGCAGGTTGGCGTGACAAGCCAGCAGGCCATTGAGGACGCCATGCGCGCGGCCGGAAGCGACACCACTGCGGGACAGACATTTGAAGCCAAGATGACCCTGACGATTGATGGAATCGACATGGAACATGTGGTCACTGGCCAGATCAAAGGACGTGATTAAATGACGAACCGCGACGAAGTTCTCAGCATCCTCAAAGGCTTCACCGATCCCGCCACAGGCAGCGATCTGGTGGCCAGCGGCATGGTACGCGCTCTGTCCGTTGAGGCTGGCGAAGTGCGTTTCGTGATGGAAATCGATCCGGCCCGCGCCCAGGCCATGCAGCCGATCAAAGTGGAGATCGAAGACAGGCTCTCCGCCCTGGAGGGTGTCTCCAAAGTCTCCATCGTGATGACCGCACATGCCGCTACCAAACCGCCACCGGATCTTAAAGCTGCACGTCCAGCAGAGCCCAAGGGGCCACAGAAGATCCCCGGAATCGATCGCATTCTCGCCGTGGCCTCCGGCAAGGGCGGCGTTGGCAAATCTACGGTCTCCGCTAACCTTGCTGTTGCGCTGGCCGCCGAAGGGCGGCGCGTGGGCTTGCTGGATGCGGATGTTTACGGCCCGTCCCAGCCCCGCATGCTGGGCGTCTCCGGCCGTCCAGCCAGCCCGGATGGCAAAACCATCCTGCCACTGCGCAACCATGGCGTGACTATGATGTCCATGGGGTTGATGACCCGTGAAGAAGAGGCAGTGGTCTGGCGTGGCCCCATGCTGATGGGGGCGCTGCAACAGATGCTCACACAGGTGCAATGGGGCGCATTGGATGTGCTGATCGTGGATCTGCCTCCGGGCACAGGGGACGTGCAGATGACCCTCGCCCAAAAGGCAGAGCTAACCGGCGCGGTGGTGGTCTCCACCCCTCAGGACATTGCCCTGCTGGATGCGCGCAAAGGCATCAACATGTTCGAGAAACTCGGCACCCCCATCGTGGGCATGATCGAGAACATGAGCACACATGTCTGCTCCAACTGCGGGCACGAAGAACATGTGTTTGGCCATGGCGGCGTTGCGGCAGAGGCCGACAAGCTCGGCGTGCCTCTGCTGGCCGAAATTCCTTTGTCGCTCAACATTCGGGTCGCCGCAGACGGGGGCGCACCAATTGTGGTCTCTGAACCAGACTCTGCACAGGCACAGGCCTTCCGCACACTGGCGCGCCAATTGATCACCGACGGCAACGCATGAGCAACACAGTACACTTCCCGCCGCTGTTTCATGGCATGGCCCTCACGGGCACGGCGGATCCCTTTGCCAAAGCACAGGCACAGGCCATCATGGGCTGTGACGCGGGGCTTGTGGTGTACAACCTTGCGGCGGATCAGATCCGGGCGGCGATGGTGTTTGCCCCCGAGGTGCCCTTGCGCGCGGCCATGCCCGTTCTGATCAGCTGTGCCATCGGCTTTCAGAACGCGCTTGGCGCACTGGCGCCCCCGGAGGTCGGTGTCCATCTGGAATGGCCGGGCACCATCCGGGTCAATGGCGCGCGCTGCGGCCGCCTGCGCATCGCCGCCTCCCATCAAGATCCGGCGGCGGAACCGGATTGGATTGTGGTGGGACTGGAATTGCCCCTCGTTCCCGCCAATGCCGACACGCCGGGCATCACCCCGGATGATACAGCTCTCTATGAGGAGGGCTGTGTGGACATCCGCACCGATGATCTGCTCAGCGCATGGGTGCGCCACAGCCTCGTCTGGATCAATCGCATGGAGGAAGAGGGGCTCAAACCATTGGCCACAGAATGGCGCGGCCTTGCCCATGACCTAGGGGAAGAGGTGAACTGGCCGCTCTCTGACCCCCCTGAAACCGGCACTTTTCTAGGCACCGATGAACATTTCGGCGCACTCCTGCGCAGCGGCGAAACAACCCGCCTGCTGCCGCTCACCCATCTCTTGGAAGGAACGACATGATGCTGCTGGCGCGTGCCATTCACTTTGACGAAAGCGATCAACGCATCTTTTTCAATCCCGCGCGCACCGGCGAATGGGCTATCAGCGGCGGCTTTGAGTTCTCCAACTGGTCCGAGGCCGATCTGACCGGCAAAGCCCGCCAGGCGTTTTCAAATGGCTGGCTTGGGGTCGAGACCTTTGGCCGTGTGACATTTGTGGCCGTCACCAGCATTGAGCCTGCGGAACTGGAGGCGCTCACCACACAACTGGCGCAGCATTTCGTAGAGGTCTACGGCGCCCCCTCTGTTGAGGCCGCTCTCCCGGTCGCCGCAGAAGAACTGGCACATATGTCAGAGCTCTGCGCGGATCATGACCCAAACACGCTACTCACCGTCGCGCGCGAACTGACCGAAGCCGGGGTGAAAGAACAGTTCCGCTCCATCGCACCGGCGGACGCAGATCTGGAGCAATTCGCCATCCACGCCACACCAGACAGTTGACAAAAACGGCGCGCTCATTTGGCGCGCCGTTGTCATTTTACTCGGCGTTGAATGTGAAAAGCCGCCCGCCTTCCAGCGTGTAGCCATCAATCAGGGCCTGCGCGCGCGGGCTCACCAGCCAGGTTTCCAGCTTCTGTGCCAGATCCGACTTCACATGCGGGTGTTTGTCAGGGTTGACCGGCAAATAGGCATATTGATTGAACAGCGCCGGATCCCCGGCATAAAGCAGGGCCAAGGCCCCCTTATTGCCAAATTTAAGCCAGCTCGCACGGTCACTCATGATGTAAGCGTTCAGCCCCGATGCGGTATTGAGCGACGCGCCCATACCCGCGCCTGCTTCCTTGTACCACGCCACATCGCGCTGTTCCGCATCCACCCCCGCCGCGGCCCACAAAGAAAGCTCCTTCTTGTGCGTGCCACTGTCATCGCCCCGGCTGACAAAGGGGGCCTGCACCTCAGCAATCAGGCCCAAAGCCTGCGTTGCGGATTGCGCGTCTTTGATCTGTGCCGGATCCTCAGACGGTCCGATAAAGACAAAATCATTATACATGATTTCGCGACGATGCGTGCCATAGCCTGCGGCGACAAACTTTTCTTCGGAGGCTTTGGAATGCACCAGAATGGCATCCACATCTCCAGCCTCACCCAGTCGCAGAGCCTGACCGGTACCCACCACCAAAAGCTGAACCTCCAGCCCCAGATCTGCCTCGATCTCTGGCAAGAGCACATCAGCCAGCCCCGAGTTATGGAAAGACGTGGTCACGGCCATCTTCATGCTCTCTGCCTGCGCCGTCAAAGCACTACAGCACAAAAGCGTCGCCGCAATAATCGTTCCAAGTTTCATTCGACAATATCTCCCTTCAGGAATGCGCGCGCTTCCTTGGATGTTGGATTTTCAAAAAACTGATCGGCCGGCGTGGTTTCCAGAATGTGGCCGTGATGGATGAACCAGATGTCTTCTGCGAGGCGGCGGGCCTGTCCGACATCATGTGTGGACATGACAATGCGTGTCCCACCCGCGTGCGCGCCGCGCAGAATCTCTTCAAACTCGCGTGTGGCCTGCCCATCCAGATTGGCACAGGGTTCATCCAGAAACAGGATCTGCGGATCGCGGATCAACGCCCGTGCCAGCGCCATTTTCTGGCGCTCCCCCCCAGAGAGCACCGTGGCGCGTTTGTCGGCACTGTCGCTTAACCCAACCCGCGCCAGCCACTCTGCGGCCCGTGCCCGCGCCTGCGCGCGTGCCACGCCATGCACGATCAAGGGATAGACCACATTGTCCAGGGCACTGCGCCGCATCATGATCGGTGCCTGAAACACAAAAGCCTGCGCGGCGCGCGCCTGCGGCTCGGGCACCTGCCACGTCAACCGCCCGCCACGCGCCAGACGCTCCATGCCATGCAACATGCGCAGCAAGGTGGTTTTGCCCGCCCCGTTAGGCCCCATCACAATCGACAAGCCTTCTGTGGCAACCTGCGTGCTCACCGGCCCCAGCAAGACTTTGCCCCGACGGCGCACAACCGCGTTTTCCACCTTTAGGGGGAGAATAGACCCTACCATCGCCCACTCACCTCCGTGCGCGACAGCATGTGGATCACCAGATTGACAGCCACCGCCAGCCCAATCAGCACAAAGCCCAGCGCAAGAGCGAGGGCAAAGTTGCCCTTCCCTGTCTCCAGCGAAATCGCCGTGGTCAGCACCCGTGTGGCGTGGTCAATATTGCCCCCCACGATCATGATCGCCCCAACCTCACCAATGCCACGGCCAAACCCGGCCAGTGATGCGGTCAGCAGGGCCCGCCGCCCATCCCAAAGCAGCGTGAGAATGCGCTGGCGTCGTGTGGTATTCAGCGAAATCAACAGATCATGATACTCCGCCCAGAGATCCCGGATGGCCTGATGGCTGATCGAGGCAATCAACGGTGTGAGGATCACCACCTGCGCAATGATCATCGCCGTGGGCGTAAACAGCAGCCCAAAGACGCCAAATGGCCCGGACCGCGATAGCAGAATATAAACGATCAGCCCCACAACCACCGGCGGCAACCCCATAAGGGCATTGAGCATGGCAATCACAATCCGGCGGAATCGAAACCGGCGCACAGCCAACCAGCAGCCCAGAGGCAGGCCAATCAAAGAGGCCACAAACACCGCGCTCAACGTCACCTGCAATGACCGCAGGGAGATCTCGATGAGATCGGGATCCAATGTGAGTATCATTTGGCCTGCCTGCAGCAGACCGGACAGGATCTCATTCATAGATAGGTACTGTGGTGCCTCCCTCGCCGCCTCTTGTCACCCAACAGGCGTCTTCCCGTGATTGTTTTATTTCTAGGGCTTGGCAAGCCGTCACGGAAGAAAAATGCACCAGCCCAATCGCGCCCTCACAAAATGGCACAAATTGTCCTGCGTCTCAGCTTCATCCGCGTCATTCTGTCCGTCAGGACCGGCATGGGTGCAAGAACAGCAATCTCATGATCGCGCGCGGTGCCGCTGAAATGTTCCAATCCGACGCCGTGCACAGGACTGGATTGACCAAAATCTCCACGGCTCCAATCGCTGTTCTTAATTGCAGCCCCCTGTGCCCAACACCTACCCCCACCACGTCAGGGGTCTTAGGTTAAGATCAACCAACGCATTGATCGAGGAAACAAAAATGACCCGACAGACCGAAGGGCGCGGACGCCGTTACGACAGCATTCTGGACACAGTGGGCAACACACCCGTGGTGCGTCTCAACCGGATCGCCCCATCCCATGTGAACCTCTTTGTAAAATTCGAAGCCGCCAATCCCGCAGGTTCCGTCAAGGACCGTCTGGCGCTCAACATCATCGAAGCCGCCGAAAAAGACGGCCGCCTGAAACCGGGGCAAACCGTGGTTGAAGCCACCTCTGGCAACACCGGCATTGGTCTGGCCATGGTCTGCGCCGCCAAAGGCTATCCGCTTGTCATCACCATGTCTGAAGCCTTTTCTGTTGAGCGCCGCCGCCTGATGCGCTTTCTCGGCGCGCAGGTCGTGCTGACACCAAAGGCGCAGAAAGGCTTTGGCATGTACACCAAGGCCAAAGAGCTGGCAGAGGCCAACGGCTGGTTCCTCGCAAGCCAGTTTGAAACCGCAGACAATGCCGACATGCACGAAACCACCACCGCGCGCGAAATCCTCGCTGATTTTGCCGATACTTCGCTGGATTACTGGGTCACCGGCTACGGCACTGGGGGCACACTTTCCGGCGTGTCGCGCCTCTTGCGCCGCGAAAGCCCAGACACCAAGATCATCCTGTCAGAACCCGCCAATGCGGCGCTTGTGGATTCAGGCTACATCAACAGCCGCAACGAAGCGCATCAGGCCACCGAAAGCCATCCGAATTTTGAACCGCACCCCATTCAGGGTTGGACCCCGGATTTCATCCCATGGGTACTTCAGGAAGCGCTGGATAAAAAGGGCTATGACCGCCTGATCAAAACACCCGGACCAGACGGCATCGTATGGTCTCGTCGTCTTGCCGCAGAAGAAGGCATCTTCGTAGGCATTTCGGCCGGTGCTACATTGGCAGCCGCAATTGAAGTGGCACAGGATGCACCCGAAGGCAGCAACATTCTGGTCATGCTGCCCGACACCGGCGAGCGCTACCTGTCCACCCCGCTGTTTGAGGGTGTGGCCGAAGACATGAGCGACAAAGAACGCGCGCTCTCACATTCCACGCCCAGCGCCCAGCTGTAGCCCGCCCCCCTCTGCTGGGCCGGTCCCCTCACCGGTCCAGCACGCGCCACTCTCCCACGCGCCAAACCGGCAAGACTGGCACGGTGGCCACAAACCCGCTACAGAGTGAAGCCAATCCTGCGAAAAGAGGGCCGCACAGTGATCAGCTTAAAAGATCTCGAATTCCTGTCCTCTCTGGCGCGCCATGGCCATTTCGCACGCGCCGCCGAAGAATGCGGCGTATCCCAACCAGCCTTCAGCATGCGCATTCGCAAACTCGAAGAGCGGCTCGATGCGGCCATCGTCAAACGTGGCAACCGGTTTCAGGGCTTCACACCAGAAGGCGAAGCGCTGGTGCGGCACGCCCGCAAAATCATGGACAGTGTCAAACTGCTCGAAGAGGAATTCCGCTCTGCTGGCGGTGAGGTCACCGGGCAACTCTCGCTGGCGGTGATTCCCACCGCTGTGGGCTTTGCCGCACAGGCTATTGGCAAATTGCGTGCCGGCAATCCCGCCATCACCGTGCGTCTGCAAACCGCCTCGTCACTGACCATTCAGCAAGGGCTGGAAAAACGCGTTTTTGATGCAGGCATCACCTATGGCGAAGGCGTCTCCCCCGAAATGATGCGCGTCGAGCATCTTTATGAAGAACGCTACGTGCTGGTGGCCCCCAAAACACTCGCCCCCCGTCTCGCTGGCACCGCCAGTTGGGCAGAAGCCGCAGAACTGCCGCTCAGCCTGCTCGACCCAAGCATGCAGAACCGGCGCATTCTGGATCTGGTCTTTCGCGAGGCTGGCCTCCTGCCTTCCGTGATTGCCGAAACCAGCGAGTTTACCTCGTCGCTCCTGATGGCGGCCAACGGGGTGGCAGCGACGGTGATTCCCGAAAGCCTGCTCGAGGGGCTTGGGGACAGAAAAGGCATTGCGGCCCTCCCCCTTGGTGATCCGACGGTTGAAAAAGACGTCAGTCTGGTGACGCCACACCGGCTGCCAGGCCTCTCCACGGTTGAAGCTTTACGTCGCGTCCTCAATCTTGGAGGGTGATAACTTTTGCTTATCTAAAGATAAAATCTGCCTGATTGATCATCACCAATAGTGATGTCACCCTATGCCGATCTGGTAGGGAGAGCACTATGGTACCGCTGGACGACTCAAAAGGCGTTTGGAAAAAGAAGGGCACCGGCAAATCACGCCGTACGCCCAAAGGGCGGCAGGTTGATGATGCCGCCTTAAATGAGGTTCAGGCGCTGATCGGGGGCATGCCCCTGCGTCGCGATTTGCTGATCGAATATCTTCATCTGATTCAAGATGCTTATGGGCATCTCTCTGCGGCGCATATCCGCGCGCTGGCAGAAGAAATGCGCATTGCGCAGGCCGAAATCTATGAGGTCGCAACCTTCTACGCGCATTTTGATGTGGTGGCCGAAGATGACACGCCCCCACCCGCGCTCACGATCCGCGTCTGTGATTCGCTGTCCTGTGAACTGGCAGGTGCCGAACAGCTGCGCAAAGCGCTGGAAATCGGCATGGACCCCTCCGAAGTCCGCGTGTTGCGCGCGCCCTGCATGGGCCGCTGTGACACCGCTCCTGTGGTCGAAGTGGGCCACAACCACATCCAGCACGCCACCCATGAAAAGGTGAACGCCGCTATTCACGCGGGTGAGTTGCACCCGCAAATCGGCGACTATCAGCAATTTGTGGAATATATGGCCGATGGCGGCTACCAAACCCTGCATGCTCTGCGCGACAATGGCGATTGGGAAGCGGTGCAGGAGCAGATCAAAGAAGCTGGCCTGCGTGGTCTTGGTGGTGCGGGCTTCCCGTCTGGCACTAAATGGGGCTTTGTGCGCGCCAATCCCGGCCCCCGCTATCTGGCGGTGAACGGGGATGAGGGCGAGCCTGGCACCTTCAAGGACCGTCACCATCTGGAGCGCAACCCGCATATGTTCCTTGAGGGCATGCTGATTGCGGCCTGGGCTGTGGAAGCGGCGACCTGCTTTATCTACATGCGCGACGAGAACCCCGGTGTGATCAAGATCCTGAAAAAGGAGATCGCCAAGCTCGTCGATGCGGGCATTGTCGCCGAAGATTACATCGAAGTCCGCCGTGGTGCAGGTGCCTATATCTGCGGCGAAGAAAGCGCGATGATCGAATCGATCGAAGGCAAGCGCGGCCTACCCCGCCACCGTCCACCTTTTGTGGCCCAAGTCGGTATCTTCAACCAACCAACCCTCGTCCACAATGTGGAGACCCTTTACTGGGTGGCGCGAATTGCCCGTTTTGGCCCACAGGTGCTGAATGCGGTCGAAAAGAACGGTCGCAAGGGTCTGCGCAACTATTCGGTGTCCGGCCGTGTGGCGGAACCGGGCGTCTATCTGCTGCCCGCAGGTTCCACCATTGAGGACATCATCACAGCAGCAGGCGGCATGGCAGAGGGCCATGTTTTCAAAGCCTATCAGCCCGGTGGCCCCTCCTCCGGTCTGCTGCCCGCATCGCTGAATGACGTGCCGCTGGATTTTGACACGCTGCAACCGCATGGCACCTTTATCGGCTCCGCCGCTGTGGTCGTGCTGTCAGATCAGGACAGCGCCCGTGATGCGGCGCTCAACATGCTCAAGTTCTTTGAGGATGAGAGCTGTGGCCAATGCACCCCCTGCCGCACCGGCTGTGAAAAAGCGGTGAAGCTGATGCAGGCGGACAGCTGGGATCAGCCTCTTCTCGAAGATCTGTGTCAGGTGATGGGCGATGCCTCCATCTGTGGTCTTGGACAGGCGGCCCCCAACCCGATCCGCCTTGTGATGAAACACTTTGGGGAGGAGATCTGAGATGGCTGACGGCGCACAACTGAACATGGTGACCTTTTCCCTGAACGGCAAAGATGTGACCGTGCCGGAAGGCACAACAATCTGGGACGCGGCCAATGGCGACGGCTTTGTGATCCCTCACCTGTGCCACAAACCGGCCAAGGGCTATCGCCCCGATGGCAACTGCCGCGCCTGTGTGGTGGAAGTGGAAGGGGAGCGCACGCTTGTGGCCTCCTGTATCCGCCCCGCCAGCGACGGCATGGTGGTGCACACCGAGAGCATCCGCGCCAAGAAGGCCCGCGAGATGGTGATCGAGCTGCTGGCAGCGGATCAGCCGGAAGTGAAACACGATGCCTCCAGCCATTTCTCCAAAATGGCCGAGCAGGTGGGCGTGGAGGAGTCCCGTTTCCCCGCCAAAGCGCCAGAGGCGATCCCGCTTCTGGATGCCAGCCACGTGGCGATGAACGTCAATCTGGACGCCTGCATCAACTGTAACCTCTGTGTGCGCGCCTGCCGTGAGGTTCAGGTAAACGATGTGATTGGCGTCGGCGGACGCGGTGCGGCCTCCCAGATCATTTTTGACCAGAACGATCCGATGGGGAGCTCTTCCTGTGTGGCCTGTGGCGAATGTGTTCAGGCCTGCCCGACCGGCGCGCTGATGCCGGCGACGGTGCTGGATGAGAATCAGGCGGGCGACAGCGCGGATTATGACCGCGAAGTCGAAAGCGTCTGCCCCTATTGCGGCGTGGGCTGTCAGATCAAGTTCAAGGTCAAAGACAACAAAATCAAATATGTCGAAGGCATTGACGGTCCGGCCAATGAAAACCGGCTTTGCGTCAAAGGGCGCTTCGGGTTTGACTATATCCACCACCCGCACCGGCTAACCAAGCCGCTGATCCGGCGCGAGGATGCGCCGCCCAAGGGGCTTAATGTGGATCCGGGCAATCTGATGACCCATTTCCGTGAAGCAAGCTGGGAAGAGGCGCTGGATGCGGCAGCCGGTGGTCTGGCCAAACTGCGCGCCGAGAAAGGCACCAATGTGGCCGGGTTCGGCTCTGCCAAATGCTCCAACGAGGAAGCCTATCTGTTCCAGAAGCTGATCCGTCAGGGCTTTGGCCACAACAACGTCGACCACTGCACCCGCCTGTGCCACGCCTCCTCGGTGTCTGCGTTGCTGGAAAATGTCGGTTCCGGTGCGGTGACCGCCACTTTTAATGAGATCGAAAACGCGGATGTGGCGATCACCATCGGCTGTAACCCGATCGAGAACCACCCGGTTGCGGCGACCTACTTCAAGCAGTTCACCAAACGCGGCGGCAAGCTGATTGTCTGTGACCCGCGCGGCGTGGGGCTGGGGCGCTATGCCTCCCACAAGCTGCAGTTCAAGCCGGGCGCGGATGTTTCCATGCTGAACGCGATCATGCATGTGATCGTGGAAGAAGAGCTTTATGATGAGGCCTATATCTCGCAGTTCACCGAGAACTGGGAAGAGATGAAAGCCCATCTGAAGGACTTCAGCCCGGAAGCGATGGAGCCGATCTGCGGCATCGATCCCGAGCTGCTGCGCGATGCGGCACGCACCTTTGCCAACGGCAAGGCCGGCATGATCTTCTGGGGTATGGGTGTCAGCCAGCACATCCACGGCACCGACAATGCCCGCTGCCTGATCAGCCTTGCGCTGATGACCGGCAATGTGGGCAAGCCGGGCGCCGGTCTGCACCCGCTGCGCGGTCAGAACAACGTGCAGGGGGCCTCTGATGCGGGGCTGATCCCGATGTTCCTGCCGGACTATCAGTCGGTGATGGATGACGGTGTGCGGTCGGCCTTCACCAAGGTCTGGGACAGCGAGGATTTCTCTGCGCAGAAAGGCCTGACCGTGGTGGAGATCATGCATGCGATCCATGATGGCGACATCAAGGGCATGTATATCCTCGGGGAAAACCCGGCGATGTCCGACCCCGATGTGGATCACGCCCGCCAGGCGCTGGCGATGCTGGATCATCTGGTGGTGCAGGATATCTTCCTGACCGAGACTGCCAACTACGCCGATGTGATCCTGCCAAGCTCTGCCTGGTATGAGAAATCCGGCACGGTGACCAACACCAACCGTCAGGTCCAGATGGGCCGCCCTGTCACCCCGCCTCCGGGCGAGGCCAAGGAAGACTGGTGGATCGAGGTCGAGCTGGCCAAACGTCTGGGGCTGAACTGGTCTTACACGCACCCCAAAGAGGTGTTTGCGGAGATGAAGCTCAACATGGGCTCGCTCAACAACATCACCTGGGAGCGTCTGGAAGGCGAGGCGGTGACCTATCCGTCGCTGAGCCCGGAAGATCCCGGTCAGGCCATCGTGTTTGGCGACGGCTTCCCGCGCGAAAACAAGCGGGCCCGGTTCACCCCGGCCTCGGTGATTGCGCCGGATGATGTGCAGAATGACGAGTATCCGATGGTGCTGATCACCGGCCGTCAGCTGGAGCACTGGCACACCGGATCGATGACCCGCCGCGCCACCACGCTGGATGCGCTGGAGCCGGAGGCAAACTGTTCGCTGCACCCCTCGACCCTGCGCAAGCTGGGTGTGGAGCCAGGCGACTATGTGCGCCTGACCACGCGGCGGGGCTCTGTGACGGTGATGGCCCGTATGGACCGCGCCGTGGCACCGGACAATGTGTTCCTGCCCTTTGCCTATGTGGAAGCGGCGGCGAACATCCTGACCAATGCCGCGCTGGATCCTTACGGCAAGATCCCGGAGTTCAAATTCTCCGCACTCAAGGTGGAAAAGGCCGAAACGCCGACCATCGCCGCAGAGTGATAGATCCCTAAAAACAAAGGCCGCGTCCCAATCTGAGACGCGGCCTTTTCGGTGGTGTAATATCTTTGGTGCTCAATCGCTTGGCACTGTGGCCAGCATGCTGTCGCGTTTGGCAAACTCCGCATACCACCCCGCAAGCCCGTCACGGCCCTGTCTCCAGTTGCGATCTCCATGTCGGAAATCCAGATAGCCCAACGCACAGCCCACAGCGATCTGCCCCATATCCAGCGGCCCAAACAGATGGCTCATCCAGCGTTCATTCAGCGCATCAAGCGCGCCCGCAACCTTGCCCCATTGCGCCTCAATCCAGTCCTCAAACACCATATTCTCAGGGCGCAGCCGTTTTTCATAGACCATGAGCACCGCCGCCTCGAGCATGCCGTCCGCTGTCGCCTCCAAGGTCAAGACATCCCAAAGGCGCTCTTCAGGGTAGAGATCGGACTTGGCCCGGGCCACCAGATAGCGACAGATCACCCGGCTGTCATAAAGAGCCGGACCATCCGGGCGCACCAGCGCCGGAATTTTACCCAAAGGATTGGCTGCCGCCGCCGCATCCGCGGTCGAAAGCGCCGTGGTTTTCACCCCCTCAAGCGTAACGTCTGCGCTCTGCCCTGTTTCAGCAAGAGTCACGGAAACTTTGCGCACAAATGGCGAGGATGGAGAATGGATCAGTTTCAATTGGGACATATCATTCACTCTGTTTCTAATGTGTTTCAGGTAAAACCCGAAATGCTATACGTCAGCAAAAGGCGATTGCATCAGCGCTGCCAGTTCACGCGCCTCACTGCCAAAGCCATAGGCTGCCATATGCTGTGCAGCTGCCAGCCGAACCTCTGCAGGCTTATTCTGGCCCAGTTTCCAGGTGCTTTGCACATCTTCTATGATCAGCCGGAACGGCACAATCATACGCAGCATGCGCTCAAAACTGTCCCCCTGCATCTTCTCGCGAGTCCAAGGCGTCTTCGGCGTCAAAGCCGCTTCAAAATGGGCCGAGAGCCGATCCAGCAGCGCGGGCAGATCTTCCTGCGGCAATGCTTGCAAACGCCCCGTCAGATGCACCGCAACATAATTCCACGTCGGCACCTGGTCCGCGACCTCATACCAATCCGGAGACACATAACTGTCCGGCCCGCTGACCGCGAGCCGTGCCACCCCGCCTGTATGCAACGCACGCACCATCGGATTGGAGCGCACAAGGTGCAAATCCGCACTCTTGCCATCTTCCGCCAACAAAAAAGGCACATGGCTGATCAAAGGCGCCTGATCTGCAACGGAGGCCGCCAACATGCCAAAGCCACGCGCGCGCGCAAAGGTCAGACTCTCTTCTGTCTCGGTGCCTCGAAAGGCTGGATTGGGATGCATGATCTGCGCCTCGTCTCTGGGTAACCGCGATGTTGCAAAGCTCTGCGAAGATTGGCAAGGTGCCATCGTTCTCAGGGCGGGGTGAAATTCCCCACCGGCGGTATGCGGGCACGCCCCGTAAGCCCGCGAGCGGCGTCTTAGTGCAGATGCATCCACATCCCCAAAAGTGGGAACCGGTTTTGGGATCAGATGTGGAGCCAACAAAGACGTGTCAGCAGATCTGGTGAGAGGCCAGAGCCGACGGTGAAAGTCCGGATGGAAGAGAACGTGCGATGGGTGTGGCTGCGAGGCTGCGCCTTATGCGCGCGTAATCGCCTTGGGTGACGTGTCTGAACCAAAGGAGATTACGATGACACACACCCGATTTGCCTTCATCAAGGCACAATGGCATGCCGATATCGTCGATCAGGCGCTCAAAGGGTTTTGCGAGCTGATCCCAGAGGCGCAGGTGGATGTTTTTGATGTGCCCGGCGCGTTTGAAATGCCCCTGCTGGCGCGAGATCTGGCCGAAAGCGGCCGATATGGCGCGGTGGCCGCCGCCGCGCTGGTGGTGGATGGCGGGATCTACCGCCATGATTTTGTGGCGCAGGCCGTGGTGGATGGCCTGATGCGCGCCGGATTGGACAGCGGCGTGCCCGTACTGTCCGTCTCGCTCACGCCGCACCACTTTCAGGAAACCGAACACCACATGGCGATCTACAAAGCGCATTTTGTGGAAAAAGGCCGCGAAGCCGCCCGCGCCGCGCTTGGTATCTTGAAAACCCGCGAGTCGCTTCAGAAAGCCGCCTAAGGTTTTTCGATGTGCCCGCAGAACACTGTGGGCGCATCCCCCGCCTGCCAGACCGGCAGCTTGGGCATGATACTTGCAAAAGCATCAGACTCCAGAAACCGCGCCAGCCAAATGGCAAGGTTGGGCCCTGCCTCCGCATCAAAACGGGTTTTGTCGATAAAGGCGAACTGGCGCACAAAGGGCAGGATTGCCATATCCGCCAAGCGCGGTTTGTCTCCAAAGAGCCAGCCGTCGCCCAACTGATCTTCCAAACTGTTCAGAAACTGCATGGCTTCTGCGCGGCTCTCCTCGGGATCCGCATCTGCATATCGCGTGTGATACTTCGTGCGATCCAGCGCGCGTTTGAACGGGCCATCCGCCGTCTCAATCAGGGCAAAACCCGCCTCCGGCATCTCCAGCCAACTCTGCGGATCCTTCTGGCGCAGCGCCCAGAGCATCACATCAAGGCTTTCATCAATCACCTCTGCGCCGTCTTTCAGACAGGGCACAGTGCCGCTAGGCGAGGTTTCAAGAAAGGCCGGCGCCTTGTCGCGTAACAGGATTTCTCGCAGCTCCACAGAGACGCCAGAGACCGCCACCGCCAGCCGCGCGCGCATGGCGTAAGGACAGCGTCGGAAAGAATAGAGAATCGGGGCCTCTGTCATGGTCTCACGTTTCCTCTTGCCCAAAATATCCCGGGGGAATCGCGTCTGCGCAATGGGGGCTGGCCCCCTATCTTACGACGCCCGCAGCTGTGTCCCCTCGATGGCGGTGATCGCTGCAGTCACAATACTGCCTTCCTGCTGGGGCACATCAAACTTCACCTCGGTGAATTGTTCCGTGCGGCCCATATGGGCGTTTTCCATCAGGATGTGATGGGTTTTGCCCAGCTGCGCGGCCAAATGCCGGGCCACCTGCGCCTCCCCTGCGGCGCGCAGCTCTGCGGCGCGGGCTTTGATCACCTTACCATTCACCTGACTGGGGATCTTGGCCGCTGGCGTGCCTTCGCGCTTGGAATAAGGGAAGACATGCAACCATGTGAGATCACAGTCCTCCACCAGCTTCAGCGAATTGGCAAAATGCGCGTCGGTTTCGGTGGGGAAGCCTGCGATGATGTCCGCGCCAAAGGTCATGGCGGGGCGCAGCTTTTTGGCCTCTTCACAGAAACGGATCGCATCATCGCGCAGATGACGCCGCGCCATGCGTTTCAGAATCAGATCATCGCCATGTTGCAGGCTGAGATGCAGATGCGGCATCAGGCGCGGCTCGGTGGCGATCGCCATCATCAGGTTTTCATCCACCTCGATGCTGTCAATCGAGCTGATGCGCAGGCGCGGCAGATCCGGCACCAGTTTCAGAATGCGCATCACCAGATCGCCAAGCTTTGGCTGCATCGGCTGATCCGCGCCCCAACTGGTGAGATCCACACCGGTCAGCACCACCTCATTAAAGCCTTTGTCCACCAGCCGTTTGATCTGGTCCACCACCACACCGGCGGGGACAGAGCGCGAATTACCCCGGCCATAGGGAATGATGCAGAAGGTGCAGCGGTGGTCACAGCCGTTTTGCACCTGCACATAGGCGCGCGAGCGGGTGCCAAAACCATCAATCAGATGGCCAGCGGTTTCGGTGACCGACATGATGTCGTCCACCTGTACCTTTTCGGTCTCACCAATAAAATCCGGACCACGAGGGCGCGCCATATCCTGCCAGGTGCCGGGCTGCATCTTCTCGGTGTTGCCGACCACCTTATCGACCTCGCCCATGGCGGCAAAAGTCTCCGGCTCGGTCTGGGCAGCACAGCCCGTGACAATGATCTTGGCATCCGGATTTTCACGGCGCAGGCGGCGAATCTCCTGACGGCTTTTGCGCACAGCCTCAGCCGTCACAGCACAGGTGTTCACGATCACGGCGTTTTCCAGCCCGGCAGACTGCGCCATGTCTTTCATCGCCTCAGATTCGTAAGAATTCAGGCGACACCCAAGCGTGGTGAACTTTGGCGGGGCGACGCTCATTTTGCGCGCTCCAGAAAAGCGGTGGTGAACTCTCCACTAAACACATGTTCAGTGCCACCCGTCATCCAGACGCCATCTTCGGCCCACTCAATCCAGAGCGTGCCGCCATCCAGATCAATCTGTACCTTGCGGCCCGTGAGGCCCCGGCGCGCCGCCGCCACAGCAGTGGCACAGCTGGAAGAGCCAGAGGCCAGCGTGATGCCAACGCCGCGCTCCCACACCCGCATACGAATGTGGTTCTTCCCAACAATCTGCGCGACCTGTACATTGGTGCGCTCGGGATAAAGCGGATGGTGCTCATGGGCCGCACCAAAAGCGGCCAAATCCACCGCCGCCACATCCTCCACAAAGAAGGTGCAATGCGGGTTGCCCATGCCTGTGGCCGTTGGGCCCCCGTCAATGGGCAGTTCAAGCGTGTCCATCTCATGGGAGAGGGGAATCTCATCCCACGCCAACTGCGGATGGCCCATATTTACAGACACAAGCCCCGCACCGGCCTCACGGGCCAACAATGTGCCACGATCCGTGGTGAGCGTCAGCGACGCAGCCCCGCTTTCATCCATCAAATGCCGTGCAATACAGCGAGTCGCATTGCCACAGGCCGCTGAGGTCGACCCATCCGCATTGTAAAAAATCAAATGCGCATCGGCATTGCTGCCCGCCGCACCCGGCGCAATCACCGCAAGTTGGTCGAATCCAACACCTTTTTGGCGATCTGCGATGGCTGTGATTTGCGACTCGGTCAGCTCAAAAGCCCGCGCACGAGCGTCAACAACGACAAAATCGTTGCCAAGCCCATGCATTTTCATAAAGGGCAAAGGGGTGTTTGCGCGTGTATCCATTGGGCGGATATACGCCCGATCCAAATTAGTTTCCAGTGGCGCGATTTTTTTCTCAGAATCCGCTTGACCCCCCCGGCGCACAACACTAGAACCCGCCCTCACAGAGTGGGCCGTTAGCTCAGTTGGTAGAGCAACTGACTTTTAATCAGTGGGTCATAGGTTCGAATCCTATACGGCTCACCACTGAAATCAAATACAAGCTGATGCTTATAATGTGCCATGCAGGTACAGAGTAAGGATCGCTGTATTCGGTTTTTCTTCTCCTTGCTTACCGCTGACTTTCCGACCCTCTGGCGCGCCCTCCGCGCATTTGGCCGGCACATTCCCAGCCGCATAGATTGCAGCCCCGAAAGCAAAGGAGAGGCCGCAAACAAAAAGGGCCGCTCAAAAGAGCGACCCTTTCCGTAACTGCGATCAACGCGATCAGCCGTTCACGCTGTCTTTCAGCGCTTTGGCGATGGTCATTTTCACAACCTTGTCCGCTTCTTTCTTGATCTGCTCACCGGTGGCCGGGTTGCGAACCATACGCTCAGGACGCTCACGGCAGTAGATCTTGCCAACGCCTGGCAGAGTCACTGCACCACCAGCAGACACTTCGCGAGTGATCAGCGCGCATACGGCTTCCAGAGCTGCGCCTGCGGATTTCTTGTCAGAACCCATGTCCTCGGCCAGAGCGGCAACGAGTTGGGTCTTGGTCATCGGTTTCGCCATTTCAGGTCTCCATTAGTCTGCCCGAATATTGGGCCTCGTGGGCGGCATTTAACGGGATGTGGTGGGTGAACACAATAAATTGTGTTGCTAAAAACCAAGTTTTTATGGGTTTTCCACAAGTTTCCGTAGGGTCAGAGGAAAGCGGTCTCATCAAAAGAGCGCAATTTCCGCGAGTGCAAACGCTCCAGTGGCATTTCGCGCAACCGTTCCATGGCACGAATACCAATCAGCAGGTGTCGTGCGACCTGTGTCTTATAGAAGTCACTCGCCATGCCGGGAAGTTTCAATTCCCCATGCAGCGGTTTATCGCTCACACAAAGCAGCGTCCCATAGGGCACCCGAAAGCGATACCCATTGGCCGCGATTGTGGCACTCTCCATGTCCAGCGCCACGGCGCGCGACTGGCTCAACCGCTGCACAGGTCCGCTGTGCTCCCGAAGCTCCCAGTTGCGGTTGTCGATGGTCGCCACCGTCCCGGTGCGCATCACGCGTTTCAGCTCATAGCCGGACAGCTCCGTCACCTCGGCAACGGCCTCTTCCAAAGAGGTCTGCACCTCCGCAAGCGCCGGGATCGGCACCCAGACCGGAAGATCATCATCCAACACGTGATCCTCACGCAGATAGGCATGCGCCAGCACAAAATCCCCAAGGCTCTGAGAATTGCGCAGCCCCGCGCAATGCCCCACCATGATCCAGGCATGCGGCCGCAAGACGGCGATATGATCCGTCGCCGTTTTGGCATTCGATGGACCAACACCGATATTCACCAGCGTGATCCCTGATCCATCCGCACGTTTGAGGTGATAGGTCGGCATCTGTGGCTGTTTGTCCACCGGATCCAGCGGCGCATCCGCCTCGGTGATTTCCACATTTCCGGTGCTGACAAAGCTGGTGTAGCCACTCTTTTTGTCCGCCAGCATCTGACGGGCATAGGCCTCGAACTCTGTCACATAGAACTGATAGTTGGTGAACAGCACATGGTTCTGGAAATGCTCCGGATCCGTGGCCGTATAGTGGCTCAACCGCGCCAGCGAGTAATCCACCCGTTGCGCGGTGAAAGGCGCCAGCGGGCCAACACCATCCATCCCCACACTGGCGGTGCCATTCACAATGTCATCATTGGTGGTCGACAGATCGGGCACATCAAAGATGTCGCGCAGCGTGAAATCCGCCGCCCCCTCCTGCGGCACGCTCATATCGCTATGGGCGGCGACCGCAAAATGCACCGGAATCGGCGTGGTCGATGCGCGCACTGTCACCGGCACCTTATGATTCTCCAGCAGCAACCCAATCTGTTGCTCCAGATAATGCCGGAACAGATCTGGCCGCGTGATGGTTGCCGCATGCACACCGGGTTCTGCCACATGGCCAAAGCTCAACCGGCTGTCCACCTGGGCAAAACTCGTCGTAGCCACCCGAACCTCAGGGTAAAACGCACGAATGCGATGTCCGTCCGGCCCCTTGCGCAGTGCACGGCCAAACTGCTCACATAGGTAAGAAGTCGCAATGCGGTACAGCTCTTCCAGACGCGCCACCGCCGCCTTGGGATCGGTGAAAGTTTCAGGGGCAGGCACCGCTGGGGAATGCACGGGAATATTCTGTGGAGTCATTTCACCGCCTTAATCACGTCAGTCATTTCAAATTTTGTCACATCTACCAACCCCAGATCGCTGATCCGCAACTCCGGGATCACCACCAGCGCCAGAAGCGAATGCTGCATATAGGCGTTGTTGAGCGTGCAGCCGCAGGCCTCCATCGCCTCAACCATTTTCTGCGCCTTGGCCGCAACCTCCGTGGCAGGCGCATCTGACATCAGACCGGCAATCGGCAACTCCACCAGCGCAATCTCTTCGCCATCCTTGAAGACAGTCACGCCGCCGCCCACAGCGCCAAGCCGGTTGGCGGCCTGCGCCATGCTCGCACGATCCGTGCCCACCACAATCATATGGTGGCTGTCATGCGCCACTGTGGAGGCCATCGCCATTTTACCGGTGTAACCAAACCCGGACACAAAGCCATTGGTCACACCTCCGGTGCCCAAATGCCGCTCCACCAGCGCGATCTGGCACACATCCTGCGCGCCATCACCTTCCACCACGCCATCGACAACCGCCAGATCCGCCGTCAGAGCCTTGGTCGGGGCTTGGTTTTCAATCACGCCAATCACATTGGCCGTGACCGCCTGCGCCCCCTCTGGTGCGGCCACCTCAAAATCCGCCGCCGTGCGGTTGCGCCCAAGATTGACCGTCTGACGCGCATGCTCTGGCCAGTCATAATGCGGGCAATCCACCAGAACCGCGCCATCCTTGGCCACGGTTTTCCCACGCGCAATCACCTGCTCAATCGGCAGAGCTCTCAGATCACTGGTCAGAATCACATCCGCCCGCCGTCCCGGCGCAATGGAGCCCAGATCCCGCTCCAATCCAAAATGTGTTGCGGTGTTGATCGTCGCCATCTGCAAGGCCACTACCGGGTCACAGCCACAATCGATGGCATGGCGCACCACGCGGTTCATGTGACCATCGTTGACCAAAGTGCCGGAATGGCAATCATCCGTGCACAGGATAAACCCACGCGGATCCAGCCCCTTTTCCGTCACTGCCGTGATCTGGGTTTCCACATCATACCACGCAGATCCAAGCCGCATCATCATGCGCATGCCCTGACGCACCCGTGCAATCGCATCCGCCTCACAAGTGCCCTCATGATCATCCGCCGGTCCCCCTGCGGCATAGGCATGGAAGTCCTTGCCAAGATCCGGCGAGGCATAATGCCCGCCCACGGTCTTGCCAGCCTTCTGTGTGGCCGCGATTTCCGCCAGCATCTGCTGGCTGCCGTTGATCACACCCGGGAAATTCATCATCTCACCAAGGCCAATGATGCCGGGCCATTGCATCGCCGCCGCCACATCATCCGGCCCGATCTCATAGCCTGTGGTTTCAAGCCCCGGCGCAGAAGGCGCACAGCTGGGCATCTGCGTGAAGATATTGATGGGCTGCATCAGCGCCTCATCATGCATCATCCGCACGCCTTCCAAGCCCAGCACATTGGCAATCTCATGCGGATCGGTGAACATTGTGGTGGTGCCATGACCGATCACCGCTCGGGCAAATTCCGCCGGGGTCAGCATGCCACTTTCAATGTGCATATGCCCATCACACAGACCCGGGATCATAAAGCGCCCTTCGGCCTCGATGATCTCCGTGCTGGTGCCAATGCAATGGCTGGCATCCGGCCCGACATAGGCGATCCGCCCTGCGATCACGGCAATATCATGCCCCGGCAAGATCTCCCGGGTGTGCACATTCACCCATTGTCCGTTTTTGATGACAAGATCGGCCGGGCTGCGCCCCGCAGCCACTGCGACCAGTTGAGGGGCGACATCCGCCCAGCTCTGAAAATACGTCTGTTCCATGGCCCAAGGTGACACGCAGACTTCCGGGGTTCAAGCGCCTGTCGTTTGAAGATTTTGCGAAAGCACAGTTTGCAGGATTTCACACCCTCCACCACCTGACACTGCCCACCGTTTGCGCACCCCGGGGGAGGCCACCGCGCGCGGTGCCGGGGGCCGCGCCCCAGGCTTAGCTCCGCTGAGCCACCGAGATACGCACCAGGGAAACCTGTCTGTTTGCGACCCATTGCAAAGGTCGCAAATCGAACAGACCATCGGTTTTTCTTCGTGCTGAACTGCGCCATAAGACGGAGTTACGCCATGACAGTCAGCAGCCAACGCCCAAACATCGCCCATTGGCAGGATCGCGTGGATCTGGCCGCCGCCTTCCGCTGGACCGCGCGTCTCAACATGCATGAAGGCGTGGCAAACCACTTCAGCCTCGCCGTCGATCCCGATGGCACCCGCTTTCTGATGAACCCCAATCAGCGCCACTTTGCCCGCATCAAAGCCAGCGACCTTCTGGAGATCGACGCAAACGCCCCTGATACTCTCCAAGGCCCTGATGCGCCGGACCCCACGGCCTGGGGGTTGCATGGCGGCATCCACCGCGCCTGCCCCCACGCCCGCTGCGTCATGCATGTGCATTCGATCTTTGCCACCGTTCTGGCCAGCCTCGCAGACTCTCGCCTGCCCCCAATCGATCAGAATTGCGCCACCTTCTACAATCGTTACGTGATTGACGAAGGCTACGGCGGCCTTGCTTTTGAGGAAGAAGGCACAAGATGCGCTGCGCTGCTGACAGACCCAAAGAAAAAAGTCATGATCATGGGCAATCATGGTGTCCTAATCATAGGGCAGAGCGTCGCCGAGACATTCAATCGGCTCTATTACTTCGAACGCGCCGCAGAGACCTACATCCGCGCCCTGCAAACCGGCCAGCCTTTGCGCATCCTGTCCGATGAGATTGCCGAGAAAACCGCGCAGGAGCTTGAAGATTATCCCGAACAGGACGTCCGCCATCTGGCGGAATTGAAAGCCATCCTCGATGAGGAAGGGTCCAACTACGCCACTTGATGGCGGGACACGCGCATTTGGGAGGATTGCGTCATGCCGCACGACTTTGCAACTGACGCCGAAGCCGAGCGTTGGCACTATCGACCGCCAGAGCCGGTCCGCCTCAATCCGCTATTTGACTGGCCCCCACGTCCAGCTGCCATCCTGCATTGGTATCACGGGGCCTGGCTCATGCTCACAGCCCTCACGGTCCCGCTTCTGATCGCCCTTGCCATCTGGGCTTTTGTGCTGCCACCTCTGGAGCAGATGCAAAACTTCCATATCAGCTGGATCGCCACGGTCTGGTTGATGAACGTGATCCCTCAGACGCTTGTTGCAGGGGGGCTGCACTGGTGGCTCTATATGCGCAAAGGTCAGGGCATGCGTAAGAAGTTCGACAAACGGGACCTCACGCGCAAAAACGGAACCTTCACGTTCAACAATCAGGTCCTCGACAACATATGGTGGACATTGGGCAGCGCCATGACCGTCGCCACCCTATACCAATGCGTGATCTACTGGGTCATGGCCAATGGCTGGGTGCCCATGCTCAGCTTTGCACAGTCTCCGCTGGCCTGTCTGCTCTGGATGGCGCTCATCCCGATGTGGTCCGGCTTGCATTTTTACTGGGTTCACCGGCTCGAACATCACCCCAAGCTCTACAGACATGTGCATGCCGTCCATCACCGCAACGTCAATGTGGGCCCTTGGTCAGGCATCTCAAACCACTGGTATGAGAACTTTTTCTACTTCACGACTTACTTCATCCACCTGATCATTCCCTCCGCACCACTGCATCTGTTGTTTCACAGCTATTTTCAACAGATCAGCCCGGTGTTCTCCCATTGCGGCTTTGAGAAGCTGATCGCCAAAGACACAGAAATCGCCAAATCCGGTGATTTTTTCCATCAGCTGCACCACAGGTATTTCGAATGCAACTACGGCACCTCCGAGATCCCGTTTGATAAATGGTTTGGCACCTTTCATGACGGCTCCGCAGAAGGCACAACCCGTACCCGCGCGCACAAAAAACAGATGTATACGCGATAGATCTCAGTTCTGGCGCAGCGCGCGGGGCGTTGTGCCAAAGGCTGCCCTGAAGGCCCGCGTCATCGCCGCCGGGCTGGCGTAGCCCGCGCGCAAGGCAATCTCGGCAACCGACAGATCGGTCTCTTCCACCAGCTTGCGCACCAGGTTGAGCCGCAGCCGCCGATAGACCGTCGCAGGCACCGCGCCCAATTCGCGGCGCATGCGATGCTCCAGCGTTTTTTGCGTGGCGCCCGCCCGCGCCGCGACCTGCGCAATGGTCAGAGGATGCTCCAGATGCTCCTGCATCACGGCCAATGCCCGATTGACCAACCGTCCCGCCGGTGTTGCCCCCCCGCTGTGAGAGCGCGCGCTGTCTCGCATCATGAAAAGCTGCGCCACCTCCACTGCCAGCGCCTGCCCAAAATCCCGCCCAATCAGATGCAGAATCAAATCAAAGGCCGCCATCGCCCCGGAACAGGTGATCCTGTTGTGATCCATCACATAGCGTTCTCGCAAAACCTCCACCTCTGGGAAGCGTTCTGCAAATGCGGTCAACTCCTCCCAGTGAATGGTCGCCTGATAGCCATCAAGCAATCCCGCCTCCGCCAGCAGCCAACTGCCCGTGTCCATGCCGATCACCTGATCAAAGCGCTGCGCGGCCGCACGCAAGGCGCGATGCGTTCCCCCACCCCCATGCGCGCGAAACCCATAAGAGGGCATCACGATCAAACAATCGCCCTGCACCGCGCCAATGGCACTATGCGGTGTCACGGAGAGGCCCGACGAGCTGCTCACAACCGCGCCGTCCAGCGAAACAAACTGCCATTCAAACAACTGTCGACCGGTCAAACGATTGACCGCGCGCATCGGCTCCACCGTGTTGGCCAGACAATGGTTAGAGAAACCGTCAAACAAAAGCACAGCCACATTCTGCACCGCGGCGTGAGAATTTTCCCAATACTGCATGATTTAGTGATAATTCCGCATCTTCTCTTCGGTCAAGCGCCCTGATGCTTTCCCAAACACGCACATGGAGCCCCCGCATGCAGTTTGGTTTGAGCGCAGAACAGGAGATGATCGTCTCCACCGTCCGCAGCTTTGTGGAAAATGAAATCTACCCCCATGAGGCCGAGGTGGAGCGCAGCGGTCAGGTGCCGCTGGAGCTCGGCAATCAGATCAAACAGAAATGCATAGACCTGGGGTTCTATGCCTGTAACTTCCCAGAGAAGGTGGGCGGCGCCGGGCTGTCCCATCTGGACTTCACACTGGTGGAACGCGAACTTGGCCGTGGCTCCATGGCGCTCACCCATTTCTTTGGCCGCCCGCAAAACATCCTGATGGCCTGCAACGCCGATCAGCGCGAACGCTATCTGCTCCCGGCAGTGCGCGGTGAAAAAATGGACGCCCTCGCCATGACGGAACCCGATGCAGGATCGGACGTGCGCGGCATGAAATGCCAAGCCCAGCGCGACGGTGGTGATTGGGTTCTCAACGGCTCCAAACACTTCATCTCCGGCGCAGAGCATGCGGATTTCTTCATCGTCTTCATCGCCACCGGCGTCGATGACACCCCCAAAGGTCCCAAAAAACGCATCACCACCTTCCTCGTGGATCGTGGCACACAGGGGTTTGAGGTGCGCGAAGGCTACAATTCAGTCAGCCACAAAGGCTACAAGAACTATATCCTCACATTTGACGACTGCCGCCTGCCAGATGCACAGGTGCTGGGTGAGGTCGATGGGGGCTTTGCCGTGATGAACGAATGGCTCTACGCCACCCGTCTCACTGTTGCCGCGTTCTCCGTGGGCCGCGCGCGCCGCTGTTTTGACTACGCCTTAAATTATGCTGCCGAGCGCGAGCAATTCGGTCAACCCATCGGCAAATTCCAAGGGGTTGGCTTTCAAATTGCCGATATGATCACCGAAATAGATGCCGCAGACTGGCTCACCCTCGCGGCGGCTTGGCGACTGGACAACGCCCTGCCCGCCAACCGTGAAATTGCCTCCGCCAAACTCTATGCGTCTGAGGCTTTGGCACGGGTGACAGACACCACGCTGCAAATCTTTGGCGGTATGGGGCTGATGGATGATTTCCCCATCGAACGCTTCTGGCGCGACGCACGTGTCGAACGCATCTGGGACGGCACCAGCGAAATCCAACGTCACATCATCAGCCGCGACCTGCTGCGGCCTCTGGGGGCCTGATGGAAAGCATTGTGTTGCGCCCGCCCCTGCGGCACAACCTCCCAGACAGACGGAGGGAGACACCGCATGAAACCCGTTGTGACAATCACCTACTGTGTGGGCTGCAAATGGCTTTTGCGGGCCGGCTGGATGGCGCAGGAGCTCCTGCAAACCTTCGAAGACACATTGGGAGGCGTCACACTCGCCCCAGCAGAGCTGCCCGGTACATTCAAAATCACCGTGGATGGCAGCTTGCTGTGGGATCGCAAACGCGATGGCGGTTTTCCCGAAGCCAAAGAGCTGAAACAACGCCTGCGCGATGTGATCGACCCAGAGCGCAGCCTCGGCCACTCGGATCGCTAGCCGCATATTGCGTCGCGGGGGCCAGCCCCCGCACCCCCGGAGTATTTCTGGTCAGAAGAAGCCAAACGCGGTCCACCCCTCGCCATGGCACAGCACAACGAGGGGCTTCTCCTGACGCGGCCATCGGCGCTCCCGCCTGTACCGCCCCCACAGCCTTCGCAACCTTAGTTAACAAAAGGTTACTTCTTCTGGCCCAAAATACTCCCGCCGGAGGCATCAAATCTGTTGCGGAGCGCCAGACATGACGCGTGACCTCTCCCGTCTGATCCGCCCCAAATCCATCGCCGTAATTGGCGGCGGGGCCTGGTGTGCCGAGGTGATCCGACAGAGTGAAAAAATTGGTTTCACCGGTGACCTCTGGCCCGTGCACCCCAAGGCCGACACCGTTCTGGGTCATCAGACCTACCCCACACTCGCAGATCTGCCTGCCCCCCCCGACGCCAGCTTCATTGGCATCAACCGCCATGCAACCGTGCAGGCTGTTGGTGCGCTTGCACAGCAGGGTGCAGGCGGGGCCGTCTGCTTTGCCTCTGGCTTTTCCGAGGCCGCGTCCGAGGACGCCACGGGAGCCAACCTTCAGGATGCGCTGATCACGGCCGCTGGGGAAATGCCGATCCTTGGGCCCAATTGCTATGGGCTGATCAATGCGCTGGATGGGGCCGCGCTTTGGCCCGATCAGCATGGCTGCTCTTCAGTTGACAGCGGTGTGGCCATCCTCACGCAAAGCTCCAATATCGCCATCAATCTCACCAATCAGCGGCGGGGCCTGCCCATTGCCTATGTGGCGACCTGCGGAAACATGGCACAGCTCAATCAGGCGGAGATCGCGCAGGCCTTTCTGGAGGACCCCCGTGTCACCGCCATAGGCCTGCATATCGAGGGCTTCACCAACCTACGCGCATGGGAGGCTTTTGCCAGACGCGCCGCAGAAAAATCCATCCCGGTGGTGGTGCTCAAAGTCGGCGCAAGCGCAGAGGCACAGGCGGCTACCGTCTCCCACACGGCGTCTCTCGCAGGCAGTGACGCAGGCGCCGAAGCCCTGATCCGTCGGCTGGGCTTTGCCCGTGTGCATGAGCTGCCTGTTCTGCTGGAAACCCTCAAACTTCTGCACATGCAGGGCCCGCTCAAGAGCAACAAGATTGCCTCCATCAGTTGCTCTGGCGGCGAGGCCAGTCTGATGGCCGATACCGCGCTTGGCACCGGGCTCAGCTTTCCGCCGCTCAGCACCACACAGCATGCAGAGCTGCGTCAGGTGCTCGGCCCCATGGTCGCCTTGGCCAATCCGCTGGACTATCACACCTATATTTGGCGCGATGCCACCGCCATGGCGGCAGCGTGGACGGCCATGGCCACAGCAGACATCGCCATGACGTTCACGGTGGTGGATTACCCCCATGAAAATCGCAGCGATTGGGAGTGCGCCACACAAGCGGCCATCACCGCGCATGCCAACACAGAACGCCCCTTCGCCGTGGCCGCCAGCTTGCCAGAACTGATGCCAGAAGATGTCGCCAAAGAGCTGATCGCCGGCGGGGTTGTGCCGTTTTATGGGCTGCGCGAGGCCTTGGTCGCCACAGCCGCCGCCGCGCAGATCGCCCCTCCAGATCCCGCCCCCCTCCTTGTCCCCGGCGATCCGATGGCCCCAGTCGTGTTGGACGAAGCCCGCGCCAAAGCGGAGCTTCAGGCCCATGGGGTCGACGTACCCCATAGCCAAAGCGCCCGCGGCGCGCAGGCGCTTCAAAAGGCGGCCGAGGGATTGCGGCCTCCCTTGGTGCTCAAAGGGCTTGGCATCGCCCATAAAACCGAAGCTGGCGCCGTGCGGCTGAATCTCACCGCCGCAACGCTTGAGAGCGCCGCACAGCCCATGCCAACAAAGCAGTTTCTCATCGAGGAGATGGTCACCGATGCTGTGGCAGAAGTGCTGATTGGGATCACGCGGGATGCGGCGCATGGTTTTGTCATGACCCTTGCAGCCGGCGGCGTGCTCACCGAACTTCTGGAAGACAGCACCTCCTGTCTTGTTCCAGCCCGTCGCAAAGATCTCCACGAGGCGCTTCTGAGCCTGAAGATCGCCAAGCAGCTGACCGGGTATCGCGGCGCGCCACCTGCCAGCATCGAGGCCATTCTGGACGCAGCAGAGGCGCTTCAGGCCTATGTACTTGCCAACCGCACCACCTTGGAAGAGGTTGAAATCAACCCGCTGATCTGCACCCCCACCCGCGCGGTGGCCGCAGATGCGCTGATCCGAAAGGAACTCTCATGACCGACAACCCTGTCAAAACCCGCCGCGACGGCGCCATTCTCGAAGTCACGCTCGACCGCCCCAAAGCCAATGCGATTGATCTCGCCACCAGCCGTATCATGGGCGAGGTCTTTCGCGATTTTCGCGACGATCCGGGCCTGCGTGTGGCCATCGTCACCGGGGGCGGGGACAAGTTTTTCTGTCCGGGCTGGGATCTGAAGGCAGCAGCAGATGGCGATGCGGTGGATGGCGACTACGGCGTCGGCGGCTTTGGCGGTCTGCAAGAGTTGCGCGACATGAACAAACCGGTGATTGCCGCCATCAATGGCATCGCCTGCGGCGGCGGTCTCGAACTGGCGCTCTCTGCCGACATTCTGATCGCTGCCGACCACGCCTCTTTTGCGCTGCCAGAAATCCGCTCGGGCACCGTGGCCGACGCCGCCTCCGTCAAGCTGCCCAAGCGCATTCCCTATCACATTGCCATGGAGCTTCTGCTCACCGGCCGCTGGTTTGATGCAGAAGAGGCCCATCGCTGGGGCTTGATCAATGAAATCGTGCCCGCCGCCTCCTTGATGACGCGCGCATGGGAACAGGCCCGCCTGCTCGCCTCAGGCCCGCCGCTGGTCTATGCCGCGATCAAGGAAATCGTGCGTGACGCCGAAGATGCCAAATTCCAAGACGCCATGAACCGCATCACACAACGTCAGCTCCGCAGCGTCGATGTGCTTTATGACAGCGAGGATCAGCTCGAAGGCGCCCGCGCTTTTGCCGAAAAACGCGATCCTGTGTGGCAAGGCAAATAAGGCCGCCCCCTCGACGCTGAGAATATCAGCATCTGCATGGGCTTGCGAAACGCGCGCGATCACAAATCCACGATCCCCCTTGCCCCCGCTCATGGAGAGGGGCAGGGTGCCGCCATGACAAAGACACTGCTTTCCCTAGGTCACGGCTATTCGGCCCAGGCACTTGCGGCCCGACTGCTGCCTGAGGGCTGGACCATCCTTGGCACCCATCGCGACCCCGCTCAGGCGGAGGTGCTGCGCGCACAGGGCGTCACCCCCCTGCATTGGCCAATCGATTTTGAGGAGGCGTTGCCAAACGTCACCCATGTGCTGAGCTCCATTCGCCCGGATAAAGACGGGGATCCGGTGTTGCGTGCTGGCAAGCAGGCCCTGCAAGCCGCCGCCCCCAATCTCACATGGGTTGGCTATCTCTCCACCACCGGTGTCTATGGCGATATGGATGGCGGTTGGGTCGATGAAACCACGTCTCCAGATCCCGGTGGCATTCGCGGCAAGATGCGCGTCAAAGCCGAAGCCGAGTGGCATGACGTCACCGGCCTGCCGCTGCACATCTTCCGTATTGCAGGCATCTATGGGCCGGGGCGCGGCCCTTTTGCCAAGCTCCGTCGTGGCACCGCCCGCCGGGTCATCAAGAAAAATCAGGTCTTCTCCCGCGCCCATGTCGAAGACATCGCACAGGTGCTTGCGGCCTCCATGCACGCGCCCAATCCGGGACGTGTCTACAATGTCTGCGATGACAGCCCGGCCCCACCACAGGACATCCTGAGCTACGCCGCAGAGCTTCTGGGTATGGAACCACCGCCGGAAGTGCCCTTTGAAGAAGCCGACATGACCCCCATGGCGCGCAGTTTCTATTCAGACAGCAAACGGGTGCGCAATAACCGCATCAAGGAAGAGCTGGGCGTGGTGTTGAAATATCCCAACTACCGCGATGCGCTGAAAGCGATGCTGGAGGCAGAAGCGACTTAACCGCGTTATGCCTCCAGCAGGCCTCCCAAATAGGCAGGGCGATCTCTTCCTAGCGGGGATCGCCGCCCAGCACGTCCAGCACCTTGGCTTCAATCTGTTCCGCATTCATCGCGGCCACATCATACATCGCCTTAGGGCTCGCCTGATCAATAAAGACATCCGGCAGAACCATAGAGCGGTAGGCCAACCCCTGATCAAAGACCCCCTCCTCTGCCAAGAGCTGCGCCACATGGCTGCCAAAGCCGCCCACCGCGCCTTCCTCAAGGGTGATCAACACCTCATGCCGGGCGGCAAGATCCAAAATCATCTCCCGGTCCAGAGGTTTGGCAAACCGCGCATCCGCGATGGTTGGCCGGATTCCCCGCGCCGCAAGACGCTCCGCCGCCCGGCGCACCTCCTCAAGCCGTGCGCCCAATGACAAAAGCGCAACGCGCGCGCCTGCCTGCACCACACGCCCTTTGCCAATCTCAAGCACGCTGCCCCGCTCAGGCAGCTCCACACCCACCGCCTCGCCGCGCGGATAGCGGAAGGCAATCGGCCCCTCATCATAGGCCGCCGCAGTGGCCACCATATGTTTCAACTCCGCCTCATCGGCTGCGGCCATCACCACCATACCGGGCAGATTCGCCATAAAGGCAATGTCAAAGCTGCCCGCATGGGTGGCCCCATCCGCGCCCACCAGCCCGGCGCGATCAATGGCAAAACGCACCGGCAGGCGCTGAATGGCCACATCATGCACCACCTGATCATAGCCGCGCTGCAAAAACGTCGAGTAGATCGCACAGAAGGGCTTCATCCCCCCGGCCGCCAGCGCCGCTGAAAAGGTGACCCCATGCTGCTCGGCAATGGCCACATCAAAACAACGGCTCGGGAACCGCTCCGCAAACAGGTTGAGCCCTGTGCCATCTGGCATGGCGGCGGTGACCGCACAAATCCGGCTGTCCGCTTCGGCCTCCTGCAAAAGCGCCTGCGCAAAAACCGAAGTATAACTCGGCGCATTGGCCTGCGCCTTGTGCTGCTTGCCAGTGCTGACATCAAATTTCGCGGTCGCATGTGCCTTGTCCGGCGCGGCTTCAGCTGGCTTGTAGCCCTTGCCCTTCTGCGTCACAACATGCAGCAGAACCGGCCCGGTGGCCCGCTCTTTCAGCTCCCGCAGCAACGGCAGCATCTGCGCCAGATTGTGCCCATCAATCGGCCCCACATAGGTAAAGCCGAGATTCTCAAACACGGTGCCACCCGCCGCACGCCCGGCATCCAGCGACGGGGCCTGTGCCGCCGCGCCCTGCAAAGTGTCGCCTTCATACAGACCGGCCAGATAGTCGCGCATCGCGCCCACTGGCGGGGCGATCGACATGTCATTGTCATTGAGCACCACAAACAGCCGCTTCTTCAGGTGACCGGCATTGTTCATCGCCTCATAGGCCATGCCCGCCGTGATCGCGCCATCACCGATCACCGCCACAACATCCCCCAGCCCGCCCTCACAGGCCCCGCCCAGATCACGCGCCACAGCAAAGCCCAGCGCCGCCGAAATCGAGGTCGAAGAATGCGCCGCCCCAAAAGGATCAAACAGGCTTTCAGACCGTTTGGTAAACCCTGACAGCCCGTCCTGTTGCCGCAAAGAGCGCATGCGCGCCCGCCGCCCGGTCAGAATTTTATGGGGATAACTCTGATGCCCCACATCCCAGATGATCTTGTCACGCGGGGCCTCAAACACCGCATGCAGCGCCACGGTGAGCTCTACCACGCCCAGCCCGGCACCCAGATGCCCCCCGGTCTCACTGACCACAGAAATGGTCTCCGCTCTCAGCTCATCTGCAATCTGCGCAAGCTCCGGATCCGAAAACCGTTTCAGATCTTCTGGCAGTGTCACCTGATCAAGCAAGGGCGTCTGAGGTTTCAAAACTCTGTGTCTCCCTGACAGGGGCTGATGCCCTGATCAACTGTCCCGTGCCACAACAAACCGGGCCGCGTCCCGCAACGCATCCGCCTCATCTCCATAGGCTGACAGCGCCTCACAGGCCTGCGCCACCAGACGGGCCGCCTGCGCCTTAGCCCCCTCAAGGCCCAGCAGCGACACAAAAGTCGCCTTGCCCGCATCGGCATCTTTGCCCACAGCCTTGCCCACTGTGGCGGCATCGCCTTCCACGTCCAGAATGTCATCGGCAATCTGAAACGCCAGCCCCAGATCGGTGGCATAGCGTTGCAAGGGCGCGGTATCCGCCTGCGCCATCACCGCACCTGCGGTGGCAGACCAGACAATCAACGCACCGGTCTTACCTGCCTGAAGCGCCGTAATCTCTTCCAGTGTCAGGGGCGTAGATGCTGTTTCTGCGGCAATATCCAATGCCTGTCCCAGTACCATGCCCTGCGCCCCAGCCGCCCGTGCAAGTGAGACGGTCAGCGCCGCGCGCACCTCTGCATTGGGGTGACAGTCCGGGCGGCTCACACATTCAAATCCCAGCGTCTGCAAAGCATCGCCAGCCAACACCGCTGTGCACTCATCCCATTTGATGTGGGTCGTGGGCAGACCACGGCGCAGATCATCATCGTCCATACAGGGCAGATCATCATGCACCAGCGAATAGGCGTGGATCGCCTCAATCGCGGTCGCTGCCCAGATCGCATGCTCTGGTTTCACCCCATGCAAACGTGCCGTTTCCATCACCAGAAACGCCCGCAGCCGTTTGCCGCCCGCACTGGCATAGCGCATGGCTTCCACCACCGGCAGATCGCCCAAAGGGGCCATCACCTCAATGAGATGCGCCTCAACCTGCTGAGCCGCCTCTTTCAATCGTGCTTCAAACATCAGAGCAGGGCTTACATGCCCTCAACCGGTGTCAAACCGGTCGGAGCGCCACGCCCATCCAGCGTGATGGCGGCCACTTTCTCTTCGGCTTCCTTAAGCTTGGCCTCACAGCGCGCTTTCAACGCCGCGCCACGCTCATAAAGGGCGATGGATTTCTCCAGCTCTACATCACCGCGCTCCAGCTGGCCCACGACCTGCTCCAGCTCGCGCATCGCCGCCTCAAAGCTCATTTCTTCCACAGCTGTGTCGCTCATCCGGCTCTCTCCATCAAAACCCTGACATGTGCCGCCACCGAGGCCGCCAAGGCGTTCAGATCATATCCGCCTTCCAAAGTCGAGACCACGCGCCCGCCACAATACGTCGCCGCCAGATCACAGAGCTGTTCGGTCAGCCAGACAAAATCCGCCTCTGTCCATTCCAGCTGCGCCAAAGGGTCGTCGCGATGGGCATCAAACCCCGCCGACAGGATCACCAGCTCGGGCGCAAACCGTTTCAGCGCCGGAAAAACCTCCGCCTCATAGGTGGCGCGCATCAAGCGCCCATCACTGTGCGGGGGCAGAGGCAGGTTCATGACATTGTTGTGCCCACCGGTCTCCTCCGCTAGGCCCGTGCCCGGCCAAAGCGGGTTCTGATGGCTGCCGATGAACAGGCTGCGCGGCTCATCCCACAGCAGGGCCTGCGTGCCATTGCCATGGTGCACATCAAAATCCACCACCGCCACACGGCTCAGACCATGGCGCTCCATGGCATGGCGCGCCGCGATGGCCGCTGTGCCAAACAGACAAAACCCCATGGGTGTGCTTTGTTCTGCGTGATGTCCCGGCGGGCGACAGGCCACAAAAGCATTGCCCACCTCTCCGGCCATGACCGCATCCACCGCTGCCAGACAGCCGCCCACCGCATGGCGTGCGGCTTTCACAGAGCCCGGCGACATATGGGTGTCCGCATCCAGTGCCACAGAGCCGCTGGTTGGCTCGGCCCGGGTGATCGCTTCAAGATGGCTCTGCGGATGACACAGCAGGATGTCCGCATCCGAACATTCTGGCGCGCTGCGCCGCTCCAGTATTTGAAAGTCCGGCTGGCTCAGCGCCTCTTGGATATGCGCAATCCGCGCCACCTGCTCCGGATGGCCGGGAGGCGTCACATGTGTCAGAGAACTCTCATGACTGAACAAGGCTGTCGGCATGGCATTCCCCTGCTTCTTCTGACCAAAAATACTCTCGCCGAAGGCGAAATCCTTGCCAGCGGGATCAGTCCGGCGCCAGCATATAGCCCGCGCCGCGCACGGTCTGCAGATAACGCGGCTGTTTGGGATCTTCTTCAATCTTGCGCCGCAATCGCGTGATCTGCACATCCACCGCGCGTTCCTGCGCCTGCCCTTTGTCGCGGCCCAGCTCTTCCACCAGCGTGCCCCGGCTGACCGGCTCACCCGGCGTTTTGGAGAAAATCTTCATCAGCTGACTCTCCGTGGCCGTCAGACGCAGCGGGGTTTCCCCCTGCCACATCTCGCCGCGGTCGATGTCATAGCGAATGTCTCCCAGATGCAGCACCTTGGGCACCGTGGCCGCTTCATCCACCTCCGGCATCCGCCGCAAGATCGCATTGATGCGCAACAACAGCTCTTTGGGCTCAAACGGTTTGGCCAGATAATCATCCGCCCCTGCCTCAAGCCCGGCAATACGATCCTCGGTCTCGCCTTTGGCGGTCAGCAACAGGATCGGCGTCTGCGAAGTCTCGCGAATGCCCTGCGTCAACGACACGCCATCTTCGCCCGGCATCATCACATCCAACACGATCAGATCAAAATCCAAACCGGACAGCACCCGGCGTGCATGGGCCGCATCACGCGCAGCAGAGACAAGAAACCCATTGCGCATCAGAAACTTGCGCAACAGATCACGAATGCGCTCATCGTCATCCACAATCAACAGATGGGGGGCGATATCATTCATTACTCAGATCCTCTCCTGCCCGCAGCTTACTGACCAGCGTCCCGCAAGGACAGATACTGCCGATGCAACTCACCATCCATCATCGCTTCCAGCACGCGCCGGAAGCCAGACACCGCTTCAGGCCCCGCATCCCGAAAGGCGGTGCGCATCCGCACCCGCTGCGCATCCGACAGGCGATGCTCCAAGGCGGTACCCGCCTCAGTCAGATAGAGATTGCGCTCACGCCGGTCAGTGGTGCCCACACGACTTTCCACCAGCCCATCTTCAATCAAAGTCCGCAACACCCGGTTAAGCGATTGCTTGGTCACCCCCAGAATCGCCAGAAGATTGGTCACCGTGGTGCCCGGCGCACGGTTGATGAAATGGATCGCCCGGTGATGCGCGCGGCCATAGGCCATGCTCTCCAAAATGCGGTCGGGATCTGCGGTGAAGCCCCGATAGGCAAAATACATCGCCTCGATTCCCTGTCGCAGCTGCTCATCTGTCAGATACAACAGGCTTTCGCCCCTGATGCCTTCGCCCATACCGCCTCCAAAGATCACAATTGATCGCTTTCCCCGTCACAATACGTCAGCTTTGTTGACACTCCAAGAGCTAACTGGTAGCGAATCGCAGGATTTGCGCAACTTTGTGACCAGATCGGCCGCTTGCCGCGCAATAAATGAAAAATTTACCGCACTTTGAACGGCGAAAGGACATGCTATGGCTGGTGCATATGACGATCGTGACGGCGTCATCTGGATGGATGGCGAATTTGTTGACTGGCGCGAGGCCAAGGTGCACGTCCTGACCCACGCGCTGCATTATGCAAGCTCCGTGTTTGAAGGCGAACGTGCCTACAACGGCAAGATTTTCAAAAGCGTGGAACACAATGAGCGCCTGTTCAAAAGCGCCGAGGCGCTGGACATGCCCATGCCCATCACGCTGGAAGAGCTGGAAGCAGCCAAACAGGAAACCCTGAAGCGCTCCGGCCTGCAGGATGCCTATGTGCGCGTTGTGGTCTGGCGCGGCTCCGGCGATGACATGGGTGTCGCCTCTGCGGCAAACCCGGTCCGTGTCGCCATCGCCGTCTGGCCTTGGGGCGCTTACTATGGCGACGCCAAAATGCAGGGGGCCAAGCTCGACATCGCGGAGTGGAAACGCCCCAGCCCGGAAACCATCCCGGTTCATGCAAAGGCCGCAGGTCTTTATATGATCTGCACCATCTCCAAGCACAAAGCCGAAGCCAAGGGCTGTTCGGATGCGCTGTTCATGGATTATCGCGGCTATGTGGCAGAGGCGACAGGCGCCAACATCTTCTTTGTCAAAGATGGCGAGGTGCACACGCCCACACCGGATTGCTTCCTCAATGGCATCACCCGTCAGACCGTGATTGGCATGCTGAAAGAAAAAGGCATCACCGTGATTGAACGCCACATCATGCCCGAAGAACTCGCTGACTTTGAGCAATGCTGGCTGACCGGCACCGCCGCCGAAGTGACCCCGGTGGGCCAGATTGGGGACTACACCTTTGAAGTGGGCGACATCACCCGCGACATCGCAGAGTCTTATGAGGCGCTGGTGCGCGCATAAGCCTTCTCGCGAAGACTGGACCAGAACGGGGGCCCTCCAATAGGATGCGCCCCCGTTATTTTTAGGGGCGCTGCCCCTGCCACATCAGAGATGTGGCCACCCCGGGATATTTTTGGTCAAATGAAGGGCCATCCGTTCTGTCACCGCGCTATGTCGCCTTTGCAAACAGGCACGCGTATGTCTCCCGCAGCGCCTTTTTCTGCACTTTGCCCATCGTGTTGCGCGGCAGCTCGGGCAGGAAAATAATCTGCTTGGGCTGTTTGAACTTCGCCAGGCTCTGCGCCAGAGGCGCGCTGATCTCTGCCTCTGTCAGGGTGGGATCGCTGCGCACCACCACAGCCACCACCGCTTCGCCAAAGTCGGCATGCGGCACGCCAATGACCGCGCTTTCCAGCACGCCATCAAGATCATCTATCAAAGCCTCAAGCTCTTTGGGATAGACATTGAACCCGCCTGTGATGACCAGATCCTTGGCGCGTCCGACAATGGTGACATAGCCATCGCCATCGCGTTGTGCGAGATCCCCGGTGATAAACCAGCCATCGGGCAACAGTTCTTCGGCGGTCTTTTCGGGCATCTGCCAATAGCCCTGAAAGACATTGCGCCCGCGCACTTCCAGCACCCCGATCTCCCCCTCTGGCACCTCGATACCATCGGCGCGGATGCGCGCCTCCACACCGGGCAGAGGGAAGCCCACCGTGCCCGCACGCCGCTCCCCGTCATAGGGGTTGGACGTGCTCATATTGGTTTCGGTCATGCCATAGCGCTCCAGAATCCGGTGCCCTGTGCGGGCTTCCCATTGCTCATGGGTGTCCACCAGCAGAGGGGCGGAGCCAGAAATGAAGAGCCGCATATTGGCCGCGCGGTCGCGGGTCAGCCGCGCATCCTGCAAGAGCCTTGTGTAAAATGTTGGCACCCCCATCAGGCTGGTCGCCCTGGGCATGGCCTCCAGAATGACCTCCCCATCAAACCGCGCCAGAAAGATCACCGAGGCCCCAGCCAGAAGCGCCACATTGGTGGCCACAAAAAGCCCATGGGTGTGAAAGATTGGCAGCGCATGAATGAGCACATCCTCACGCGTGAACTGCCAATAGTCGCGCAGCATTTGGGAGTTGGAGAGCAGGTTGTCATGGCTGAGCATCGCCCCTTTGGAGCGCCCGGTGGTGCCAGAGGTATAGAGGATCGCCGCCAGATCCTGTGGCCCACGCGCCACCGGCACAAAGCCCTGCTGCGTTGCGGCCAGATCCACAAGCGTGCCCGCGCCTGCATCATCCAGCGTCAGCACCGCCGCGCCTTTGGCCACCTCAGAGAGCGCAGCGGCTTTGGCCGGATCACAGACCAGCACCCGGGGCGTGGCATCGGAGAGAAAATAGGCCACCTCCGCCGTGGTGTAGGCCGTGTTGAGCGGCAAAAACACGCCCCCCGCCATCACCGTGCCGAGATACAGCTGAATCGCCGCAACGGTCTTCTCTACCTTTACCGCAACGCGATCTCCCGGCATGACACCCTGCGCCACCAGCGCCGCCGCCACACGTTCTGCCCCGGCAAAAAGCGCGCCAAAGGTGACATCTGTTCCGCCGGGAACCTCGGCAAAAACCTCTCCCTCGCGCCCCGCCGCGGCACCACTCAGCCCGGCCATCAAATGGTTGTCCTGATACATCAAAGCCCTCCGATCTGCGCGCCGCACTGTCCCTGCTCCTCCCCCAAAGATCAAGCCTGCCCCGCTTGCCAATACCACGTCCCTGCGCCACAGTTGCCCCATCTCAAACGCTAGGTCCCCCATGCAGCCGCTCAAAGGCATTGCCTTCAAAGTCACCGCCATCGCCCTGTTTTCGCTTATGGCGGCGCTGATCAAAGCCACCAGCGATGAGATCCCCGCAGGTCAGGCCGTGTTCTTCCGATCGTTTTTTGCGCTTTTTGTGATCTTTGCATGGCTGGTGCAGCGCGGTGAGTTTCCTCAGGGTCTGCGGGTGAACAACGCCATGGGCCATGTCTGGCGTGGGGTGATTGGCACCACCTCTATGGCGATGAATTTCGCGGCCCTTGGCCTCTTGCCACTGCCGGAGGTGACCGCCATCGGCTTTGCCGCCCCCCTGATGACCGTGATCTTTGCCGCCATGTTTCTGGGCGAAGAAGTACGCGCCTTTCGCCTCTCTGCCGTCGCCCTTGGTCTTGTGGGGGTCTCTGTGGTGCTCTGGCCGCGCCTGACGCTCTTTGATCAGGATCAGGCCTCCGCACTGGCCACAGTAGGGGTGATGCTGGTACTCGGGTCCGCCATGTTTCGCGCCCTGGCACAGATCCACATCCGCAAACTGGTGCAGACCGATCAGACCTCCGCCATCGTGTTCTACTTCTCACTAACCGCCTCTGGCCTGTCCCTGCTGACAGTGCCATTTGGCTGGGTTGTGCCAAGCTGGGAGCAGGCCGGGCTGCTGATCACCGCCGGACTGATTGGCGGGGTGGCACAGATCATGCTGACCTCCTGCTACCGCTTTGCCCCCGCATCGGTGGTGGCACCCTTTGACTATGTGGCGATCCTCTTTGCCATCCTCATCGGCTATGTCTGGTTTTCAGAGATCCCCACCGCGCAGATGCTGATCGGGGCCTCCATCGTGATTTCCGCTGGCATTCTGATCATCTGGCGCGAACGCCAGCTCGGCCTGAAACGCGGCAAGGCCCGCCCCGGCGTCACACCACAGGGCTAAGCGCGCTGAGTCTAGACCCAGCTTTCCGGCAGCTCACGGCCCAGCTCAAACGCCAGTCGCTGTGCAAAAAGCCGCATGTCCGCCGCCCGCGCATGGGCCATGGCACAGCCCGCCTCTGTCAGCATGTCTTCTGGCAGACGAAACAGTTTAAGCGGCCAGTGATCCAGCGCAAAAGCCGTGTCATCCAGCGCACGGTTTTCGGCAAAAGGATCATCCTCATCATAGAGCGCACGGCCCAAGGCCCCGCCCACTGCAAAGGTGCGCGCAATGCCAATCGCGCCCAGCGCGTCCAGCCGGTCCGCATCCCGCAAAATCCGCGCTTCAGGCGATTTGGGCTGCAACCCAGCCGAAAAACTATGTGCAGCAATGGCATGCTGTGCTGCGGCCACCTGATGATTGTCAAAACCATGAGTGCGCAGGATGGGGGCCGCCGCCGCAGCGGCCATGGTGCTGGCTTTGGCGCGACGCGGCGAATCCTTGGGTAGGTTCACCAGATCATGCAGATAGGCCGCCCCCAGCAAAACCTTCAGATCCGCCCCAGCTTCAAGTTCCGCGAGCTTCTGTGCGGTCTGCCAGACACGGTCCAGATGTGCGAGATCATGAGCGCTGTCCTGCGCCATGTGTTCCGCTGCCTCCTTGCGCAGCGCGAGGCGCAGCGGCTCCAATTCCAGACCGTCCAGCATCAGCCGATCTTGCCCTGATTTTCCCCCACCTGACCGCGATGCAGCAGCAGATGATCCAAAATCACACAGGCCATCATGGCCTCACCAACAGGCACCGCACGAATGCCCACACAGGGGTCATGCCGCCCCTTGGTGATCACTTCGGTGGGGGTGCCGTCTTTGCGGATCGACTGGCGCGGCGTCAGGATCGAACTGGTTGGTTTCACGGCAAAGCGCACCACCACATCCTGCCCGGTGGAAATGCCGCCCAGAATGCCGCCCGCATGGTTGGAGGAAAACACCGGCTGGCCATCGTTGCCCATAAAGATTTCATCGGCATTCTCAGAGCCTTTCAGCCCCGCCGCCGCCATACCTTCGCCAATCTCCACGCCCTTGACCGCGTTGATCGACATCATCGCCGCCGCCAGATCTGTGTCGAGCTTGCCATAAATCGGCGCGCCAATCCCGGCAGGCACATTGCGTGCCACAACCTCGATCACGCCGCCCACGCTGTCATGCTCTTTGCGCAACGCCTGAAGATAATCTTCCCACTGCTGCGCCACATCCGCCCCCTGTGGGATCCAGAAGTCATTGTCCTCAATAGCATCCCAGTCAAACGCATCGCGATCAATCTCCAGATCGCCCATCTTGGTCATATAGCCTTTGATCTCAAGGCCGGGCACCAGCGCCTTGATGGCCTCGCGTGCAATGCCGCCTGCGGCCACACGCGCCGCCGTTTCGCGCGCAGAGCTGCGCCCGCCCCCGCGATAGTCACGGTTGCCGTATTTCAGATGATAGGTGATATCGGCATGCCCGGGCCGGAAGGTCTGGCTGATCTCGCCATAGTCGCGGCTGCGCTGATCGGTGTTTTCGATCATCAGCTGGATCGAGGTGCCGGTGGTCTTGCCCTCAAACACGCCAGACAGGATTTTCACCGCATCCGGCTCATTGCGCTGCGTGGTGTTTTTGTTCTGACCGGGGCGGCGTTTGTCCAGCCAATGCTGCAACATCGCCTCCGTAACCTCAACACCGGGAGGGCAGCCATCCACCGTCGCGCCCAACGCAGGGCCGTGGCTCTCGCCCCAGGTGGTGACGCGGAAAAGGTGTCCAAAACTGTTCATCGACATAGGCGCGGCTCCTCGTTTGAGGCACCTTTTAGCAGAATGCGCGCTATGGGGAAGTCGCCTCTCGCGTCCTTATCCTAAAGAAAACACTGCACCTCGATCTGATAGCCGTTCGGATCGGCGCAAAAGAAGCTATAGATGCCAAAACGCGCAATCTCTTCAGGTCCCGACAGCCCCCCTGCCCCGGCCTCTTTAAGACGCAGATAGGCAGCATCCACAGCCTCTGCATCCGCCACAACCAGCGTGATCATACTGCCTGCGGGCTGCACAACGCGCGCGCCAAACACCTCACAGAGCCCAATGCGCGCGCCCGGCGCGGTTTCAAAAATCATCGCCGTGCCCGCGTCCCGCACCACCGGAAGGCCCAGCACATCCCGGTAAAAGGCCACACAGGGCGCCAGCGTCTCGGTATAGACCCAGGTGATCTGGTTCAGGATGCCGCTCACTTTAACCGTCCGACAATACGACCAATGAAGATCGCCACAAACATGGTGCCCACAATCGCCTGCAATCCAGTAAGCATACGTGGCAGGCTCGCCGCCGGTGTGATCTCGCCATAGCCCACTGTGGTCATTGTGATCATGGAAAAATAGACAAAGGGCGCGCGCTGTTGTCCCACATCACCCGGCAGATTGAACGAGCCAGGATGCGCCACCTCAATCCGCCAGTAGATCAGCCCCCAGATCATCGCGATCAGCAAATAGCCAAAAATCCCGCTCGACAGCCGCTCATATTCGGAATGCACCGGCCCGATCAATTGCCGGAAACTGATCAGCATGGAGCCAAACAGCAGGATCGCAGCAACCACCGCAAGGCTGCCGTCCATTTTTGCGCCCCAAAGCTCGCTCACCAAAATCATCGCAAACCAGGCCACCACGGGCACCGCCATAATCAAGCGCAGCGTGGTCCGCCGTTCTGTTGCGCCCACGACCCCGAGAAACAGCAAACTCAGCCCCCAAAGCGCAATCGTATCAGCCCAGACAAAGTGGTCATCAAACCCGTCCAGCAGAATCAGCAGGGCCAAAAGCCCAAGCAAAATCGACCAGCGATGTGTCACAAAAAAACCGGCATTCTCCGGAAGCTCTCTGGTTACGCTCACTATTTTATCCTCGCATTCCCCGATAAGTGTACTAATAGAGCGACAATACCCGCAGACGCCAGCCACCTTGCTGCAAGCCTATGCGGATTTTTGCAAACAAGGAAAGTTGGTTACAATGGATGGCATGGACGAAAGACGCTTAATTGACCTTGGGGTACGGTTGCTGTTTCTGGGGCTGTTTGCTTTTGCGGCCTTCACCATCATCCTGCCTTTGTCCGGCATTGTGATCTGGGCCATCATCCTTGCGGTGGCAATTTATCCTCTGTTTGACTGGCTGCAATCCAAACTCGGCGAGCGCCGCGGACTTGCTGCGACACTGATCACCCTGCTCGGTCTTGGCCTCACCATCGGCCCGCTCTGGGCCTCCATCAGCGGGCTGGCAGAACACATCGCCACGCTGTCGGGCAAAGTGCAGAACGGCACGCTGGAAATCCCCGCCCCCCCAGAAGGGCTCAAGGATATTCCTGTGGTCGGCCCCAAGGCGACCGAGGCCTGGCATCTGTTCAACTCCAATATGGCGGTCGCGCTGGAACGCTACGGCTCGGTGATCTTGGAATTTGCCAGCACCATCGGCGGCGCAGTGGCAGGCATCGGCTTTCAACTGCTGGCCATGGCGCTCTCTGTCGTTGTCATGGGCATGATGCTGCCCCCCGGCCCCAAACTCGGCGCCATGACACAGACCTTCGGCAACCGCGTCTTTGCCCCAAAGGGCGGCGAATTTGTCAAAATGGCCACCGCCACCGTGCGCAACGTCTCCCGTGGGGTGCTGGGCGTGGCCGCGCTACAGGCCGGCGGCATGGGCATTGTCATGATGCTCTTTGGCATTGACGCCGCGGGCCCTCTGGCCGTGGTGATCCTGATCCTTGGCATTCTTCAAATCGGCCCGCTGCTGGTGGTGATCCCTCTGCTGATCTGGGCCTGGGGCGCCATGGGCTTTGGCGCCGCACTCGGTTTCACGGCGCTGATGATCCCGCTCACCCTGATGGACAACTTCCTGCGCCCGATCTTTATCGCCAAAGGTCTCGATACGCCCATCCTCGTGATCCTCGTCGGCGTGCTGGGCGGTGTGCTCTCTTCTGGCCTGATCGGCATTTTCATCGGCCCGGTGATCCTCTCGGTGTTCTATGAGCTTGTGCTCGCCTGGATGGAAACCGATCCCGCCAAAGCCAAAACGCAGGAAGGCGACGCCTGATGAAACGCACCTTCTGGACAACCGTGGGCCTGCTGCTGGTGATTATCGCTTGGTATCTCGCCGCCGACCGCACCACCCCCTTCACCTCCAACGCCCGCGTCAAAGCCATCATCACGCCCATCACCCCGCAGGTGTCCGGCACGATTGTGGAAATCAACGCAGGCAATGGTGAAATCGTCGAAGCAGGCACCGTGATTGCCCGCATCGACCCGCGCCAGTTTGAAATCGCCAAACAAAGCGCCGAAGCCGATCTGGCCCGCGCCACACAGGATGTGGGGGCCGACAGCGCCGATGTCAGCAGCGCCCAGACCCGCGTGACCCGGGCCCAGACCGATCTGGAAACAGAGCGTCTGCAAGCCGCACGGGTCTTTGAGCTGGAGGAAAAAGGCCTGATTGCCGTCGCCAAGGCGGACGAATCCCGCCGCCGTCTGGCCGATGCCGAATCCGAGCTGGAACAGGCGCAGGCAGATCTGGAAAGCGAAGAGAAAGCCCTCGGCAGCACCGGCAATGACAACCCGCGCATTCAGGCCGCCCTAGCCAAGCTCTCCGATGCCGAGCTCAAACTCAGCTGGACCGCGCTGGAGGCCCCCTCCCGTGGGGTGCTCTCCGATCTGGATGTCGCCACCGGCAACTACGCCAAAGCAGGTCAAAGCCTGATGACATTTGTCGATGCCTCCAATGTCTGGATCGAGGCCTATATGACCGAGAACAACCTTGGGAAGGTCAAGATCGGCGATCCGGTCGATGTGGTGCTGGATATGCACCCGGGCAAAGTCTGGCGCGGCGAAGTGGCCAGCCTGAGCATCGCAAGCTCTGACGGCACCAACGCCAAGCCCGGCGACCCCACCCCCATTCCCCGCACCGCAGGCTGGCTGCGTGACCCGCAGCGTTTTGCCCTGCGTATCATCCTGCCAGAGCACACATCCGGCGATGAAACCGATGACATCCGCTTTAATATGAACGGACAGGCAGATGTGATCGTCTACACCGGAGACAGCTTCTTTCTGAACACCGTGGGCCGCTTCTACATCAAGCTGGTCGCCCTGTTCTCCTATGCCTACTGAGGCCACCTCCGCACCGGACAATCGCGGTCTGCGGCTGGCGGTTGGCGTGGGGGGGCATTTTGCCCTCGCCATTTTGCTCGGCTGGCCCCTGGCCACGATCTGCACGGTGTTTGTGACCCTCTTCCTTCAGGCCCCCGGCCCCATGCCCCCCAAGGCCATCAAAGGCCTGTTCATGATGGCCGTTGTCTTCCTGACCGCGAGTTGGGTGATCTCCTCTGCGCTGTCACCCTACCCGGTTGCCTTTCTGCTGGGGCTGGCTCTGGCCGTGGCCAGCGCCTTTTACTGGTCCACCAAAGGCACTGGCATGCTCGCCGTGGTGCTGGCGCTGATGGCTGCGCTGATGCTGCCGACACTTGTGCTGACCTCACAGAAGCTGGCCCTGATCCTGGTGATCTGGGTGCCGCTCAATCTGGTGCTGGCGTGGCTCTGGACCGTGGCGATGTTTCACCTGTTTCCGCCAACGTCCTCTGGTGTCGCCGCAGCGCAAAAACCTCCGGCCCCACATCATGATCCGAGCCGTCTGGTCTGGCGCATGTCACTGGTGACCATTCCTTTTGCCTTCTATTTTTATCTGGTGGGCAGCGGCGCGCTTGTGACTTTGCTGTTTGTGGCCATCCTCTCCCAACAGCTCTCCGCAGCCACCGCCGCAGGCCCTACCGTGGCGCGCGGCATGCTCAAAGCCAATGTGCTGGGCGGCATCGCCGCCATGATCTGTTATGAGCTGACCGTCATTGCACCTCTGATGCTGGTGGCTTTGCTTGCCTTTGCCACCGCCGCATTCGTATTTGCCCGTTGGTTTGTCTCCGGTCGCGCCGACGCCTCGCTCGCCGGGTCTGGCCTCACCACCACCGTGATCCTCTTTGGCGGCTCTATCGCCCCCTTTGGCGATGATGCAGATGTGGCGCTGGTCGACCGGCTGCTGCAGATTGGCAATGCCTTGATGTTCGTGCTGATCGCCTATGTTGTTGTCGATGCCTTCTTCCCGCTGACCCCGGATCCCAAAGCAAAGACCAAACGCCGCCCACGCGCCCGTTTGCGCCGACGCACCGCGCCAAGCTGACAGGCCACCTTCAGGCCCCACTTGCAGACATCAAATTTCTGCGGTTACATCCGCCGATATCAAAAAACTGCACACGACGGGACAGCCTGATGGACATACGCGCGCTTGGCATGGGGCTGCTCTTTGCCCTGATCTGGTCATCAGCTTTCACCTCTGCACGCATCATCGTCGCAGACGCCCCACCACTGGCGATCTCCGCATTGCGCTTTGCCATCGCCGGAGTGATCGGCGTGGCCATTGCCCGCGCGCTCGGGCAAAGCTGGCATCTTACCAAAGCGCAATGGCGGGCCACGTTGATCTTTGGTCTCTGCCAAAATGCGCTCTATCTGGGGCTTAATTTCACCGCCATGACCACGGTCGAAGCCTCTCTGGCCTCCATCATTGCCTCCACCATGCCGTTGATCGTCGCGCTGCTGGGCTGGGCTGTGATGGGCGAAAAGCTCTCCCCTCTTGCAGCCATCGGGCTGATTGTCGGCTTCGGCGGCGTGGTGCTGATCATGGCGGGGCGCCTTGGTCAAGGCGTGGATCTCTTTGGCGTCATTCTCTGTGTGATCGGCGCCTTGGCGCTGGCCATTGCCACGCTGACCGTGCGCAATGCCTCTTCTGGCGGGAATGTTCTGATGATCGTCGGGCTGCAGATGTTTGTTGGCGCCGCCGTGCTGTGTGTGGCCTCTCTGATCTTTGAGACTTGGGAGGTGCACTGGAACCCGCGCATGCTCACGGCCTTTGCCTATACCATTGTCGCGCCGGGGCTGCTGGCAACGTGGATATGGTTTGCACTGGTGGCCCGCATCGGCGCGGTCAAAGCCGCCACCTTCCACTTCCTCAATCCGTTTTTTGGGGTGGCGATTGCCGCGCTCATTCTTGGGGAAAGCCTCACGCTCACCGACATCATCGGCGTGGCCGTGATCTGTGCCGGGATTCTTGCGGTGCAACTGTCGAAACAATCCCACACGACCACGTGATCATCCGTCACCACGGTTTGATATGACATATCCTGAATGTGTTGTCACAACGGGGCCATGGAATTTGTTTTTGCATATGGTGCGGGTCTGCTGACCCTGATTAACCCCTGTGTGGTGCCGGTTTTGCCCATCGTCATCGCCACCGCCCTTCAGGCCTCCAAACACGGCCCCGCAGTTCTGGCTCTGGGTATGAGCCTGAGCTTTGTGATGCTCGGCATGGCCGTGACGACCTTTGGCTATGCCATCGGCCTCACCCCTGAAACCCTGTCTCAGGCCGGGGCCGTCTTGATGATTGCCTTTGGAGCCATCCTTCTGATCCCCCGGTTCTCCACCGCGTTCTCCACGGCAACAGCTGGCGTCGCTGCCCGTGCAGACAGTGGGCTCGATGCTGTAGACCGCTCCACCCTTCAGGGCCAATTCCTCGGTGGGCTCCTGCTGGGCGCGGTCTGGTCCCCCTGTATCGGGCCCACGCTTGGCGGCGCCATTTCTCTGGCCAGTCAGGGAGAAAGCCTCGGGTTCGCCGCGCTGATCATGGTGGCCTTCGCCGCAGGCGTCTCCACACTCATCCTCGCGCTTGGCTATGGGGCACGCTCCGCCATGAGCCGCCATCAGGCCACCATGCGCGCCATCGCCGCCAAATCCCGCCCAATCATGGGCGTGGTTTTCCTCGCCACCGGCCTCGCGCTGTTTTTCAACCTCCACCACATGATCGAAGGCTGGCTGCTCACTGTCATGCCCGCCTGGCTGATTGACCTGTCTGTTTCCATTTAACCAAGGAGTTTCCCATGCACCGCCGCACCTTCCTCACCGCAGCCGCCGCCAGCCTTCTGGCACCGCTCGCGGCCCGCGCCGCCACCGACTACACCCCCGGCCTCGTCAAACAACACCTCGCCAAGGGCGACATCGTCTTCCTGGATTTCTCCGCCACATGGTGCGCCACCTGTGCCACCCAAGAACGGGTCGTCAACGAATTGATCGACGAAAACCCCGCCTACGGTGAGGCCATCACCTTCATCAAGGTCGATTGGGACACCTACCGCAAAGCCGAACTCACCAAGAGCCTCAAGATCCCGCGCCGCTCCACCCTTGTGGTGCTGAAAGGGGATCAGGAGCTTGGCCGTATTGTGGCCGGCACCTCAAAATCCCAGATCAAAGGCCTGCTGGACACCGCTCTGAAAGCCTATAGCGCCTGACCCCGCGACACCTCCACGCCAGCGCAACCACGACACGCTGGCGTGATCTCCCCTTTTCAAACGCCCGTATCCTCCCATATGCCTGAAGACAGAACACCGATCCCGCCCGACATCAGGGCCCATAGATCGGGGAAGGAGACGCGCATGACCAAATACACCCGCGACACCAATGTGATCGCCACGCTGAGCGATGAGCAATTCTGGGTCACTCAAGAAAACGGCACAGAGCGCCCCGGCTCCGGCAAGCTGCTCTACAACAAAGAGCCCGGCCTCTACGTGGATGTGGTCTCCGGTGAACCCCTCTTTGCCAGTGCTGACAAATACGAAAGCGGCTGCGGCTGGCCAAGCTTCACCAAGCCTGTTGAAACCGCCTATGTCACCGAACATCATGACGCCACCCACGGTATGATCCGCACCGAAGTGCGCTCCAAACACGGCGACAGCCACCTTGGCCATGTCTTCCCCGACGGCCCACAGGATCGCGGTGGCCTGCGCTATTGCATCAACTCCGCCTCATTGCGGTTCATTCACCGCGACGATATGGAAGCGGAAGGCTATGGCGCCTATCTCAACCAAATTGAGGAGATCGAGCAATGAGCGAACGTGCAGTTCTGGCCGGTGGCTGTTTCTGGGGCATGGAAGACCTGATCCGCAGAATGGAAGGCGTTCTGGACACTCGCGTGGGCTACACTGGCGGCGATGTGCCCAATGCCACCTACAAGAACCACGGCACCCATGCCGAAGCCATCGAGATCACCTTTGATCCGGCCAAAACTTCTTTCCGAAAACTGCTGGAATTCTTCTTTCAGATCCACGATCCAACAACCGTGAACCGTCAGGGCAACGACATCGGCACCTCTTATCGCTCCGCCATTTTCTATGTGGATGAGGCACAGAAAGAGGTCGCCATCGACACCATCAAAGATGTCGAAGCCTCCGGTCTCTGGCCCGGCAAAGTGGTGACAGAAGTCACCGCCGTCAGTGATTTCTGGGAAGCCGAAGATTATCATCAGGACTATCTGGAGAAGAACAAAGGCGGCTATACCTGCCACTTCGCCCGCCCGGATTGGGTCCTGCCCAAACGCAACGGCTGAAACACCCCCCTGCCAAAGGCACCCTGCCTTTGGCAGCATGCCTCAGCCGCTCAAAAGCGCGGTTTACGCCTCTGCAATCCGGGGCCGCCCGGAAGCTTCCACAGTAAAGCTCGCCTCCACAAAGACCTCCCGCGCTTCTGCCTGCGCGCGGCGGATGTCTTTGTGCACCGTCACCCGAATACCCTCGGCCCCGCTGCGCAAAGCATCCTCTTCTGCCTGCTGGGTGAGAGCCGTTTCAAGGCGAATTAGAGCCTCATTTTCGTCCGAATAATCCTCCGGCCCCGCATCCAGATGCACCCGAAACTTGCCTTCGCTGGGGGCCGTAACAGTACCGCTTTTACGGATGGTGATCCGCCCCACCACGGCACCAATGGCATTGGCCACGCCACCGTGCACTGGCAAAATCGTGTCACAGCGCACGCGCGCGCCCACCGCCGGATAATACTGGCGTGCCGACGCCCCAAGACCAATCACCGGCCCCACCAAACCGGTGTCAATGCGCACCAGTCCCTTATGCCCATCTGTCAAACCGCGCTGGGTCAGCACATGTCGCGCCAGTTGCGCGGGTGACAGGCCAAAATCACTGTCTTCTTCGGCAAAAGCAGTCTCTAACAAGGCCAAACTTGTCTGATGGGTCAGCTGCGCGACAATCATCTGCGCCAGAGCCTCTGGCCCTGCTGCCAGCGTCTGACCAGAGCCAATCCGATTGCGCGCCATCAGGCTCAGTGCCAAAGTGGCCGCCTCCTGATCCCAGAAATCCGCATTGCCCAGAACATGGCTGGCATCTGACGGCGTCACGCCCCCCTGTTGCACCAGACCACGGGCCACCAGACGGTCCAGCGCCTTCTTCTCCAGCTGATTTTTCAACACCTCACCCAGAGGTCGCACCCCCGCACCGATGCGCTCAAACAGCGTCGCCTCCCGTGCCGTCAGCCCCTGTGGTTCAAGATGGGTGACAGCGCGCACAAACCGCCCGTCGTGCTGCATGGGCACCGCCCGGCGCAGCTGTGTCTCAAGCGCCTCATGCACAACTTCAGGCGCCTCTGTCGCCAGAAGCGCCACCGGCAGCACCCTGCGCGGGCCCAGCGTCACACCACCCTGCAAGCCGCTGCTCTGCACCTGCACCTCGCTGTCGCCACCCAGCCCAAAGGTGTGCATCGCTACCGCTTCCACCATGGTCCGGAACGCGCCCACACGCGCGCCCTGTGGATCAATCGCTGGCTGGCCATTGCGCAGAACTGCCACATCCGTGGTGGTGCCGCCAATGTCACTCACCAGCGCCTCCTCTGCCCCCGTCAGCCAGCGCGCGCCCACAATGGAGGCCGCCGGACCGCTCAGAATGGTCTCAATCGGCTTCTCCCGCGCCAGTTCTGCCGAGATCAGCGCCCCATCCCCGCGCACCACCATCAAAGGCGCGGTGATGCCCAACCCGCGCAAACGATGATCCGCCCGCGAAATCAGTCGGTCGATCATCCCGATCAGCCGCGCATTCAACAGCGCCGTCAGCGCCCGCTTCGGCCCATTGAGCTTGGCAGACAGCTGATGAGAGGCGCTGATCGGGCGATTGAGCCGAGCGGCCACAAACTCTGCCGCACGCTGCTCATGGGCCGGATTACGGGTGGCAAATTTGCCCGCGATGGCAAAGCCTGACACATCCGAAACAGTCTCTAACCATGCACAAAGCGCCACCTCATCCAGATCTTTCTCCGCATGGCCCGCATGATTGTGGCCCCCTGCCACCACCACATGGGGATCCCCGGCAAGCGCCTCAGCCAATCCGTGTTTGTGCAGATCCTCTTCCTGAAAACCGATCAGAATAAGCCCAACCCGTTCGCCCTGCCCTTCCACCAGCGCATTGGTCGCAAGTGTCGTGGACAGAGAGGCCAGGGTGATCTCTTCAGGGCGTACAGCCGCCTGCTGCAAAACGGATTCCACTGCGGCCCCAATGCCCTTGGCAAGGTCGTCTCGCGTGGTCAGCGATTTCGCAGAAGCGATCACATCCTGTTCGTTCCGGATCAACACCGCATCCGTATAGGTGCCGCCCGTATCCACGCCCAAAGACAAACTCATGATGGCCTCTCCCTTACCCGTTTTTTTTGGAAACCTAAGCCGGGCCGCACCATGCCACTGCCCCAATTGCGTCACGGGGTGCCGCTTTCGCCACGCAACCGCGCAACCGCCCAACGCGCCGCATCCGCCACCGTCTCATCAGGATCCTCGCACAGCGGCACTGCCGCCGCCTCAAGCTCCGGCGCGCCGGAATTGCCAATGGCGTAAAGCACATTGCGTACAAAGCGATTGCGCCCGATCCGCTTGATCGGAGAGCCTGAGAAAAAGGCCCGAAAGCCGGGATCATCCAACCCAACCAGCTCCGCCAGTTTCGGCGCTTTCAGTTCCTCGCGCGCGTGATACTTCATCTCCCGCGCCTCTTGGGCAAACTTGTTCCACGGGCAGGCGGCAAGACAGTCATCGCAACCATAAATCCGATTGCCCAGCAACGGGCGCAGCTCGGGGTCCACCGGCCCGTGTGATTCAATGGTCAGATAAGAAATGCAACGCCGCGCATCAATTTTATGGGGCGCAGGAAACGCACCGGTCGGACAGGCCTCCAGACAGGCCCGGCAAGAGCCGCAGTGATCCACCTCTGCCGCATCAATATCCAGCTCCGCAGTGGTGAACACCGACCCAATAAAAAACCACGATCCCAGATCCCGGCTCACCAGATTAGTATGTTTGCCCTGCCAGCCAAGCCCCGCCGCCTGCCCCAGCGGTTTTTCAGGCACAGGTGCCGTGTCCACAAACACCTTCACCTGCACCTCGGGATCCGTCTGCGCAATCAGCCACCGCGCCAGCCGCTTGAGCCGCTTCTTGACCGTGTCGTGATAATCCTTGTTCTGCGCATAGACAGAAATCGCCGCGCGCTCCGGATGGGCATGCACCGCTGTGGGATCATGTTTGGGCGTATAGCTCTCCCCCAGCATGATCACAGAACGCGCCTCAGGCCACAGAACGCTGGGATCTGCGCGCCAGTGGGTACGCTCCCCCAGCCACTTCATCTGCCCGTGATAACCTTTGGCCAGAAACCCCGCCAGATCTGCGCCAACATGGCGCACCGCATCTGGCCGACACACCCGCGCCAGATCAAAGCCCATCTCCCGGGCCTCCGCTTTCATCCGCGCGGTCAGATCAGCAGACACCGGCCCACTCCTTCATTTGGCCCGAAATATCCTCGGGGGTGAGGCTGTCAGGCCGAGGGGGCAGACAGCCCCCTTCTCCCGAAAGATCAGAAATCCAGATCCGCATAATGCGCCGGTGGCGGGAACCCCGGCACCTGATCTGCCAGAATGGCGCGAAACGCCGGACGCGACTTGATGGTCGCATACCAGTCTTTCACCACCGCAGAGCGGTTCCAATCCACATCCGAAATATAATCCAGCGCACTCAGATGCGCCGCGGCGGCAAAATCAGCAAGGCTCATCACATCCCCCGCCAGCCACCGGCGGTGATCGAGCAGCCAATGCATGTAGTCGAGGTGATATTTGATCGCCTTCGCCCCCGCCTTCACATTGGAACTGTCCGGGTAACCCGTTCCCATCAGCTTGCGATTGACCCGCTCATAAAGCAGCTTGGCAGTGACCTCATGGTGAAACTTGTCATCAAACCACGCCACCAGCCGGCGCACCTCATAGCGCCCATCTGCATCCCGCGGCATCAGCGCCGGATCCGGATATTGCTCTTCCAGATACTCACAGATCGCACTGCTTTCCGCCATCATCTTGCCGTCCATCTTAAGAACCGGCACTTTGGCCGCCGGATTGCGGCGCAGGAAATCCGGATCCTGCTCCCAATAGCGCTCCTCCACCAGCTCCACTTCCAGCCGCTTTTCCCCCATCACGAGGCGCACCTTGCGGCAGAATGGGGACAGGGGCACATGGAACAAACGGTTCATCAGGACAGTCACAGCCTTGTTGGAATTTCAGAGATAGACTCTCAATGCCTTGCCAAGGGCCATTTTTCAATCCGCAAAACAGGCCGCGCGCGCATCTCCGCGTATGGTCGCCGCCCCATCCAGGATCGCCGCCGCCCGCCGCCGCAACCCGGCGGTTGGCTTGCTGGCATCCCGCACCTTGGGGTTGGGCAGCACCGCCGCCAGCCGCGCCGCCTGCACCGCGGTCAAGGCCTCAGGCCCGACATCGAAGTAGTGCCGCGCCGCCGCTTCCACCCCAAAGATCCCCTCATCAAACTCCGCCACATTGATATAGACCTCAAGAATGCGCTTCTTGCTCCAGGCCATCTCCACCAGCGGTGTCATAAGGGTTTCCATCACCTTGCGCGGCCAGCTGCGCCCTTGCCAGAAATAGACATTCTTCACCGTCTGCTGGGTGAGCGTGCTTGCCCCGCGCCCCGCCCCTTCGGCAATCGCGCGGCGAATTTCACGCACGTCAAATCCCCAATGCAGACAGAAATTGGCATCTTCAGCCGCCACCACCGATCGCAACATCACCGGCGCCACGTCTTCGATCGGCACCCAGGCGCGGTCAATCGCCCCAAGTCGGCGCTTCTCCCCCACCATGGTCCATGTGATCGGTGGGTTCACCACTGCGTAAAGCAGGACGGAAAGGATCACCAGAGAGACAGACCATAGCGCCACACGCCGCAGCCAATAGCGCAGGCGCAGCCATTGACGCCTGACCACGCCATGCTTTTGTTGTTTGGCTTTTGTCTGTGCCATATCCCCGCGCGATATCCCTGTCGCTGTGATCCACCACTGTAATCAGGCGCCTCTTGATCCTACGGGCTTAGAGACTCCCCGTCATCCGTGCAAGCCTCCCAAAATACAGGACCAGAAATCCGCCGAAAGCTGATCTTTCTGGATCAGGGCGAGCAGGCCCAGGCCCGAATCTCACATCCCCCGCCATATGTCGCGCAATAGGCTTTGGCCGTGTACTCCGCATGCGCCCGCGTCGCGCCTTCACCAAAGCCCCAATTGCCACTGCTGCCCTCCGCAATCGCCCCACAGCTGTTATAAAACGTATGCAGGTTGTCGCAGTTTCCGCCACATTCATTCTGCAGGGCATTGATCGCGCTCTGCTCAGAATAGTGGCTGTGGGCCCAGCCCCAGACACCGCCCTGCCCAATCGCCACTGCGCCCCAGCAGTAGGCAAAGCCACATTGCCCGGCCGCTGCCACTTGCCCCGTCAGCCCCATAATCATCGCCAGCGTCAAAATACGCGTCTTCATCGTCCACTCCAATGCAATCGGTCCCCGCTGATCGCGTTCTGCAAAAGACATGAGACAAGTAAAAACCCCCAACAGCAGAGCAGTCAGAGGTTAATTTCGCGTTCATATTTCACGAATCACAGGCGAGAAAAGCGGCCCGCGCGTCATTTAAGAGAGTTTGGGACAGGCGCGTTGCACATAGCCGCCGAAGTCGGGATCATCTGCATGAAAGCGCGACATGGTGAGATGCCATGTCGGCAAGGGCAAAGACATATCTTCCGCGCCGCGTCCCTCTGCCTGCGCTGTCGCCTGTATCGTCCAAAGCATGTCGGCCTGACAGCGCTTTTTGAAAAAGACAAAATCAAAGCGCTCCGGCAGGTGTTTTTGCGCCGCTCCTTCGGGCCAATCTTCAAATCCCGCATTCAACGCCTGATCCGCGCCCCATGTTTGCAAAGCCTGCCAAGCCTGCCCGTTGTCAAACGGCACTGGCGGTACTGTCACACGGCCCGCTTCATCCACGCTCAGGACGTTTTCCATCACGCTGCAGGTCGCAATATGCGCCTTCAAAATCGCAAGATAATGCCGCTCCGGGCTGACAAAATGGAAGCTGGTTGGCTTCAAATCAGGATATTTCTGCGCCAGAGACAACTCCCGCGCCGTTTGCTCTGACAAATGCCAGTCTCCATAGGCAGCCTGCGTCATGTCCCCTGTGAACCAGGCCAGACACTGGGCCACGCTCTTGTCCACAAACCCGACTGAAAACTCATCTGCGCAAGCCGACATAGGCGCGCCCAAAACAACAGAAACAGACAAAAAAAGCGCCAACTTCATGGCCAGCCCTCCAAGAGCATCCCTCTGATTTAAATCACAGAAACCTCATGCGTTGAGAAGTTGCAAGTCCACAGACGGCGTTCACATCCCATTGCCCAAGCAGCAGATCGCCAAGGCCCATCTCCTTGTAAAATACAGCCTCGATTCACAGACCATTTAGGTAAAATGCTACATCCAAAAATACATATAGAAAGAACCTTTTAACCGCTGATCAGGTAGGGATTACACTACTGCACGATTGAATAGGGAGCCTTCAGAGTGAGAGTGTCTCAGTTATTGAAGTCCAAAGAATCGAACACGGTCGAGAGTATTCGACCTCAAGCGACGCTTCGACAAGCCGCCACCGCTCTGATGACTCTGAAACTTGGCGCATTGGTTGTGACCGACGAAACCAACACAATGGTTGGCATTGTCTCCGAGAGGGATCTCCTGCCTGTCGTCGCGAGTTGTGATCCCAATGCCGCAGAAGCTTTGGTTTCAGAGGTAATGACCCGGTCCGTCATTTCATGCGGCCCGGAGGACGAGGTGGCCTACCTGCTGCACCTCATGAATGAACACGCAATCCGGCATATGCCGGTGATCGAGAATGGGAAACTTGTCGGCATTTTGAGCATCAGAGAGCTGACCAAAGCCTATGAGCTCCTTCAGATCGAGGCAAATACGGATCCTTTGACCCAAGTGTCGAACCGGCGCCCCTTTCTGAAAACACTGGAAACTGAATTTGACAAAGCCCGACAACACGGGTTGCCAATGTCGGTTGCGATGCTCGATGTGGATCATTTCAAACGGATAAATGACACATACGGCCACGATGCCGGAGACAAGACCCTGCAACAGCTTTCACGGATGCTGATCCGCGAGTTTCGCACAATTGACCTTGTTGGCAGGCTCGGTGGCGAAGAATTTGCGCTGGTGTTCCCCGACACAAACCTGATTGGCGCATATGCGGCCTGTGAGCGGCTACGTTCGACGATACAGGCAAGCGAAATCATCGCTGACGCAAATAAAATTCGCTTAACGGTGAGTATCGGGCTTACCGAGATGTGCGCTCAAACCGACCCGGCCACGACCCTCCTCAAACGCGCGGACGAGTTGCTGTATGTCGCCAAAAACTCTGGCCGAAACCAAGTGATGGTCGAAGGCAGCGTGAGGATAACGCCCAACGCGAAAACCACTATTTCAACGACAACATAGGTCTTTGGGTTAGGCGCATGTCCCCAAAAACAAAAACCCCCGCCAGCTAGGGCCAGCGGGGGTCTTTTTGTCTCTATTCCGGCCTTATTCGGCGGGAACCGCAGCTTCTTCAAGCGTCAACGGATGCGGAATATGCACCAGCATCTCCTTGGGGCACACCTGCAGGAAGTTGGCCTTTTCCACATCCCAATGTTGCAGGATGTCTGCCGCTTTCCGGCTGCCGGTTTCGGCCACATGGCGTTCGATCAGACCCTTAAGCTGATCTTCCCAATGCGCAACGGTCACCGGACAGGTCACCAGCGTCTCCATGTTCATGACACCTTCGGCTTTGCCTTCCGGATCATAAAGATAGGCCATGCCGCCGGTCATGCCTGCGCCGAAGTTCGCGCCGATGTCCCCAAGGATCACCGCCACACCACCGGTCATATATTCACAGCCACAGGCGCCGCAGCCTTCGATCACCACTTTCGCCCCCGAGTTACGGACCGCGAAACGTTCACCCGCGCGACCAGCCGCAAACAGATGTCCATCGGTCGCCCCGTAAAGCACGGTATTGCCGATGATGGTGTTTTCGCTTGCCGTCAGCGGGCTGACCTGCGGAGGACGCACCACAACCGTACCACCGGAAAGACCTTTGCCAACATAGTCATTGGCATCGCCGGAGACTTCAATCTTCAGACCCGGCGCGGCAAAGGCCCCCAGCGACTGCCCGGCAGAGCCGGTCAGCTTGACGGTCAGGTGATCCTCCTGAAGCGCATTGCGCATGCCGAAGTTGCGCACGATGTGGCTTGAGGTGCGTGTGCCCACGGTCCGATGCGTGTTCTGCACCGCATAGCTGAGCTGCATCTTCTCACCATCTTCGAGGAAGCGCGCCGCATCCCGCACGATCTCCGCATCCAGCGTGTCAGGCACCACATTGCGCGGCATATCGCGGTTGTAGACGATGTCCTGTGCGCCATCGACGGTGATCAGCAGCGGGTTGAGATCCAGATCATCCAGATGCGCTGAGCCACGGCTCACCTGCGCCAGCAGATCCGCACGCCCGATAACGTCTTCCAGGCTGCGCGCCCCGATGGAGGCCAGGATTTCCCGCACTTCCTGCGCATAGAAGGTGATCAGATTCACCACTTTATCCGCGTTGCCGGTGTATTTCTTGCGCAGATCTTCGTCCTGCGTACAGACCCCGACCGGGCAGGTGTTGGACTGGCACTGACGCACCATGATACAGCCCATCGCGATCAGCGCAGCGGTCCCAATGCCGTATTCCTCTGCGCCCATCATCGCGGCCATCACAATGTCACGCCCCGTGCGCAACCCGCCATCGGTCCGCAGCGTGACACGCTCCCGCAGGTTGTTCATCGCCAGCACCTGATGCGCCTCGGTGAGGCCCATCTCCCAGGGCAGACCACAATATTTGATCGAGGTCGCAGGCGACGCCCCGGTGCCGCCATTGTGGCCGGAGATTAGGATGATGTCGGCTTTCGCCTTGGCCACACCCGCAGCAATCGTGCCCACACCGGACGACGCCACCAGCTTCACCGTCACCTTACAGCGCGGGTTGATTTGCTTGAGATCATAGATCAGCTGCGCAAGGTCTTCGATCGAGTAGATGTCGTGGTGCGGCGGCGGCGAAATCAGGGTCACACCCTTGGTCGAGTGACGCAGACGTGCAATCAGGTCGGTCACTTTCATGCCCGGCAGCTGACCACCTTCACCCGGCTTCGCGCCCTGCGCCACCTTGATCTCCAGCTCTTCACACTGGTTCAGGTATTCCGCCGTCACACCAAACCGGCCAGAGGCCACCTGTTTGATCTTCGCAGAAGGGTTGTCGCCATTGGGCTCTGGCACGAAATGCGCCGGATCTTCGCCACCCTCACCAGAGTCAGACTTCGCCCCAATCCGGTTCATCGCAACGTTCAGCGTCTTATGCGCTTCCGGGCTCAGCGCCCCCAGGCTCATGCCCGGCGTCACAAAGCGTTTGCGGATCGCGGTGATGCTTTCGACCTCTTCAATCGGAATGGCCTCACCCAACGGCTTGATGTTGAGCAGATCCCGCAGGTGAATCGGCGGATTGGCCCGCATCTTCGCAGAATACTGCTTCCACAGCTCAAAAGACGCCCGGTCACAGGCCGCCTGCATCATATGCATGGTCTGCGCTTCCCAGGCGTGGGTCTCCCCGGATTTACGCGCCTTGTAAAAGCCCCCAATCGGCAACACATCCGTGCCCGACAGGAAACCTTTGGCATGCACCTCTTCGACCTTCTTCTGAATGCCGCTCACCCCGATGCCAGAGATCCGGCTGGTCATGCCGGGGAAATACTCCGCACACATGGCACGCGACAGACCCACAGCCTCAAAGTTCAGACCACCACGATAAGAGGAAATCACCGAAATCCCCATCTTCGCCATGATCTTCAAGAGACCCTGATCAATCGCTTCACGATAGCGCGCCATGTTTTCGGTCAGCGAGCCATCCGCCAGACCGCGCTCAATGCGATCCGCCAGCGTGTCTTCGGCCAGATAGGGGTTCACCACGGTGGCACCGGCCCCAATCAGAACCGCAAAGTAATGCGGATCAATACATTCTGCCGAGCGCACGTTCAGCGAGCAGAAGGTGCGCAGACCCTTCCGGGTCAGGTGACTGTGCACCGCGCTGGTCGCGAGGATCATCGGCATCGCCACTTTATCCGCGCCCTGCGTTTCATCAGACAGCACAATGTGGCCCGCGCCAGAGCGCACCGCATCCTCCGCCTCGGCACGAATACGTGCGAGACCTGCCTGCAAGGCGCCCTCATGGCTGCCCGCCTCAAAGGTACAGTCGATTTTCACAACCGTATCGTCAAAGACCTCAAGCATCCGCGCAAACTGCGCATTGGCCACAAAGGGGCTTTCCAATACGGCAATCTCAGTCTGGCTGCCATCTTCGCTCAGCACGTTCTTGAGGTTGCCAAACCGGGTCTTGAGCGACATCACGCGATATTCACGCAGGCTGTCGATGGGCGGGTTGGTCACCTGAGAGAAGTTCTGACGGAAGAAATGGCTCAATGGGCGATACATCTTCGACAGCACCGCACTTGGCGTATCATCGCCCATCGAGGCCAGCGCTTCTTTGGCGTCTTCTGCCATCGGCGCAAGGATCTGCTCCACCTCTTCCATGGAGTAGCCCGCCGCGATCTGACGCGCGCGCAGCTCAGCACCGCTATAGGTGGCAGTCTCTTCCACCCGGTCCAGCTCACCCGCCAGATCACGGATCTTGCCAACCCATTCGCCAAACGGACGTGACGCCGCCAGTTTGTCTTTGATGTCCGTGTCGTGGTAGAGCTTGCCCTCTTTCATATCCACGGCAAGCAGTTGCCCGGGACCAAGCGCGCCTTTTTCCACCACATTGGATTCATCAATCGGCACCATCCCGGCTTCAGAACCAGAAATCAGCAGGCCATCGCCCGTCACAACATAGCGCATCGGGCGCAGACCGTTCCGATCAAGCCCGGCACAAACCCAGCGGCCATCGGTCATCGCCAGCGCGGCCGGACCATCCCATGGCTCCATCACAGAATTGCAGTAAGAATACATGTCACGCCACGCCTGTGGCAGCTCCACCGCCTGCTTGGACCAGCTTTCTGGCACCAGCATGGTTTTCGCCATCGGCGCCGACCGGCCCGCACGCACCAGCACTTCAAACACGCCATCCAGCGCCGCAGAGTCAGAGGCCCCGCCGGGCACAATGGGTTTGATGTCATCGGCAAAATCCCCAAAGGAAGCAGAGGCCATGCGAATTTCATGGCTCTTCATCCAGTTGAGGTTGCCTTTCAGCGTGTTGATCTCACCGTTGTGCGCCAACATGCGGAACGGCTGCGCCAGCCACCACTGCGGGAAGGTGTTGGTGGAATAACGCTGGTGATAAAGCGCAAAAGCACTTTCAAAGCGCTCATCCATCAGATCGGGATAGAACACCGCCACCTGCTCGGCCAGCATCATGCCCTTGTAGATGATCGAACGGCAGGACAGCGAGGCGATGTAAAGCTCACCAATATTGGCCGCCAGCGCCGCTTTTTCGATGCGACGACGGATCACATAAAGCTCACGCTCAAAGGTCTCTTCATCCACACCTTTGGAGTTGGAGATCAGGATTTGCTCAATCTCTGGGCGGGTCGCATTGGCCTTCTCACCCAGACAAGTCACATCCACCGGCACATGACGCCAGCCATAGATGCGATAGCCCATTTTCAGAACTTCGGTTTCCACAATCGTCCGGCAGGATTCCTGTGCGCCATGATCAGTGCGGGGCAGAAACACCTGCCCAACCGCAATCAGCTCATTTTTGTTGGGTTCATGGCCGGTGCGCTCAATCTGATCATAGAAGAACGGCACAGGGATTTGTACGTGAATGCCCGCGCCATCCCCGGTCTTGCCATCGGCATCCACCGCACCCCGGTGCCAGATCGCTTTCAACGCAGTGATGCCCGCCTCAACAACCTTACGGCTCGGCTTACCGTCGATGGAGACCACAAGGCCCACACCACAGGAGGAGTGCTCTTCTTCCTCGGAATAGAGACCGTTCTCCGCCAACCACTTGCGTTTGGCTTCTTCGGCTCTGACCCAGTTCTCGTCAAATTTGGTCATTGGCTTGTCTCCATCTGTCTCACCATCGGCCCCAAATCGGGAAGGTCAGCGACTTGCCTCCGGTGATCTGTGCCAACCGTGGCTTGCGCCGCTTAGTCAGCATGGTTGTCCTATTAATATTTGCCCGCCAATTTTGGCACCTATGCGATACCACCGTGATACCGATGCGATACCGACCTCCGATTTTTGCCGGAAATCGGCGGGCGTTAAGATTTACTCTGCGGCCACTGCGGCCTGTGCTGCGAACTTCTCGATGATGGCATCCGCACAATCGCGACCGTCCTTGATGGCCCAGACCACCAGCGACGCGCCACGCACGATATCCCCCACCGCATAGACGCCATCCAGATCGGTGGCACCGGTGGTGAACTGTGCTTTCACCGTGCCCCAGCGGGTCACTTCCAGCTCAGGCTGATCCCAGAGGGTTGGCAGATCTTCGGGCTCAAAACCCAGCGCTTTGATGACAAGATCCGCCTCTTCCACATAATCCGCACCCTCAATCACTTCGGGGCTCTGACGACCAGAGGCATCCGGCTGACCAAGGCGCATTTTCTGCACCATCACACCTTCGACCTTATCGGTGCCGGTGAAACCTTTTGGCGCTGACAGCCAGACAAATTCCACGCCTTCTTCTTCGGCGTTCTGCGTCTCCCGCTGAGAGCCGGGCATGTTGGCCTTGTCGCGACGATAGAGACATTTCACGCTCTCGGCACCCTGACGGATCGCCGTGCGCACACAGTCCATCGCGGTGTCGCCACCGCCGATCACAACAACCTTTTTGCCCTCTGCATTCAGCTCACCGCTTTCGATCTCAGGTACGGTGTCGCCAAAGTTCAGACGGTTGGAGGCGGTGAGATAGTCGATCGCCTTCACAATGCCTTCTGCACCAGCGCCAGGGCCTTGCAAATCACGGCTTTTGTACACGCCTGTGGCAATGATCACAGCCTCATGCGCGTCGCGAATTTCTTGGAAAGAAATGTCTTCGCCCACATTGCAGTTCAGCTTGAAGGTCACACCACCATCTTCCAGAAGCTGGTTGCGGCGCATGACCACATCTTTCTCCAGCTTGAAGCCCGGAATGCCATAGGTCAGCAGGCCGCCTGCGCGGTCATAGCGGTCATAGATGGTGACCTGAAACCCGGCGCGGCGCAGACGATCTGCGGCGGCCAAACCACCGGGGCCTGCCCCGATGATGCCAACGCTTTCACTGCGCTCTTCACTGGGCGCAAGCGCCTCAACCCACCCCTGTTCCCAGGCGGTGTCGGTGATGTATTTTTCCACGGAACCGATGGTCACGGTGCCATGGCCGGACTGTTCAATCACGCAGTTGCCTTCACACAGACGGTCCTGCGGGCAGATGCGGCCACAGATCTCCGGGAAGGTGTTGGTGGCCTGGCTCACCGCATAAGCTTCTTTCAGACGCCCTGTCGCCGTCAGACGCAGCCAATCCGGGATATTGTTGTGTAGTGGGCAGTGGCTCTGGCAATAGGGCACACCACATTGGCTACAACGGCTGGCCTGCTCTTCTGCCTTCGCCTTGGCGAATTCAGCATAAATCTCATTGAAGTCATCTTTGCGCACACCCGCATCACGCTTCTCCGGCATGTCGCGATCTACAGTCACAAATTTCAGCATCGGTTGCTTGGCCATGCCAGCTGCCTCCTGATTTTTCCAGTCCGCCGTGTTTAGAAAATAATCAAACGGGATAAAAGTCAAAAATACTGACCTATATTTCACTTTTTTGATCTTTTCTCCACACTTGGGGCGAAAAATTGCGGATTTTTAGGTCCGATTCGGATTTATATTGAATATTTCCCTTAATTCACAGGACCTCTATACGTGAGTCGCTCAACGCAGGACCTCACCCATTATGGCACTTTTTCACATTTTTTTGGTGGCAATCATCCAAGGGCTCACGGAATTTCTCCCCGTCAGCTCCTCCGGGCACCTGATTCTTCTGTCACAGGTCACCTCCCTGCCAGATCAGGGCCTGGCCATTGATGTGGCCGTCCATGTCGGCACATTGGGCGCAGTCATCATCTATTTTTGGAAAGATGCCAAAAGCGCTTTCGCCGGATTGCCACGCGCTTTTACCGGCCGCATTGACACGGATGATGCCCGCCTGGCCTTACTGCTGATCATCGCCACACTGCCGGTTACTCTGGCTGGCTTGATACTCAAAGTAACGGGCCTCTATGACATGCTGCGCTCTGTTGCTGTCATAGGCTGGACGATGATCCTGTTCGGAATTGCCCTCTGGTGGGCCGACCAGCGTTCCGAACAAGTGAAAACAGAAACCGACTGGTCCTTTCAAACCGCACTCAAAATGGGTTTGTGGCAAGCTCTGGCGATCATTCCGGGCACATCTCGCTCAGGCATCGTCATCACAGGCGCGCGCCATCTGGGATTTACACGGCATGATTCAGCGAAACTGGCAATGCTGATGTCGATCCCAACAATCATCGCCAGCGGTGCCCTACTGTCTGTAGATGTGATCCGCGAAGCTGACTTGGCTTTGGCACGCGATGCCAGCATTGCTGCGGCATTTTCTTTTGTGGCAGCTCTCTTGGCCCTCACGCTGATGATGCGATTGCTCCGCTCCGTCAGCTTTACACCCTATGTGATCTATCGCGTGGCGCTTGGCGCAACCCTATTGATCATCGCCTATGCTTAAGCACAAAAAACGCCGCTGAAATTCAGCGGCGTTTTCTGAAACATATCGAAAGCAGCTTACGCGATTGCTTTGACCCGAGCAGCCAAGCGGGACATCTTACGAGCCGCTGTGTTCTTGTGGTAAACACCTTTGCTCACGCCGCGCATCAGCTCAGGCTGAGCAGCGCGCAGTGCAGCAGTTGCCGCCTCTTTGTCACCAGAAGCGATTGCTTCTTCAACTTTGCGCAGATGCGTACGGATACGGGAACGACGTGCTTTGTTAACTTCGAGACGACGCTCGTTCTGACGGGCGCGTTTTTTAGCCTGAGGCGAATTTGCCATGATCTTTTACCTTATCGTCGGTGCGTTTGATGCGTGCTGCGCCCCGAACAGGTTTCTCCGAACAAGGAGAATCAGATCAAGCCAGAGCGGGCTGCACGCGCATGTATGACGAGGCCTTTTATAGATCCTGCCCCCAAATGCAACCCGTTTCCCCAAAACGCAGACTCGCTCGCGAACAAATGGCTGTATCAGACCTGACAAACACCGGAGGAAGGCAAAGCAGAGCAATCACGATGCGGCATCTCCGCGCAAACCAACAAACTGCCCGTGCTGATTGATGCCACCCTAAAAACGCCAAAAAACCAACACTGCCTTGGCAAGTCACGCCTAAGCACTACCTTCAGAAACACTATAGGCTGCGGTAAAAAGCACATTTCGTCATGCGCGGACCTTTCCGCTGGTGTTTTGAGGGTATATGCGCATACCGAAGATACTATTCCTGCGCGCCAGCAGGAAAACCAAGAGCAGCCGCTTGTCCGTGAACAACATGGCAAGCGAAGCTCCGAGAGACGAAAAGGGACTGAAGGTGCGCGATAAGCAGACGTTTTCCACTCCAATTCCGACCCGATGGGTTGGCCCACTGATCTTAAAAGGCGACGTGGTCGACGGAGAAGTAAGCGTTCCTTTGGCAACCTTTGAAAGCCCGCTTTGGCCATCCACCGATCGCGGGGCAGGAGTGTCTCGGTACAGCGGCGGCATTCACGTCACGATGGTCGATGAACGGATGACCAGATCTATCGCCGTGCGCGCGCCCTCAGGTGCAGAAGCGGTCGCAGCGTGGCGGAGGATCGAAGCGCAGTTTGACAAAGTTGCAGAGATCATCGCCACGACCAGCCGTTTTGCGCGCCTTGATCGGCTTAACCGACAGATTGCCGGAAACCTGCTTTTTGTGCGTGTCGAATGCATCACTGGCGACGCCTCAGGTCACAACATGGTCACCAAAGCGGCCGAAGCTGTTCTGGAATGGATTCTCGCCGATCAACCACATCTGACGTACTCGTCTATCTCAGGTAATCTGTGTACCGATAAGAAACCTTCGGCGGTCAACGGGCTGCTCGGGCGCGGGAAATACATGATTGCGGAAATCGAAATCCCGCGAAAGATCCTCACACGGATGCTGCGTACCGACGCGGAAAAGATGGTTCTGCTCAACCATGAGAAAAACTACGTCGGCGGCACCCTCGCCGGCTCTCTGCGGAGCGCCAACGCCCATTTTGCCAATATGCTCTTGGCCTTTTATCTTGCCACCGGACAGGACGCGGCGAACATCATCGAAGGATCGCAGGGCCAAGTCACATGTGAGAAACGCGGCGAAGATCTCTATTTTGCCTGCACCCTCCCAAATCTCATTATGGGCTCCGTTGGTGCCGGGAAAGGCAACACCGCCGTAGAAGACAACCTTGCCAGAATGGGCTGTAAAGATGATCGCCCTGCTGGCGAAAATGCGCGCCGTCTGGCTGGGATTTGCGCCGCCACGGTTTTGTGCGGAGAATTGTCCCTCTTGGCGGCCCAAACCAACCCAGGTGAGCTGGTCCGCACACATATGGAACTGGAACGGTGAGCAAAGACAGCGTCGATCGCAGCGTCGCAGGACGCAAGCTGGAACATATCCGCGCCATTCAATCTGATCCGCAGGTTGAACGCCGAGCCAGTGGGTTTGACCAGATTTCCCTCACCCACCGCGCGCTTCCAGAACTCGACTTTGATCAGATAGACACCACCTGCACTTTTTTGGGCAAACCTCTCTCGTTTCCCTTGTTGATTTCTTCGATGACAGGTGGCTCTGGCGAGGAGTGTCTGCAACTGAATCGCAACCTGGCGATAGCCGCACAGGAAACCGGGGTTGCCATGGCCGTAGGGTCCCAGCGTGTCATGTTCACCAATCATGACGCTGCGGCCAGCTTTGATTTGCGCGCGCTGGCCCCTGATGTACCTCTGCTGGCCAACATCGGTGCCGTGCAATTAAACAAGGGCTTCAGCTTGGAACATTGCCGGGCGGCTGTCGATGTTCTCAAGGCTGATGCGCTGTATCTTCATCTCAACCCTCTGCAAGAAGCGGTTCAGCCGGAAGGGGATCGGGATTTTTCCGATCTCACCTCTAAAATAGCGCAGATCACCCACCACCTTGATGTACCTGCGATATTGAAAGAAGTTGGTTCGGGCCTGTCACAGGCCGACATCGACCTTGGACTGACGGCAGGAGTGTCTCACTTTGATGTCGCCGGGCGCGGCGGGACGTCTTGGAGCCGCATCGAATACCATCGCCGCTCTGACGACGACGATGATCTGGGGTTGGTGTTTCAAGATTGGGGGCTGACAACTGTGGAGAGCCTGATCGGCGCTCGTGAAACATTGTCGCATCACCAAAGGAAAACCACCCTCATCGCCAGCGGTGGCATTCGCAATGGTGTAGACATGGCCAAAAGTGTGATTCTGGGTGCTGACCTGTGCGGCGTTGCAGCCCCATTCTTGGAAGCAGCTCAGGACTCCAGCAATAGTGTAGTAAGAAAAATAAGGAAGTTTCAAAAAGAGTTTATCACTGCGATGTTCCTTTTAGGGACAGCAAATGTTCAATCTCTTCAGGGAAACACCTCTCTCATTCGGTAGAAGACGGAACGAAATGATCAAAACTGGCATTGAGGCGATGAGCTTTTACACGCCTCATCGATACATCAGCCTCGCGACACTGGCCGAAAAACACGGCATCGATCCTGAAAAATTCTCGCGTGGAATTGGGCAGGAAAAAATTGCGCTGCCCGGCCACGATGAAGACATCGTCACCATGGCCGCAGAGGCGGCGCGACCATTGATTGATCGCTATGGCACCGAAGGCATCGACACGGTCCTTTTTGCAACCGAAACCGGTATTGATCAGTCAAAAGCTGCGGGCATTTACGTACACCGCCTGCTGGGCCTACCGGCAAACTGCCGCAATGTTGAACTGAAACAGGCCTGCTATTCGGCAACTCCGGCCCTACAGCTCGCCTGTAGCTATGTCGCGCGCCGCCCAGATCGCAAAGTGCTCGTCATTGCCTCAGATGTGGCGCGCTATGATCGCGAAAGCTCTGGCGAGGCCACCCAGGGAGCGGGCGCTGTTGCCATGTTGATCAGTGCAGATCCCAAATTGCTGGAGATTGGTGCCGTCTCTGGTTTGTTCTCTGAAGACATTATGGATTTCTGGCGTCCCAACCACCGCCGCACCCCCCTCTTTGACGGCAAGTTCTCCACATTGCGGTACCTAAACGCTTTGATCGAAGCCTGGCGCGATTATGGTGAAAACGGCGGCAAAGCCTATGAAGATTTTGCACGGTTCTGCTATCATCTGCCCTTCTCCCGCATGGGCGAAAAGGCACACCGCCATCTGGCAAAATCGGCCAAAGCCGCCCTTGATATGGAGATGGCACTTCCTGGCATGCTCTACAATCGCGTTGTCGGAAATAGCTACACAGCCTCGATCTACCTCGCTCTGATTTCCACATTGGAGAATTCGGAGGACGATCTCACAGGAAAATCCATCGGCCTGTTTTCCTATGGCTCTGGGGCAACAGGTGAATTTTTCGATGCCACCGTTGTGTCGGGATACCAAGAACACCTGTTCACACAACACCACCAAGCCATATTAGAAGACCGTGTGCCGGTCAGCTATGAGGACTATGTTGAGCTCTGGGGCACGCCTGTGGCAAAAGACGGCGAAGAGCTGACCTTTGAGGTTGAGGCGCGCGGGCGCTACAGACTGGCAGGTATCAATGACCACAAGCGCATCTACGTCGACACGCGGGCCTGAAGCCTCGGATATGTCTGTGGCGCACTCCCCCGGCAAGCTCATCTTGTCAGGGGAGCATTCTGTGCTCTATGGAGCCCCTGCGCTCGCAATGGCTCTGGCACAATATACCGAGGTGAAGTTCGTCCCGCAGGGCCCCGGAGAGGGCCTGCGCACAGCGTTTGAAAACCTGTCTTCTGGTGTCGACTATCCTCTCAAGCTCTTGCATAAATTCAAGACTTCCCTCGATAAACGCTTTGATCAATTCAAGCGTGGCGAATTGCTGGTTCATGAAATTCTGACACACCCGGATGATCTTGCGGTGTATACGCTGGCCTCTTTGCTCAAGGACAGCGAAGGCAGCACAGGCACATCCATGACGGGCTTTGGCGCGGTAGGGCACCTGCCGCACCCCGGCCAACTTTCCAGCTGTTCCGATCTGCCAATCGGCGCTGGCTTGGGATCGTCTGCAGCGGTCGTAGCCGCCGTGACAGTCTTGTTTGAAACGCTCTTAGACCGTCATAAAACCCTTCAGGAACGCTATGAAAGAGTGCGGTTTTGTGAGCGGCTCAAGCATGGCAAAGCCGGCCCGATTGATGCCGCCGCCGTTGTGTACGGTGGCTTGGTTCATGTCACGGAAGGGGAGTTGAGTGTACCCGCTGTCAATCATAGCCATGGTCTGACAGAAGGAGACGGCTGGTATTGGGTTCTTCATGGCCGCCCGGAAAGCTCCACAGGAGAATGTGTAGCGCAAGTGCGCGCCCAGCACGGGCATGACACACACCTGTGGCACGCCTTTGCAACCTGCACCGATGGGCTGTCACGCGCGCTTTCAGATGGATCAGACCTGATCCCGCTGCTGCGAGAAAACCAATCTTTGCTCGAACATATTGGAGTGGTTCCAGAACCCGCACAGGCTTTTGTGCAATCTGTTTGCGCCCTTGGCGGAGCCGCAAAAATCTGTGGCGCAGGATCGGTCAAAGGCACCGGTGGCGGGGCCATCTTGGTGCGGCTTACGGATCACGAAGCGATGCGCCGTCTTATGGAGACACATCCGGATAAGACTTGGTCTAAGCTGCGCATGGCGCAAAAGGGGGCCAGCACAGGCCCTGCGCCGCAGCATCACGCGGCCGCAGAAAGATAGACAACATGAGACACATCTCCGCCAGCGCCCCCGGATCAATCATGATCTCTGGGGAACATGCCGTGGTCTATGGGCACCGCGCGATTGTGGCCGCCATCGAACAGCGCCTCACCGTGACCCTGACAGAACGTGCGGACCGACAGATCCGCATCACCTCTGAAATTGCCGCCCCGTTTGAAACGTCGCTGGACGACCTTCAGCCCTCAAATCCCTATCGGTTTGTGATGGCCTGTATTGAGGCGCATCATGAGCAGATCGCGGAAGGATTTGATTTAAACATCTCCTCCGAAATTGATCCCACATTAGGTTTGGGCTCCTCCGCAGCCGTGACAATTGCGGTTCTGGGCGCGCTGACAACCTTTACAGGGGCAGACAAGAAAGAGCTCCATGACACCGCTGTGTCTATCATCCGTGGCATTCAAGGGCGTGGCAGCGGCGCGGATCTCGCGGCCAGCCTGACCGGAGGCATGATCAGCTATTGCGCACCGCCAGATGTCCAGATCACGCGCCTGCCCCGCCCACCACAATTGGCGCTGTGTTATGCAGGCTACAAAACTCCCACAGCAGAGGTTCTGCAGCGCATATCGGAGCGCATGCAGGGCAATGAAGCCGCCTTTGCAAAGCTCTATGAGGAAATGGGGCAGGAAACAGAAACCGCAATTCTGGCGGCAAAAGGCGAAGACTGGGAAGATTTTGGTACCAGCCTGACACGCTATCAGGCGTTGTTGGAAGATCTTGGTGTTTGTGACGACATTCTGGAAGGCATCATCACGCGGGCAAACATGAACCCACAAACACTGGCCGCAAAAATTTCAGGATCAGGTCTTGGGGATTGTGTGGTGGCACTTGGCACGGTGCCGAAAGGGTTCACAAAGGTCGAACTGGCGATGGAAGGATTGATCATTCATGAGTGACGCGGCCAAACAGTTGATTGGAACGGCCATGACATCGGCCGGTGTACCAAAGCCTTTTGCAGCTTACGCACCCAGCAATATTGCCCTGTCAAAATACTGGGGCAAACGGGATCATGCGCGCAATCTCCCTTTAAACAGCTCCCTGTCTATTTCGCTGGCCGATTGGGGATCACACACGCAGGTGAGCCCCTCTGACGATGGTCAGGATCACGTCACGCTCGGAGGCAAAGAGCTGGCGCTTGATACACCCTTTGCGGCAAAAGCGCTGAGGTTTGCGGATTTGTTTCGCACACATGCCGCCTCCGCACCTCTGCGCATTGACACCAACAACACCATTCCCACGGCCGCAGGCTTGGCCTCTTCGGCCTCTGGCTTTGCGGCGCTCACCCGGGCACTCTGTGGGTGTTTTGGCCTGACGGACACCCTGTCAGAGGCGCAGATGAGCCTGATTGCCCGACTTGGCAGCGGCAGCGCCACCCGCTCTTTCTGGCATGGCTTTGTACGATGGGACAAAGGCACGCGCGACGATGGTGCCGACAGTTTTGCACACCCTCTGGATCTACACTGGCCGGAGTTTCACATCGCCATTTTACCCGTAGATGTTGGCCCAAAATCGCAGTCATCTCGGGATGGCATGAACCACACGGTTGTCACCAGCCCATTGTTCAAAAGCTGGCCAGATCAAGCCGAGGCAGACTGTGCAGCCATTGAGACCGCCATCAAGGAACAAGACTTCGAAACACTGGGTCCGCTGGTCGAAGCTAACGCCTTGGCGATGCATGCGACAATGCAAGCCGCGCGGCCAGCGCTCACCTATCTGACATCTGAGAGCTGGACCCTTTTGGAACGCTTGTGGCGAGCGCGACAAGACGGTTTGCGCGCTTTCGCAACAATGGACGCTGGGGCGAACATCAAATTGATTTTCCTGAAGCAGGCGGCGACCGATGTGATGCAGATCTTTCCACAAGCACAGATGATCGACCCCTTCTCAAAACCGTAAACGATGCCTGCACAGCTATAAACATGGTCCGCCTGCGTCTCAGTCCATCTTGTGCATCGGTACTCAGATTTCTGCAACTGGTCGGAGTGAGAGGATTCGAACCTCCGACCCCTGCCTCCCGAAGACAGTGCTCTACCAGGCTGAGCTACACTCCGACCGAGATCGGCGATTTAGAGCTTTGCCGTTTTGTTGGCAATAGCGCGGTCATTCCTTTTCAGACCGCGTTGGCCGCCGCATCGCCTGACTGACACGTAAACTGCCCGGTGAAATACCTCGCGAGCGGGTCCGCAAAACCGGGGTTTGTTTGGATGTGCCCCCGGTTGCTTCTCGTGCAATGATAAACAGGCCACTGGCAACAATAATACCTGCGCCAAGCAATGTGGGCACATCCGGCGTTTCGCCAAAAAACAACATGCCAAAAATCACCGCCCATATGATCTGAGAATATTGCATCGGGGCAACCAAAGCGGCCTCCCCCCAAGTATAGGCCACAACCATCAACAGGGTTGCCACAAAGCCAAAGACTGCCACGATCGCAAAGCCTGCCAGATCCGAAAGCGCAACAGGCTCATAGGCAAAACTCATCGCCACCGACATCACTGCGACGCTGATCAGCAGTGGGTAAAGCATCAAAACAACACGGCGCTCCTCACGGCCAATCTTACGTACGATCACAGATTGTAGGGCCACAGCGCTTGCAGCCAACATGGCCGCCAGATGTCCACCATTGAGGCTGGTGGCCCCAGGACGCACAACGACAAGCACGCCGCACAGCCCAACCAGAACCGCAACGAGGCGGAAAACACCAACTTTCTCACCCAGAATGGGAATGGACAGCACAGTGATCAGCAGAGGTGCGGAAAACAAAAGCGCGTAAACCTGTGCCAAAGGCAAAGTGGAAAACGCATAGAAAGCCGCAGTGGGGGCTATCACGATACATAAAGAGCGAAGCGCCACCCACCATGGGTGAACCGGGCGCAAATTCCCATGTGTCGGATCCCGAACCAGCATCAGGGTAATCAGTGGAAAACTGAACAAAGAGGAGAAAAACACAATCTGAAAAGGCGAGAAACTCGCCCCCAGATGTTTCACCACCATATCATGCGTGGAATAGATCGCGAATGCCAGCAGGGCCAGCAAGGTAGCTTTTAAATTCATGGGGCTATCTCCGCGCCTGACTGCGCATAGGCCTTCATGCCACGCGCTGCTCCAGAAAGAAAGCAACGCGCAAAACCCGCTAGAAGTAACTGCGCACCAAACTGCCCGCAATCAAGCTCCAACCATCAGCGATGACAAAGAAAGAGAGCTTAAACGGCAAGGACACAATCGCCGGCGGCACCATCATCATCCCCATGGACATCAAAACAGCGGCGACAACCAGATCAATGATCAGAAACGGCAGGAAGATCAAAAACCCGATCTGAAACGCCCGCGCGATTTCAGACAGCATGAAACTTGGAACCAACACAGACAACGGTGCCTCAGGCCCCGGCGCAACTTCCGCGGTGTCAGGACGCAGCGTGGCGAGATGTGTGAAAGTATCGGGATCAAGCCGGGACGCCATGAACAGGCGGAAAGGTTCCGCAGTGCGTTCAAAGGCGGTTTCAAAGTCGATCAGCTCATTGAGGAGCGGATCCACACCCGTGGTCCAGGCCTGCATGAAGACCGGTTCCATCACATAGTAGGTGAGGAACATGGCCAGCGACACCATCATCATATTGGGCGGTGATTGCTGCAACCCGATGGCTTGGCGCAAGATCGACAGCACCGTGACGATGAATGGAAAACATGTCACCATGATTGCGATCCCAGGCGCCATGCTCAGGACCGTAATCAAAAGGAAGATCTGAATACTGCGCGCCGTCAGCGATCCATCGTCTCCGACAGAGAGATTCAACTCTTGCGCAGAGGCGGCCCCTGCAAGAGATAGAGTTAGGATCGCAATCGAGACGGCAGCGAGAACTGCCCTGCTCATCACAGGCCGCTTTCGAACTCAGCGACTTCGGTCAAACGCACCGCAAGCTGCCCCTCTTGCCCGCCTTCCAGCTCTTCCAGCTCTCCGCGTGCAATCAATTTATCGCCGACATAGAGCTCAACAGGGTCATCCACACGTTTGTCCAGCGGCAGAACAGAATTTTCATTCATGTTCAGCAAATCTCCAATCAACGGGCGCGCTTTGCCCACAGAGATGGTGATCTCCACCGGCACGGATGTGAAAGGGTTGGAAGAATCGGATTTCATCATTGGATCAGCCATTCTGGGCCTCCTTGCGGGTTTCATGTGTGAACGCAGTCAAAGCCTCAGAAACAGCTTCAAGAACTTCGCTCATATCCAGAAGTCGTTCGCGCTCTGCGAACTCAAAACGCACTTGCCCTTCTGACAAGCTCTCATCACGCACCACTTCAACCGGGAACTGCGGCTTTTCAGGCATCACATCGATGACAGGCTGATAGGCGTCAGGCGCCGCAGAAAGCACAACGGGTGTTTCACTGTTCTCACGAATGATCGTGTTGAGCTGTTCCACCACCATCGCGCCAACTGCTTGTTTGGCAATCTCCGGCAGCACGCTCATGATTGCCTTCTCAACCGTGGGCGCAAGGTCGGCCACAATGGCTTCACGTGCTTCGTGATAAGTGAAGGACAAATCCTGCAACTTGCGGTCCAGTTCCGCAGACACGCTGGCATGCTCTTCGGACTTGGCATTTATCGCATCGTCCCAACCAGCCTTATAGCCCTGCTCGAAGCTTGCGAGCATATCGTCTTCGTTGGCCACCTGCGGTTGTTCTGGTTCTGGCTGAGGTGCGCTGAAGCCCCCAAAATCTTCAAATAGATGAGAAATGGACATCAGACGCGCTCCTCGCGATCGTCGAGCCAATGCCGCAGAATTTCAACGGTCTCTTCTTTGCGATCCGCAATCAGATTGCGCAGACGTTCCGCAGCATCGGATTGGGACATGCCGTCATCGCCCATCGGCATGCCGCCACCAAGCGCTGGCAAATCACCTGCGTCACCGCCCATATCACCAAGCGCCATGGGCATTCCCATCATGCCGCCATCATCCACTTCCCCCATCATAGGGGCCATTGCCGGGAACCCGTCGCCATCATCAAGACCGGGCAGCATTGGTGCCTCAGCCATATCGTTCAACTCACCGGAGCCGCCCGCCAGAAGGGGCCGCACCACAAACAAACCAAGGACCAGCGCGACAATGGCAAGCACAGCGGTCTGAATGATGGACATCAGATCCAGCGTCATACCTTGAAACATTGAGGATTCAGCAGATGTGCCCATAGGGACCAATGGCTGAAAGTTCATCGACTTTAGCGTGATAACATCGCCCCGGCTTTCATCAAATCCAACCGCAGAGGCCACGAGCTCACGAAGAGCTTCCATTTCTTCTTCAGAGCGTGGCTCCAGAATTGCTTCGCCCAGCTCGTTCTCTGCGGGTGTGCCATTTACCAAGACAGCAACAGTCATACGACGGACCGCACCCGGCTCGCGGAGAATTTCGCGCTGTGTCTCTGACACCTCATAGTTGATTCGCTCTCGCGTCTCACGGTTCTGGTTGGTGGAGCCGGATTCGCCTGCTGCGTCACCGTCTGGCAGATTTGAAGCCACGGTGACCGTACCGCTGGCATTCTGAGAATCGGTGCTACGTTCCTCGGTATCTGTGCTGATCGCCACACGGCTGGCGGGATCAAAAATACGTTCCGTGATCGATTCGGTCTCGGTGACGGTCTCGATACTCACTTCGACCACTGCATTGCCAGGACCAACGCGCGCTTCAAGCAAACGCTGAACGGCCGTACGTGTCGCTTCTTCGCGGTCTTCACCAACCGTGGTTGTGGTCTCCTCAGCGATGCCGACAAGCCCGCCACTGCCGTCAATCACGGCAACATCTTCGGGTGAGAGCCCAGCAACGGCAGAGGCCACAAGGAAGCGCAACGCCTGTGCGTGTTTTGTTGGCAAATCACCAGAAGCTGTTGTGATGGTGACAGACGCAGAAGGTTTGATGTGCCGTTGAAACGGATTGGAAGATGCATTGGCAATATGCACACGCGCCTGATTGATCAGAGGGCTGACAACAATGGTACGGGCCAGCTCCCCTTCTTTTGCACGCCAATAGGCCGCGTCAAACATTTGCGATGTGGTGCCAAACCCAGACAGCGAATCAAGCAGTTCATATCCCTGCGTTGTATTGGCGGGCAGCCCTTCACTGGCCAGTGTCATGCGCAATTCATCTCGCGAGGCTGATTCTACATAAATGGCGCCGCCGCGCACTTCATAAACTGCTCCGCGCTGTTCCAGCGCACGCACGACATCCCCTGCCGCGCCGCTCTCAAGACCGCTATAAAGCAGAGCCATTCCGGGTTTGGTCACTGCGCGACCAAGAGAAATTACTGTTGCAAACACCGCAACCGTGGCCAACACGACGATAGCTTTGCGCCGCGCGTCCAACCCAGTCCACATATTCAATATCTGTTGCACGTCTTCACTCCGTGGGGCTGTACCTTCTGCACAACCTTCACGAACTGTTTCTCCTAACAGACTTAACAATCGGTTAGTTTCTGTATGGTTGAAGTTGCAGGGACAAAGAATTTGGAACCTGCCATGACTGACGAAACTGTCGAGACAGACGAAGCGCCGCAAAAGGCGTCAAAACTCCCTTTAATCATTGGGTTGGTGCTAGCGCTTGCTGGCGGCGGCGGTGGTTTTTTCGCCGTCTATTCAGGCATGATTCTCGGTGGTGACGCCGAGCCACACGCAGAAGAAGAGATGGCTAAGGTTGAGGAATCAGAACCTCTCCCGGACATCGCTTATGTAGGTCTGGACCCGTTTGTTGTGTCCCTGACCTCAGGCGGTGGCGCAGATTATCTGCGCTTTAGAGCGCAACTCGAAGTTCCCAGTGATCACCAAGAAGAAGTCGAACGCGTGCTGCCAAGAGTGGTGGATGTGCTCAACGGATATCTTCGCGCACTCAGCGCCTCAGACATCGAATCGCCAGATGCACTCGTCAAATTGCGCTCTCAAATGCTGCGCCGCGTGCAAATCGTAACCGGACAAGAACGTGTTTCCGACCTTTTGGTCATGGAATTCGTGTTGAACTAAAGGGGGCCAGAATGACCTTGATAGCAGATATTTTGATGGTCGCAGGAGCGCTCGGTGCCGGGCTCTACTGCTTTGTGTTGGCGCGCCGCCTGAGTAAGTTTAACGACCTTGAGGCTGGTGTCGGCGGTGCTGTGGCCGTTCTTTCCGCGCAAGTGGATGACATGACTCGCACTTTGAAAGCGGCACAAAAAACAGCTGGTGTCTCCGCAGAGCGGTTGGAATCCCTCACGCAACGCGCAGAAGGCGTCTCCAAACGCATGGAACTCATGTTGGCCTCAATGCATGACCTGCCTGAGGCTGTCACAAAAGATGCAGTCGAAAACTCGATCGAATCAGAACCACCTCAAACCGAAACGTTAGAAGCATCTTCTGAGACAGAGGATGACTTTGAGGATGAGGCCGACGAGGACGCAGAAGCAGAAGCAGAATATGATGCAGCGTTCGAAGCAGCAGCACTCGAAGCGGCCGAAGAAGAAAAGCGTCTGCGGAAGAAAAAGAAAAACGCCAAACGCAAAGCCAAGCGTAAAGCAGCCAAAGAAGCGGCGGCCGCCCCCAAGAAAAAGAAAAAGGCTTCCAAAGCCGATGCCAAGCCTGAGGCACAGAGCGCACCTGTGTTTACACGTCACGTAGCTTAATCCGGAGCGACCATCATGAAGAAGGCTCTCAAGTCTGCCGCTGCCAAAGCCCCTAAATCTCAGGGCAAGAGCGCTAAAAAACCTGCCCCGAAAGGCTCCAGAAAACGCGCCAAAGGCAGTCTGTTTCTGATTGCGACTTTGCTGATCGGATCTGCCACATTGCGCGTGGGGATCGGGGCCAGCGAAGCATTGGCACGCGAAGAGCCATTGATGGAAACCCCTGTTGCCGCCATGACGGAACCACAAACCTGCGATCAGCCAGAAGACATGCGGGAACTGATGGCTGTTTTCAAAGAACGTGAGTCGCGCATCGTGCGCCAGGAAGCGGAAATCAAAAGTCGCTTGAAAGCCCTGCATCTCGCCGATGAAGAAGTCTCTCAGAAATTGGCCGCGCTCGAAAACGCAGAGGGGCGCCTGCGATCCTTGATTGCAATGGCAGAAACGGCCGCAGAAGACGACGTGACACAGCTCACACAAGTCTATGAAACCATGAAGCCCAAAAGCGTTGCCGCGCTGTTTGAGGAAATGGACCCTCAGTTCGCCGCTGGGTTTATCGCACGTATGAAACCAGAATCTGCTGCAGGCATCCTGGCAGGTATGAACCCGGAAGCCGCCTACACCATCAGCGTGATTTTGGCCGGTCGTAACGCAAATACGCCCACGGAATGAGACATTGTTAACCGGCGACCTCGTAAGGTCGCTGAGGAACGCAATTAGGAGTACGATTCCATGATCAGTATTATCGGCATTGCAGTCGTTTTCATCATGGTTTTGGGTGGTTACGCTCTTGCCGGTGGTAGTCTCGCCCCCATTTTGAAAGCCCTGCCATTTGAGATGATCATTATTGGCGGATCCGGTGTGGGGGCATTTCTGCTGTCCAATGACGCCGCCGCGGTGAAACACACGCTCAAAGATCTGGGCAAAGTCTTCAAAGGCACAAAGTGGCAGCCACAGGACTATCAGGATCTGCTGTGTTTGCTCTTTGAACTCATACGATTAGCCAGAAAAAATCCTGTCGCCATTGAAGAGCACATCGAAAACCCTGAAGAATCTTCGATCTTCCAACGCTACCCGAAAATTCAGGCTGACAAAGAAGCTGTAAACCTGATTTCCGACACCATGCGCTCTGCATCGATGAACTATGATGACCCGCATCAGGTGGAGGAAGTCCTGGAAAAGCGCATCGAAGCCAATTTTCACCACGCCATGCATTCCCCGCATGCTTTGCAGTCTCTAGCTGACGCCTTGCCCGCACTGGGCATCGTGGCCGCGGTTTTGGGTGTGATTAAAACCATGGGCTCTATCGATCAACCACCAGAAGTTCTGGGTAAGATGATTGGCGGCGCGCTTGTAGGCACCTTCCTCGGCGTTTTCTTGGCCTATGGTCTGGTCGGCCCTTTTGCCTCCAAAATCAAAGGCATCGTAGAAGAAGACGCGCATTTCTATCAGTTGATCCGCGAAGTCTTGATTGCAAACCTGCACAACCACTCTCCCAATATCTGTATCGAAGTTGGCCGCCAAAACACGCCCGCTCACAACAGACCGCAATTCGCGGAATTGGAAGAAGCTCTTAAAGAAGTGAAGAAAGAAGCAGCATGAAACCACTCCTGCTGGCCCTACCGATTGTTGCAGCCGCTACGACGGCACAGGCACAGGATGTGCTCTTCCGGTCCGGGGAGCATGAGGATTTCACACGGCTGGTGGCAACTTTGCCATCAGCTGATACCGATTGGACAATCACCGGTCGCGGCACCACTTATCGGATCAAAATTGAGGGCGATGACCTCAATTTGCGAACCTCCCGCATTTTCGACCGCATCCCGCGGACGCGACTGGCCAATGTGGTCACAGATGATCAGGCTGGCGAAGTGGAGCTGCAACTTGCCTGCGCCTGTCGCGTTGTTTCGATTCCCTACAACGAGCGCTATGTGATTTTTGACATTCGCGAAGGCCTTCCGCCCGAGCAGGATGATCTGCCACAGATCCCGCTTTCTTTCGGGGAGGCGGTGCCCACCGAAGAGCCCCAGCGCATTTTCCGCTTTTCCTCTCTGGAAGCCGCCAAGCCCGTCACAACTGCGCCCGTTCCAGAGCCGGAGCCTTCTCCCAAGCCTGACTTTTCCGGCCTTCTCGCGCTGGAAAACTTCGTAACACGCAAAACCAATGTGACCGCGCTGCGTCAGGATCTGATCAAACAAGTGGACCGTGCCGCCACGCAACGGCTTTTGGATGCACAACCTATTCCAGTGCTGCCAGACACTACGCCGACAGAGCTCGCCGCGGGTGAACAATTCAAAACACCGGGCGCATCTGTGGTCAAAACAGACCACGTGCCTCCGCAAGCCGCGATTGGTATGGACGGCAAAGATCTGAACATCGTCGCCTACAACGTGATCGACGAAGTGGGCCGCGACATCGCCGCCCTTTTGAGTGGCCAGCGAGGCGTTGGCATCTGTCTGCCCGATGCAGCCGTAGATATAGCATCGTGGAGTGGAGATCGGACCTTCATCGAAGAGCTGGCCGCGTTGCGTCAAAATCTGGTAGGAGAGTTTGATCGGACCAACGACAAGGCTCTGGAACAGCTCGCCAAACTCTACATTCATTACACATTTGGCGCGGAAGCGCTGCAAGCGCTGGATCTTCTGCCGAAATCGGGCCACAGCGACATTCTGGAAGCAATGGCCTTCATCGTTGATGGCGAGCCCTTGCCTGAAGAAGGTCACGCTTTTGCCAATCAGGGCCATTGTTCCGGTCACGTCGCTCTCTGGGCGGCCCTTGCCGGAGAACCTCTGACAGGCGAAAGCGCCGCAAAAGGTGCGATGGACGGGCTGGCGGCCATGCCACGTCATCTGCGCGAATATCTTGGCCCAAAACTGAGCAACCACTTTGTGGAACAAGGCGACACCGAGAGCGCGACCTTGGTGCTCAACGCAATCGCCCGCGCCAATTCAACACCAGCAGCAAACTTTGACTTCGCCAAAGCAACGCTGGATGCGGAGATGGGAAAAACCGAAGAGGCCACCGAAGCCTTGACAGAGCTCGCAACTGAAAATTCCGACATGGCAACGCTGGCAATCATTGATCTCGTGGATTCTCATCTACAACAGGGTGTTGCCCCTGCCTCAGACACCATCGCACTGGTGGGCGCACTTGCGGTTGAGCACAAAGGCGGGGCCATGGGGCCATCACTGCGCCGCGCGCACGCTTTGGCGCGGATGTTGGATAAGGACTTCGAAACAGCTTTTGCCATCGTCGCGGAAATCGAAGACCGTGATGGCGCAGAACAAGCGGTGGAAATTCGCAACCGTCTGGCCAATGCTGTGATCGAACACTCCGAAGATTTTGACATTATTTCCTATACCTTAGCTCAGAAGCTTTCTGAGCCAGGACGCATCAAACCCGACACAGCTCTTGCTTTGGCACATAAGCTCTTTGATCTGGGCTTTGTGGGGGAAACACGCCGCCTGCTACAAGCTGCGCAAAATGCAAGCGCCAATGACAAGAAGCGTCTTCTGAAAGCCCGCGTGGCACTGGCTGACGCGCTTCCGCGGCGTGCGGAAGCTGAACTGATGGGCATGGATAGCCCAGAGGCCAATCGACTGCGCGCAAAGGCACGTTCCTTGTCAGGTGATCATGAAATGGCGGCAAGCCTGCTTGCAGAGCTGGGCGATGAGGCCGAAGCCGAAGCCGAAAACTGGCTCGGCGGCAATCTACAGGCCCTGGCCGCCTCAGAAACCGAAGTTTATCGTCAAGCCTCCACGCTCTTCGCAGAGCAAACTGAGGGCACGGCTGATGGGGCAGACCCGCTTGAGCGCGTGACCCAAGGCATGCTGTCAGAAAACCGCTCCCTGTTGGAAGGCAGCGCTGAAACCCGCAGTGTGGTGGATGAGATTCTGAACTGGCACACACTTTCAGACCCCTCATCCTGATTACCTTCTCACCAATAGGGTGACCGTCGGTTACCAAATGTAAAGAAACGCCCGATAGCTTGAACCCAAACTGGGGCAGAAAGCTATCGGTATGATAAAACAGAACGTTTTCAGAGCGTTGCGATTCTTAATCGGCGACTCTCTGAAGTCCATTTCACAGCTTGGATCTCTGGCTTTTGCCTGTGTCGTTGTTGGAGGAGCTGAAACAGCCTCGGCCAATAGTGGCGGGCCTGAAACCTGTGATCGTGTGGCCCGTATCGTTGCCAATGAAACCGGCGTGCCCGCCAATGTCCTGCTTGCCATCACCCGAACAGAAACCGGACGTCGCTCAAATGGGGTTCTGGCGCCATGGCCATGGACGGTTAATATGGAAGGCAAGGGCGTCTGGTTCAACTCCAGACAAGAGGCGCTGAACTACGCCAAAAGCCATTTCAAAGCGGGTGCTCGGAGTTTTGATGTTGGGTGTTTTCAGCTGAACTATCGCTGGCACGGCCAAAACTTCACTGACATCGAACATATGTTCGAACCCATCGCCAATGCACGTTACGCTGCCGATTTTCTCTCACGCCTCTATGCGGAGACCAACAATTGGCATGATGCGGCCGCCGCATACCATTCTCGCACACCGAAATACGCTGAAAAGTACAAAGCGCGTTTCAAGAAAATCATCGCTAACTTGCCGGATCCTGGCGCCATGCCCATGACACCGGCCCGTAAAACCAAACCGCTCGTGCGCACGGCCACCGTTGTGCACGAAAATAATTTTCCGCTTCTGCAGCGCGGACAAAGCGCAGGCGTGATGGGGTCCCTGGTCCCACGCTCCTCCGGTTCCGCACGCCCTTTCCTCGCCAATGGAGGCTGATCTGTGACGCCGCAAACGATCAAAACACTCTTCAGCCCAACCATTTTGTTGGCTCTGGCCTTGATGGCGATCATCGTCATGATGATCCTGCCCATGCCCTCCTGGGTTTTGGACATCGGACTGGCCGGGTCTTTCGCTCTGGCCATCCTGATCTTTACCGTGACGCTCTTCATTGAACGCCCGCTCGATTTCTCCGCCTTCCCAACCATCCTACTGGCCTCACTGATGCTGCGGCTGTCGCTCAACGTGTCCTCCACCAAACTGATCATTGGTCAGGGCCATACCGGCACCAATGCCGCAGGAGATGTGATCGAAGGCTTTGCCAATTTCGTCATGGGCGGCAGCGTCTTTCTGGGCCTCGTGGTATTCTGTGTGCTGCTGATCGTGAACTTCATGGTCATCAACAAAGGTGCGACACGTATGGCCGAAGTTGGCGCGCGCTTTGCCCTTGATGGTATGCCCGGTAAACAGCTCGCCATCGACAGTGATATGTCCGCTGGCGCGATCGACCACGCCGAAGCCAAAGCCCGCCGTGAGCGCGAGCAACAGGAGACCACCTTCTTCGGTTCGCTTGATGGTGCCTCGAAATTTGTAAAAGGCGATGCGGTTGCCGGCCTTTTGATCACCCTGCTCAATTTGGTCATGGGGTTGATCATGGGCGCGGCCGTACATGGCATGCCCCTTGGACAGGCCTTTGAGACCTACGCCATCCTGACTGTTGGTGATGGGCTCGTCACGCAGATCCCGGCGGTTATCATCTCTATCGCATCGGCGCTTTTGCTGGCCCGTGGCGGCACCACTGGGTCCACCGATCTCACACTGGTGAAGCAACTGGGCAATTACCCCCCTGCCATCGCAACCGTCGCGGTTCTTATGGTGCTCTTTGCATTGGTTCCCGGCCTCCCATTCATCCCGTTTATTGCAGGCGGGGCCACCCTGGGCGCGGCCGCCTACTACCTGCAGCGCAATAAAAAACAGGAAAGCGATCTTCCTGAGCTGGAAGAAGAAGCCCCCGTTCTGCCACGGGACAAACCTATCGGGGACGTTCTGGATCTCGACGACATCCATGTGGAATTCGCCACAGATCTGGTCAATATGGTGCTGGATCCCGGTGCTGGGCTGGATGCGCGGATCACCAATATGCGCACCCATGTGGCCTCGACATTTGGGTTGATCCTGCCCGAAATCCGTCTGACGGACGAACCCTCTCTGCCCAATGGCACCTACACGATCCGTATTCAGGGCGTAGAGCAGGTGCGCGACCGGCTTGAACCCGAAAAGGTTCTAGCCCTTGCCGGTGACACACCTGATGCCCTGCCGTTTGGAGAGGACGTCTCTGAGCCGGTCTATGGCGCACCCGCGCGCTGGATTGACAGCAAGGCTCAGGAGCAGGCCGCTCTCTCTGGCATCACGATTGTCACCCCGGGCGAAGTGCTGGCCACGCACCTGCTGGAAACCATCAAGATGAATTTCGGTCGCCTGCTGACCTTCAAGGCCCTGCGTCGCATTCTTGATGAAATGGTCAACCTCTCTGACCCCATCCGCGCCGAAGCCAACCGCCGCATGATGGATGAATTTGTACCAGACAAAGTGCCTCTGGATCTGCTGCACCGCATCCTGCGCATGTTGCTGGATGAACAGGTCTCCATCCGCAACATTCCCCTGATCCTGGAGTCCATCGCCGAGGCACGCCATGTCAGCGTCATGCCGGATGCGATCTGCGAACATGTACGTCAGCGACTGGGCTTCCAGCTCATTTCAGATCTCAAACGCGAAGATGGCACCATTCCGCTCGTACAATTGGCACCAGAATGGGAAGACACATTTGCCACCTATCAAATTGATGGTGAAGCTGGCGGCATGGATGTTGCATTGCCACCTGATGTCTTCAACTCGCTGGCACAATCCATCGCCGACCGCATGTCAGAAGCCGGCAACAGCGGAATTTTTGCTGCCCTCGTGACCTCCACGCGACGTCGGCGCTTTCTGCGCACCGTGCTCAGTGCAAAGGGCATCACAAATCCGGTTCTTTCCTTCGAAGAGATCGGCTTGGATGCCCGCCCCTCTCTGGTTGGGGTGGTCACCGCCTGATGGAAAACGCCCTCGCCGTCCTAAACATCACCGAAGCCGTGCTCTGGCACGGCTTTCTGGTGTTCTTGCGCGTGGGCGCGGCGGTCTCTGTCTTGCCCGCCTTTGGCGAAACATCTGTTCCGCCACGTGTCAAAATCGGTCTGGCGGTGGCCTTTACTGCCATCGTGGCCCCTGCGGTGCCAACGTTTGAAACCATCCCACCCAGTTTTCATGCGGTCGCGCGCTACACCGTCACCGAAGGGCTGGCCGGGCTGCTGATCGGCATCAGCATGCGCATGTTTGTTATGGCACTGCAGACCGCTGGCACGATTGCCGGTCAATCCACCTCATTGGCACAGCTTCTGGGCGGGGCCTCTGGTGAACCTCTGCCCGCCATCGGCAATGTTTTGGTCCTGGCTGGGCTCGCGCTCGCCGTCACAATGGGGCTGCATGTCTATGTCGCCCGCTATCTGATCGGCTCCTATATCATTTTCCCCGCAGGTGTTTTCCCGGTGGTCGAAGTCATGACGGAATGGGGCGTGCCACAGGTTTCTGCTGCCTTTTCCATGGCCTTCCGACTGGCCGCGCCCTTTGTCATCATTTCCGCACTCTACAATCTGATGCTGGGCGTCATCAACCGCGCCATGCCACAGCTGATGGTGGCCTTTGTTGGTGCGCCCCTGATCACCGCTGGCGGTCTTTTCATTCTGTTTCTTGTCGCACCTGCACTTTTGACCCTGTGGTGGGGCGCTTTGCAAAGCTTCATGATCAACCCGATTGAGGGCCTTAGATGAGCGGACAAGAAGACGACAGCGAAAAGTCCTATGAGCCGACGCAGCACAAGCTGGATGAGGCGCGCAAGAAAGGCGAAATCGCCAAATCCATGGATGTGTCGGTGGCGGCAAGCTATCTGGGCATCACCCTGGCATTCATTGCCGTTGGCGCGGGCACCATTTCCGCGGCAGGCAACGGGCTCATGGTGCTTCTGGATCAGGCCGACTCGCTTGCGCCTCTGGTGTTTGAAGGGAACCCGTCCACACCGCTCGGCGGCATCATGTTGGAAACCATCACCGCGATTTCCCCCTGGTTTGCCGTGCCCATGATTGCGGTCATCCTGAGCATTCTGGCCCAGAACGCTTTTCTTGTGACACCTTCCAAACTGCAACCCAAGCTGTCGCGCATCAATCCCATCTCAAACGCCAAGAACAAATATGGCCGCAACGGCTTGTTTGAGTTTGCCAAAAGCTTCACCAAACTGGTGACCTATTCGATTTGCCTGGGCTTCTTTCTGAAATTCCGAATGGCTGAAATGGCTTCCGCTATTCAGCTTGATGCGATGATGGTGCCAGCCCTGCTTGGCCGTTTGATGCTGGAGTTCTTGATGATCGTTATCATCGTCTCCGCCATCATCGCCACGATCGACTACTTCTGGCAGCGCGCCGAACACATTCGCAAGAACATGATGACGCGCAAGGAAATGACCGACGAGCAGAAGGAGTCCGAAGGCGATCCACATATGAAACAACACCGCCGTCAGAAGGGGCAGGAAATTGCCATGAACCAGATGCTGGCAGATGTTCCGGACGCTGATGTGATTGTTGTGAACCCAACCCATTATGCCGTTGCTCTGAAATGGTCCCGCCTGCCGGGTGAAGCGCCGGTTTGCGTGGCCAAAGGTGTGGATGAGATCGCCGCGCGCATTCGCGAAGTTGCACAAGAGGCGGCGGTGCCAATCCACAGAGATCCGCCAACCGCCCGCGCGCTGCATGCGGTTGTTGAAATCGGACAGGAGATTCCGTCTGATCAATACCGCTCCGTGGCCGCAGCCATCCGGTTTGCAGATGCAATGCGCAAACGTGCGAAAGGCATGGTATGACACAAGACCTCAAAGACCTGAACGTGATCACACAGGCGCGCTACCAAAAAGCACAGGCAGAAATGCAAGCGATTCAGGCAGAGGAGAATAAGCTGCGCGGCCTGCTCAGTGACCTGGCGGATCAGGAAAAATCCAGCCGTGACACCATGCAAACAGACGCCACGTTGCGTCTCACCGGCGGTGACTTGGCCTGGAACAATTGGATTGGACGCAACCGCAAGATCCTCAATCAGCAGCTGGCCAATGTGCTTGTGCGCAAAGAGATGGCTTTTCAGGAACTTCAAAAACACTTTGGCAAAGCTGATGTGATGGAAAAGCTCCTGAAAGAGGCTGAGCTGACACGCCTGCAAACCCGTCGCACGCAACAAGTCACTTCCATTCTCGAAACCAAATTGAGCTTTGGATAAAAAAGCGCTCCACAAACACGTGGAGCGCAACAGGTTTTCTACAGTTTCACCGTAGGCAATCGCGCTTTCTGCGCGCTATGTTATGTCCCGGTTTACGGGACATCTTGACGTGTGATCTGAATAATCAACACGTCGGAAATTTCGTCTCCATACACGTTCTGAGCCACTTCCAAGAAGGTGCGACGCAGGGGCTCCAGCTTGCTGGAATTGGTGAAAGCGCCATGGAAACCACCCGCATTGGCATGGTCAAACATCGTCTGCAAAAGCGCGCCGCGAATTCTTGGCTCCGCTTGATAGATGGATTCGCGTTCACCTGAGTCCACTTCAAGGGTCAAGGTGACCAGAATAAGCGATGACACCGCATCATCATCCACTACTGGAATGATGAACTGATCGTTCAGATCCACATATTCACGTCCGCTTGGCGGGCCCTCTTCCTTAGGGGGCTTTTCCGTCTTGGCGGCGGCTTTTTCATCAGTCTCTGCCATATGTTCTTCGGCGGGAGGCGGCGTAGGCTCTGGGCGCAGTGCCAGCCCTGCCCCAACGCCACCACCAACACCTACAAGAAGCAGAATTATAGGGAGTAGTTTTTTCATTCCTGGCCTCGATCAGAACGGCAGAACAGCATCAAGAACCTGCTGTCCCACACGTGGCTGTTGCATATCGGTAATCTGACCCCGCCCGCCATAAGACACACGCGCAGACGCTATTTTGTCGAAGGTGATTTCGTTCTGGCGGGACACGTCTTCAGAGCGCACATAGCCTGACACCAGCAGTTCACGCAGCTCAAAGTTCACCCGCAATTCTTGGGTACCTTGAATGGCCAGAACCCCATTTGGCAGAACATCCACCACCGTTGCGGCCACCCGAAGCGTCAACTTTTCACTGCGTTTGACCGACCCATCACCGCTGCTTTTGCTATCAGAACTGAAATCCACAAGTGGATCCGTAGTCGCGCCCGCAGGCAGCTTGCTGTTCAACCGCTGTGGCAGACCAATCAGTTGCGGCACGCTCAACGTCTCTGACCCGCTGCGATTGCGTTCGCTCTCATTGTCGATCTGCGCCTTTTCATCCACTTCAATCACGACGGTCAGGATGTCCCCCCGCGACGCGGCGCGGCGATCCCCCAAAAGCGACTGTCGATTGCGGCTCCATAGCGAAGCCGTATCCGAACGACGGGAAACGCTGGCCTGCGTGGGCAGCGGCGGATTCATCATCGCATAGTGCTCTTGATTGTTGGTTGTCGGGGTAAAGCTCGGCGCTTTGCCGATGTGATCTGTCCGGGCACAACCGGACAGCGCCAGCGCAGATAGTACAAGAAGAGCAGAAATAAATCGCACGATTCTTTCCCTTTAGTTTGAAACTTTGACACTGCCATCAGGCAGCACAATGCCGGTCACGGTAGTACGCGAATTCAGGTTCATCACCCGCAGACGTTCTCCCTCACCGGCGCGGGCCAGCGAACGACCTTCGGTTTCTATGGTGAGCCCAGATGTGTTGAACTTCAGCAGAACGATCTGATTGCGTTCGACCAAGGCCGGCGCGCCGACATCGCCAATGCGCACAGGCCGCCCTGGGTAGAGCACTTTGCGCGCTTCCAGGCCAATCACGGCCTCCAGATCGCTGTGCACACCGGCAACATCGCCTTTTTTGAGCCCCACTGCGCCCGGCTCGATGATCGTATTGGCGCGAATGGTCGTGGTCGCGACCACAATTTCCGCCCATGCTGGCGCGGCCATACAAAGAGAGATGAGAAACAGAAGGGCCTTTTTCATATCAGCGTACCTGCGACGTGGCGGCCATCATCTGATCCGCAGCCGTGATCACTTTGGCATTCAACTCATACCCGCGCTGTGCCTCAATCAACTCGGTCACCTCGCGCACAGCATCCACAGAGCTGTCTTCCAGATACCCTTGACGCAGGGTGCCCAGCCCATCTTCCCCGGGTGAAGAAACGGTGGGCGCACCGGAGGCCTCGGTCTCAAGGAACATATTGCTGCCAATCGCTTCTAGACCTTTGGCATTGGCAAAGCTGGCCATGGTGAACTGTCCCAGCAACTCCGCATCCGGGCTGTCCCGGAAGAAGGCATAAACCTCACCGTCACCATTGATGGAAATGCTGGTCGCATCTTCTGGAATGGTGATTTCCGGCGCAACAGGATAGCCATCTGAGGTCACAATCAGCCCATCGGCACTGCGCTTAAGCCCCCCATCGCGGGTATAGGCGGATTGGCCAGACGGCATGGTGACTTCCAGATAGCCCTTGCCTTCAATAGCGACATCCAGATCCCCGCCCGTGTTGGACAGGGAGCCCTGTTCCAGTTGCACGGAAATCGCCGAAGGACGCACCCCCAGACCGACCTGAATGCCGGTGGGCAAAACGGAGCCATCCGCAGAGCTGATCGCCCCAGCGCGTGAGACCTGTTGATAGTGCAGATCGGCAAATTCGGCGCGCCGCGCGTTATAGCCCGTGGTCGACATATTGGCGAGGTTGTTGGAAATGGTCTCAACGCGCAGTTGCTGTGCGCTCATACCGGTGGCTGCAATCGTCAGGGCACGCATGTTGGTATCCTCTCGTTATCGGACAAAGGTTTTAACAGCGTCGCGAATGCGGCTGTGTTCGTTTTCAAGGAAGGTCTGGCCCATCTCATAGGCGCGCTGCACATCAATCATGCGCGCCATTTGCAAGATAGGATCCACATTGGAGCTCTCCAGAAATCCCTGAAGCACGCGCCCCTCTTCTACCGGCTCAACACCATCTGGCGCGTCAAACAGAACCCCGGTTTCCCGCTTCAGATCCAACGGGTTGGTCGGACGATAAAGACCAATCTGCGCAAAGGGCTGTCCGTCAACACTGAACGTGCCATCAGAAGACACATCCACGCTTTTGGCATCCGGCGGAATGAAAATTGGCGCGCCGCCGCCATCCAAAACCAGATGGCCGTCCATATTGACCAGATCGCCATTCTCATTTGGCGTAAAGGCACCTGCACGCGTCAGCCTCTCGCCCTCTGGTGTCTGAACCATGAAAAAACCAGCGCCTTCGATGGCAAAATCAAACGATCCACCGGTCTTCTTAAGCGCCCCTTGGCTGAGCAATGTGGTCTGCACATTGGCTGTCGCCATAGAGATACTTTCCGTACCCGGCGCAGATTTGATAAATTCCGAAAAAGTAATGCCACCGGCGCGATACCCTGTGGTTGCGGCATTGGCGATGTTATTTGCCAGAACCGTCATTTCCCGCTTCAGGCCCGATTGGCGGGTCAATGTTGTGTAACCTGCGTTATCCATATTAGCCTCCGGCGACTAAGGGTATGATTTGATTTTGAAAAAATGCGACAAGTGACTGGCTCATGAACCCCATGGTGGCCCAGAAGACGATGACGATCGAAAGCACCTTTGGCACGAACGTCAGGGTCATTTCCTGGATGGAGGTGAGCGCCTGGAACAAGCCAACGGCGACACCTGAAATCAGTGCCACGGCGAGGATCGGCGTGGAAATCATCACGGCGACCCAGAGCCCCTGGCGCAGAGTGTCAAAGAAGATGGCTTGATCAAGCATCAGACCGGCATGCGCAGGATTTCTTGATAGGCTTCCACAACCTTGTTGCGCACGGTCACAGCGGTTTCCACCGCCAGCTCTGTCTGTGCCAGAGCTTGAACCAAAGTGTGCGGATCTGCTTTGCTGGTCATGGCCTGCATGGACACTTGCTCACTCTCTTGCAGAGTGGTTGCAAAGTCTTTTGCAAGCCCAAGCAAGACGTTGCCGCCCTGCCCGTTTTCGGCCGGCCCTGTTGCCGGTTTGGAGGCCGTGTATTTCTGTGCGGCCAGTACTGTGCGGACATCCATTCTGGGTCTCCTAGGCTAAGTTTACTTTCTCAAGAGTTCCATCAAAGAGGCCGACATCTGTCGGGTTTGATCGAACATTTTTAGATTGGCTTCGTAGCTACGCTGCGCTTCGCGCGCGTCTGCGATCTCGATGATCATGTCGACATTGGAACTGAAATAGTTGCCGGTCGCATCTGCCATCGGGTGCGAGGGATCGAAGACTTTGGTGCCTTCACTGCGATCCAACTGAACGGGGCCAACCATGACACTGCCGTCACGCGCCCCTGTATCCGCTTCAAAACGAACGGTTTTACGCTGATACCCTGGGGTATCGGCGTTGGCTATGTTCTCCGAAACGTGGCGCAGGCGCGCGGCCTGTGCGCGCAGGCCAGAGGAGGTGATGCTTAATGCAGAGCCGAGATCACTCATTTGTCTGGGACTTTCTGTCTTATCGTCCAAGCGCGGTGCGCAGGACAGTCAGCGATGATTTGTAAATCGCCATGGAGCGGTCGTGCTGGCGCTTGACCTCAACCGCCTTCAGCATTTCCTCTTCCAGCGACACGCTGTTGCCGTTGGGAGATACTTCTGCGGTAGTGAGGGTTGGGTTCAGCGCGGAAGCTTCCAGGCTGTGGCCATGATGGCCGGAACGGGTTGCGCGCATCGTTTTGGCGCTGCCATCATTGCGAAACACCTCTTTGAAAGGCGTGATGTCCTGCGCTTGATAACCAGGCGTATCTGCATTTGCCATATTCTGAGACACAACGACCTGACGGGTCGCAGCGTGCTGAGCCATGGCGTGTGCCGTTTTAAAGACATCCAACGATTTGAACATCGGGGTTTCTCCCTCGAACAACTTAAATCAAGGCTTAACCCTGATTCCTTTAGAAAGTGTTTCGTAGGTAGATTGGAGAAGCCAATGAACGCTTTGGAGCTAGAATGCCTGGGCGCGGAACTTGAAAGAGTACGCCCAATCAAAGACATAGGTCGTGTATGCGCGGTCGAAGGGAACCTTTTGCGCGTGCGCGGGCTCAACACTGTTGCACGAATCGGAGATTTGCTCCGTGTGCAGCTTCACGAGGGGCAGGAAATCTCTGGTGAGGTGATCCAGCTGCACGGCAAAGACATCACCATGTTGCCCGATAATGCTCCTGACGGAGTCTCCATAGGAGATCCCGTTTCTTTGCGGGATCAAATCGGAATCGCCCCTGCAAATTCCTGGGTCGGGCGCATTATTGACCCCTATGGTAACCCTTTGGATGGAAAGCCTCTTTTGCGGGGCAGCGAGGTTCGCCCACTTAAATCAAGCCCGCCGCCGCCCGCCGCGCGCCGGGCGTTGGGGGATCGCCTCGAAACCGGCATGTCCGTGTTCAATACCATGCTGCCCATCGTCAAAGGGCAACGGATCGGCCTATTTGCGGGCTCTGGCGTCGGCAAATCTAGCCTGATGGGGCAGTTTGCGCGCCATATGACCGGCGACATCGCAGTCATCGCCCTGATCGGGGAACGCGGGCGCGAGTTGCGCGAGTTTGTCGAGCACGTTCTGGGGCCTGAAGGGCTGGCACGGTCGGTGGTGATCGCCGCCACGTCGGATCAGTCACCGCTTGTGCGCCGCCGTTGCGCGCTGGCGGCCATGACCGTGGCAGAGCACTTTCGAGATCAGGGCAAGCATGTGATTTTCATGGCAGATTCGATCACGCGATTCGCTGAAGCCCATCGGGAAGTCGCCGTTGCCTCTGGCGAAATGCCTGCCCTGCGCGGCTATCCGCCCTCAACCTCTCATATGATTATGTCCCTCTGTGAACGGGCTGGCCCGGGCATGGACGGGCAAGGGGACATCACCGGTATTTTCAGCGTGCTTGTCGCCGGTTCTGACATGGATGAACCCATCGCAGATATCTTGCGCGGTGTTCTGGATGGGCATGTTGTGCTTGATCGCAAGATTGCGGAACGCGGGCGATATCCGGCAGTTGACCTGTTGCGCTCTGTCTCCCGCAGCCTGCCGCATTGCGCCAAAGATACTGAAAACGCAGCGATTTCTGAGGCACGCCGCCTGCTGGGGGCTTATGAGCAATCCGCTACCATGATCCGCGCCGGGCTTTACACGTCAGGATCCGACCCGCTTCTGGATGTGGCCATTGCCGCCTGGCCAGAGCTTGACACCTATCTCGCAGACAGCACCAGCCCCTCTATTGAGAATGCCTTTGCCAAGCTGACCCTGCTGCTGCGGCGGGCCGGATCACGCGGTGTCTGAAAACCCAAAAGGCGCGCTCCTCACAGCGCGCCTTCAAACCAAAATCTAGCGTCAGTATCCTGTCGGTATGACATCTGTTTCCCATCGGGCAAACGTCCGTAAATTTGCTGCGGATCAACCGGTGGATTTTGGTCAGTATGACAGAAGCGTCAAAGCAATCTGGCCAGAGCTGGCCACAGAGACATTGCCGATTTCCGACATCAGCAAAAACCGCTCCACAATCGCTTCGCGCGTGTCGGAGCCGACGAACTGGGAAATCTCGCCATTGCCAGTCAAATCTTCCAGACGCTCGCGGAAAGTCTCCAGCTGTTTGTCCAGATCCAGCGATCCAAATTCGGTCGGCAGGCCAAAGGCGGTTTCAAACACCTTGCGCAGGGGCGGGTTGCCCATCACTGTGAACCAGTTGGTATTGTCACTCTGACCAGAAAGGGCAATGTCATCCAGCTCGCGCATGGCGTTCATGGCAAATCGCAGGTTTTCATCCTGATTGCCAACCGCGGTCTCAAACTGACGCGCAAGGTAGTCTTCTTTGATGTTTTCCACAAAACTCGGTGTCTTGTGCCAGGGCCCGCCAAGATCGCCAAAACCAAAGGCTTCGGAAAATTCTCGATAGCGCTTGTCGGCCAGTCGATTGGACAGCGCATCATCCGCCTGCGTGCCATCGGAGAGGATTTTCTGCACAAAGAACTTGTTGTTCAGATCATCATCCAGCCCATAAGCGCCCAGCGCCACGCGCAACAGCCGACGGTCGTTCACAAGGTCTTCCGCGCTCTCCACCTTGCCGATGTTTTCGGCAAAATAGTCGAGATCGCGTTGCACCACGGCAGAGTTTTCAAACGCAGTTGTCTGCGTTTCCATGGTCCGCTGCATAAAGTTCCATGCGACAAGACCACTGCCTACGACAATCGGCTGATAGGTCATTGGCGTGCCACCGCCATCAAGCGTTCCTCACGCGGCAGAAGTGCGCGCAGAGCTTTCAGACCCTGATAGTGCCGGCCCCCAATCACCGCTTCGGTGGCAAGGCCGATTTGGCGCCGGCTGTCCGGATCAGTGAACACCTGGCTCAGATCCTCAATATGGCGCAGCAGGGTGCGTTCCACTTCATCGGCGTCCGTATCACCAGACAGAACCAGTTGCAGGGAATAACAGGCACGGCGCACCGGCGTGTTGGCTTCTTCAGGGTGAATGGCATCCCGAAGACGCAGAATATTTGCATTTGGGGTCATGATGGAGAGACGAGACCGGCGGTCGCCGTTTTCAATCACTGCTCCATTGACCAGAACCCGCTCTTTGGGGCTCAATTTGAGAACAAGGCCGCTCATGCTGCTGCTGCTCCGCTTCGAAGACCGCGCAAGATGGCGGTATTGACTTCAAGAAGGGGGCGTACATTGGCGTCGCCCGCCAGCACCTTGGTGCTATGATGATTTGTAAACTCGGCGAGATAGAAAATCTGGGCCCTCAGCTCTTTGGGCAATTCATTGTCCGCATCAGCCACCATCGTAGCGAGCAGTGACCAAAGCTGGCGATTTTCATGAATGGCTTCTGCCAATGCCGGAAATCCGCGTTTTTTCCCCTTTTTGGCCGCTTCTTTCAGTTTGTGTGTGATGCGGGCAATCACATCATATTCGAGTTTCCCCGCTGTTCTGGTTGGCGCAGAAGCTTGGCTATATGCCTTTTTAGCAAGAACGTTTGGGGTCACGTCAGAATTCCCTGAATAGTAGTGCGGTCGGGCGATTTAATGGAGGGAGTGAGGGCGCGCGCGGCGCCCCCCCCAGATCCATTAACGGAAGAGGGACAGCAGCTGCTGTGGACCCTGGTTCGCAATAGACAGCGACTGTGTCGCCAGCTGCTGCTGAACCTGAAGCGCCTGCAGACGTGCAGAGGTTTCTTCCATATCCGCATCGACCAGAGAGCCGATACCGGATTTCACAGAGTCGCTCAGCTTGGACATGAAGTCGTTCTGAGTGCTGATACGGCTTTCAACGGTACCAAAGGCAGCGGCGGCATCAATGGTGGTGTCAATCAGACCTTCGATTGCACCCAATGCGGACTGAGCGCCTGCCAGTGTGGAAACGTCAATGTTTGCCAAAGCAGCAAGACCACCAGAACCTGCGTTTTTCCAAGAGCCGGTAATGGAAACATCTTCCGTGCCTGTGTTGTCAAACAGAAGCTCACCAGGGTTTGTACCGCTGTCATAGTCAACGGTCACGCCAGTACCCAGGCTTTCAATCGCCGACTTCAGCCCAACCGCTACAATGTCTTCAGCTGTGGTCGACGCTGCGTCTTCCGCTGTCAGCGTATAGCTGGCAGTTTGATCTCCGATGGTAATTGAAACGGTGTCACCTTCGTTCCAACCGTCAGCACCTTCTTGGATCAGGATGCTTTCTTGAGCACCGGCGTCCAAGGACGCAACAAAGGTATCGCCATTGGTGGAAATAGTTGCACTACCACCACCAGCTGCGAAAACGTCGTTGGCATCATAGTTACCGCTGGACAAATCCTGAAAGTCAACAGTGATGGTGGACGAATTCACGTTACCATTGTTGTCACGGTCGAGAGACGACAAGATTTCAGTAGAACCCGTACCGCTCACCAGATTCAGGCCATTGAACTGCGCCGCGCCGACAACAGAACCGATCTGATCGCGCAGTTCGTTCACTTCCGCTTGCAGCTTAGCACGGTCAACGTTGTCGCCCTGAGCAGAAACGATACGCTCTTTCATCTGACCGAGCAGATCGGTCACAGTTTCAGTGGCCTGACGGGCAACCGCAACGGTGGACTCACCCAGCGCAAGGCTTTCCTGCACGGATTTGAAGCCGTTTACGTCAGATTCCATGGTTTTGGAAATAGCCCAAACAGCTGCGTTCTGTTTGGCGTTGTCCACCTTTTTACCGGTGGAGATTTGACCCTGAGTCTCGGACAGAGATTTGTTCACGGATTTCAGGGTTTGCAGCGCAACCATTGCGCCGTTGTTTGTCAGAAGGCTGGTCATGGCTTTCCTATATCTCTTTTCAAATGGCGCTTTTGCGCCGGGTTGTATTTTGCGCCCCTCTCTATGGAGGCGCTCCTGAACGTCGTTCTGACATTTACCTTCTGTCCGTTTGGACTGGTGCCACTCCGTCTGGAGCGCGGGATCAACATGGCGGGAGAAGTGCTAAGGCTTTCCTAAACGCCCCTCTCCCAGTTACTCGCATTTCACTAAAACTTGAGAGAGTTGAATTTACGCTCTCTTTTCAACGCGTTGGCCGGAGGTCAATTGAACCGCCTGACGTTGACCATTGTTGTTGTATGTTTCCAGAGAGGTGCGCACACGGCGCAGGGTGCCCATACGTTCTGTGGTGGCACGCAGCCCGTTCTGGCTTGATTCCAACAAAGACTGATTGCGCACAAACAAATGCTGCAACGGTTCCAGCTCCTCTGCCTCAAGTGGCGTGTCCTCGTGCTGGGCTTCCAGATCTTCAAACAGCGATTCTTTGCGCTCCAGCAGATCAGGCAGCGCCTCAAGGTCACCTTTAAGGAGCGCCTGACGCTCCTCTTCCAGCAGGGTTTCCAGCGAATCGAGCAGGGTAATTTCGGTCTCTTCAGACATTTGCGCGCTCCTTTAGGGCGTTGAAGAAAGCTTCGGACAGGCCAATGCCGCCCGCATCCACCATGGCGCGGGCCTGCTCTTGGCGCAGGAAGGAGGAGAATTGTTCTTCGCCAGCACCGCCGCCGAAGCTTTCACGGGATTTTCCAAAGCCCGCAGATTTCAACATTTCCGCCAAAAAGGTGGTTTCCAGTTCCCGCGCCGCTTCGCGCAGAGTGTCCTCTCTTGCGGAGGGAAGCGGCTGAACCGGTGGTGCGGCAGGCGCAACAGGGGCCGTGTGTGTGAGCATTTCTTGCCTCGCAGGTTGTGTATATTTTTGAGTTGTGACCGAGGACGGTAAAGAAGTGGTAAGGATGATTCCGGTAGAGGACTCCCAGTGGAAGAATTCCCGGAGGTCCCATGCTCAACCTGCCTTTTGCGACGACTCAGCCCTCCCCAGCGGAGGTGGCTGCCCCCAAAAAACACGTCTCTCCGCGACGGGAAGACAGTGATTTTTCAGATGTTTACGAAGATGTAGATCGCGAAGACACACGCCCATCCGGCGATGTGAATGATGCGCGTTCAACAGACGAAACCCCTTCCGAAGATACCACCGACCGTGGCGATTCGTCTCCGTCCCGTGAGGGACGGCCTGATAGGGAAAACACGGAAAACGACGCGCCCGAAGATGCCGATTTTGCGGCGACTGAGGTGGCCGAAGCGCCAACAGAAGACGCCGAGCCAGCGCTGCGCAGTGAGGAGCGCCGCGCACCGACCGGCACCAGCGAGAACGCCGCCATGCTGCGCCTTGATGGTCAAACCGGACGCCAAGCCGCAACCTCAGCCAGCACAGAGGGCGACACGCGGCAGAGCGAGCCTCAGATCGTCACCAAGACGGACAAGCCCGTTGTTCAGGACATCGACACCGGCCCACAGCCTGCGCCCAAAGGAGATGTTGAGAAACTCCAGCGTGTTGCGGAGGCCGAAGAGGGCCTGGATCCCATGCAGGTGACCGTGCGCAACAAGACTGCACAAACAGCCGCAACCGCGCAGGCGCTGGCGGCGGGGCATCTTAACGGCACCACCGAACGCCGTGGCCTCATCCAACCTGTAGCAGAAGTTCCAGCAGCGGAGACCGTGGAGGTCAAACCAGACACGTCCGCTCCCACTGGACCGACAGCAACACAACAGATGCAGGCGAAAGCAATTGTCGAGCAGGTGCAGGCCGGTGTGCAGCCAATTCAGCTAAAAGCCGCAGAAGTCAGCACGGTACAAACGGTCGATTCAACCCTTGCAGCCGCCATCGAAGAAAGCAGCGCACGCAGCATATTGAGCCCGCAAGAGGCCGTGTCTCAGGCCCGCTTGGCCAACAGCGCACCGAACCCAGCCTATGTCGTGCGCCAAATCGCCGATGCGGTGAAAATGTCAGACAAGAGCCTGATCGAGCTGGCCATGGATCCCCCGGAGCTTGGCAAAGTGCGCATGTCCCTGTCGGAATCCTCCGGCGTGATGACCGTTTCGATTGCAGCAGAGAATCAGGCGACCACCGAGTTGATGCGTCGCCATATTGATATGCTGCGCAAAGACTTCATGGAGATGGGCTACGAAAACGTCTCCTTCTCATTTGAGCAGAACGGCAGTGATTCTTCTCAGCAGAACGCACAATCCGGCGGGAGTTTTGGCAATGGCGCCGGCATGGCGCAGGCTGACGGCGCACCGCTTATTGATCCCGACATGATCGCCTCCCAACAGGCCGCCGCGACCACCCTGCCCGGTGGCGGCATCGACATCAGACTCTAGGAGAACCCTATGAACACCATCGCTCCGACAAATTCGAGCACCGCACAGGCTGCGAATCAGGCCCGCGCCGCTGCCGCCGAAGAGGCGCAGAATGAAGGCGTGCTGTCGTCAGATTTTGAAACCTTCCTGAACATGCTCTCTGTGCAGATGAAGAATCAGGATCCGCTCAACCCGACCGATTCCACCGAATTTGCCAGCCAGCTTGCGCAATTCTCCACAGTTGAACAGCAGACGCTGACAAACAAATTGCTGCAAAACATGAGCTCCCAGTTCACATCCAACGACCTGAGCAGCCTGTCGACCTGGGTGGGCATGGAAGCGCGTGTCGCAGCCCCAGCAAACTTCTCCGGCTCTGCAATTGAAGTGGCCCCCAATGCCAATACCAGCGCGGATTCGGCCTTCCTGATTGTGCGGGATTCTGATGGCACTGAGGTTCAGCGCTATGCCATTGATCCGAAGAAGGGCTCTGTGACCTGGTCCGGCATTGATGATGCGGGCAATGTTTTTGAGGACGGTCTCTATACATTTGTCACAGAGAGCTACGCCAATGGTGAAAAGCTCGATTCGGTTTATGCGGATACCTATGCCCGCGTCAGCGAAGCGCGCATGACCGATAAAGGTGTGATGCTGTCCACACAGGATGGGATTGAGTTCTCCTCCGATGATGTGATTGCACTGCGCGAGCCAAAGGCAAGCTGAGCCTTGCCTCCTCTCCCCGCGTGAACTAGCGTCGCGGCGCTCTGAAAAAGGACCGCCGCGCTGCCCACCCTGCCTGACACTCCACCGTCTTCGGTGCTTTCAAAGCTTGCTCTGGCGTTGCCGGATCGGCCCATGCCTGAGGCGTGGTCTGCGCTGTTTGGCGGGCGCACCAATATGGCTTGGCTGGGGTCTGCGACCGGATTAGGGAGCATCGTCGTGAAGCTCTATAAGGGGCCAGCGCAAAATCCTCTTTTCCCAAACGATCCCGATGCAGAAGCGCGGCTGCTGCGGTTTTTGGCACCAAACGACATTGCGCCCAAACTGCTTGGCTGTTTTGAAACAGACGTCGGCCGATGCAATGTCTATGCGCATATCCCAGGCAACATCTGGTCAGAGAACACCGAAGCTGTTGCCAAACTCATGCGGAAACTGCATGGGCTGCCCCCGTCACAGGGCCTGCGCCGCATCCCTGATGGCGCGGCGGCGCTGCGCTCACAAATAGATACTATTCAAGCCCAATATGGTCAAAACCTGCCATTTCCTGAAGCTCTGTCTGAGATCGCGGTTCCGGCCAATGCGCCGATGGTGCTGCTGCACGGTGACATCGTTCCTGGCAATCTGATTGAAAATGAAACCGGTCTGCATTTGATCGACTGGCAATGCCCAGCCATTGGAGATCCCTGCGAGGACATCGCCGTGTTTCTTTCACCTGCCATGCAATCTCTATATCGTGGCAAAGCGCTGTCTCAGACAGAGGCTGACGCCTTTTTTGATGGCTATGATGCGCCAGCGATCACAACCCGCTACCGACGGCTCGCCCCGCTCTATCATGCGCGCATGGCAACCTATTGCCAATGGCAGATCGAGCATGGCCAACCGGCCTACGCAGAGGGGCTACAGCTCGAACTCAAAGCGCTTCAAAGGTCTTTGAGCGCATAATAAAGATAGGCCGGATACATCAGCAGGCGTCGATAGCGCCCCAAGGGAAAACGCCCCGGCTGTGACAGCATGATCTCCGGGTGCACTAGCTGCTTCTGGTTCAGGATCTGTTCGGCCAGCATCGCCCCGGCATAGCTGCCCATGGCCACGCCATTGCCGTGATAGGCAAAAGCGGCATAGAGATTTTCCGCCCCCCTGACAGGCCCGGCAAAAGGGGTCAGCGATCGGCTGTAACACACATATCCCCCCCAGAAGTGAGGCGTCTGTACATTTGCCCAAGCTGGGAACAGCTTTTCAAAACCGCGCCGGATCACAGGGCGAATGGCGTCATGCGCCCGCTGCGACGTCGCCAGACCGCCGCGCATTCCAAACAGAAATCGCCCGTCCGGCATGAGCCGGAAATAATGCAGAAGATTGCGGCTGTCATAGGCCATCTGTGTCGATGTCCAGCCCTGCGCGCGTTGCTCTTCTTGCGTCAAGGGGCGTGTGACCAAAACACTGGACTGCGCCGGCAGATAGCGCCCAGCCATCCAGGGCGGGATATGTTCGCTGGAATAGCCATTGCTGGCAATCACCAGATGTTTGGCGCTGACCTCACCTTCTGGCGTTGTCAGATGCCAGCGTCCATCCCTGTGTTTCGTCTCTAACACAGCGCTATTTTCAAAAACGGTTGCGCCGAAGTCTTCTGCTGCCTCAGCCAAATGCGTCACGTATTTCAGCGGGTTCAGCGCAAAACCGATGGGAATGGTCAGCGCGCCATGGAACCCTGATCCAAACCCCTGTGCGGCGAGGTCTTCTTTCGCGGTGACCTCAATGGGCAGTTGAAACGTGTTTGCCAGATCTTCTGCCGCCTGCGGGAAAGTGGCCGCGACGCGCCGATTGTGCGCCAGCAAGGTTTCCCCATCACTGTGTCGGTCCACCTGCCACCCAAAGCGCGTGATCAAATCTGAGACATGCTCCACCGCCGCACGCTCTGCTCTCCGGAAATCCAGCACTGCAGGCGCGCCAAACTTGCGTTTCAGGCTCTCATAAGAGGCTTTGCCACCCCCAAGGCAACAAAACCCACCATTGCGACCAGACGCGCCCCAACCAACCCGCTGCGCATCAAGAACAGTGACATTCACCCCGCGCTCCGCAAGCCGCAAGGCGGCATTGAGCCCGGTCACGCCCGCCCCAATGATTGCCACCTCAACTGTGTGATGCCCTACCAACGAAATTCGGGGAGAAACAGAGACTGTTCCTCCCCAAAACCCCTCTTTGATCGGTCCTTCTCCATAGGAGAAAGGGTCACAGATCCGGCTCATGCAAGCTTGGCCGCGGCCGCCTCTTCCCGACGTTGGCGCACCACATTGCGCTTATTGATCAGCGATGCGCCAACCACGCCCACCGTGACAATCAGGATCATCAATGTGGACAAGGCGTTGATCTCCGGGCTCACTCCAAGGCGCACCGACGACCAGATTTTCATCGGCAGGGTGGTCGCGGAGGGCCCGGCTGTGAACGACGCAATCACCAGATCATCGAGCGATAGGGTGAAGGCCAGAAGCCAGCCAGAAATCACCGCCGGGGCAATAATCGGCAAGGTCACAAGGCGGAAGGCCTGAAACGGGGAACAGCCCAGATCCAGCGCGGCCTCTTCCAGCGACTGATCAAAACTCACCAGACGCGAACTGACCACCACAGACACGTAGCACATGGAGAATGTGGTATGCGCCAGAACAATGGTCATCACACCGCGGTCCACATTCAGGCTGATGAACAAAAGCAGCAGCGACAGGCCGGTGATCACCTCGGGCATCACCATCGGCGCGTAGATCATGCCGGAAAACAGCGTGCGCCCGGCAAACCGCCCGGATCTGACCATGACAATCGCCGCCATCGTGCCCAGAACCGTCGCCAGTGTGGAACTGAGGAAGGCCACTTTGAGTGTCACCCAGGCCGCATCCAGAAAGGCCCCGTTTGAGAGCAGTTCCCCATACCATTTGGTCGAGAAACCAGCCCAGACCGTCACCAGCTTGCTTTCGTTGAAGCTGAAGATGATCAGGATCAGCATCGGCAAATACAGGAAGGCAAACCCCAGTGTCAGCGACGTGATATTGAACCAGCTCATACGTCTCATTTGCCAGCCTCCCTCTGTTTCTGCTCATTGCGCTGAAACAGCACGATCGGGATGATCAGGATCAGCAAAAGCACCACCGCCACCGCAGAGGCCACCGGCCAGTCGCGGTTGGAGAAGAACTCCTCCCAGAGCACCTTCCCAATCATCAGGGTGCGTGAACCGCCCAAAAGGGAGGGGATCACAAATTCGCCGATGGTGGGAATGAACACAAGGAAGCTGCCCGCAACGATGCCCTGTTTGGAGAGCGGCACCGTCACCAGCCAGAACGCCGAAAAGCGTGAACAGCCCAGATCTTCGGCTGCTTCCAGCAGGCTGATGTCGAGCTTCTCCAGCGCCGCATAAATGGGCAGGATCATGAACGGCAGATAGGTGTACACAATGCCGATATAGACCGCGATATTGGTGTTTAGGATCACCAGCGGCTCATTGATGGCCCCGATCCACAACAGGAACTGGTTCAGATACCCCTCCTGACTCAAAATCCCCATCCAGGAATACACCCGGATCAGAAAGCTGGTCCAGAACGGCAGGATCACCAGCATGAACAGCATCGCGCGCCACTCTTCTGGCGCCCGCGCCATGCCATAGGCGATTGGATAGCCGACAAGCAGGGTCAGCAGGGTCGAAATCACCGCGATTTTCAGACTCGACAGATAGGCTTTCCAATAAAGCGCATCTTCGGTGAGCCAGACATAGTTCTCCCAGTCCAGTTGCGACAGGAAGTGTTTGAACCCTGCCCAGCCGTCAGCAGGATCCAGGGTTGGCGTGTACGGCGGGATCGCCACAGCCAGATCGGACAGCGAGATTTTGAAAACGATCAGGAAGGGCACGATAAACAGTGCCAGCAACCAGACAAACGGGATGGCGATTAACAGACGGCGCATGGCTCAGCGCTCCAGAAAGACGCCAGCGGTGGCGGTCCAGCTGAGCCAGACCTGATCTTCCCAGGTAAAGGCCCGGCGCGAAATACGGCGGTTGTTGGCCGCCTGCGCCTTGATGATCTGTCCGCCGGCCAGCTCCACATGATAGGTGGAGATATTGCCGAGATAGGCAATGTCGAGCACTTTGCCCTGCACCGCATTGGCAGCATCAACCGGCTTTTCCGCCGAAATAGAGACTTTTTCAGGTCGGATGGCATAGTGCACATCCTGCCCCTTGCTCGCACCCGCCAATGGGGAGCCAACCACCGCAGGCTGCCCTTCGGCCCAATGCATCTGCAGGCTGTCACCTTGGGGATCGGCCTTGCCCTTCATCAGATTCACCTCACCGATAAAATCGGCAACATAGGTCGAATTGGGGGCCTCATAGATCACATCTGGCGTCGCCACCTGTACGATCTGGCCATGATCCATCACCGCCACACGGCTGGCGACTGTCATGGCCTCTTCCTGATCGTGGGTCACGATCACAAAAGTGGTGCCGGTCTTTTCCTGAATGTCCATCAGTTCAAACTGCGTGTCCTGACGCAGTTTTTTATCAAGCGCGCCCAACGGTTCATCCAGCAACAGAAGCTTTGGTGCCTTGGCCAGAGACCGCGCCAGCGCCACCCGCTGACGCTGCCCGCCAGACACCTGATGTGGCTTACGACTTGCGAATTTTTCCATGCGGGTCAGGCGCAGCATCTCTTCAACACGCGCTGCGATCTGATCCTTTGGCATCTTGTCCCGTTTCAGGCCAAAGGCGATGTTGTCCCAGATCGAAAGATGGGGAAACAGCGCATAAGACTGAAACATCATGTTGACCGCGCGTTTGTTGGGCGGCACCGGTGCAATGTCCTGCCCAGCCAACAAAATGTTACCTTCTGTCGGGGTTTCAAACCCGGCCAGCATGCGCATCATCGTGGTCTTGCCACAGCCCGAAGGGCCGAGCAGCGCAAAAAACTCCCGTTCAAAAATATCCACCGTCAAATCATCAATGGCGGTAAAATCACCAAAGCGTTTGCTTACGTTTTTGAATTGAATGAGGGGTTTTGCATCTGGGTCATTCCAGGGGGCAAAGACATCAAGCGCCATGGCGGTCTCCGAAAATTGTCGGGGGAGGCAAAAAAGGCCTGCGCAAACCCTCGCGCAGGCCCGAAATCAAATCACATCAGGTGCCCGATTTGATCTTGGTCCACATGCGGGTCACAACACGCTGCACTTTTGGCGGGTATGGCGACACAGTGTAGAAGTTTTCCATGGTGGCTTCGCTTGGATATATCGCCGGATCGCCGATCACATCCTCTTCCAGCAGAGGCTGAGACGCTTTGTTGCCATTGGCGTAATACACATAGTTGGAGGCATCGGCCATATTCTGCGCATCCATGATGAAATTCAGGAAAGTATGCGCGGCTTCGGGGTTTGGCGCATCCGCGGGAATGGCCATCTGGTCAAACCACATCAACGCACCCTCAGAAGGGGCGTTGTAAGCGATTTCCACACCGTTGTCTGCTTCGGCGGCGCGATCGCGGGCCTGCAAGACGTCACCGGACCAGCCCATTGCGACACAGATGTCGCCATTGGCCAATGCGTTGATATATTCGGAGCTGTGGAACTTCTGCACATAAGGCGCAATCGCCGCCAGAACCGGCTCTGCCTTTGCCAACACGTCCTTGTCTTGGCTGGTGGGATCCTCACCCAGATAGGCCAGCGCCGCCGGAATCATCTCATCAGAGGCATCCAGAATCTGCACCCCACAAGAGGCGAGTTTTTCCATGTTTGCCGGATCGAAAATCAACGCCAGAGAGTCAATCGGAGCATCCTCGCCCAGAACCTCTTTGACTTTGGCAACATTCACGCCAAGACCGGTGGTGCCCCACATGTAGTTGATCGAATAGGCATTGCCGGGATCATAGGTCGCGGTACGCGCCTCAACCATATCCCACATGTTGCCCTTGTTGCTGAGCTTGGATGTGTCCAGCTTCTGGAACACGCCCGCCGCGATCTGACGCTGCAGAAAGGCCCCCGTTGGCACCACAACATCATAGCCGGAGTTGCCGGCCAGCATTTTGGTTTCCAGAACGTCGTTGCTGTCAAACACGTCATAGATCAGCTTGATGCCGGTCTCTTCTTCGAATTTGGTCAGCAGCGCTTCGTCGATATAATCAGACCAATTGTATACGCGCACTTCTTCGGCGGTGGCTGCCGCCGCGCCCAAAGCCAGAGCTGATACGAATGTCAGAAAAGATGTCTTCATGGTGATCTCCCGTTGGGTGCCGGGCGTTGGACCCGGTCGTATTCTGCGAGATTAATTTGATCAAGTTTTTGCGCTATGGCAATATACTTGTGCATTTCGCTCGCCAATATACGTTCTAACACATCAAATCGGGCATAGGGTTGCACAAATGGAAGGCACGGGATTTTTGGGACAAGACACTGAACAAAACAGCGAAAATGCAGCGCGTGTCCCTGTACATCAGCAGGTCTATGCACAGCTGAGAGAGGCTGTGTTGTTTGGCGACCTTGCACCGGGTCAAGCCGTGACCATTCAGGGTCTGATCGAGCGCACAGGCGCCGGTATGACCCCGATCCGCGAAGCGATTCGCCGCCTCACCAGCGAGGGCGCGCTGGAATTTCGCGGCAATCGCCGCGTGGTGGTGCCTCTGTTGACCGAAGACGTGATCGACGACCTTATTTTCCTGAGAGAATCCGTCGAATCACGCCTCGCCATGCAGGCTGCAGAAAAGATAACGCCTTCAGAAATCATGACGTTAGAAGGCATTGATGCCAAGCTGGACGAGGCCATTTTACGCGGTGATGTCGCCGCCTATCTGAAACAGAATTACGCTTTCCATGCAGGGCTTTATGCCATCGCAAAAGCCCCGATTCTGATGGATGTGGCCAACAGCCTCTGGCTGCGATTCGGCCCCTCTATGCGGATGGTCTGCGGCCGCATGGGCACACAAAGCCTGCCGGACAACCACAAATCCGCACTGGATGCGCTGCATAAAAAAGACGCACAGGCGGCGGGGAACGCCCTGCGAGAGGATGTGGTGCAGGGCATGGAACAAATCCGCGCCGCGTTGCTGGATGGCTCTGGTCTCAGCGATGTGATTGACTAATCAGAATTTGATCATATTTTTGATGAAAGAGGTTTCGGGCCGCACGTGAGGTGCGGACTCGGTCGATTTTCGCAAAGAGGTTTGCCATGAACGCGATCACCAATCATCTGCCCACCGCAGAGCTTCAGGCGCTGGATGTGGCGCACCACATGCACCCGTTCTCCACTCAGAACGACTTCAACGACACTGGCGCGCGGGTAATCACCCAGGCCAAAGGCGTCACTCTAACGGACAGCGAAGGTGCGCAAATTCTGGATGCCATGGCGGGCCTTTGGTGCGTCAACATTGGCTATGGCCGCGAAGAACTGGCCGATGTCGCCGCACGTCAGATGCGCGAACTGCCCTATTACAACACGTTTTTCAAAACCACGCATGTGCCTGTGATTGCGCTCTCTGCCAAACTGGCAGAGCTGGCGCCAGGGGATCTCAATCACGTCTTTTATGCCGGATCCGGCTCTGAAGCGAATGACACCAACATGCGCCTGGTGCGCCACTATTGGTCCGCCAAAGGCAAACCCAGCAAAACCATCTTCATCAGCCGCAAGAACGCCTATCACGGCTCTACAATGGCCGGCGCAAGCCTGGGTGGCATGGTCCCAATGCACCAACAGGGCAGCCTGCCAATCCCAGATGTCCACCACATCAACCAGCCAAACTGGTGGGCCGAAGGCGGCGATATGTCCCCCGAAGAATTCGGCCTGCAGCGTGCGCAGGAACTGGAAGAGGCGATTCTGGAACTGGGCGAAGACCGTGTGGCGGCCTTTATTGCCGAGCCCATTCAGGGTGCGGGTGGCGTAATTGTTCCACCGGAAACCTACTGGCCAGAGATCCAGCGCATCTGCGACAAATACGAGATCCTGCTGATCGCCGATGAGGTGATCTGTGGCTTTGGCCGCACCGGCAATTGGTTTGGCAGTCAGACCGTGGGCATCAAACCGCATATCATGTCCATCGCCAAAGGGCTCTCCTCCGGCTACGCGCCGATCGGGGGCAGCATTGTCTGTGATGAGGTGGCCGAAGTGGTGGCCGCAACGGAATTCAACCACGGCTACACCTATTCTGGTCACCCGGTGGCCTGTGCCGTGGCTTTGGAAAACCTGCGCATCATCGAAGAGGAAAACATCATTGGCCATGTGCGCGATGACGTGGCGCCTTACCTGAAAGAAAAATGGGAAGCGCTTGCCGATCATCCACTGGTTGGAGAAGCGAAGATCGTTGGCATGATGGGCTCCATCGCGCTGACGCCCAACAAAGAGACCCGTGCGCCTTTCGCTGCAGAAACCGGCACAGTGGGCTACAAATGCCGTGAACACTGCTTTGGCAACAACCTCGTGATGCGCCATGTGGGAGATCGGATGATCATCTCGCCTCCTCTGGTCATGACACGTGATGAGGTGGACACGCTCATTGAACGGGCGACTCGTGCTCTGGATCTGACCTTCGAACAGATCAAAGCCGAAGATCTGTACAAGTAATCAGCCCTCAAAATCGCCGATACAAAGGACCCCGGAATTTTTTCCGGGGTTTTTTATTTGGTCACGGGCGCCACTTTTTTACTTTTCAGTCGAAAAAGTTAGTCGTTTTGAACACTTGTGACTTTACCATCTCGTCGTTTTTGGCGAAAAATGTAGGAGATATGTCGCAAACGGACTTCGTGATTGCAAATCCGCTGTCACACTTTCCTAACGGAATGCGGTGTTGCGCATTTTAGCTCAGGTGTGGTTACACTTGAAACAGACGAGCAGAGCAAATCTGCCGACCAAAAACACAGGGAGCCGATTTTGGCTGATAGTGCATCTAACGACGCGTTTGTCGAATTCGACCGCGTTCAAAAGAGCTATGATGGTGAGACACTCGTCGTCAAAGATCTGAACCTAAGCCTGCCGAAAGGCGAGTTTCTGACCATGTTGGGGCCATCTGGCTCAGGGAAGACAACTTGTCTGATGATGTTGGCAGGCTTTGAAACCGCAACCCACGGCGATATCCGTCTGGGCGGCACCTCCATCAACAACATTCCGCCGCACAAGCGTGGCATTGGCATGGTCTTCCAGAACTATGCCCTGTTCCCGCATATGACGATTGCGGAAAACCTGAGCTTCCCGCTGGAAGTGCGCAAGATGGGCAAGAGTGAGCGTGAAGAGAAAATCAAACGCGCGCTCGACATGGTGGAAATGGGCGCCTTTGGCGGCCGTCGTCCGGCACAGCTTTCCGGCGGTCAGCAGCAACGTGTGGCCTTGGCCCGCGCTCTGGTGTTTGAACCTGAACTGGTACTGATGGATGAACCGCTGGGCGCGTTGGATAAACAACTGCGCGAAAAAATGCAGTTCGAGATTACAAACCTCGCCCATAATCTGGGAATCACCACGGTCTATGTGACCCACGACCAGACCGAAGCACTGACCATGTCAGACCGCGTTGCAGTGTTTGATGACGGGCGCATTCAACAGCTGGATCCACCTGACACGCTTTATGAAGCGCCCAAAAACAGCTTCGTCGCGCAGTTCATCGGTGAGAACAACACGCTGGAAGGCATCGTCAAAGAGATCAACAATGGCGTTGCGCTGGTGCAATTGGACGACGGCGAAATCATCGACTGTATGCCCGTCCATGAAAGCGTCAAGCCCGGTGCCCGCACCCGCGTGTCTATTCGCCCAGAACGGGTGGAATACAACAAGGACCGCATTCAGGAAGGCGCGCACACGCTGAAGGCCGAAGTGAAAGAGTTCATCTACATGGGGGACATCTTCCGCACGCGCCTGTCCGTTGCTGGCAATGATGATTTTGTCATCAAAACACGCAACGCCCCAGATGTGGATCGCCTGAAACCAGGTCAACAGATCGAGATCGGCTGGTTGCCCGAAGACTGTCGCGCACTCGACGCCTGATCACAGAAATAAAACCCCCGGCGCCAAATTGACCGGGGGACCAACGAGCCAAATCAAAGAAAACCAACTAGGAGAGAGTGACCTATGAAACTCACCAAACTTGCAGCATTCGCGGCCACAACCGCACTGTGCGCGCCCGCAGCAATTGCGGAAGAAATGGCAAACGAAATGACCCTCGTGTCTTGGGGTGGTGCGTACCAGTCCAGCCAGATCAAAGCCTATGTAGAGCCCTATCTGGAAATGCACCCAGAAGTGAAAGTCACCTGGGACGAAAGCTCTGCCGAAGCCGTGGCAAAACTGCGCGCCATGAACGAAGCAGGCAACGTCACTTGGGATCTGGTCGACGTTGTGGCCTCTGACTCCATGCGCCTGTGTGACGAAGGTCTGGCGGTTGAAATCGACCCAGCAGCAGACCTCGCAGCGGCACCGGATGGCACCTCTGCTGAAGATGACTTCGGTGATCTGCTGGTCTCTGAGTGCTTTGTGCCTCAGATCGTATACTCCACCACCTTCGGCTACCGCACCGATCTGGTGGGCGACACCGCGCCAACCTCCGTTTGTGACGTGTTCGATCTGGCCGCTTACCCCGGCAAGCGTTCGCTTCAGAAACGCCCAATCGACAACATGGAATGGGCGCTGTTCTGTGACGGCGTTGCCAAAGAAGACATCTATGACACGCTGGGCACCGACGAAGGTGTGAGCCGGGCACTGGCCAAACTCGACACCATCAAAGATCAGGTGGTCTGGTGGACTGCCGGTGCGGAAACGCCACAGCTGTTGGCGGACGGCGAAGTTGTGATGGGCTCCACCTTCAACGGTCGTCTCTTCTCTGCCATCGCAGAGCAGAACCAGCCAATCGGCATGCTCTGGGACATGCAGTCCTTTGATCTGGACGGCTGGATTGTTCCAGAAGGCCTGCCAGCAGATCGCAAAGCCCGCGTGATGGACTTCCTGAAGTTCGCCACCGACACACAGCGTCTGGCAGATCAGGCAAAATTCATCTCCTATGGTCCAGCGCGCGCCTCTTCCGCACCGCTGGTTGGTAAACACGCAGAGCTGGGCATCGACATGGCACCTCACATGCCAACCGATCCGGCCAACGCGACCAACGTGCACATCTATGACTACGAATGGTGGGCAGACAACCGCGATGATCTGAACGCAAAATTCGAAGCTTGGCTGGCGAAATAAATCTCGCCCCGCTTTAAAACACTGGGAAAGGGCCACACACATGGCCCTTTCTTCACCAACAAGAACACCCTGAAAACAGGGAGCGTTCGTCCGCCAACGATGCGGACTTAAAACGAACAAACGGCAACAGCCGACAGGGATATCATGAGCGACATGACCGAAACAGCCGGCCCGGTTCTGGCCGCAGATGGAACGCCACTCAAGCGCAGCCTTGCGCGGGCGCTCCGGCAACAGAAACTGCGGGCGCTCTTGCTGATCGCACCGCTGCTGCTTTTCATTCTGATCAGTTTCATCCTGCCCGTGGTGGATATGCTCTACCGTTCGGTGCAAAACGGCATCGTCTCCAAAACACTGCCAAACACGGTTGTAGCTCTGGCAGATTGGGATGCCACCACCGGAGAATTGCCAGAAGAAGCGGTTTATGCCGCCCTCGCGGTCGATCTGAAAGCGGCGGCAGAACAGAAAATTCACACCAAGGTCGGCACCCGCCTGAACTATGAAAATCCGGGCATGTCGTCGCTGTTCCGCAAGACGGGACGCAAAGCCAAGAAATTTGATCTCGACTCTGGTGGCCCTTGGAAAGAGACGTTGATTGACATCAACAAGGGCTGGGGTGAGCACGACAACTGGCGCACGCTTCAGACCTACTCTCCCCCCATCACTTCTGGTTATTTCCTCAACGCCGTCGATATGCGGGTGGGCACGGATGGCCCGGAAATGCGCCCGGAAGACGAACAGATCTACATGAAGCTTCTGGGGCGGACGCTGTGGATGTCCATGGCAATCACCAGCTGCTGTATTCTTCTGGCCTATCCGGTGGCGTGGTTGCTGGCAAACCTGCCTGCGCGCAAAGCCAATCTTCTGATGATCCTCGTGCTTTTGCCCTTCTGGACATCCCTGCTGGTGCGGACCTCCGCTTGGAAAATCCTGCTGCAACAACAGGGGGTGATCAACGACATCCTTGTCTACATAGGCCTTGTGGCTGACGACAGTCGCCTTGTGATCATCAACAACCAATTTGGTACGATCACAGCCATGACGCACATCCTGCTGCCGTTCATGATCCTGCCGATGTATTCCGTGATGCAAACCATCAACCCGTCTTATCTGCGGGCTGCAAAATCACTGGGCGCCACAGACTGGACAGCTTTCTGGCGGGTCTATTTCCCCCAGACCGTTCCGGGCATCGGTGCAGGCTCGATCCTCGTGTTCATCCTCGCCATTGGCTACTACATCACACCGGCCTTGGTCGGCGGCACCAAAGGCACCTTTATCTCCAACCAGATCGCCTTCCATATCTCGACATCGCTCAACTGGGGTTTGGCCTCGGCACTTGGCGCCATTCTGCTTGCAGTGGTTCTGGTGCTCTACTGGGCCTACGACAAGATTGTCGGCATCGATAACGTGAAGCTGGGGTAACAGACATGGCTCTTCCAACATATGCATCGACCGGCCAACGCGTCTGGTACTATTCCTTCCGGGTTCTCTGCGGGTTCATCTTCTTCTTTCTGATCGCACCGATCATGGTGGTGATTCCCCTGAGCTTTAACTCACAGGACTTTTTCACCTTCACGAAAGAAATGCTGAGCTTCGATCCGGCAGGATATTCGCTCAAACATTATCGGGATTTCTTCGGCAATCCCGACTGGCAGGACGCCTTGTGGAACTCGGTAAAGATCGCCCCTGCCGCGACGCTTTTGTCGGTGTCGCTGGGCACATTGGCCGCCATCGGCCTCAGCCAGCCACATGTGCCTTTCCGCCGCGCCATCATGGCAACGCTGATTTCTCCGATGATCGTGCCTTTGATCATTTCTGCGGCGGGCATGTATTTCTTCTACTCCCGCATGGGCCTTGCTGGCACCTATTGGGGCGTGGTGCTGGCGCATGCCGCACTTGGCATCCCGTTTGTGATCATCACCGTTACGGCAACGCTTGTGGGCTTTGATCGCTCGCTGACCCGTGCGGCCGCCAGCATGGGCGCAGATCCGGTCACCACTTTCTTCCGGGTGCAGATGCCGCTCATCCTACCGGGGGTGATTTCCGGCGCGCTCTTTGCCTTCATCACCTCTTTTGACGAAGTTGTGGTGGTGATTTTTGTGGGTTCTGCCAAGCAACAGACCCTGCCTTGGCAGATGTTCACAGGCCTGCGAGAGCAGATCAGCCCAACGATTCTGGCGGTTGCCACAATCCTCGTGGCAATCTCTATCTTGCTGCTGGCAACCGTGGAAATGCTCCGCCGACGTTCGGAAAAGTTGAGAGGCATGTCCCCAACCTAACCTGCGTTAGGCATTTTACAGCACATTCTGATAAATATGGACAAAGTCGGGGTTTCCCGGCTTTGTCTGTTTTTGGCCCTGTGCCATGTGAAAAGAAAACGATGGAGGCACGATATGCAGCGACGTCACTTTCTAACTGGTACGGCCAGTCTTTTGGCCACACCACAGGTCCTGCGGGCCGCACAGAGCTCCCAAGCCCCCTTTGAACTGATGGAGCATCTGCGTCCCAAGGAGGTGCGGGTGAAGAAGAAATATGGCTTCCAACCCGGCCAGCTTGTGGTCGTGCTCGCCTCGTATCACCTTTACCACATGCAAGATGAGCGCAACGCTGTGCGCTATGGCGTGGCAATTGGTCAGGAAGGCCTGAACTTTGAAGGCAGGGCCACCATTGATCGCAAGGTGGAATGGCCAAGCTGGCGCCCCACGCAAGAGATGATCGAACGCAATCCTGCTTATGCAAAATACGCCGATGGCATGCCCGGCGGCCCCAACAACCCGCTTGGGTCCCGCGCCATGTATCTCTATCAGGACGGTCGCGACACGCTGTTCCGTATCCACGGCACCACCGCACCACAATCCATCGGCACGCCCAGTTCAAACGGCTGCATTCGCATGGTCAACGACCATATCGAAGCGCTCTATGAACAGGTTCCCCTCGGCACCGAAGTGATTGTGATGAGCGGGCGCGCCTAACGCGTTTCGGATTTTGCCTCATTCATCTCGCGACACGAATCTCCCGAGAATGCCTTAGGCATGACAGGGTATTCGTGTCTCAAGTGAAGCCCAAAACGCTATAAGCGGCGCGCCCGGCCTCGGGCAAAGCTAGCGCAGAGATTTCAGAAGCGTCAGAGACGCATAGCCATCTGGCGTGGCTCCCACAGACCTCTGATAGGCCCGCACCGCCTCGATGGTGATCGGGCCAATCTTGCCGTCAACACCCTGTGTGTCAAACCCAGCACGTGTCAGACGACGTTGCAGCTCTTTGCGCTCTTTGAATGTCAAAGCCCGATCGCCACGCGGCCATTTGCCCTGAAACTCGGACCCACCTTTGATGCGGTCGCTGAGATGACCCACACCAATCACATAGGCATCGGCCGCATTGTACCGTTCGATGGCGGCAAAGTTCTTAAAGATCATAAAGGCCACGCCCCGCCCGCCCGCTGGCAGCAGAATTGACGCCTTGCCATGATTGGGCACCTTGCGCCCCTGCATGTCTCGCACCCCAAGACGCGCCCACTCACTTGGGGACTTCTGGATTTTGCGACTGGCCAAAGCGTAATTGAAGCCTTTGGGAAGCTGGACCTCTACGCCCCAGGGCTGCCCTGTCACCCACCCAGAGCGCTTAAGATAAGCGGCTGTGGAGGCCAGCGCATCAGTGGGGTCGTCTGACCAGATGTCACGCTTTCCATCGCCGGTGAAATCCACCGCAAACGCCAGGTAAGACGTGGGAATAAACTGCGTATGTCCCATGGCACCGGCCCAGCTGCCGGTCATATTCTGTGGGCGCACATCCCCGCTTTGAATGATCTTCAGCGCCGCTGTCAGCTGCTGTTCAAAGAATTTACCCCGCCGCCCATCATATGACAGTGTTGCGAGCGCTTCGATGATAGGGGTGGTGCCTTTGTAAGTGCCATAGTTGCTCTCAAGCCCCCAGACAGCCACCACAACCTCTTTGTCCACACCATAATGCGCTTCGATCCGCTCCAGCGTCTTACGATGCTTTTTCAGTGCGGCCTTGCCGTTTTTCACCCGAGTGTCAGACGCAGCACTGTCCAGATACTCCCAGATGGTTTTGGTAAACTCGCTCTGATTGCGGTCTCTTTGAATCACATCGGTGTTGTACTCAACACCGCGAAACGCCCGATCAAAGACCGCCGCACTGATGCCAGCCTTCAGTGCGCGGCTGCGATAGCCATCAATCCAGCGCTGAAACCCTTTGTTTGCCGCCGCCACGGGCTGTGCTTCGGGGGCTTTGATCTCTGGATCTATTGGGCGCAACACGGGACGCTGCGAGGCAACCGGCGCCGCTGTTTTTTGAACATAGGGGATGGTGCCCCCTGATGAGACCACCGTGACGGTCGCCGGCCGCAAAACCGGCCGTAATGATTGCGCTGGTGCTGCCACCGCAGCCACCGCAGTGGTTCCTAAAACTAAACCTACCAAAATACCTTGTACCCACATGGCACTGCTCCTTGCCTGTTTCGGAAACTGTAGCCCGAAGCAAAGACCGGCAAAAGCACTCATCCACTCAGGCGCGGGGATTTGCCGACGTCTGACCTTCCTGCTTCAAACGCGCGCTATACTCCCGCAACATTGGGATCCGCCGGGGGCGGAAGAACTGATCTGTGAGGGTCAGATTGCGCATCCGGTCCAAGCGAAACGCGCGGTAATCCTGCCGCAAATGACAGAACGCCAGCAAGCAATGGGTGAACTGCAGAAAAACGATCGACAGCGGATCGACGGAGCGCGTCGTGCGCTTGCCCGCAGCATCCTCGTAATCAAACCCCACCCTGCGCTCCTCCCATGCCGCCTGTCGCAAGACACCCGCATCAATGGTGATCTCTGGCGGCTCATAAAACCGTTTGGCGCTGAGCACCGCATGTTTGAGACGATGTGCCTGCCCTTCTGGTAAACGCGATTTCAGCTTTGTTAGAGCCGATTTTGCCGCCTGCGCAAGCGATGGATCGCCAACTTCCATAACCTCTTTCAACCCCACCACAAGCGCCTCGATCTCTTCTGGACCAAAGCCAAGCGGCGGCAGTGTCGCGTCTTCAATCAACGTAAAGCCAAACCCGGCCTCGCCGTCAATCACCGCGCCAAGCGCGCGCAGGCTGTCGATATCGCGATAAATCGTGCGCTCTGACACGCCAGTTTCCCGCGCCAGAACCTGCGCCGTGGCAGGTGGCGGCAAATCGCGCAGGGCTTGCATCAACTGGAACAGGCGATCGGTACGGCTCATGATGTCAAGATAATGCACCATGCTGACAAAAACTGACAAGAGGACCGATTACTCCGTCACCATCATTTGACCAAGGAGAAACCCATGCATCTCGTAATGTTCCCCGGCGACGCCACCATGCCGACCTATTCCCCCTTCTGTCTGAAGGCGCTGTGTCTTCTGGAAATGGCGGGCGAAGACTGGCAGCCAGAATACACCACCGATGTTACCGTGGGGCCGCTGGGCAAACTGCCCTTTCTGCGGTTTGAAGACCGTCTGATCCCGGACAGTTCCAACATCGAAGACTTTCTCGCGGCGCGGGGTGCCGATTTCTATCCCGGCCTGTCAGAAGCTGACATCAATCACGCCCATGCGCTGAAAACCATGGTCGAAAACAGCCTTGTTCTGGGCATGGTGCATGACCGCTGGATGCATCCAGATGTCTGGGCCATCATGCGGGAAGCCTTTTTTGCCGAAGCGCCAAGTGAGCTGCGCGACACGCTCGCCGCTCAGGCCCAAGACAGCGTGCGCACCGCCCTCATGGCACAGGGGATCGCGCGTTTCTCGCCTCAAGATCGGCAGGCCCGTTTTGACAAGGATTTGGCTGCAATAGAGACACAATTGGGCGATCAAGAGTTTCTCTTTGGCCCGACACCCAGCGCGGCGGATGCCACAATTGCGCCTGTGCTGGACATGATCCAACGGCTGCCCGCCGAAACAGATCTGCGTCGCGCCGTGGCCGCCAAGCCCACATTCACACCCTATGTCGCACGGGTGCGGGCCGCGATCTACCCGGATATGACACGCCACATGGCGGCGCTCACTTCCGCCGCCGAGTGACTTTGCGTTTGGTCTTGGCCGCCTTGTGCTTTGCCTTGGCGGCCTTGCGCCGCACCGGGCCGCCACGCCCGCGCCCCTTACCGCCACGGCCCGCGCGTTTGACAAGCTCTCCATCCAGCGAGATCAGTTCCAGCGCAATGCCCCCTGTCACAGGCGCCGCTTCGGTCAGCCGCGCGGTCACGCGCTGCCCCAAACCGATGACAATCCCTGTATCAGAGCCTGTCAGCGTGTTGGTTTCCGCGTCAAAATGGAAATATTCCCGCCCCAGCTCACGCATGGGGATCAACCCGTCCGCACCGGTTTCATCCAGCTTCACAAAGACACCAAACCGGGCAATGCCGCTGACCCGTCCGGTAAACTCATTGCCGATGCGCTCTGACATATAGGCCGCCAGATAGCGATCGGTGGTATCGCGCTCTGCCAGCATGGAGCGCCGCTCCGTGTCTGAAATGTGCTGCGCGGTGTTTTCCAGCTTTTCAACCGTCTCCGGACTCAAGCCATCACTCCCCCAGCCATGGGCCGTGATCAGGGCGCGGTGTACAATCAGATCCGCATAGCGCCGGATTGGCGATGTGAAATGCGCATAGGCCCGCAGCGCCAGACCAAAATGGCCAAAGTTCTGCGGCGCATAGTAGGCCTGCGTCATGGAGCGCAGAGTGGACAGGTTGATCAGCTCCGCCTGTTCCGTGCCTGCGGCCGCATCCAGCAGCTGGTTGAGATGGCGGGTTTGCAGCACCTGCCCCTTGGCCAGGGTCAACCCCGCCGCCTGCGCCGTATCACGCAGGGCATTGAGCTTCTCCGGGCTGGGCTCTTCATGCACGCGGAACAGCAGTGGGGATTTCTTGGCAATCAATGTTTCTGCGGCACAGACATTGGCCAGCACCATAAACTCTTCGATTAGCTTATGGGCATCAAAGCGATCACGGAAATTGACCGACAGCACATCGCCCTTGTCGGACAGCTCAATCTTACGCTCTGGCAGGTCCAGCGCCAGCGGCTGACGTTCCGCCTTGGCCTTACTCAGCGCCGCATAGGCCGCATAAAGCGGCGTGATGATCTCTTCCATCAGAGGCGCACAGCGCGCGTTGGGCTGCCCATCCTGCGCCTGCTGCACTTCGCCGTAGTTGAGCGAGGCCACAGAGCGGATCATGGCACGTGTGAAACGGTGACCGATCTTCTTGCCATGGGCATCAATCTGAATGCGTAGGGCCAGCACAGCTCGTGGCACGCCTTCGTGCAAAGAGCAAAGATCGCCAGAGAGCCGATCTGGCAGCATGGGCACAACGCGATCCGGGAAATAGCTTGAGTTGCCCCGTTTGCGCGCCTCGCGATCCAGCGCAGTGTCCGGTGTCACATACTGTGCCACATCAGCAATCGCGACCCAGAGCACATGCCCATCCGGGTTTTTGGGATCATCATCCGCATGGGCCCAACAGGCATCATCGTGATCGCGCGCATCCGCGGGATCAATGGTGACAAACGGCATGTCACGGAGATCTTCCCGCGCGCCCAGAGGCGCAGGTTTGGCTTGATCAGACTCTGATACAACCTCATCGGGGAAAGTATCGGGGATGCCATGTTGGTGAATGGCGATCAGCGACACGGCCTTAGGCGCAGTCGGATCCCCAATACGCGCCACCACACGGGCGCGCGGCAAACCGAGCCGCCCCTTAGGCCCGGATTGCTCGGCCTCAACCAATTCGCCATCCTTGGCGCCTGCGCTCTGTTCAGAGGCCACAGACCATTCTTTACCATCGCCCTTATCAATGGGAAGAATACGCCCGCCTTCGGCCGTCTTGCGGAACAGGCCCAAAACGCGGCGGGGATTGGTGCCAATGCGCCGGATCAGACGCGCTTCATAAACGATCTCGCCCTCGTCCAGCTTTGTCAAACGTCCCAGAATGCGATCCCCGGCCCCCAAGGCCGGATCAGAGGCGCGGGGAAGGACAAGAATTTTGGGCTCTTCCCCCTCGCCATGCCACTCCAATGGGCGCGCAAAAAGATCGCCATCCGCATCCGGCGGCAGGATCTGCAACACGGTCACAGGCGGCAGGCTTTCCGGATCGCGGTAGGTTTTGCGGCGTTTCTGAAGATGTCCCTCCGCCTCCAGCTCTTTGAGCAGGCGTTTGAGATCAATCCGCGCAGCACCTTTAATGCCAAAAGCTTTGGCGATGTCACGTTTGGAAGTGAGGGTCGGGTTCTCGGAAATCCACTCAAGGACTTCTTCTTTGGAAGGCATGGGCATAATCCGGCCCTAACACGGGTTGTGCATAAGGTCACGCGGGAATGGAAGGGGCCAGCCCCTTCTTGGGCCGATAGCCCAATTCATCCCCGGGATATTTCTGGTCAAATGAAGATCAGAGCCGGGCAAGATCGGCGACAGTGTCCACATCTGCCAATGTGGCGATGGTGGCAATTTTCGCATCTTTCAGCGAAGCGCGGCTGTCTGCAAGCGCGTGTTCTGTGGACCAGCGCACATTTTCAAACAGGCCTGCCTTGGGCGCATGTTTCAGCCCCACAAGCCAATAGCCGCCATCCGGGGCCGGGCCAAAAACCGCATCATGGTCGCCCAGCGCGGAAAACGCCTGCGCAATATGAGGCGGCATGATGCCGGGGATATCCGCCCCGATCACACATGTCGGGCCCGACAAGGTTTTAAACTGGCGCGCCATGCGTACGCCCAGATCGCCCTGTCCCTGTGGCACACGCGGCAGATGCGCGGGCCATACCCGCGAGGTCAGCCCCTTGTGATCTGGTGCCACCGCCAGAATGAGCCGCCAGCGCGGATCCTCCAGACGCCGCAGAAGCTGCGCGGATTGATGGCGAAACCACCAGGCTGCTGCTGTCATACCGAGGTCACGCCCCAGGCGGGTTTTCACACGTCCGGGCCGGGGCTCTTTGATCATCACCACAAGATTGGGGCGTGTTTTAGCTGAAATAGTCACTGAGAATCCGGCTGTAGATGGCTTTGAGCTGATGAATTTGCTCCACAGGCACCTGTTCATCCACCTGATGCATGGTTTTGCCCACAAGGCCAAATTCCACCACTGGGCAGTGGTGCTGCACAAAACGAGCGTCTGACGTGCCCCCGGAGGTTGAGAGCTCTGGGCGGCGGCCGGTTTCGGCCTCAACCGCCCTGCCCACCAGATCAGACAGCGCGCCGGGTGGGGTAATGAAACTTTCCCCGGAAATCGTGACTTTCATATCCACCGAAACGCCAGTTTGGGCCGCAATAGTCTCTACTTTTTCTTGCATCCAAGCCGTCAGGGATGCCCCGGAATGGGCGTCATTGAAGCGAATGTTCAGCGTCGCGCGACACTCTGCGGGGATCACATTGGTGGCGGGGTTGCCGGTGTCCATTGTGACCACGGCCAATGTAGAGGCGTCAAAATGATCGGTGCCTGTGTCAAGCTCATGGCTGGCAAGCTGATCCATCAGGCGCGCCATCACCGGCACCGGGTTCTTGGCGCGATGTGGATAGGCCGAATGCCCCTGAACACCCGTAAAAGTGAAGTAGGCGGTCATGGAGCCGCGTCGCCCGATCTTCATCATCTCCCCCATCTCATTGGGGCAGGTTGGCTCCCCCACAAGACAGACCGACATCTGCTCCTGCGCGCCTTCCATATAATCGAGAAGCGCCGTGGTGCCATCAATGGCATCACCTTCTTCATCGCCGGTGATGGTGAGGATAATGGCACCGTCTGGCGGTGTGTTAGAGACAAAATCAATCGCTGCGGCCGCAAAAGCCGCCACGCCGGATTTCATATCCGTGGCCCCACGACCATACATGATACCGTCTTTGATTTCGGCCCCAAACGGGTCCACACTCCAGGCGGCCGCGTCTCCGACAGGCACCACATCGGTGTGTCCATTGAAGCCAAAAGACCGCGCATGCCCCTTATCGCCCCAACGGGCAAAAAGATTGGAGACCGCGCCCCGATCCACCCGTGTGCAATCAAACCCCGCCTCCGAGAGATACCTTTCAAGTAAGGTCAAAGCGCCGCCCTCTTCCGGCGTCACAGATGGGCATTGAATCAACTCTGCAGTCAATGAAGCGGCGTCTGTCTGGCGCATGGATATCCTCTGTCTCTCGCGGTGTTTGTTGTGGGTTGTGGCACAAGCCCGCTTGGCCCGAAAGCCACAATTCGGACACAAAGCGGTGCGCTGCCCTTAACAAATGCCAAAAACTGAGGTTTACTCAAGCCAATAACAAACGACCGAGGCAGGTCACCAGCAGTACGGCTTCTCAAAGCCAAGGATCCCCTCAAAGCGCAGCAGGACATGCGCGGGAATCTATAAGAACGCGCCCCTGTTTGGGCGTGGTCGGTTGCGTGGCGTGCCTCTGGCAGAGGGAGGCGCGCGACATGCCCAGATTGCCAGTGAACACAAACGCGTCCGCAATGCAGATGGCGGAAACGATTTTTGGGGATGACGTTACCATCCTGAATGCCAGTATCAATGTTCAGAACTCATCGTCAGGTATCTACACAAATGGCGATACAATTTCTCCGGGCGTCACCCCCAGCGACGAAGGCGTGATTCTGTCCACTGGTCGTGCCACAAATTTCACCAACAGCAGTGGGGCATTCAACCAGCGCACCAATCGGTCATCCAACACCAACGGTGAAGATGACAATCCGGAGTTCAATGCGCTGGCCGGTGCGCGCACCTTTGACGCCTCTTATCTGGATGTGTCTTTTGAGGCGTCTGAGGCCGGTCAGATGACCATGCAGTTTGTCTTTGCCTCTGAGGAATATCCAGAGTTCACAAACTCCGTCTATCAGGATTTTGTCGCAGTTTCGATCAACGGGAGCTATGTGCCGCTGGCGATTGGCGATGGCGATGTCGATCCGCGCAACATCAATGCGGGTACAAACGAGAGCCTCTTTGTCAACAATACCGGCGGCATCTACAACACCGAGATGGACGGTTTCACACAGACCATGACCCTGACCTTCAACATCAATGAAGGGGTCAATGATCTGAGGATCGTGATCGCGGATGTATCTGACAATCGCTATGACAGTTCCCTGCTGATTGCAGGCGGGTCCGTACAGACATCTCTGGTCGCCAATACAGATACCATAAATCTGGGCCTAAACGGCACACGCACGGTCAATATCTTGGCCAATGATGTGAATAACACCGGCAACAGCCTTACGATCACCCATATTCTGGGCCAACCCGTGAGCGCCGGGTCCACCGTGACCCTGCCCAGCGGCCAACAGATCACCGTGAATGGCAATGGCACCCTCACCTTGGTGGGGGACAATGATACAGAGGTGGTCAACTTCACCTATACGGTGGATGACGGCAACGGCACCACGGATGTGGGGTTTGTCACCGTCAATCAGGCCCCCTGCTTCACCGCAGGCACCTTTATTCGCACCCCCAATGGCGAAGTCCCGGTGGAGTGCCTTGAAATTGGCGATCTGGTAGAGACACTGGACAATGGTCCGCAGCCCATCCGCTGGATCGGCCGCCGTGAAGTGCCCGCAGAAGGCAAACTGGCGCCCATACATATTGCCGCCAATACCTTTGGAGAACATCGTGCGCTGGCGCTGTCGCCACTACACCGGGTGCTGGTACAAAATGCCTGGGCAGAGCTGTTGTTTGGCGAAGAGCAGGTGCTTGTGGCCGCCAGGGATTTGGTGAACGACACCACCGTCACCCGTGTTGCTGGCGGCACCGTGGAATACGTACATATTCTCTTTGACGAGCATCAGATCGTGTTCTCAGAGAAGCTGGCCACTGAGAGTTTCCTGCCCGGCCCTCAAACGAAAGCCAGCTTTGAACCTGAGATCGTAGAGGAAATCGCGTCCATTTTCCCGGAAATGGATATGCACACCGGCACCGGCTATGGGCCAATGGCCCGCCGTGGTCTGCGCGCCTATGAAGTGGCCGCCCTCAGCAACTGGGCCGCAGAATGAGTTGGATCGGATTGACAGATGGGCAAAACAGTTGGTTTGCCCCTGACGGTCTTGCGCAGCTGTGCAACGACCAGACCGCAGAACAGCTGCCTGCGCCCCACATGGCTTCCAATGTACCTCTGCCACAAGGCAGTCTCGTGGCGGAAACCCATGTGTCACCTTATGATCGGCCGCAGACCTTGCTGGGTGTCACCTCGCCCGATGGCACAGGTTTCCGGCTGACGTTGCAGGCGGTGCCGGGGGGTGGCGTTGTGCTGGTGATCCACAAGGATGACAAGACCTGCCACGCAGCCGTCAATCTGGATACAGGCGGGCGGGCGGATGTCCTGCGCGTGACCTATTCATGGGAAACCTCCCATGGGCTTGGTCGGTTGACGGTGGAACAACCCGGCACCTTCCGCGTCATACAGCGCACCCTTGAAGACCCTGTGGCCCTGAGCCTGCAAGACATGGAGATCTGCATTCAAACCGAGGGCGCGCGCGTCATGTCCAGTGACATGTCCTTTCTGGCCACCTCAAACCGCATCGAACCCATCGGGCCCATGCCAAGCCTTGCGGCAGACGTTCCCATCATGACCGCAGATGGCTATCGTCTGGCGGGGCGTTTGCAGCGCGGTGACGTGGTACAGACCGCCTCCGGGGCGCTGGTTCCGATCTTGGCAAAGGTCATCCGCACCGTGCCCGCTGCCGGTCAATTCACTCCCATCCGCCTGCGTGCGCCCTATTTCGGATTGTCACAGGATATTGTCACAAGCCCGGTACAGCGGCTGGTCATCGGCGGAAGTCGTGTAGAATATATGTTTGGCGCAGAGCATGTCTTGGTGCCCGCAGGCCATCTTTTGCATGGCAAGGCCGCCACCCGCGGCAGCCATTTGCCGCTCACCACCTATTGCCAGTTCTTACTGCCAGATCACGAAGCCATTCTGGCTGCCGGCACCTTTGTGGAAAGTCTCAACATAGGACGTCTGCGTCGACGGCGTGACATCCTGCGCGCCAGTATGATGTGGCAGTTTCCAAGCGCGCGTCTCCCTGAACATGCGCGCGCGGCCTATCCTGAATTGCGAGAATTTGACGCGCTCACCTTGGCGGCTCAACGCGCTGCATGATCAATGTTCGGTTTGTTCACTTTCGCTTTCTTCCCCATGGAAGAAAGGCGTCATCTGGGCGACAACCACAGAATTTTCATCCAACGCCCGCTGCATCAGCGCCCGTTCCTGACCATCAATTTCATGCCCCTGGGCTTCACGCTCTTCAATGGTACCATATCCGGTCACGTCCAGCGGGTTGAGGTCTGCCTGCTTGAGAATGGCCACGGTCTCGCGCACGGCTTCTGCTTCATCCACGCCACTGGCATAAATCATCAAAGCACCCCCCGTGGCCTCCTCCGGCAGACCATCGCCATCCTTGCGCCCAACCTGCACCAACAGCGTGTAGACCTGTTGGCGGTTCTTCTTTTTCTTCTCTGTGGTCATGTTCACGCCTTTCCTGATGACTCTGCCCTTAACGCGCGCCGGGGTTGCCGGTCAACTCCTGGCCCAATGCGGACCCTGAGCAAGCTCCATTCCATCAAGTTTTAAATACTATTCCGCCCTCCTCCAAAGCGGTCAGTCACCTTTTTGAAAGAGTTCCATCTCAATCTTTGCGAGTACATTGCGTCGCATTGCACGCTTTAAGAGTTGCACTTTCCCAAAAGCCAGCCGTCGGCTTGCTGAGCAGCGCTTAGAAAACAGATGAGGACGCAAGGCCCCAAAGTATCAGGGGCACCAACTATTTTATAGATCACCACGGAGAGCACTATGCCGACTGCGTCCGAACTCCCTATTGATACAAATGCAACCGATATGGAAATGGCCGAAGCAATTTTCGGCACTGGGATAGAAATCAAGTCTGCGAGTTACACTGGGCATAGCCAATCATCTGGCATTTACTCCGATGGCGATGATGTCGCATCCGCACTGACGCCGTCAGATACCGGCGTGATCCTGTCCACTGGACGCGCCGCATCTGTCACTAACAGCTCTGGTGACGCGAATATTTCTCACAGTACAACCGGGCGTATGTACACCAAAGGTGACAAAGACCTGAGCGAGCTCGGTGGTGGCAAAAGCTATGACGCCGCAGTTCTGGAAGCCAGCTTCGTACCCGAGGGCAACACGCTGACCATGCAGGTGGTGTTTTCTTCCGAAGAATATCTCGAATGGGTCGATACCGGGTTCAACGACGCGGTCGGCATTTGGGTCAACGGCGAACCCGCTACGCTCACTGTGGGTGACGGCGATATCACAATCGACAACATCAACACTGAGGACAACAGCAACCTCTATATCGACAACCCCGCTTCTGGCGAAGTGGCCAATACCGAAATGGATGGGTTGACCATCACGCTCACCCTCAAAGCACCGGTCAAGGCAGGAGAGGTGAACACGATCAAGATCGGCATTGCCGACATCGGCGACCGCAGCTACGATTCAAATCTGTTGATCGCCGGAAATTCGGTGCAATCCGCCTTGATTGCCACAGATGATGCCGTGGACATTGCCAGTGGTGCGACACGCACTGTGGATGTGCTCTCAAATGATTCGGGTCCAGACGGGGCCACCCTGACAATCACCCACATCAACGGTCAGGAAGTCAGCGCAGGCGACAGCGTCACACTGGCCACTGGCGAGGTGGTGACCCTCAATCCGGATGGCACGCTCTCCATCACCACCGACGACGATCTGGGCACCAACGTCTTCACCTATCAAGTTGAAGATTCAGAGGGCAACACCGACACCGGCTTTGTAAAAGTAACGACCACAACGGCGCCCTGCTTTGTGGCTGGCACAAAAATTGTCACCCAATCGGGGCTCGTGCAGGTCGAAGAACTCAAACCGGGTATGAAAGTGCTGACTCGTGACAACGGGTTTCAATCCTTGGTATGGCTCGGAACCAGTACGCGCATAGCAATGGGCAAAGACGCGCCCATTCACTTCGCCAAGGGCGCACTTGGCACACATGACGCAGTTGAATTTTCTCCCAATCACCGCATTCTTTTGAAATCTTCACGCGCTGCGATGCTATTTGGCGAGTCCGAAGTGCTGGTGAAGGCGAAGGACCTGGTGAACGGCGCTTCCATCACTATTCGCGAGGATTGCGCGCCAGTGACCTATGTGCACCTGCTGTTTGAACGCCATGAAATCGTGCGCGCCAATGGTTTGGACAGCGAAAGCTATCATCCGGGGCAGGAAACTCTGGACAGTTTTGATCTCGAAACCCGCGATGAAATCCTGCGATTGATGCCAAACACCGACGCGCTCATGGGATACGGCTATGGTCCGTCTGCCCGTATTTCGCTGCGCGCTTTTGAGGCACAAGCGCTCATAACCGCCGCATAGCATCAAAGTGGGGGGGATTGCGTGGCTTTTGCGCCATGCACCTGAAAGTCTGGCATTCCGGCGGTTGACCCAATGCAAAAAGGCGCGCAAGGGAAAGCCGGAACAATCCCGGTACTGTCCATGCGCTTCCTTGCCGCCGCTTTTTTCACGCTTCTGACATGTTTCCAACTGACGGTGCCCGCCTGGGCGCAATCAGGCGAAACACTTGTCTTTGCGACAGTGGATCGTCCCCCCTTCGCAATTCTCGAAGAGTCAGGACCAGCCGGTTTCAGCATCGACCTCATGCGCGCCATCGGAGACGATCTGGGCATGAACATCCGTTTTGCCACCCAAGACAGTTTCGCCGATATGCTGGAGGTGGTGCAAAGCGGGACGGTCGATGGGGCGATTGCCAATATCTCCATCACCGCCTCTCGCGAAACCATCATGGATTTCAGCCAGCCGATCTTTGAAAGCGGTATTCAGATCCTGATGCCCGCCGAAGCAGGCACGCTGGCCCGTGTTGGCGGCCTGCTCACGCGGGAAATCCTCACCGCCATCTTGGTGGCCATGGGGCTGCTGTTTGGTGGCGGTATGATCATGTGGGTCTTTGAAAGACACCATCAGACCTATTTTGACCGCCCCGCCAAAGACGCGCTTTTTCCCTCGTTCTGGTGGGCCCTCAATCTGGTGGTGAACGGCGGCTTTGAAGAGCGCATGCCACAATCCCGTCCGGGGCGGTTTTTCGCGGTGCTTCTGGTGATTTCAAGCCTCTTTGTGGTATCGGTCTTTGTGGCCACCATCACCGCAGCCGTGACCGTCGAAGTGCTGCATGACTCCGTCGATTCCATCAATGATTTGGATGGGCGCAATGTCGGCTCTGTCGAAGGCTCAACCAGTGCGCGCTTCCTTGACACCCGTGACATTCGGTTCCGCGCCTACACCACACCGCAAGACATGCTCGCAGCCTTTCAAGAGGGCACCATCGACTCTGCCGTGTTTGACGGCCCCATCCTCGCCTATTTTGTGCGCAACGAAGCGCGCAATTCTGCCCGGCTGATTGAGCGCGTCTATCGCCCGGAAAACTACGGCATCGCCCTCCCCACCGGCAGCGCCCTACGTGAAGCGATTGATCAATCGCTGCTCAAACTGCGCGAAGATGGCACCTATGATACCCTGTTGGAAAAGTGGTTTGGGGCCACCTTCCGCCGATAGCCGCCCACCACATAGCAAAAGCCCGCCTGACACAGCAGACGGGCTTTCACTTTCATTCCTCACGCCGAGGTTTAGTCGCGCAGCAACTCGTTGATGCCTGTCTTGGAGCGGGTTTTCTCGTCCACGCGCTTCACAATCACCGCGCAATAGAGGCTGACACCGTTCTTGGACGGCATGGAACCCGCAACAACCACCGAGTACGGCGGCACTTCGCCATACATCACTTCACCGGTTTCCCGATCCACAATCTTGGTGGACTGACCGATGAATACGCCCATGCCCAGTACGGAGCCTTCACGCACGATACAGCCTTCCACGACCTCAGAACGCGCGCCAATGAAACAGTTGTCTTCAATGATGGTTGGTCCAGCCTGCATCGGCTCCAGCACGCCACCAATGCCAACGCCGCCGGACAGGTGCACGTTTTTGCCGATCTGCGCACAAGAGCCAACTGTGGCCCATGTGTCGACCATAGTGCCTTCAGCAACATAGGCCCCCAGGTTTACAAAAGACGGCATCAGCACCACACCCGGCGCGATAAAGGCGGATTTGCGCACAACACAGTTCGGCACGGCACGGAAACCCGCCGCCTGCCACTGGTTTTCACCCCAGCCTTTGAACTTGCTGTCCACCTTGTCCCACCAGCCGGAGCCCTGTGGGCCACCGTCCTGCAGCTCCATATCCTTGATGCGGAAGCCGAGCAGAACCGCTTTCTTGGCCCATTGGTTCACATGCCAGTCGCCGCTTTCCAGCTTTTCCGCTACGCGCAGGCTGCCGCTGTCTAGAGCGTTCAGCGTGTCTTCAATTGCTTCGCGGGTTTCGCCGGTGGTGGCAGATGTGATCGTATCGCGCGCATCCCATGCGGCTTCGATGGCTTGTTCCAGTTGGGCATTCGACATGTTGGTAAGGCTCCGGATGACTTGGATTTGAGCTGTTCTAACGAGATCAGGCGCAGGCGTCACGCCTTCTTTGCGACGCTTATTGGAAAGGGTCCGGCGCAATATTGGCGCCACAGACCAAGACAGCCACTTTTTCGCCCGGCGCAGGCACATAGGCGCCCGACATCAAGGCCGCAAGCGCCGTCGCCCCTGCGGGCTCCACCAACTGGCGGTGACCACGCCAAAGCGCCTCTTGGGCGCGGGTGATCGCCGCATCTGTCACCAAAACAGACTCCGCACCAGAGGACACGGCAAGGTCAAAACAGATCTGTCCAATCTTGCGCGCACCAAGCGCATTGGCGGCCACACCAGAGACGTCCACATCCACAGGCGCGCCCGCAGACAAGGCCGCATTCAGCGCACAGGAGGTTTCCGGCTCTACCGCCACAATGCGGCGACGGCCATCAAACCAGGCCATCGCCCCGCCAATCAGCCCGCCGCCACCCACGGCAATCAGCACCGTATCTGCATCCAAGCCCTGCGCGTCCCATTCCAGCGCAACGGTGCCCTGTCCTGCAACCGTGCCCAAAGCATCATAGGCGTGGATCTGCATCGCACCGGTGTCTTGCTCATAGGCCAAAGCCTGCTCCAGAGCCTCCGCATAGGCCCCCGGCACCACCACCAGATCCGCCCCGGCATCACGGATCAGCGCTACTTTGGCAGGTCCCGCCATCTCCGGCACATAAATCCGCGCCTTGTGTCCCAGCTTATGCGCCGCATAGGCCACCGCCGCACCATGATTGCCGCCAGAGGCCGCCACCAGTCCGGCTTCCGGAACCTTGGATGACAACAGCGTATTAAACGCACCACGGGCCTTGAACGTGCCGGTGTGCTGCATCTGCTCCAGCTTCATTTGCACCGGATAAGACAGGGCAAATCCCTCTGTGATGGTCACAACAGGCGTGCGCAACACATGCCCTTTGATGCGCTCAGCAGCCGCTGTAATTTCCGCGCTCCAATCCATTTTCACATCCCTGTCACTGGTTTTGTCCGCGCGAACCCTATAGGCCTGAGACACACGCGCAAGAAGGATCACACCATGAAAGACGATCGCCGTCATCCGCTCTCTGATGCGCATTCAGACCGCGAATCCGCCGCCCATGTCCCCGACACTCCGCAAACCCGTGCGCCCTCCTACCGGCTGGCCTTTGCGGATGAGGATTTTCTCTGTCGTCCGGAGCTGCGCCCTGTGCGCCTGCAACTGGAGCTCCTGAAACCGGAGCTGGCGCTGGATGCCCACGGCATTGAAAGCACCGTTGTGCTGTTTGGGGGCGCCCGCATCCCCGAGCCGGCCAAGAAAGACAGCGCCCGCACGCAGACCCTGGCCGAGCTGTCGCGCTTTTATGACGAAGCCCGCAAATTTGCCAAGATCATGACCGAAACCGGCGATGGCAATGAGAATGTGATCGTCACCGGGGGTGGCCCCGGCGTGATGGAAGCAGGCAACCGTGGCGCGGTTGAAGCCGGGGGGCGCTCCATTGGCCTCAACATCGTTCTGCCCCATGAGCAGGCCCCAAATGAATATGTCACGCCGGATCTCTGCTTCAATTTCCACTATTTCGCCATTCGGAAAATGCACTTCCTGATGCGCGCCAATGCGATCTGCGTATTCCCCGGTGGCTTTGGCACATTGGATGAACTGTTTGAAGCGCTGACGCTCATTCAGACCGGGCGCATGCAACGCGTGCCCTTCCTGCTGTTTGGGCGCGCCTTCTGGGAAAAGATCATCAACTGGGACGCTCTGTCTGATGCCGGCACCATTTCCGAAGATGATCTGGAACTGTTCCGCTTCGTGGAAACCGCCGAAGAGGCCGTGGACGCGCTCAACAACTGGCAGGATTTTTCCCGCCGTGAGGCCCTGCCGGGGCGCTGATCCCCAAAAATCATAGCCTATAGACTGGCAAAACGCCCCGCAGAAATCCGGGGCGTTTTTCGTTGGGCGCCATGCGCCTTATGTCTTAGGTGTTTTCGGCTTTATGCCTTGGGCTTTGCCACCGCCAGAGAGGGGAAGAGATACTTGGGAAGCAAAACCCCCGCAATCAGCGCCCCAAGCCAGACAATCAGCGTCGCCGCCAAAAGGTTGGCAATACCACCAATGGCAAAATCACTCACCAGCAGCTCCGTGATCAAAAGACCCGCAAAGGTCACAACCAAAGAAATCCCACCCAGCAATTCCGGGATCTTCTTTTCGGACAATTTGCGGATGATCGGCAAGAGAACAACCGACACCACCGTGAACACCAAGACAACAATGACGCCGCCCAGCAACCCGATGGAAAATCCGGGCAAGAGCAGGCTGGCAAGAACCAAGCCAACAGCATTGGCAATCAAATGGGCGGCGGCAGACAAAACAAACTTGGGCATGGGGTGCCTCTCCTCATGGAAATCCCCCCAATCCTACCGAGTTTCTTTTATGGGTCCAAGCCGTTACGCAGTCAGCCCTGCGTCATACCCGCTTCGGCCTCAATCTGTTTGCGTGATTTACGGGCTCGTTCCGTTGCGGATTTGAGCTGACCACAGGCCGCCATGATATCTTCACCGCGGGTTTTGCGGATCGGGGAGGCATAGCCCGCCTGATAGATGATGTTGGCAAATGCACGAATACGGTTGTTGGAGCTGCGCTTATAGGGCGCGCCGGGCCATTCATTGAACGGAATAAGATTGATCTTGGCCGGGATGTTGTAGCGTTTGATGTGATCAATCAGACGATGCGCATCCTCATCACTGTCATTCACCCCATCCAGCATCACATACTCAAATGTAATGCGCTCAGAATTGGACACTTTGGGATAATCCGCCAGCGCTTGCAGCAGCTCATCAATTTTCCAACGTTTGTTGATCGGCACCAGCACGTCACGCACATCATCCGTGGTGGCATGGAACGAGATCGCCAAGAGGCATCCGATTTCTTCGGCTGTGCGCGCGATTTCCGGCACCACACCCGATGTGGACAGCGTGATGCGGCGACGGGACAGCGAAATACCTTCCGGGTCCATCGCAATCTTCATCGCATCGCGCACATTGTCGAAGTTATAAAGCGGCTCTCCCATGCCCATCAGCACGATATTGGACAGCAGACGCGTTTCATCTTTGGGCGCGCCCGGCACAGGCCACTCTTCCAGATCGTCGCGCGCCATCATCAGCTGGCCGATGATCTCCGCTGAGGTCAGATTGCGCACCAGTTTCTGTGTCCCGGTGTGACAGAAAGAACAGGTCAGCGTGCAGCCCACTTGGGAAGAGATACACAGCGTGCCGCGATCATCCTCGGGGATGTAGACCACCTCAACCTCATGCCCACCGGCAATGCGCACCAGATATTTGCGCGTGCCATCCTCAGACACCTGTTTGGTGATCACCTCAGGAATAGCAATCTCAAAGGTTTCATCCAGCTCGGCGCGATAGGCTTTGGACAGGTTGGTCATCGCATGAAAATCACGCACGCCCCACTGGTAGATCCACTGCCAGATCTGGCCCACCCGCATCTTGGCCTGCTTTTCTTTGGTGCCATTCGCAATCAGCGTTTCGCGCATCTGCTCACGCGTCAACCCAACGAGGTTGATCTTGCCACCTTCCGGCAGCTTGCGGGGAATGGTCATCACGTCCTGCGTGATTGGCGCGGAGGTACTCATGGCTCTGGGACTCATCTGGGAATTCAAGCGCTGCAGATACACCATTTAAGGGCTTTTGCAAATATTGCCAGAAAACACCCTTAACATCGTGATCAACTGACAGACCCTGTCAGTTGGCATGTGCGACAGACAACGCATCACATGACACAGAAAAGGAGCACCCCATGTCCGTGATTGAAATCGTGCGCTTTCGCCTGAACGCTGGCGTCACCTCGACACAGGCCACAGCTGCTTGGGAAAAGTCCCAGAGCTTTGTCCAAAGCCAGCCCGGCTTTCTGCGCCGCCGCCTTGCCACAACCTCAGACGGGGAATGGCTCGACGAAGTGGAATGGGAAAGCCTTGATCACGCCCATGCCGCAAGCGCGGCGTTTGATCCGGAGGCCCATCCGGAATTGATGGACCTCGTGGCCATTCTGGATCAGACTTCCATGACCATGACCCATTACACCATCCAAGGCAGATCGTCTTAAAATGCGGCGGACCGATCGACTGTTTGAACTGATCCAATGCCTTCGGGATGGGCGGCTGCACACGGCCTCCGCTCTGGCAGAACAAATGGAAGTGTCGGTCCGCACCATTTACCGCGATATGGACACGCTGGTGGCCTCTGGCATTCCCGTGGAGGGAGAACGCGGGGTCGGCTATATTTTGCGCGCGCCCGTGTTCATGACTCCGATGTCACTGACCCAAGTGGAACTGGAAGCCCTGCATCTCGGCGCGGCGCTGGTGCGTCAGACCGCAGATGCCGAACTGCAGCAGGCGGCCGCGCGAGTGCTCACCAAAGTAGACCAAGCCATGCCAGAGCCCATGTCAGGCACGCAAGATGGGTTTGGCAAAGAGATTTTTGCCGCGCCTGCCGTGGCCGCAAGTTTTGCCAATATGCCCATATTGCGCCAAGCCATTCGGGAACAGGAAGTTTTGCTGATCGCCTACGACACCCTCGACGGGCGGCACAGCCGCAGGCATATACGCCCCTTGCAAATGGAATATTGGGGACGCGCTTGGACCTGCACGGCCTGGTGTGAATTGCGCGCCGATTTTCGCGTCTTCCGCATCGACAACATTCAAACAATTCTGCGCACCAATAGGCGTTTTGAGATCACAGCAGAGACCTCCTTGTCACGCTATATGGAACGTTTTGCGTCTGAGTAGTCTCTTTTTATTGCAACCTACGCCCGGTTTCTGACAGCCACCACACGCGCCGCTTCCTGCCGGTCAAGCCGACGGCGCCATTTGTCAGACCGCGCTTCCAGTGCGAGAAGCTCAGGGAACAGACGCGCCATGTCATCTGCCTGAACTGTCTCAAACAGATGGATGCTGTCCTGCACATGCCGCATGTCCACCTGTAGCCCATCCACCGTCAAAATCTGCGGCGTATCACAAAGCACCAGATAATATTCGTGAAGATCGCCCCCAACGTCGCCACCGGTCTGATCCTCTGTGATGCCGCGCCACCCGATCAGATCCCGCACCGGCACCAGCACTTCATGCGCGCCAAACACCGCATCAAACTCTGCGCCACGCATCCAAATCCGGGCTTCTGGCGACAAATAACAGTTGCGCACAGGCACATTGCGCCCCAGGGCCCCAGCCGGCACCATCACAGAGGGTGTATCCGCACGAAGCCGCCCCAACCAGCGCAGCGGCATCAGCCCCTTATCACGACTGACCAGATCATCACCAATTTGCAGGGTTTCCACAGCCTTTTCACCATGGCGCGTGGCGATCTTTGCCCCCCGGCGCACAAGACTGAGGCCGGTCCCCGCGATGTCGATCCCCTGTGATGTGGCCTCCGCTGCGGTCTGTCCCGAATATGCCTGTGCCATTGCCTGCTCTCCCATGATCCATAGCATCACCCTGTGTTTCAGGCTGACCCTCCCCCATGGTGGCAATATGAGTTTAAAGAAAACCTTGGCAGAGGTTTACAAATCGTCAGTTACAGCGTTTTTCCGCATCTTCCACAGCGGCGGTAAAGCCGCGCAGCGAGAATGTGTCAGCCGTCTGTGTGCCGCGCGAGGACCGCGCTTTAAAAGTGGCATCTGCCCCACGCTTCATCGCCGTGACAAGCTTGGCATCATCACCAGCAGAGGCCGGCCAGGCCCATTCGCCATCCGTGATCATGACAAATTTCTGATCCCCAATGGTCACATCAACGGTGGAGCCACCGGCAAAAGGGTAGCCTCCGGTGAAACCCACCTGACCCTTCGCATCTTCCACATGTGGGACATAGGACACCATAAGCAGGATATCGCTGCGGCGCACCGCAACCACCTGACCACCACGGGTGTTGATGCTTTCTTTGGCTGTGCTCACCGCCCAGCATTCTTTTTTGCCGCTTTCTTTATGTTCAAAGACGCTCCAATCGGTGATCGCATTCACCTGATTTTCGCTGGACGCCTGTGCCTGCGCGCCCGCTGCCCAAAACAGACCTGCACCGATTGCAAGGGCTTTCACCACATGTGATGTCATTTGCTCTACAGCCTCCCAGCTGTGATTTGCCTCATGGTTCCGCCCCTTGGCTTTTGCCATTTGTCACGGGCTGGAGTTTGTTTTACTCGATAGAGACAGTCTAGCCCAGTTTTGCCAAAAGACAAAAGTCCCGAAGGCATAAAATTGCCCATGAAAGTGAGCCCACGATGACCCAAGCTGTCCCAATGACCGAAATCTGGCGCGGAGATATTCTGGAAAGCGTGCACAGCGGCCACGCTGTGGTCTGTCGGCCAGACGGCGAGATCGTTCACGCCTGGGGCGATCCGGAAGCCGTGGTGCTGCCGCGCAGCTCTTCGAAAATGATTCAGGCCCTGCCTTTGGTGGAAAGCGGCGCGGCAGATGCGGCAGGTTTGACCACACAGCATCTGGCCCTGGCCTGTGCGTCGCACAATGCTTCAAAGATTCACAATGACATGGTGCGCGACTGGCTGTCTCATCTGGGCTATGCGGACGAGGATCTGATCTGCGGCCCACAGGAGCCGCGCGACATTGCCGTGCGCGATGATCTGATCCGCTGCAACGATCCGGTCTGTCGTGTGCACAACAACTGCTCTGGCAAACACAGCGGCTTTCTGACCCTGACCAAACATCTGGGGGCTGACAAAAACTATGTGTCCATGGATCACCCGGTACAGAAAGCGGTGCTCGCCGCACATGAGGAGCTGACCGGAGAAACCAGCCCCGGCTATGGCATTGACGGCTGCTCCGCCCCCAACCACGCCAGCACACTCAAAGGCATGGCCCGCGCCATGGCCTTCTTTGCTGCCGCACGCGAGGGACAAGGGCCCCGTGAAACCGCCGCTGCGCGTTTGCGGGATGCCATGGCCACCCATCCTGAATATGTTGCGGGAGAAGGTCGGGCCTGCACCAATCTGATGCGCGCCATGGGACACAAAGTGGCGATCAAAACCGGTGCGGAAGCCTATTTCATTGCCATTCTTCCAGAACAGGAACTGGGCGTCGCGCTGAAGATCATCGACGGCGGCACCCGCGCTGCGGAAAACGCAATTGCCGCCATTTTGGCCAAACTGGGCGTGCTGGATCCCGCCCATCCCGAAGCGGCCAAATATCTCGATACACCGATCCGCAACTGGGACGGGCTGCAAACCGGCCGCATGTGCGCCACCTCTGCGCTGCGCTAATCCGGCGGCCCTCCCGCCCACGGACAGGCACCAAAGGTGCCGCCCGCGGTTGGGCCCGGCTCAGCCAAGGCTGAGCCTGACCGCGTGATACGCGGCCCCACCACCTCAATCAGAACAGATCCCACAACAGTTTGAGCGCCAGCGCAACGGAGGTCACCACAAGCAGGGGGCGGATCAAGCGCGCCCCTTTGGCCATGGCCATTTTTGCGCCCAGCCGTGCGCCCAGCACCTGCATCACACCCATCGCAAGCCCAATTGCCCACAACGGATTGGCCACCAACAGAAACCCCACCAGCCCCCCGACATTGGAAGCAAAATTCAAAAGCTTCGTATGCGCGGTGGCTTTGAGAATGCCGTAGCCGCCCAGCGCCACAAAGGCGATCATGTAAAAACTGCCCGCGCCGGGGCCAAGAATACCGTCATAAAACGCCACCACCGGCACGGCCGTCAGGGAAAACAGCACCGGCTTGAGCCGCGCTGTGCGATCCATATCACTGGGGCCTTTGCGAAAGGCAAAAAACAGCGCGATGCCAATCAGAAGCAGCGGCAGGATCAGACGGATCCAATCGGTTGGCAGAACCGACACCGCCAGCGCCCCCAGAAGCGACGCGCAAAACGCCAGCAGCGCGGGCCCAATCTGCGCCTTCAGATCCACCAAGCCACTGTGCGCATAAGAAAACGCCGCTGTGCCAGAGCCAAACATGCCCTGAATCTTATTGGTGGCCAGCGCCTGCACCGGAGGTACGCCCGCGATCAGCAGCGACGGCACGGTGATCAACCCACCGCCGCCCGCAATGGCATCCACAAACCCCGCAAAAAACCCTGCCGCCAGCAGAAGCAGCAGCGCCTCAAGTCCAATGTCGAGCATGGTTTATTCCGTTACAAAGTCACTCTGGGCATAGCCTTGAATATAAAGCAGCGCGGTGAGATCGCCGTGATTGATGCGGATGTCACATTCCGCCGCAACAGAGGGCTTCGCATGCAAGGCCACACCGGCGCCGGCAAGCCCCAGCATGCCCAGATCATTGGCCCCATCGCCCACCGCCATCACATCTCCCTGTGTCAGCCCCAGACGCGCGGTGATCTCCTTGAGCGCCTGCACTTTGGCCTCACGCCCCAAGATCGGACGCCCCACATCCCCGGTCAGCTTGCCCGCCTCCGTCAGCAAGGTGTTGGCGCGATTTTCATCAAAGCCAAGCGTGGCGGCCACCTTCTCAGTGAAGGCGGTAAAGCCACCAGACACCAGCGCGGCATAGGCCCCCTGGGCCTTCATCGTCGCCAAAAGCGCCTTGCCGCCGGGCATAAAGCTGATGCGCTCGACCAGCACTTTGGCAATCACCGCCTCATCCAGACCCTTCAAAAGCCCCACGCGCTCAATCAAAGCGCCTTCAAAATCCAGCTCGCCATTCATGGCCCGCGCGGTGATCTCCTTCACATGCGCGCCAACACCGGCCTCATCAGCCAGCTCATCAATGCATTCCTGCTCAATCATGGTGCTGTCCATATCGGCCAGCAGCATCTTCTTGCGCCGCCCTTCCTCTGGCAACACCACAAGATCCACACCCATCTTCTGCAGATCCGCCCAGACATCCCATCGGTTGTCGGGCAGCGCAGTCAGAGAAAACTCCGCCGCTTCCCCCGGTGCCAGCCACTGTGCCTCTCCGCCCCCCCAGGCATTGCGCAGGTTCTCCACCAGCTCCGCAGAAAGAGTGGGCGCACTCGGCGCAGTCAAAAGCGTTGCGATATACATCAGGGGCCTCAAGCGACAGATTTAGCAGGGTCGCTTTGCATAGAGCATGGCACCACGGTCATGACCAGACCCCAATCCATCCACGGCCCCTAAGCATCCAGATTTGCTATGCGGCCCCCAGCCAACCAAGAACGGAAGTTTCCGATAGTGGTCAAAATGCGTCGCTTTTGATCTGCAAACAGTCGGGATCGTGAATTTTCCCTGTTGTACATCCGCCGCGCGCCTTCTATCTCGGTCCGTGGGACACCTCTCCCCAACGAGAGGCATATATCTGTAAGGATAGCAGCAATGGCTACTCAGCAACCGGCAACGCGGCCGGCCAACCCGCGTTTTTCTTCTGGCCCCTGTGCCAAACCCCCCACATTTGATGTCACCAAACTTGCGAATGCCGCTCTGGGTCGCAGCCACCGTGCCGCTGTTGGCAAGGACAAGCTGAAATCCGCGATTGAAGGCACCCGCGAGATTCTGGGCATCCCCGCAGACTATCGCATCGGCATCGTCCCCGCATCTGACACCGGCGCAGTGGAAATGGCGCTCTGGTCGCTTCTGGGCGCGCGCAAAGTTGAAATGCTCGCATGGGAAAGCTTTGGCGCAGGCTGGGTCACCGACGTTGTGAAACAGCTGAAAATCGACGCAGAAGTGAAAACCGCCGAGTATGGCCAGATCGTAGATCTCGCCACCGTGGACACGAAAAACAACGATGTTGTCTTCACATGGAACGGCACCACCGCCGGTGTGCGCGTGCCCAATGCCGATTGGATTGCCGACGACCGAGAAGGGCTGACCATCTGTGATGCAACCAGCGCGGCCTTTGCAATGGATCTGCCGTGGGACAAGCTCGATGTGACCACTTTCTCTTGGCAGAAAGTATTGGGCGGCGAAGCGGCCCATGGCGTGATCGTGCTCTCCCCGCGTGCTGTGGAACGGCTGGAAAGCTACACGCCCCCTTGGCCGCTGCCAAAGATCTTCCGCATGACCAAAGGCGGCAAGCTGATCGAAGGCATCTTTACCGGTGCGACCATCAACACGCCCTCCATGCTGGCCGTCGAAGACTATCTCTTCGCGCTGGATTGGGCCCGGTCTGAGGGTGGGCTGAAAGGCCTGATCGCCCGTGCAGACGCCAATGCGCAGGCCATCTTTGAGTTCTGCGACGCCAATGACTGGATTGCCAATCTGGCCGAGGATGACGCGACCCGCTCCAACACCTCCGTGTGTCTGAAGTTCACTGATGCCCGCATTCAGGATGGTGCGACCTTTGCGAAAGCCGTGGCCAAACGTCTGGAGGCGGAAAACATCGCGCTGGACATCGGCGCTTATCGCGACGCGCCAGCCGGATTGCGCATCTGGTGTGGTGGCACAGTTGAGACCGCCGATCTTGAGGCGATGCTGCCTTGGCTGACATGGGCCTTTGAGGCCGAGATCGCTGCACAATCACAAGCTGCCTAAGCGGTGCGCCCAGAGGGCACACTCTACGTAGGGTGCGCATTCACTGCGCACCTCACCTGACACAGATTTCTCAAAGGACGCTCATCATGGCTCCCAAAGTACTCGTTTCTGACAAACTCAGCGAAACCGCCGTTCAGATCTTCCGCGATCGCGGCATTGATGTGGATTTCATGCCAGACCTCGGCAAGGACAAAGACAAACTGGCCGAAGTGATTGGCCAGTATGACGGCCTTGCAATCCGCTCCGCCACCAAGGCAACGGCCAAGCTGCTGGAGAAAGCCGACAACCTCAAAGTCATCGGTCGCGCAGGCATCGGCACAGATAACGTCGACAAAGAAGCCGCCTCCAAGAAAGGCGTGATCGTGATGAACACGCCCTTTGGCAATATGATCACCACCGCCGAGCACGCCATCGCAATGATGTTTGCCGTGGCGCGTCAGATCCCGGAGGCCAGCGAATCCACCCACGCCGGAAAATGGGAAAAGTCCAAATTCATGGGTGTGGAACTGACCAACAAGACCCTTGGTGTGATTGGCGCAGGCAACATCGGCGGCATCGTGTGTGACCGCGCCCGTGGCCTGAAAATGAAAGTTGTGGCCTATGATCCCTTCTTGTCGGAAGAGAAAGCCGACAAAATGGGCGTCGAAAAAGTGGAGCTGGACACGCTGCTGGCCCGCGCCGACTTCATCACGCTGCACGTGCCCTTCACCGATGCCACGGCCAACATCCTGTCCAAGGAAAACCTCGCCAAAACCAAGAAGGGCGTGCGCATCATCAACTGCGCCCGCGGCGGCCTGGTAGACGAAGAGGCGCTGGCAGACCTGCTGAAATCGGGCCATGTCGCGGGCGCTGCCTTTGATGTGTTCTCCGAAGAACCCGCCAAAGAAAACGCGCTGTTCAACCTGCCCAACGTGGTCTGCACACCGCACCTTGGCGCCGCCACCACCGAAGCGCAGGAAAACGTCGCGCTGCAGGTGGCGGAGCAGATGTCCAACTACCTGTTGACCGGTGCCGTCGAAAACGCGCTGAACATGCCCTCCGTGACCGCAGAGGAAGCCAAGGTCATGGGGCCATGGATCAAACTCGCCGATCACCTCGGTGCTTTCTCCGGTCAGATGACAGATGAGCCGATCAAAGCCATCAACATCCTCTATGATGGGGTTGTGGCCGATATGAACCTGGCCGCGCTGAACTGTGCGGTTGTGGCGGGCATCATGAAGAAGGCCAATCCTGACGTGAACATGGTCTCCGCCCCTGTGGTAGCCAAGGAGCGTGGCATTCAAATCTCCACCACCAATCAGGACAAATCCGGCACCTTTGATGGCTATATCAAAGTGACGGTGGTGACCGACAAACGGGAACGCTCCATCGCGGGCACGGTCTTCTCTGATGGCAAGCCGCGCTTCATTCAGATCAAAGGCATCAACATTGACGCCGAAATTGGCGCCAACATGCTCTACACCACCAACGAAGACGTGCCCGGCATCATCGGGACCCTGGGTCAGACTCTGGGCGACAATGGGGTGAACATCGCGAACTTTACGCTTGGTCGTGCAGATGTGGGTGGCGAGGCAATTGCGCTGCTCTATGTGGATGAGCCCGTACCCGCAGAGGCCCGTGCCAAACTCGCGGAGACAGACATGTTCCGTCAGATCAAACCATTGGCCTTTGACGTTGCTTAATCCGCAACGGTCATAAAAGCTTCATCTGCGCCGCCCTGTTCCGGGCGGCGCTTTTTGTTTAAGCCTCTCCTGAACGCGAGGAAGACAGACATGCCAACGCCCATTTATGCCATCGGGGACATCCACGGACATCTGGACAAACTGCAAGAGGTTCTCGCCCGCATCGACGCAGATGGCGGCAAGGATGCACGGGTGATTTTCTTGGGCGATCTGGTGGATCGCGGCCCGGACAGCTGCGGCGTGATTGATCTTGTGATGTCTGGCATGCAGGAGGGCCGCAACTGGACCGCCTTGATGGGCAATCACGATCGCATGTTCACCTATTTTATGGAGCCTGTACCCCGCCCCGAGCTGCGCCTGCGCGCCGATCTGCACTGGCTGCACAAACGTCTGGGTGGCACCGAAACGCTGGCCTCCTATGGGGTGACCTTCCCCGAAGATGAGCGCCTCGGCAACATTCACCGCGCGGCACGTGCCAAAGTGCCAGAGCGGCACATCAGCTTTCTGCGCGCCCTGCCCTACTATGTTCAGGAAGATGCGCTGCTGTTTGTGCATGCGGGCATTCAACCCGGTGTCGCACTTGGCATGCAATCTCCCGATGATCTCTGCTGGCTGCGCGAGCCATTTCTGCTCCATCAGGATCCGCACCCATGGCTGGTGGTACACGGCCACACGCCTGTGCAAACGCCGACGCATTTTGGCAACCGCGTCGCGCTGGACACTGGCGCAGGCTATGGGCAGCCGATTTCTGTTGGTGTGTTTGAGGAGCAGGACTGCTGGGTCTTGACAGAAAACGGTCGTGAACCGCTGGTGCCACCCTCAAAAGCGCGGGCCTAAGCCATCACCTCAGCCTGCCGCGCCTGTTGTAGAAGATGCTGCGTATGTGCATGTGCGGGTTCCCACATGACACGGTGGGCGGGCCCGGCTTCAACCACCTCGCCATCCTGCAAGATCACCAGATCATCACAGAAACTGCCAGCAATGCTGAGGTTGGCGCTGCTGACCATTAATGTCAGCTCCAGAATATCTTGCAACTCAAGCAACAGTTTGAGCATGCCTGCCTGAACCGAAAGATCCATGCCCTGCGCCAACTCATCCACCATGATCAGATGGGGGCGGCAAGCGATTGCCACCGCAATCACAAGACGCTGCCTTTGATATTGAGACAAAGCACTCACTGGTTTCTGGCCGTCCGCAAAACTGAATTCCAGCAACCGGAGCGCCTCTTCCCCCCGTGCTTTGCGCACCTGTGTGTTGGTCAACCCATGCGCCTTCAACGCGCGCGCCACAAGCTCGAAGGCCGTTCTGTTCAAAGGCAACGCATCAACAGTTTCACAGGACAGATACTGAAAACCCCTCCGAAGCCTGCGCAACTGCGCATGTTTTAAGCTGTGGAGATCCTTGCCCATAAGCCGGACATGCCCGCTCTCGGGTCTCTCCAGTCCCCGCAGAATGCGCAACAAGGTAGATTTGCCCGCCCCACTATTGCCGATGATCCCAAGGATGCGCCCCGCGCGCACTGTAAAAGACACATCGCGCAACGGGCGCAACTCGGGCCTGACAGTCAGCCATCCACGATGCTCTGGACGGTAGCTGTGCCCCAGCTCATCCACTTGCAACACGATGTCTTGGCCACTGCCCATTCTGCGCCCTTCTTACCCACTGGCCCGAGAGCGCCGCCCGGTCTTCGCATCGAAAATTGGACTTGATCGCGCCACCTCAGGCGTCCCTCTGCTGTAGATGAACAGGGCTTAAAGCTTCCTTTAAAGTTCAAAAATCATGCCGTCCGAGCGCAAAAGCCCTGCATTTTATGGCGTTTTCCTACGGCTTTCCTTACCTCTCAAGAATGGGCCAACAGAGGAGATTCGTGGAGGTTTATGCGTCTGAATTTTACTTGCCATGCCAAAGTCATGCGCCTATACACCGCGTCGGCGCCGCTGTAGCTCAGCTGGTAGAGCACGTCATTCGTAATGATGGGGTCGTAGGTTCGAGTCCTATCAGCGGCACCATTTCTCTTCAAATCGCGATCAAAACCAGCATCCAAAGGGTGCGCAAGTAGCGACATAAACGATACCGGCTAGCCTATTTTCACCGGTGTTCAGGCATCTATCCCGCCCCCACACCATCGCGTAACGCAACTCGCAGCGCAGCATTTTCTGCCTCAAGTTCAGCAATGCGATCCACCGCCTCACCTTCGGTGAACCTGCGCGGAATATGCTGCGGACAGTTCCAGTCAAAAGCCGCCACATGGATTTTAATCAACCGCTCTGCGCGCGGCGGCAAAAGCGAAGCAGGCAAGGCATTGAACAGAGGCGAGTCCCGGTCCACGATCTCCACCCGCCCCCAGATCTTGAGTCGCCGCGCGTTGACATAATCCATCAAAATCAACGAAATCCGATCATTGCCTTGAAGGTTTCCAAGGCTGATATACTGGCGATTGCCCCGCAGATCGGCATAGGCAATTGTCTTGTCATCCAGCACCTTCAAAAACCCAGCAGGCCCACCACGAAACTGGACATAGGGCCATCCGGTCTCCGAGACGCTTGCCTGATAAAACCCCTCCTGTGCCTGAATGAAGGTGGCTTCGGTCAAAGACAAACGGTCACCGCCTGCGCTTTCGGCGGACAAAAACCTGCCATAGCTGGTGGCGCCAAACTTCTCCTGCTGACGCTGCACCTCAGGCGTGAATGCAATTTCTGCAAAGGCAATCGCCATGCCAGACCTCCTTACAGGTTCAGGTCTTCGAGACCGGGGTGACCCTCTGGCCGGCGCCCCAAGGCCCAATGGAACAGACGCTCTTTCTCTGCGATCTCCAAATCATTGATAGAGGCTATCCGGCGCTCCATGCGCCCATCTGCATCAAACTGCCAATTCTCATTGCCATAAGAGCGATGCCATTGCCCCGCTGCATCATGCCACTCATAGGCAAAGCGCACAGCAATCCGGTTTTCCGCAAAGGTCCATAAGCCTTTGATCAGCCGATACTCCTGTTCTCGCTGCCATTTGGCGGTCAGGAACGCATGGATGTCCGCGTGGCCTTTCAGAAAGGTCGCCCGATTGCGCCACTCACTGTGGTCGGAATAGGCCGGGGTCACAATGTCGGGATTGCGACTGTTCCAGGCATCTTCTGCGCGGCGTACTTTTTCTGTGGCGGTTTCAAAAGTGAAAGGAGGCAGAGGAGGGCGTTGTACTGACATGGATATCGGTCCTTTTGGGTGTGTTTTTTTAAGGTTCCGGCCAGCGGAGTCTTGGGACGGATCTGGCCACCGACCGGAACCACGCAAGACGATGGGCTCAATCGTCTTTGCGCGTGAGAGGCAGAGAAAACGCAGGCGGAGCCTGAACCTGCTCTAACTTGGGCAAGGCAGCTTGTGTTGGCACCGGACCCACAGCGTAAGAGATCAGAGCCAAGGCCAGCACAAACAACAGATTGGCTGGCGTAGCGGTCAGAGGGTATCGCGGCATTGAGTTGGCATCCTTCAACATGAACTGATCGGTTAACCTATGCTTGAATACATGCACCGATCTGTTCACCTTTGCAAAACGCAAAATCGTGATCACGCCCTTCGAAAACTGTGACCTAACTTCTTAAAGCCCTGTAAAATCTAGAAAACATCCCTGTGAATTGACCCAAGTTCACAGGTGTTTTATGCACAATGCAGTCAAGCAAGAGGCCACGATGAGCCACAATAAGCGCGCAGAGCTGATTCAAAACGCCCTGCCACTCTTCTATCGGAACGGGTTTCATGCGACCGGAATGGATCTGGTCGCCAAAGAAACCGGGGTATCCAAAACCTCAATCTACAAACACTTCCGCACCAAAGAGGAGTTGATCCGCGCGGTGCTACAGCTGCGGGATGAGAACTTTCGAACTTGGCTTTTTGGCCGCATGGAAGCCCTATCTGACACCCCCAAAGGGCAGCTTCTCGCGATGTTTGATGCGCTGGAAGAGTGGTTTTTTGAAGACAAATTTCAGGGCTGCATGTTCATCAAGGCCAGCGCAGAATTTCAATCCAAAGAAGACGCCATCAATCTGCAGTCCTTTGACCACAAACGCCTGCTTGAAGATCATTTTCACAACCTTGCCGCAGAGGCTGGCTATGCACAGGCCACGCGGCTTGCACGAGAGCTGCTCCTGCTGAAAGAGGGGGCCATTGTGCTTGCAGCCATGTCCCATAGCCATGCCCCCGCCATGCAAGCCAAACGCATGGCAGCGGTTTTATTGTCCGAAACAAAATGACCTTTCAGCGCAAAATCCCTTCGCTGTTCCAGATCTGCGCCCCCAAAGCCTCCTGATACACGCGGGCCAACTGAATCAACCCGCTGTCTGACAAACCCTCTGTCTGCCAGGCTTTCACACTCACCCCCAACATGCGCGGCATAAGCATGGGCCAGATTTGTGCATCCTGCGTGGTAAACTCTGACCAGAACGTCCCCTGCACCCCCAAAATCCGCTCTACCAGTTCAGAATCCGGCACAGGCTCCCAGGCAATTGTATCCGTGAGAGACACATAGGCGGCCCAATTTGCACCCCAATCGTCGGGGTCATCGCTATGCGCCATATCCAGGTAAACATGCTGCGCAGGGCTCATCACCACATCATAGCCACGCCGCGCCGCCTCGATCCCCGGTCCTTGCCCGGTCCAGCTGAAAAGGACGGCGCCATTGCCAATCCCGCCATTGCTGCCCTTTGCGGCCTCTTCCCACGCGCAGGGTCGCTGACCATTGGCCACAACTTCTGCGGCGAGCCGTGCCATGGTCCAGCCTTGCAGGTCTTCTGTTGTGCCCAGGGCTTCACGGGCCATCAAATCCCGCGCCAGAGGGCTGCCCATCCATGTCCCTTCCGGCAATTCATCACAGCCCAGATGTAAATGACCAAAAGGAAAAAGCGCCCCCACTTCGGCGGCAAGCTCTGACAATACTTCCCATGTACGCTCCAGCGCCGGGTTCACCGCATTGCCCTGGTAGCCCTGCACGCTCACCTCCGCCCCATTGTCGCCCGGGTCCCGTAGATCAGGATAGACATGGGTCAGGGCGATCGCATGTGCAGGCACTTCAATTTCCGGCATCACCTCAATATTGAGCGCCTTGGCATGGACGATGATCGCTTGCACCGTCTCCTTGGAGTAACTGCCACCCGCTTCCACACCACCGCCAAAAAACCCTGGCAGCAAATGCCCCTCTCCCCGCAAGGCTGTCTTCTGCCAGAGTTCCGGCAGACAATCGACCTCAAGCCGAAACGCCTCATCATCGGCAAAATGCCAATGAAAGCGGTTGAGCTTCAAAAGCGCCATAAGATCCAGCAGTTCAAAGATGGTTTCAGGTGCATAGTAATGGCGCGCCGTGTCCAGATGCTGCCCCCGCCAAGCAAACCGTGGTGCATCAATAATCCGACCACAGGGCACCGGGCCCTGCTGCATCAAAGTGAGCAAAGTGATGCCCGCATAAAAGACCCCACCATACCCACCCGCACGCACATGCACGCTGTCTTGAGAAATCTTCAGGTCATACGCGTCTTCATCGAGATGATCATCCACCGTAATGACAGTCTCTGTTTCACCGAAAAACTGCCATTTCTTTCGATCGGCCAAAGCCGAAACAGCTGCAAACGCGGGGTGATCACACACCACACCCTGCACCAGTGGTGCCTCATGGCTCGCGATCCACTGTTGCGGCTGTGGCACCAAAGGCAAACCGTCAAATGGGCCCAAATCTGGCAACACATGCGCCCGACGCCCCGCAGGGCCATCCGGCAAGGTAATGATCTCCTTTCCAACCCGCAGATAGGCGCCCATGGGCAACCAAGCCCGATTGGCTGGCCGATATCCCCCTGCATATTTCAGCCGCAGCTCAAATACCTCGCCAGCGCGCAGATCAGGCAATTTTACCTCTAGATAACTGCCCAGCTCTTTTGCGACTGTACCCCCTGAAACCACGGAAATCGGCGCCATCGCTGAGCAACAGAACACCGGTGCCTCTAGCATGCGATCCGGTATCAATCGGCACCGAATTTCGCCGTCTTCAATCAAGCTTTCATACTGCATGTCAGTCCAATCTAAGCTCTGAAACAAAATCGTAAATGTCGGACCGATACAGCCCACGCGTCAGCTCTATCGGTCGTCCCGACGCGAGGTAGCCTGTGCGCACAATCTGCAGCACCGCACTCCCCTCAGGCAGCTTCATCTTCTCTGCATCCGGTGCGGTGAGGCTGAGCGCCGTCACCCTTTGAATGGCGCGGGTTGGTGCGCTGCCATCACGGCGCAATACCTCATAAAGAGACGCCCCCACCTGCCCCGGATCTCTCAGAATATCACGCGGCAAAGAGGAGTATTCGAGCGCCACAGGCGTGCCGCCCGCACTGCGCAAACGATTGATGCGCGCCACTTTATCATGAGCTGCCAACCCCAATGTCACCATTTCATCTGGGTTGGGTGCAAACAGGCCCTGCGCAAGCACCACGCCAGTGGCCTCCATCCCCCGCGCCTTCATCGTTTCCGTAAAAGACACCAGAGATGACAGCGATTGTTCCAACCGCGGCGACGCCGCCGCCACAAAGGATCCAGCCCCGCGGCGCTGCTCAATCAGCCCCTCCTCCACCAATTGAGAAACCGCTTTGCGCACGGTCACGCGGCTGATGTCAGCAGTCTCTGCCAATTCCCGTTCCGGCGGCAACTGATCACCGGGTTGCAGCACCCCCGCGCGGATCTCCGAAACAATGTGGCGATAGAGCTGCTGATAGCGCGGCCCACGTCCGGGCCGATACCAGGTCTCCGGCTGGAAAAGCGTGTCGGTGATGGTCATGCTGCGTCCTATCGTGGTCTAGAAAATAATACCAATTCTGCGGATTTGCGCAATAGGCTGTAACAAATCAAACACCAATATATTGTTTTTTCAAGGTAAATAACACTACACCTCCATTGGTATTATATTGGTAGTGTTTTGGTTTTTTTGAGGTAACATATTTGTAACGCAGTGATTCGGCCCCGCGCCGAAACCAAAGATCGACCAAGGGGGATATCAATGGCCGAACTTTCCGCACAGGCGTCTCAACACGCTGCGGGGCCACGCAGCCGCTCATTGTCTGAAGGGCTTTTTGGCTGGTTGCTCGTTGGCCCTGCCATGCTCTTCATTGCGGTCATTGTGGCTTGGCCGCTGGCCGAAACCATCCGCTTGTCGTTCATGGATGCTGGGCTGGGCGGCGAGAAATACGTTGGTCTGGAAAACTATCAGGATCTCGCAGACAGCCGCCGTTTCCACCAGACCATCGTGCGCACCTTCTATTGGATGTTTCTCAGCGTTGCCCTGAAACTTGTGCTTGGCCTGATTGGCGCCACCCTACTCAATGCTGCCGTGCCGGGGCGCGCGCTCTTTCGCGTACTGGTCATGCCGCCTTGGGTGATCCCGATTGCCATTGGCTGTATCGGCTGGCTCTGGCTCTACAATGGCTACTTCGGCGTGCTTTCCGGCGTTCTAATGAAGCTTGGCATCACGGACGGTCCATTTGAATTCCTCGCATATAAGACCTCAGCCTTCTATTCGGCGATCGTCACGGACGTCTGGGTGGGCACACCGATGGTCACCCTGTTTTTCCTCGCAGCCATGCAAGGCGTTTCCCGTGATCTCTATGAGGCCGCATGGGTGGATGGCGCAGGCCGCTGGTACCGCTTCCGCCGCATCACCATTCCACAAATCATGCCCGTCATCGTCTCTATGGCGCTGCTGTCGGCAATCTTCACCTTCAACAGCTTCGAAATCATCTGGATCTTGACAGAAGGCGGCCCGCGCGGTGCCACCACCACGATGATCATCGACACCTACAAAGTGGCCATCGGCAACTACAAATTTGGCGAAGGCGCTGCACGCGCCGTCATCATCGTGCTTTTGCTCGCCGCTTTCTCACTGGTCTACCTGTTCTTCTTGAACAAGGTGAACAAACGCTACGGGGCCAAATGACATGATGGACCGCTACACAAAACTGCAACTGGTCGGGATCTATGCCGCCGTCGCCGTCTTCCTGATTTTCATGCTGCTACCTTTCTTTGAGATGTTCATGGCCTCACTGCGCCCGCTCGAACATCTGTTCCGCAGCCCCTATCAGTTCTGGTCTGATGATTTCAGCTTTCAGGCCTATAAGGACATGTGGATCACAGTGCCGCTTCTGGGGCGCTACATCTTCAATTCGATCTTCATTGCCAGCGCAGTGACCGGCATCACAATGGTTTTTGTTGTACCGGCGGCCTATGCCTATGCTCGCTTGGAATTTCCTTTCAAAAACATCAGCCTGGGGATTTTTCTCGGCGTGAATATGTTCACAGGCGCAGTGCTTTTGATCCCGCTCTATCGCGTTCTGCGCACGATGGGGTTGCTCAACACCTACTGGGCCATGATCATCCCCGGTGTTGCCTTCCTCATTCCCACCGGCATCTGGCTGTTGCGCTCCTATCTGGAGAAGATTCCGCGCGAGCTGGAAGAAGCGGCTTTTGTGGATGGTGCCTCGCGCCTGTACACCCTGCGTCGTGTGGTGCTACCGCTCGCTGTGCCCGGCTTGATCGTGGTCAGTGTCGCCGTCTTCATCGGCGCCTACGCACAACAATTTCTCTTCGCAATCACATTCAACCAGACCCGCGAGCTGCAACCGCTGCCTGCCGGTCTCTACGAATTCATCGGCTATCAGTCGGTGACCTGGAATGAGATGATGGCCGCTGCCTTGGTGGGCGTCCTGCCTGTCATGGTCATCTTCCTGTTCCTGCAAAAATATCTCGTCGCCGGCCTCACCGCAGGCGCCGTGAAAGAATAATCAAACCAAGGGAGACTACAATGAAACTTACCAAACTCACATTGGGCGCCGCCCTTCTGTCGGGTGTGGCCAGTGGCGCACTGGCCGCGGATGACGAGCTGCATTTCATCATGTGCGGCGGCGAAGTGCGTGCCGCAGATCAAGCCGTCGTGGATCAGTTCGAAGCCGACCACCCAGGCGTCTCTGTAAATCTCGAGGCTGTGCCATGGGGCACCTGCCAGGACAAATCCCTGACCCTCGCCGCCGCCGGGGATCCGCCCTCCATCGCCTATATGGGCTCCCGCACCCTGCGCCAGCTGGCCAACAATGATCTGATCGTGCCAGCCCAGATCGACAAAGAAGCCCCCTATCAGCCAGGCGTTCTGAACACTGTGACCATCGAGGGCACAGCCTGGGGCTATCCGCACGCCTTCTCCACCAAGGGCCTCTACATCAACTGTGATATCGTGGAAGCCTCCGGTCAGGAATGTGTGGCGCCCAAAACATGGGATGAGATGTACACGCTGGCCAAAGGTGTGGTCGACAACACCGATTCCGCCGGTGTCGGCCTTGCTGGCAAAGACTTCGACAACACCATGCATCAGTTCCTGAACTACCTCTATTCCAACGGTGGTTCCGTGATTGACAGCGCCTCGGGCAAAAACATGCTCGACAGCCAGCAGACCCGCGAAACCTTGGAATTCTACGGCAAACTGGTGGATGTGGCACAGGATGGCCCAACCGCGTGGGAACGTGACCAGTTGCGTGATCTGTTCAACGACGGCCAGATCGCCATGTATGTCTCCGGTCCTTGGGGCTATGGCCAGCACAACGAAGACATCAACCAGATCGTGGCCCCCGTTCCGGCAGGCCCATCCGGTGAAAGCGGATCCATCCTGATCACAGATTCCATCGTGGTCTTCAAAGGCTCCGGCCACGAAGATCTGGCACAGGAACTGGCACAGCGCATCACCTCCGGCGACAGCCAGTATGATCTGGACAGCAGCTGGGGCCTGACCCCGATCCTCGACTATTCCAAGCTTGGCAAAGATGATCTCTACTACGCGGATGGCATCTGGCCAACCTTCACCGCGTCGATCTCTACCGGCGGTCCAGAGCCGCTCGTGGAAGACTTCAAATCACTGCAGTCTGTCTTCACCAACATGGTGCAGGGCATCATCCTTCAGGATGACACCGTCGACAATCTGGTGACCATCGCCGCCGAAGAGCTCGACGACGCACTCTAAACCTCTCTCCCTGCTCCGGGCGTGTGGGTTACCCTGCATGCCCGGAGCGCCACCACTCACGCAATTTTCTCATCAACGGACACATCCATGGCGACGCTCAACCTGAATGCAATCAAGAAGTCCTTTGGCACAGCAGACGTATTGCATGACATCAGCCTCGCAATCGAGGACAAAGAATTTGTGGTCTTCGTCGGCCCGTCGGGCTGCGGCAAATCCACTTTGCTGCGCATCATTGCCGGCCTCGAAGAAGCCAGCTCAGGTTCTATTGTCATCGGCGGCGAAGATGTCAGCCACGCCGCACCAGTGGACCGCGGCATCTCCATGGTGTTCCAATCCTATGCGCTCTATCCGCACCTGAGCGTCTATGAAAACATCGCCTTTCCACTGCGCGTTCAGAAGATGCCCAAAGAAGAGCTGGACGCCCGCGTCAAGCGCGCCGCTGACATTCTCCAACTCACGGAAAAACTGCAGCTCAAGCCGGGACAGCTATCCGGAGGTCAGCGCCAGCGTGTCGCCATTGGCCGCTCCATCGTGCGCGAACCCAAAGTGTTCCTGTTTGACGAACCCCTCTCCAACCTGGACGCCGCGCTGCGTGGGGATATGCGCGTCGAACTGAGCCAGCTGCACCGCGAACTGGATGCCACGATGGTCTATGTGACCCATGATCAGGTGGAAGCCATGACCATGGCGGATCGCATTGTTGTTCTGAACGCCGGCAAAGTGGAACAATTCGGCACACCCATGGAGCTCTACCACCACCCGGCGACGAAATTTGTCGCGAGCTTCATTGGCCAGCCCAATATGAATTTTGTCCCCGCCAAAGTGCGTGACATCGTCGGCGGGCTGACCGTCGATCTGGAAGGCGGCCATCAAATGACGCTGCCTGTAGAGACCGAAGGCGTGCAAATCGGCGACACCGTCGACGTCGGCATCCGCCCCGAACATGTCACCCTCGGCGACGACGGCCTTGAGATTTCCGTCAATGTGCTGGAACGGCTTGGCGGGGTGTCCATCAGCTACGGCACCATTGGCAAAACCACCCGCTTCTGCGCCTCTCTGCCCGGCGATGCCCCCATCAGCGAGGGCACAACCATACGCCTCACCGTGGCAGCCGAAGACTGCCACGTCTTCCAATCCAACGGGCAGGTGCTGCGCCGCAAATCTGCGCCAGCTCTGGTGGCATAAGGACAGGCTCATGCGTGTTGTAACTGCTGGTATTGGCCTTCGCACCGGGCACGTGCTCTCCATTCTGAAGGAGGCCATGCCAGAGGTGGAATTTGTCGGGTTTTATGATCCACAGCCCACCCATCTGGAGATGATTGGCACAGAGGTGCCACAATATGACGACGTTGACTCCATGCTGGCGCAGGCCGCACCGGATCTCTTCTTTGTGGGCTCCCCCAACAGCTTCCATCTGGAACACATCAAGGCAGGTTTGGCCGCAGGCGTACGCATCTTCACCGAAAAACCCGTCGTCACCACCAAAGCGCAGACCATGGAACTGGCCGCGCTTCTGGCAGAGCATGGCACAGACAGCGTGATGGTTGGGCTGGTGCTGCGCTATTCTCAGCATATGGTCGACCTGCGCCGTGTGCTCGACCAACTTGGTCCCATAACCTCCATGGATGCCAGCGAACACATCGGCCCCTACCACGGAGCCTTCTTCATGCGGGATTGGCGCCGCATGGTGCACTGGTCTGGCGGCTTCATGCTCGAAAAATGCTGCCATGACATCGACATTTACAACATGGTCACCAACTCACGGCCCAACCGCGTCGCAAGCTTTGGCAACCGGCGGTCATTCCTGCCCGAATTTGCACCAAGTTCGAACACGGAAAACGAAATCATGCACCGCAAGAAAAGCGTCTGGCAAAGCATTGATGACCCCTTCCGCTCTGATGGCGACATCATCGACAATCAGACAGCCATTCTACACTATGAAAGCGGTGCCTCTCTGGCCTTCCACACCAACCTCAACGTGCCAGATGAACATCGCCGTTTCTGTGTGATCGGCGCGCTTGGCATGGCCGAAGGCGACTTCATGCGCGGCTATCTGAAAGCCACAGCGCGCGATGGTTCGGTGATCGCCGAACACGACTACACCCAGATGGACAGCGCCCGCGCCTCTGCACACTACGGCGCAGATCACATGATGGTGGACGACATCGTTGCCTTCCTCAAAGGCGATACTGACAGCCTCCCGGTGGGCGTGGTCGATGCTCTCGAAGCCGGGCTCGTCGCCATGGCGCTGGATGAGGCACGCATCACAGGAACGATGATCAACATGGCCCCCATTTGGGCCGAATTCGACAAGTTTGGATTGCGAGAATGACAATGAAAATGGACGTGCCTGGCGCACTGATGGCCAAGGAAAGCGCAGAGGCAATCACCGTCTTTGTGCGCACGGCAACCCAATCCGTAGATCTTCCCGATATGCGCAAGATCACGGCGCTCTACACCATTGCACGCGGCTCCTCGGACGCCGTGGCCAACATCCTGTCTTATGAGTTTATGCGCGAACTTGGGCTGCCTGTTACTTCGCTGCCCCCGTCTGTTTTCTCCATCGGTCAAGGCGTTGCCATGGATCAGGCGGCCGCATTGGTGGTCAGCCAGTCCGGCGCCTCCGAAGATCTGGTCCGCAGTGCCAAAGGTGCCGCCGCACGTGGTGCCAAAGTGCTCGCAATCACCAACCAGCCTGACAGCCCTGTCGAGGCTGCCGCAGAGGCCACTATTCCAGTGGCTGCGGGGCCGGAAAACGCCGTCCCGGCAACCAAAACCGTGGTGGGTTCAATTGCAGCAGGCATGGCTGTTTTGGCCGGTTTAGGGACTGATTATGATGCTCTGTCGTCCGCCAAGGCCTTGGCAAGCGCACCAGCAGCATTGCCAAATGCCAACGCCCTGCGCGCGGCCTTCTTACGCGCCCGCAGCGTTTACGTCATCGGACGTGACACCGGATTTGGCGCCGCCCATGAGGTGGCTCTCAAGCTTAAGGAGTGCTGTGCGCTGCACGCCGAAGCCTATTCTGCATCCGAAGTGCTGCACGGCCCGTTACAACTCGCAACCAACCCTTTGATGGTCCTGCTTCTGGACACCGGGCAGCCTGATATTCAGGACAGTCTGGATCAAGCGGAGGCCCGGTTTGGCGCCGTGGGCTGTGATGTCCATCGCCTGCGCGTGTCAGATCATATCGACACTCCCATCACCCCTGCCGCTGCGGCAGCCTATCTTCTGGCGCTGATTTACCCGGTGATCCTTGAAACTGCTCTGGCATTGGGCTTGAACCCCGATGCCCCGGAAACCCTCTCGAAAGTGACCCAGACCACATGACCGACACTCTTTCCAACTGGGCCACTTGGCGCGAAATTCATCAACAGCCCACCGTCTGGCGTGACTGGGGGCAAAAGCTGGATGTGACAGGCCTGCGCGCATGGATCGCTGCACAAAATGCAGATGAAATCTGGTTCTGCGGTGCCGGCACCAGTGCTTATATTGGAGATATTATTGCCGCCGCCGTGCCCGGCACACGATCAGTGCCTTCCACCGATCTGGTGGCCAATCCGCGCGCCTTTCTGACCGGAAACCGCCCGCTGGTGGTCAGCTTTGGCCGCTCCGGCAATTCCACCGAGAGCCTCGGCACGCTGGACGCTCTGGATGCGCTTGCACCAGACGCCCCCCGGCTACACATCACCTGCAACCCGGAAGGTGCGCTGGCCACACGCCCCGCGCCGGGCCCACAAATGGTGATAAACCTGCCCGAAGTCACCCATGACGCCGGTTTTGCCATGACCAGCAGCTTCTCCACCATGCTGCTCACGGCTCTGGCCCTTTTTGATACCCCCTGTGACGTGCCCGCTCGCTTTGCTGCGCTGGCCGATCAGTTGGAGGCGCTCCTGCCAAAACTGGGCACGCCCCGCCCTGATCGTGCGGTCTATGTTGGCTCCGGGCCGCTGGCCTTTGCCGCCCGCGAGGCCGCGCTGAAGGTCATGGAGCTTACCGCAGGCCAAACCCCGGCACTCTGGGACAGCACGCTGGGCTTCCGCCACGGCCCCAAATCCTTTGTGCGCGACACCACGGCCATCACTGTCTTTGCGAGCCCACAAGCCCCCACAAATGCCTATGATGCGGATCTGGTCGCCGAGCTGCGCGCCCAGTTTCCTGAGGCACGTGTGACAGAGATCGGCCCCAGGGGCGACATCACCATCGATATGCCCTTCGGAGCCGCATGGGCTGCCCCCCTCTGCATTGCCTCTGCACAGATTGACGGCGTGACATGGGCCTCAGAGCTGGGCCTGAATGTTGATGATCCCTTCACCGGTCAGGGCACCCTGAGCCGAGTGGTGTGTGGCGTGACTTTACATGGTGTCGGCGCATGACCGTGGCAGGCATTGATCTGGGCGGCACCAAATGTGAGGTGCGCCTGTTTGATGAGGCGTGGGTCGAGGTGGCCCGCCACCGCACATCCACGCCCAAAACCTATGACGCTCTGGTACAGACCGTGGCAGATCAGGTTGCCTGGGCCGAAGCCCAAAGTGGCAGCAAACTGCCTGTGGGCATTGGCGCGGCCGGGCTGATCAACCCACAAACTGGCACCGCTCTCACCGCAAATCTGCCCGCAACAGGCAAAGCCTTTCCAACCGACATCAATTCTGCCTGTGGTCGCCCAATCACCTATGTGAATGACTGTCGCGCCATGGCCCTTTCAGAGGCAGTTTTTGGCGCAGGCGAAGGCCATGACACGGTCATGTCTCTCATCCTTGGCACCGGTATTGGTGGCGGTATTGTGGTAAAACAGTCTCTACTTAAGGGACCAACTGTCACCGGCGGTGAATTTGGCCATACCGCAGCACCCGCCCATCTTGTCAGCCAACACAATCTGCCTGTGCATGCCTGCGGCTGTGGCCGCCAGGGCTGTATTGAAACCTACATTGCAGGTCCCGGTCTGTCGCGTCTGGCCAAGACCCTCACAGGTCAGGATGTCACGCCCCCTGAGATCGCCGCCCGCCGCCGGGGCGATATGGCTGAGGTCTGGTCGCTCTGGTGTGCCCTCACCGCTGAATTACTCCACAGCCTGACCCTCACGGTTGATCCCGATGTGATCGTTTTGGGCGGCGGTCTGAGCCAGATTGAAGGGGTCATCCCCGCCCTCTCCGAAGCCGCGAAGGCGGCGCAAATCGGAGATTTTTCCGCCACCCGCCTGGTTTTGGCACAGGGGGGTGACAGCAGCGGCGCCAGAGGTGCCGCCTATGCCGCTTGGCAGGAGACCAACACATGACAGAGGCACTTCGCTCCATCATCACGAAGAACCGCGCAGGCGCACGCGTGGCCATTCCTTCGGTCTGCTCCGCACATCCTGATGTGCTGCGCGCTTCGCTGAGCCTTGCTCAGCGACTGGATCGTCAGGTCGTGATCGAATCCACCTCCAATCAGGTCAATCAGGACGGCGGCTATACCGGGATCACACCGGCAGGCTTCATCACCTATGTCCATGACATCGCAGATCGCGCCAATGTGGATCGCGGCCGCATCATCTTTGGCGGCGACCACCTCGGACCACAGGCGTGGCGGTCTTTGCCAGCGGAGGCCGCCATGGAAAAGGCCCGCGTGCTTGTCCGCGACTACGTCAAAGCCGGATTTGGCAAGATCCACCTGGACTGTTCCGAAGGCTGCGCCGGCGAGTCCCCTCAGCTTTCCGATGACCAGACCGCAGCACGCTCTGCCGAGCTGGCCCGTGTCTGTGCGAAAGAAAACGACGATCTGCTCTTTGTGGTCGGCACCGAAGTGCCCCCACCCGGTGGGGCCCGCTCTCACGAAGACGAAGATATTCCGCCCACCGATGCGCAGGCAGCAGCCGACACCCTAAGGGCACATGTCGCCACTTTTGGGGATCTAGCGCACTGTATTGGTGGGCTCGTGGTGCAACCCGGTGTAGAATTTGGCCCAACCAACGTCCACCATTTGCCGCTTCTGCAGGACCCGGGCTTTCTGGCAGCTCTGAAAGATCATCCAAATGTGTGTCTGGAAGCTCATTCCACCGATTATCAACGCCCCCGTGCGTTCGAACGCCTTGCAGACTTGGGTTTTGCGTTCCAGAAGGTGGGACCAGCGCTGACATTTGCCTATCGACAGGCGGTCTATGCGCTTGATGCCCTGCGCAACCCCAAAGGGGTTCTGCGCGCCACGATGGAAGAACTCATGCTGAACGACCCCAAATACTGGCAAGGGCACTATCAGGGCGACACCAAAGATCTCTATCGCCAGCGCCATTTTGGCTTGGCAGATCGCATCCGCTACTACTGGCCACAGCCCAAGGCACAGAAAGCCGTGTCACAATTGCTCAGCGACACCCCTGATGTTCTCAACGAAGCCTCCGTGCGCGCAGTCTTTGGCACCACCGTTCTGGAGCGCGCTGAAGAGCTCTCTGGATCTCACGCTCAGCGCCTGATCGATGCGCAGATCGAGCTGGCACTGGAGCCCTATTTCTTTGAGGTAGCCTCATGAGCGACCAATGGATCGCCCCAGACCTTCTGTTTGACGGTGCCACACTCCGCACGGGGCAAGCGCTGCGCATCACAAACGGCGTGGTTCAGGGCATCGCGCCGGCCCCACAGGGCGCACAGCCGATCCCCGGTATTCTGACGCCAGGCTATGTGGATCTTCAGGTCAACGGCGGTGGCGGTGCCCTCCTGAATGGCACCCCAACCCGTGCCACCATTGCCACCATGGCTCATGCCCACCGTCGCCATGGAACCGTTGCTATTTTGCCCACCGTGATCACCGATCGCGCCGAAGTGCTCGAAGATGCCGCCAATGCGCTGATCGCGGCGAAAGGCATTGATGGGGTTATTGGCCTGCACATCGAAGGCCCGCATATTTCCGAGCCGCGCAAAGGCACTCATGACGCCCGCTTCATCCGTCCGCTGGATGATCGCACCATGGCAGTGGTCACTCATCTGCGCGACATCGATATTCCGGTGATGATCACGCTTGCCCCAGAGAGCGCGACACTGGATCAGATCTCCGCTCTGGCCAAAACCGGTGCTGTGGTGTCTCTCGGGCACACAGATGCCACCGCCGCGCAGGTCAATGCCGCCATCGCCGCAGGGGCCTCCTGCGCCACCCATCTTTTCAACGCCATGTCCCCCATGACCAGCCGTGCGCCCGGCGCGGTGGGGGCCATCATCAACTCAACCGTTTTTGCGGGCATCATCGCCGATGGCTATCATGTCGATGACAGCATGGTCGGGCTGGCTATTCGCGCCCGCCCAGAGCCAGACCGCATGATGCTGGTGTCAGACTCCATGCCCACCATTGGTGGCCCAGACCAGTTTACGCTCTACGGTCATGATGTGACGCTGCGCGAAGGGCGTCTCATCAACCGCGAGGGCACGCTCGCAGGCGCCCATATCACACAGGCGCGCGGGGTGCAGCGCCTGATCCACAACATTGGCCTGCCCGCTGAGGCTGCGCTGCGCATGGCCATCACCACACCGGCCACCTGCATCGGCCGCCCGGATCTTGCAACACCGGTCGGGCGCCCCCTGGCTGACCTCCTTGTGCTCGACACAGACTACGGTCTGCGCCACACGCTGGCAGAGGCGCTGAGCGCCGAAAACAGCCCCAATGCCGCCGAATAAATACAGCTTGGAAGTTTGCATCGACACGGCCGCGGGCCTGTCTGCCTGCACCGGTCTCGTGGATCGTGTCGAGCTCTGCAGCGCACTCGATCTGGGAGGTCTGACACCCTGCACAGGCCTGATGCGCGCCGCGCGCCAAAGCAGCCTGTGCACCCACGTCATGATCCGACCCCGTGCAGGGGACTTCTGTTATGACAGTGATGACCTGCAAGTGATGCAAGACTGTATTCATAGCGTACGAGAGATCGGATTGGCAGGCGTGGTTCTTGGCGCGTCCAAAGGCGATGGTCTGGATCTGGAGGCGCTACAGGGATTGGCCGCTGCGGCAGACGGGCTGGATCTGACCCTGCACCGTGTCATTGATTTGCTCCCTGATCCCCTGCGCGCCATGGAACAGGCCATCGATCTCGGCTTTCACCGCATCCTGACATCTGGCGGTGCGCCCAAAGCGCAAGGCGGTCTGACGCAGATCACCGCTCTACAGAAAGCGGCGAATGGCCGAATTGAGATCATGGCAGGCAGCGGTATATCAGTCTCTAATATAGCTCAAATAGCGCAGAAAACGGGTGTGAAAGCCTTTCACAGCTCCTGTAGCCTACGCCACCCCGTCCCAGAGCCTTTACACCGCTTCGGCTTTGCCCAGACGAGTGCCGTCACTGATCGGGCAACTGTCGCAGCCCTGCGGGAACGTTTGGATACCCTTCCAAGCTGATCAACTTCGCAGCGCTTGCGCCAAAGCATGATAAGAGCCCTTGGGCGTGCGCGTGAAATTGTCAAAATCCACATGCACCAGTCCAAAGCGCTTCTCATAGCCCAGCGCCCATTCGTAATTGTCCAGCAAAGACCAGATGTAATATCCCTTCACTGGCACCCCCGCCGCCAGCGCATTTTGCACTGCCTCCAAATGCCCGTTCAGATACGCCGTCCGATGTCCGTCCGCCACCGCACCATCCGTCAGTCTATCCTCCGCTGACATGCCATTTTCGGTCACATAAATTGGCAGATCACCGGTATATTCCTCAGCCATTCGGATGAGAAAATCCTGTAGACCCTGCGGATAGATCTCCCAGCCCATCGAGGTCAGCGGAAGGCCCCCAATGTGCTCTGCGTAGTGCGGCCAGGAACCTTCTGCTGGGCCAATAAGCTTGCGCGTGTAGTAGTTCAGCCCACTCCAGTCCACAGGTGTTGTGATGACCCCAAAATCATCTTCCCAGCCTTTAGGCAAATGCGCTTCCAGTCCCTCAAGGGCCAAGGCGGGATAGGCTCCCTTGAACAAGCCCCCCAGAAAGAACCGGTTGTAAATGGCATCATACCGCGCTGCTGCCAGCGTGGCCTCCGGGCTGTCATCCAGCGGCGTGGCCCATTCGAAATTGCACACCGCTCCCAGATTACGCATGCCCAGCGCGCGCATCCGTGCAATCGCCGTCCCATGTGCCAGCAATACATGGTGCATGGCCCGCGCGGTCGCACGGATATCACGCAGCCCCGGCGCATGGGCGCCAACAAAATGGCTCAACCAGCCCACACACCAGGGCTCATTGATCGGCGCAACAGACCAGACACGATCCCCGATCCGACGCATCAGCACCTCGGTGTAGTCACCAAACCATTGCGCAATATCTCGATTGCGCCAACCGCCCAGATCCGCCAGCGCCGATGGCAACTCCCAGTGATAGAGCGTCACGGCTGGATGCACACCACGCTCCAACAGTCCGTCCACCAGCCGGTCGTAAAAATCCAAACCCATCTGATTGACTTCACCACCCCCCTCCGGCAGCACCCGTGCCCAGCTTGTGGAAAACCGATAGGTGTCCACGCCAAGGGCCTGTATCAGATCCAGATCCTCATCCATCCGATGATAGTGATCACACCCCACCGCACCATGTTCCGCCCGCACCACATTGCCCGGTGTGGCAGCGAAATCATCCCAGTGAGTCCGCCCCGCTCCGCCAAAACCATGGCCCTCGATCTGATAGCTGGAGGTTGCCACGCCAAACTGGAACCCCTCCGGGAAATCACTGCGCCTATGCCTGAGCATTTCACCCCTCCTGTTGCAGAACCTCTCGCAAAGCTGGCGCCGGCCCGGTGGATTGCCCAACCGTCAGCGCCGCCTCAAGCATCTCCTGATGCACACCATCCCCCGCGCCTTGGATCATGGAAATCAGCCCTTGCGCCACGCGCCGACCAGCCTCCCGTACCGAAGACCGGACCGCAGTGAAGGCGGGCACATCGCCGTCATTGCTGAAATAACTCAGCGCATCATCATGGATCACAACAGAGACATCCCGCCCCATCTGCAACCCGGCCTCCGCAATGGCACGTCGAATACCAATCGCCGGAATGATGGAGGACACCACAAAAGCGGTGGGGGGCATCGCCATCGCCAATGCAGCTTTACAGGTTTCATACCCATAGTGCTCGGTCATCTCCTCGTGGAACATAAGCTCCGGGGTCACCGGCACCCCCCGCGACTCAAGCGCCGCGACATAGCCCGCTCCCCGGCGGGTGGCAAAATCCATATCTGCCAAACCATTCAAAAGTGCGATCCGGCGATGTCCGAGATCAAGCAAAAACGTCGTGGCCCGCTCAAAAGCCCGCGTGTTGTTCACATCCACCCAGCTGTAGTCCGCAGCCACATCTGAAGAGCGGCCATGGACAACAAAGGGAACCCCAAGCTCCTGTAACAGCGCGATCCTGCGATCATTCACCTTGGGACCATGGACAATCACGCCATCCACCGCCCCGCGTGACACCAGCTTTCGATAGCTGGCTTCTTCCTTCTCATCATCCACCACCGACAACAGGAGATCATAGCCATTGTCCGAGTAGATCTCGCCCGCACCGGCGATGAAATCCGCAAAAATCGGATTGACCATCTCATGCTTTTTGCTGACCGGAAGCACATGGCCAATTGTCATGGCCCGCCCGGTGGCAAGCGTCTTGGCGCGGGTGTTGGGCGCATAATTATGGGCTTTTGCCGCCTCCAGCACCTTCTGCCGCGTGGCCTCCCGCACCTCCGGATAGCCATTCAACGCGCGGCTCACGGTGGTTTGAGACAAGCCTAACTTTTCGGACAGCTCTTTTAAGTTCATCGTTTTTCGCTCTCAAAGCGCTTTGATTCTATATCACCTCACCCTAACTGGATGTGGGTTTCTCACAAAGCAAGTATTCCGAATACCCTAATAAATCATATGTAATATTGACACAAGGCAACCAGAATTCTCCAAGATTGCAAAATCCAAAGCGCTTTGGTAACTTATCCACAGTTCATGAAATCGGGAGGATATCCATGAAACTGACTCTTTACGCTGGCACGGCGTCTCTTGCGCTGACCGCAAGTGCCGCCCTGGCCGATGGCCACCTCAAATTCACGCCGGGCGAAGGTGCCTTCAGCTGGGACAGCTACAGCGCCTGGGCGGAAAACGCACCGGATCTCAGCGGACAAACCGTGACGGTCTCCGGTCCATGGCTGCAGCCTGAGGATGATGTCTTCCGCTCCGTCCTGGCCTATTTCTCCAAAGCCACCGGCGCAGAGGCCATCTATACAGGCTCTGACAGCTTTGAGCAGCAGATCGTGATCGATGCCGAAGCGGGCTCCGCCCCAAACATCGCTGTCTTCCCGCAACCGGGGCTGGCCGCCGACATGGCAGCGCGCGGCCTGCTGCACCCGCTGCCCGCCACCATGGGGCCGTGGACCGTTGAAAACTATGGCGCAGGTCAAAGCTGGGTCGATCTGGGCACCTATGCCGACCAATCTGGCGCGGATCAGCACTATGGCTTCTTCTACAATGTGAATGTGAAGTCTCTGGTGTGGTATGTGCCGGAAAATTTTGAGGATGCGGGCTATGACGTGCCCGAAACCATGGAAGATCTGCGCGCCCTCACCGAAGAGATTGTGGCAGATGGCGACGTGCCATGGTGCATAGGTCTGGGATCCGGAGCGGCCACCGGCTGGCCGGCGACTGACTGGGTAGAAGACATCATGCTGCGCACCCAGCCCGCCGAGGTCTATGACGCATGGACAACAAACGAGATTCCCTTCAACGACGCACGTGTGGTGGACGCGATTGAAGAGTTCGGCTGGTTTGTCGGAGATGACGCCAAAGTCTCCGGCGGCGCGGGGGCGGTGGCCACCACTGATTTCCGTGACAGCCCCAAAGGCATGTTTGCCGCTCCGGCAGAGTGCTACATGCACCGTCAGGCCTCTTTTGTACCGGCTTTCTTCCCAGAGGGTATCGCCTTTGGCGAAGATGTCGATTTCTTCTATTTCCCTTCCTATGAAAGCAAAGACCTGGGCAATCCGGTTCTGGGCGGCGGCACGCTGATGGCAATCACTGACCCATCTGATGCCACCACCGCTTTGATGGAGTTCTTCCAACTGCCTCTGGCACATGAGGTCTTTGGCGCACAGTCAGGCTTCCTGACTCCCCTGAAAACTGTGAACCCAGAGACTTACCTCAACGACGCTCTGCGCGGTCAGGCCGATATTCTGGTGAATGCCACAACCTTCCGTTTTGACGGTTCTGATCTGATGCCCGGTGCCGTCGGCGCAGGATCTTTCTGGACCGGCATGGTGGATTTCGCAGGTGGCAAAGACGCCTCAACCGTGGCCGATGAGATCCAGCAAAGCTGGGACGCTCTGAAATAAGCCACGCACCAACCGACTTCGCCTCGCGCGTCTGACGCGGGGCGGATATACCTCAACAAGGTGGGGAAGCACCATGTCACCAGCGCTACTGGGTCTTGTGACCATCGCGATCGGTGTGGGCGGATGTCTCGGGTACTTCTATCTGTCCAATCTGCTGCTGGATAAAGTTCTGTTTCCGGCCAAAGGGCCAAATGCCGGGCGCAACATCAACCGCGCCAATATGATCCGGCCATGGCTGTTCCTCGGCCCAGCCCTTTGTGCGCTTGGCCTCTATCTCGGCTACCCCGTGATCGAGACCCTTCGCCTGTCGCTCACGGATCGCAGTCAGGAGGGGGCTTTTGTCGGGCTCGCCAATTATCAGCAGATGTTTGCAGAGCCCAAATTCTGGGAAGCCATGCGCAACAACATGCTCTGGCTCATTGTCGTGCCCGCCGCCTCCACCGCTTTTGGGTTACTCGCCGCCCAACTGACCGACCGCATCAAATGGGGGGCCTTTGCGAAATCCCTGATCTTCATGCCCATGGCGATCTCATTTGTGGGCGCGTCGGTGATTTTCAAATTGGTCTATGATGCCCGCCCGGCGGGCAATGAACAGATCGGCATACTCAACGCTGTATGGATGCAATTTGACGGCGGATGGGGCGCCCTCCTCACCATGCATGTATTGCCCGCGCTTCTGCTCCTGAGCTTCGCAGCGCTTGTCCTCTATATCTGCTGGGGCCTTTTGCGACCAATCTTGCAAAAAACCTGCACCCCTGTGCAAAAACTGCTGCGCCTTTTGGGGGCCTTGATCGGCCTGTGGTTTGCAAGCCTTGCTCTGAGAAACATCTTTCCCGTGATCACCGCAGACCTGCCCTACGGCACGCCTCAAACCTGGCTGACCCTACCGTTTTACAACAACTTCTTCCTGATGATTGTGCTGATCTGGATTCAGACCGGCTTTGCCATGGTGATCCTCTCCGCTGCACTGCGAGGCATTCCTGAAGAAACAGTAGAAGCCGCCATTGTCGACGGGGCAAACCCGTTTCAGATCTTCTTCAAAATCAAAGTGCCGCAGATCATGCCAACAATCGTTGTGGTCTGGACCACGATCACCCTTGTCGTGCTCAAGGTCTTTGACATCGTCTTTGCCATGACCAACGGCCAGTGGGAAACGCAGGTCCTCGCCAATTACATGTATGACAAACTCTTCCGCGCCAATGACTGGGGCGTCGGATCAGCCAGCGCCATCATCATCATGCTGCTCGTCTCCCCGATCCTGATCTGGAACGTGGTGCAGGCCCGCAAAGAACTGCGCTGAGGAGAGACGGCATGAACCCTCTAACAGGACGCAAATCCACACTGTCATGGGCCGTAAACCTCTCCGTCATCGCACTTGTGACGCTCTGGCTTTTCCCCACCATTGGCCTCTTGGTCTCTTCCTTTCGCACCGCAGATCAGATCTCCGCCTCCGGCTGGTGGAAGGCGCTTTTCCCGTCTGAACAGATCATTCAGCTGCGCACAGCGGGCGCTGACTCAGCCAACAAAGAGGGCGACCTATGGGTGGTGGAAGGCAACATTCTGCGCAGTGGCAGCGCGCAGGCAACCGCAGTGCCAGACACTACCATTTCCCGTTTCGGCGTCTCCTCCAAAGCGGTGAATGCCTATTCCGTCGGCGACACAGCGTCGTTCGCCAAAGACAGCAAAACCTTCACGCTCAAGGCGGATGGCACCTATCGCCTCACCTCCACCAAGGCGCTGAAATCGCGCGGTCAGCGGGTGTTCATCACCGCAACCCTGCCGCCGGACTTCACATTGGACAACTACGATCAGGTGCTCTTCTCCGGCAGTACAAATGACAGCATGACAAAGGCGTTTTTCAATACGCTCACCGTCACCATTCCGGCCACAATCATTCCCATTCTGATAGCTGCTTTTGCCGCCTATGCTCTGGCATGGATGGAGTTTCCCGGTCGCATCCTGCTGATCGCTGCCATTGTCGGCTTGCTGGTGGTGCCACTCCAACTGGCCTTGATCCCGCTCCTGAAGCTGCATCTCAATATCGGTATCGGCAAAGGCTACCTGGGCGTCTGGCTGGCACACACTGGTTTTGGACTGCCCCTCGCGATCTACCTTCTGCGCAACTACATGGCCGGACTGCCGCGCGATATCATCGAAAATGCCAAAGTAGACGGCGCCACAGATTTTCAGATCTTCACCAAGATCATCCTGCCCCTGTCCTTCCCCGCTCTGGCCTCCTTTGCCATTCTGCAATTCCTTTGGACATGGAATGACCTGCTCGTGGCCAAAGTCTTCCTGATCGACAGCACCGGTAACACCACCGTGATGACCAATCAGATCGTCGAATTGCTTGGCACCCGTGGCGGCAATTGGGAGATACTCGCAACAGCCGCTTTTGTTTCCATCATCACCCCGCTCTGCGTGTTCTTCGCCATGCAGCGCTACCTCGTGCGCGGCCTTCTGGCTGGCTCCGTAAAATAGTCTCTAAACCTGCCTAAAGCCTCACTCACTGGACACATCCATGACCTATCAGGATCCGAACATGACCCAAGCAACCCCACATATCACAGACCCTGATTGGTGGCGCGGCGCGGTGATCTATCAGATCTACCCGCGCTCCTATCAAGACAGCAACGGCGACGGGATCGGCGATCTTGCTGGCATCATTGAGCGTCTGCCCCATGTGGCCAGCCTCGGAGTTGATGCCATCTGGCTCTCCCCCTTCTTCACATCTCCCATGCTGGATTTCGGCTATGACGTTTCCGATTACCGAGACGTCGATCCGATGTTTGGCACCCTATCAGATTTTGACGCCCTGATCAGTCGTGCCCACGCGCTTGGCATCAAAATCATCATTGATCTCGTTCTGAGCCATACCTCTGATCAGCATCCATGGTTTGTCGAAAGCCGCACAGATCGCAACAACGCAAAATCCGATTGGTATGTCTGGGCCGATCCCAAAATGGATGGCACGCCGCCCAACAACTGGCTCTCGATTTTCGGCGGTCCCGCTTGGCAATGGGACACCTCCCGCCAGCAATACTACCTGCACAATTTCCTTGCCGAACAACCAGACCTGAACTTCCACAATGCAGAGGTGCGCCGCGAACTGCTTGATGTGGCCCGTTTCTGGCTGGACCGAGGGGTGGATGGCTTCCGTCTGGACACCGTGAATTTCTACTACTGTGATGCCCGGCTGCGCGACAATCCCGCCCTGCCTATGGAGGAGCGCAACGACAACATCGCTCCAGCGGTGAACCCCTACAATCATCAGGAACACCTCTTTGACAAGAACCAACCGGAGAACCTCGACTTCCTGAAAGACCTGCGCAGTCTGCTGGATGAATATGAGGCCATCACCACCGTCGGGGAAGTTGGCGACAGCCAACGTGGCAGCGAAATTCAGGCCACTTACACCGGCGGCGGTGACAAACTGCATATGGCTTATGATTTTGCTCTGCTCTGTCAGGCCTACCCAACCGGCACGCGGGTGGCCGATATCATGCAAACCGCACAAAGCTTTGGCAACGACAGCTGGGGCTGCTGGGCCTATTCCAACCATGATGTGGAGCGTCACGGCTCTCGCTGGTCCCTATCGGACGCCGCCCAGCGCACTTATGCGGCCCTGCTGATGTCCCTGCGCGGCTCGGTCTGCATCTATCAGGGGGAAGAGCTTGGGCTGTCAGAAGTCGAGGTGGATTTTGAGGATCTACAGGATCCCTATGGCATCCGTTTCTGGCCCAAGTTCAAAGGTCGTGACGGATGTCGCACCCCCATGGTCTGGAAATCTGACAATCAGAATGGCGGCTTCTCAGAAAGTAAGCCATGGTTACCCGTCGCTTCAGATCATCTGGCCAAGGCGGTCGCAGCTCAGGAAACAGCGCCCAACTCTATGCTGAATTTCTATCGCCGCCTGATTGCGTTCCGCAAGACACACCCCGCCTTGCTGAAGGGAGACTTCACGCTACTGCACGCCGACGATACATCCATCCGCTTCCTCCGCAGCCATGCGGGTACCACCACCCTTTGCGCCTTCAACCTCTCAGACACGGAACAGAGTTTCGATCTGCCGGCGGGTGCCTGGACCACCGATCCAAAGGCCCCCTTCACCATCCAACGCGATGGCAATCAGATCACGCTCCCCCCCTGGCAGGCGGCCTTTGCCTACAAAAAAGGCTCTAACACAGGGGAAAACAGCCATGGCTGATCTGGTCCTCAAGGATGTTGCCAAATCATATGGTCAGGTGACCGTGCTTGAACATATTGATCTGGAAATCGAGAAAGGCGAACTGGTGGTTTTTGTCGGCCCCTCTGGCTGTGGGAAATCCACCTTGCTGCGCATGATTGCCGGGTTGGAACACATCACCTCAGGCACATTGGACATCGATGGGGTACGCGTAAACGATGTGCCTCCCAGCGAGCGCGGCATCGCCATGGTGTTTCAGTCTTACGCGCTCTATCCGCATTTGACAGTGCGGGAGAATATGTCTTTTGCGCTGAAAATCGCCAAGATGAGCGCCGCTGAAATCGACACCCGTGTCGAGAAAGCCGCCAAGACCCTTCAGTTGCACAATCTATTGGATCGCCTGCCCAAAGAGCTTTCAGGAGGACAACGCCAACGTGTCGCCATCGGGCGCGCCATTGTGCGTGATCCAAAGGTCTATCTGTTTGATGAGCCGCTGTCCAATCTGGATGCCGCCCTGCGTGTGGCCACAAGGATCGAGATCGCTCAATTGAAAGAGAGCATGCCTGACAGCACCATGGTCTATGTCACCCATGATCAGGTCGAGGCCATGACCCTCGCATCCCGCATCGTTGTCTTGGCCGGGGGCGGTATCGCGCAGATTGGCACGCCGCTGGAGTTGTATGAACGTCCTGAGAATGAGTTTGTCGCCCAGTTCATCGGCTCCCCTGCAATGAACCTGTTGCCCGGCCAGATCACCGGCACAGGTGCAGTGACCACCATCGCGCTCACTGGTGGCGGAAGCGCGACTTCCCATGTGCCAACCCTGCCTGAAGACATGGGACGACAAGTGAACATCGGCATTCGTCCCGAAGATCTGATCACCACAGATGGCGCTGCAATTTTCACGGGCATCGTTAACATCACCGAAGCCCTCGGCGAGGTGACACTGCTCTACTTCGAAAGCCAGGGCGCTGCGGATCCAGTAATTGGCAAACTTCAAGGCATCCATCGTGATCTGAAAGGGCAGAGTGTATCACTCACTGCAGACCCGTCAAAAGTGCACATATTCGCAGACACGCAATCCCTGCTTTATCGCGACGCTCCCATCAGGCGCATTGCCAAGAAAGCCCATTAATTTGAGATAATTCCGTTGCGCCACTTTGTTTTTGGCAGGCTTACGATCTGGTGCGTGCTGCCAAATCAATGCAAAGTCGCGCCATGTATCAAGTACGTCACGAATCATGTCACGATTTTCTCTGTTGTTTTGAGAACACGCCGTGGGTCACAGTCCGCCAATCGATAAAATTTTATGTAAATTTACATAATTCGAATAACTTTTGGCGCGCGTTAACAGGTGGTCAAGATTTTCTCTCTAGGGCCTTAAAGAACGGCATGGGGATATAAAAAATGTTGTGCGTGAAACGAGTCTGCGCTGCTCTGATCTGTTGCCTGATCAGTTTCGCGTCGCTGTCGGCGACAGCGGAAACACTCACGATCGGAACTCTCAACGAAGGGGTCCGCGCACAGATGCGCGCCTATGAAAGTCTGGTCAGCTACCTGCAAACCCATCTGGAAGGCTCCAAGGTCACGCGCGTGCGTGTCTTGATGCTCCCCACATCAGACCGCATGTCTCATGCGATGATGAATGGCGAAGTGGATGTCTTCATGGACAGCCCGCTTGTTGCCGCGAAAGTGGCGCGGGTATCTGGTGCAAAACCCACCATGCGACACTGGAAGAAGGGTGAAAGCAGCTACTACGCAGTGCTGGTCACCAATGTCGACAGTGGCATCACATCTGTTTCAGACCTTAAAGGTAAGAAGATGGCATTTGAGGAAAAGGACTCCACTTCCGGGTTCCTCCTACCAGCTCAGATGCTGCTCAAATCGGGATTAAAACTGCACGAGTTGCACAACATCAGCGCTGATCCCAAAGCAGACGAAGTGGGATATGTTTTCTCCGCCCACGACAAAAATTCAATCTACCTACTCGCCAGTGGCCGCGTTGACGCAATTGCCACCAACCCAGAAAGCCTGCGCCTCCTTCAAGAGGTCCGCCCGGACACATTTGTCTCCTTCGCAAAATCGCCAACCGTGCCACGCCAGGTGCTGTTGCACCGCGCGGGCATGGACCCTGACATTCTGCACGACTTACGCACAGAACTTGCCAACCTCTACCGCACGCCAGATGGGCGCGAGGTGCTCAAGAAATTTCAGAATTCTTCAGGCTTTGATGATTTTCCCGAAGGAGCAGAGGCTGCCTTTGTGCCAATCTATGAAATCCTTGATGATCTAGAGGGGGCAGGGCTCTACTGACCATGTCCGGCGCAGAAACCCATACGACAGGACGTATCCTGAAAGCGCATCGCTCACTGACCTATGGTCTCGGGCGGCGCATGACCATGTATTTTGGTCTGATGATCGGCGCCTTTGTGACAACGCTGATTTACCTCAACACCATCACGCAGCTTGAATTGGTGCACACCCGCTTTTCAGAGCGCTCAGACTCGCTTGGCATCCTCATTCAGGAAGTGACGCTGCCCTACCTGTTTGACAACCGCCCTGCGGAACTCGACATCATCTATCAGGAGTTGATGCGCCAGCCGGATATCCTGAGCCTGAAGTTTGTGGATCCTCAAGGCTACCTTCTTGTGAACGGAGCCTCCGACGGCAACGCTCTTTTTCTGGGGCGCACCGAAGACCCGCTTGTCGAACTGGCTCTGGCCTCTGAAACCACTCAGATCGTTTCTGAAGATGATCGCATTCAGGTGGCCGTGCCCGCGCTTTATGGCAATGTGAATTACGGCACGATCCGCTTTGATCTGGATGGCAGCGCCGCCAATCGCGAAGTCGATCTGGTGCTGCGCAGAAACCTCATGTTTGGCGTTTTCTTCACGCTCACGGGCATTCTTCTCAGCGTCTGGATCTCGCGCCGCCTGACAGAGCCGCTGGCCCGCCTGAACTCCGCCACCGAACGTGCTGCCAAAGGCAACCTGAACCAATCCATCGTCATCCGCACCAATGACGAAGTGGAAAGCCTCGCAGAAAGCTTCAACCTGATGCTCGGCAACCTGCGCGCCTGGGTGAAATCTCTCGAAGACACGCAAACCAAACTCGAAGTGTCTGGGCGCGACCTGAATGCCAAGAACACAGAGCTGCAGGTGGCCGTCGAACAGGCAAAAGCCGCCGAAAAGGCAAAATCTCAGTTCCTTGCCCGCATGAGCCATGAAATCCGCACGCCGATGAATGGTGTCCTTGGCATGTCGGAACTTCTGGCCGACACAGATCTGTCCCCCAATCAGCACAGCCTGCTGGAATCCATCCACTCCTCCGGCTCAACGCTGCTGCACATCATCAATGACATTCTCGATTTTTCCAAAATCGACAGCGGCCATATGACGATCCGCGAAACCCGCTTTCGTCCCATTGACGTGATCGAAGGCCCGGCTCAGATGCTCGCTTTTCAGGCCGCACAAGCAGGCGTGGACATCCTGACACGGGTGGAACCAAATCTGCCGCTGACATTGCTTGGGGATGACGCACGTATTCAGCAGGTGATCATCAATCTGGTGGGCAATGCGCTCAAATTCACCGATGACGGCTATGTGCTGATCAATGCCACCCGCAAGCAGGAGGTCGAGGGCGAAATGCTTCAGATCGACGTCTGTGACACCGGTGTGGGCATCCCCGAAGAAAGCCTCAGCACGGTGTTTGATCAGTTCACCCAAGTCGATGGCTCCTACAGCCGCAAGCATCAGGGCACTGGCCTTGGTCTCGCAATCGCCAAAGGCTTCGTCGAACTTATGGGCGGCCGTATCTGGGTGAAATCAGAATTGGGGACAGGCACCACCTTCTCATTCAATATTCCGATCCGTACGCCTGACAGCAAGCTGCCAGAGCAACGCATTCACACGGCCGATCTGCACAACGCCAAAGTTCTGGTGCTACAGCCTGAACCGACCGCCCTGTTTGTCATGAACGAGGTGCTCTCAGAATGGAACGCACAGGTCGCCACATTCTCATCACCGCAGGATGCGTGTGCCGCCCTGCAAACCGCTCAGAGCGATGGTGCGCCTTTTGATGTCGTCCTGACGGAGACCAAATTCACCGGCTTTGAGGAAAAGAAACTGCGAACCGATCTGGATACAGCCATCGCAGGCGCGGCCACCCGCGTGATCGCCATCCGCCCAATCGAAGATGCTCTGGTAACAGAACACCACGGCGTCTGCACTTATGATGGCGAGCTGCTCAAACCTGTCCAGACAAGCAAGCTCCTTCAGGCCGTTCAGCCAGAGAATCCGGCCATCCACAACGACGCACAATCCGCAGCTGAAAACAAACGCACATCTCCTAATACCAACGCCCGTGAGACAATTGCAGAAGAATTGTCGATTGCTGGCTCAAACAAGACCATCCTGATTGTGGATGACAACAAGACAAACCGCAGGCTGATTGAAATCTTCCTCTCACGGCTGGGCATTCCTTTCCTCTCTGCCAATGACGGGCAAGAAGCTGTGGCCCAGTTTGAAAAAGCGCAGCCCGATCTGGTTTTGATGGATGTTTCCATGCCCGTCATGAACGGTTTGGATGCGACACGCGAAATCCGAAAGCTGGAAACACATTCCGGCGCGCAGCCCAGTCATATCATCGGCTTGACCGCGCATTCCGCCCCTGAGGATCGACAAGCCTGTCTCGACAGCGGGATGAATGCGCATATGGCCAAACCGATCAAACTCAATCAGTTGCGTGAGGTGCTGCGCGGCATCTGACCCAAAGTCCGGAATTTTGTTTGAAACCTCCCTCAGGTAGCGTCACTACTGTGTCAATCAAGGGGAGCGGGTGCATGTCACAGACACAGAAAACCGTCGTCGTGGTCGGCGCAGGCGTCAATGGGGCGGCCACCGCTTTGTGGCTACAGCGCGCGGGCTGTGCCGTCACCCTGATTGATCGGGACCAACCCGGCATGGCTGCCTCCTTTGGCAACGCCTGCCTGCTGGCCAGTGCGGCCATCGTGCCCAATGCCACACCCGGCCTCGCGCGCAAAGCACCCGGCTATCTGATGGATCCGAATTTCCCTCTGTTTCTGAAACCACAGCACCTGCCCCGCCTGCTGCCTTGGTTTGTGAAATTTCTCGGCCACGCCAATGACCAGGACGCCCGTCGGGTCAGTCGCGCCCTGGCGGATCTCATCGGCGACGGCGTGGACCAACACAAGTCACTTGCCCATAACACCGCCGCCGCGCGGTTCATCGTCGAAACGGACTATCTCTTTGCCTATAAAGACCGCGCCGCTTTTGAGGCAGACAGTTACGGCTGGGGCCTGCGCGCCGAAGCGGGTTTTGTGCCCGACATCGTCGAAGGCCCTGCCGTTCAGGAAATTGAACCGATCCTAAGTGCCCAAACACAGCTTCTCGCGGTGCTCAAGAACCACGGGTTCATCCTCAATCCGGCCTCCTATGTGCAGGCGTTGGTTGAAACCTTCACCGATATGGGCGGCACCTTTGTGCAGGATGAGGTGCGCGATTTTGATCTGTCTGGCGGCCGTGTCTCTGCGGTAAAAACCAAGACCGCACAATTTGGGTGTGATCACGCCGTTCTCAGCTCCGGCATCTGGTCCAAGCCTCTGATGCGCAAACTGGGCCTGACCGTCCCGCTTGAGGCTGAACGCGGCTATCACATCACCTTCAAAAACCCCTCTGTGCGCACCAACCATCCCGTCATGATCAATGCCGCCAAATTTGTGGCCACCCCGATGGATCAGGGCCTGCGCTGTGCCGGCATTGTAGAATTTGCCGATCTGTCAGAGAAAAAATCCAAGGCCCCTCTGGCCTTGCTGCGCCGCAAAGTGGCTGAAGTCTTCCCCACGCTCACAGCCGAAAGCGAAAGCGAATGGCTCGGCTTCCGCCCCACGCTGCCAGACAGCCTGCCCATGGTCGGAGAGATTGGTGAAAGTGGCGTGTTTGCCGCCTTCGGCCATCAACATATCGGCCTTACCGGCGGAGCAAAAACCGGGCGTCTGGTGGCGGATCTGATCACAGGGCGCAGCCCCAATACAGATCTCTCTCCCTTTGATCCAATGCGGTTTTCCCAAGCTTAGGCCCAAAGAAAAACGGCCCTGACCAAAGTCAGAGCCGCTTGATTTTCTGGGTAATAGAGGCCGCGCTTCAGACGGGTTTGGCCTCCGCGCTTTCAGGGGCCTCGCTGGCGTCCCCCTCCACAACATCCGCCGCTTCCGGCATCTCCTCTTCGGAGTGGTCTTCCAGTGCCCCAATGATCAGCGGCAACATGGCTGCGCTGGTCACGTTGAGCGCTTCACTCTCCGGTGGCGTGGTCCAGACCAACGTGTCAAAGCCGCCGCAATTGTCACAGACCGGCGTCCATTCCGCATAGATTGCATTACAGTTGCTGCACACCCATTGCGGCCCACGCGGCGCGCTCAGCGCCTTGGCAAGGAAGCCTTTGACCACAGCGTCATTGGCCCCTTCACCGCGCTCAATCGCCGCCATGATCGTCAACGCACGCTGTGTCGGGTCACTTTCATGCAGACCGCCCAGCGCCCGACGGGCCTCCGGGAAGTCCTCTGCCGCAATGTAAAGCTCCGCCATCAGCATCTTGGTTTCAGAATGCTCCGGCGTGTTTTTAACCAACGCTTTGAACCGTTTGATGCGCGCCTCTGGGGTTTCCTCTGGCGCGATCTCCGCAAAGGCCGCCGCCAGATCCGGATGCGGCTGCGCATCCCAGGCCTTTTTGATCAGGCGGGTCGCATTGCGCGGCTTGCCCTTTTCGATATAGCCTTTGGCGGCAATCACCGCCGCCGGGATCAAATCCGGAGACAGGCGGTTGGCTTCAATGGCCTGCTCGCGCATCTCCACTGTGGCCCCTTCGGCAATCACATCCTTGGCCTCAGACAGAGCCAGCACCGCATCCCGGCGCCGGTGCACATCGCGTGGCAAGGTGCCGTGGCGCAGCTTCGCATTGAGTGTCCCACGCGCGCCTTTCCAGTCCTTGCTCTCCGTCTGCAACCGCAGCAGCGTGTCCTGCACCTCTTCATGGCGCGGCTTGAGGGCAAAAGCCTTCTCTGCCAGCTTCAGCGCCACATCCGTCTGACCAGCCACCAGCTTCTGCTTCATCAGCCCCCGCACACCCACAAAGCGCGTGCTCTCATCCTTGAGCAGCTTTTTGTAGGTCTCTTCGGCCTTCTTGCTGTCGCCGCTCATCTCCGCAGCCTGCGCCACAATCAGATTGGTCAGCTCCGGCTTGCCCAGCTTCTTCTCGGCAATCCGGGCCTTCTCCATGGCCGCGCGCCCCTCACCAGAGGCCAGCGCCATCACACTGTCAGACAGCGCCTGATAACCCCGCTTTTCACGGTTGCGGTCAAAATACCGGCTGATCGCCGTCTCATCGCCGTTGAGAAATTTGAGCACAGCCACGAGAAAGCCAAACAGCAGGATGCCAAGCCAGACCGCCGTCACCAGCGCAATCAGCGCCAGCGCGGTCTGAAACGGGCCAAGGCTGTATTCCACACCCGCCACGGTGACCATGACACCGCCATCACTTTCCAGCAGATAAATCGAGCCATATGTCAGCCCGGCGACAATGGCGATAAACGCAATAATTTTGATCAGGGACCAGAGCATAAAACGACCCTCAGTTGTTGTTCAGGGTTTGCGCCAGATCTTCGGCGGCTTGCGCAACATCGCGACGGGTCTGCGCTTGCGCGGCCCATTCTGACATCACAGATTTTGGCCCCTCGGCCAGCGTGTCCAATTCGGCCAGTGCCGCGTCCAGATCCCCCGCTTTCAGCGCCGCTTCCGCGCGGCTGAGGATCGCATCCGTATCACTGCCTTCCCGCGCTTCCACAGAGCGCGCGCCAAATTGTGTTTTCAGGAAATTGCCCAGCTTGTTGCCGGTGCCCGCATCGACCTTATCGGCCCGCGCCTGCGCCAAGGCGGCCCGTGCCGCATCCGGATAGCTCTCAATCAGAGCCGCAAGCGTCACAATGCCCTCATCCGCGTGACTGTCTAAAACGGGGGCAACACTGCCACCCGTCACAGAGGTCAGATCCACAATCGCCGCGCGATACGGCGCGCCGCTGTCCAGCGCGGCCACGATACGCGTCACCGCTGTGCGCGCCAAAGCCACCTGTGCAGAGTGATCCGCCTTCTCCTTCAGCGCCGCAGCCGTGTCTGCCTGCTCTGCCACAAGCTCCCTAAGTGCGGCCACTTCGCGCCCATAGGCCGCCAGCGCCGCAGCACTGGCCCCTTCATCCAGCGGACGTGCCTCAATCGCGGTCAGGCGCGCTTCCAGCGCTGCCACAGCCTCTGACATGGCACTGATCTCTGCCCCAAGCCCCGTCAAAGCTGCGCCTTGCTGCGCCCCTTCGCTGCGGGCTGTCTCAGCGGCCTCCACCTGCGCGGCTTGGGCCGCCTCAAGCGCCTTCAAGGTCTCAGACATCTCGGCCATGGCTGCTTTGGTATCGGCCCCAAGGCCAAGCTGATCACCAAAATAGACAGCCCCGCCAAATCCAATGGCCGCAGCCACCACACCACCCAGCACAAGCGGCACAAAGCCGCCTTTGCGCGGTGCTGGCGTCACAGGCGCCTCCGTGCTTGGCGCAGATACCTCTAGCTCCGTTGCGACCTCAGCTTCCGGCACTGAATCGCTCTCCGGCGCATCTGTTGCGTCCTCCGGCGCCTCATCTGTCTCAACGGACAGCGCATCTTCCGCAGGTTCCGCGATTTCCAACGGATCCTCTGCAGTGGGCTCCGCCCCCTCAAGGTCTGGATCCTCCGCCTCCGCCGCGATGTCTTCTAAAATCTCGGCGTCTTCGACCTGATCGGCCTCCTCTGTCAGCTCCGCTGCCTGAACGTCAGGCTGATCCTTGAGATCTTCGCTTGGCTTGTCCGACTTATCCGTGGTCCCCACAGGTCACCCTTTCGAATCCGTTTTTTTTGCAAATGCAGCACCAATCTAGGCGAGCATCTCTTTTGTCTCAATGCGTCACCCTGCGTCTAACAGTCCCGTGATGGCATTTGTCATACTCTCTGCATCCTTCTGCGCTGCCACAATCACCTGATCACAGGGCAATCCCCCCAAAGCCTCTTTCACAGCCTCACTCATGGTAACCACAGTCAGCGGCGCGTCAAACGGGCCTTGCGCCCCAAAGAGGGCAGCAGCTCTGGGTGAGAAAAGCGGCACTATTACAGGGGATTTTTGTGATAATATTCGCAAAGCAGGTTCCGAAAGCCCGCGCGCTTCTTGTCGATAGACCACAATTTCCCGTGTATTCAGCCCCGCCGCAGTCAGGCGCTGTGCCACCGCGCCCCGTGTCACTGCACCGCAGAGATGTATCAGCGGACCTTTGGGCGCATCGGCCAGAATTCGCGCAACCAACTGATCCGCATCCCCCTTTGCCGCCACCGCAGACCAGCCTTTGGCACGCGCGGCCTCCGCCGTCGCTGGGCCAACACACCACGCAGACTGCCCAGCGCCCTCAGGTGCCACCGCCACCGCGTTACGGGATGTAAAGATCACGCCGCTGGCCCCGCTGACCTCCGCCATAAGCGCGCTTTGATTGGGCATCGGCACAATCTCCACAATCGGAGAGATCACAATGCGCGCCGTCACACCCTGTTTCCTCAGATTGGCAGCAAACCCCTCCGCATCGGCCCGTGGCCGCGTCAGCAAAATCAAAGGGGTCTCATCCACCATCAGGCCCGCCGGGATTGTTTGAACCGCCTTCTGGTGTTACCTGCCACAGAACCCCGGCGCAACGGCAAGGACATGTGGCACATGGACAGACCCCTCACCATTCTCGGCATCGAAAGCAGCTGTGACGACACCGCCGCCGCAATTCTGCGCCAACCTGAGGAAGGCCCCGCCGAGATCCTCGCCTCTGTGGTCTATGGCCAAACTGATCTGCATGCGCCCTATGGCGGCGTGGTGCCAGAGATCGCCGCCCGCGCCCATGCCGAAAAGATTGACCTCAGCATCGAGGAAGCGCTCGCCAGCTCCGGCGTGCCCCTCAAAGAGGTTGATGCCATCGCCGTGACCTCCGGGCCGGGTCTGATCGGCGGTGTGATTTCTGGCGTGATGTGCGCCAAAGGCCTTTCTGCCAGCCTCGGTGTGCCGCTGATTGGCGTAAACCATCTGGCCGGCCACGCCCTGACCCCGCGCCTCACAGATCAGGTGGCCTTTCCTTATCTGATGCTTCTGGTGTCGGGCGGACATTGTCAGTTTCTCATCGCCCATAGCGCCGAAAAATTCACCCGACTGGGCGGCACAATTGACGATGCCCCCGGCGAAGCCTTTGACAAAACCGCCCGCCTGCTGGGTCTGCCACAGCCCGGAGGCCCCTCCGTACAGTCCGAAGCGACCAAAGGGGATCCCAAACGCTTCCGCTTCCCCCGGCCGCTTCTGGATCGTCCGGGATGTGACATGTCCTTCTCCGGCCTCAAAACCGCACTCTTGCGTCAACGCGATGCTCTGATCGCCGAACAGGGCGGCCTGACCCTTCAGGATCGCGCCGATCTCTGCGCCGGATTTCAAGCCGCTGTCGTGGATGTTCTGGCCGAAAAAACCCGCCGCGCACTGGCACTCTATCTAGAGGAAGCTCCCTCAGAGCCCCTGCTTGCCGTGGCCGGAGGCGTGGCGGCAAATACCGCCATTCGTGCCGCGTTAGAGACTGTTTGTGCGCAAAACAATGTGACCTTCACCGCACCACCTTTGGCGCTCTGCACCGACAATGCCGCCATGATTGCCTATGCCGGTCTGGAGAAATACGTCGCTGGACAGATCGATGATATGTCGCTTGCCGCGCGCCCACGTTGGCCGCTGGATCAAACTGCCCCAGCCTTGCTTGGCTCTGGCAAAAAAGGAGCCAAAGCATGATTTCCGTTCTCGGCGCTGGCGCCTTTGGCACAGCACTCGCCGTGGCTTTTGCCCGTGGCGGTGATCAGGTCACGCTTTGGGCCCGCGATGCACAGGCCGCCCAAGACATGCAGAGCAAGCGTGAAAATCCCCGCCTGCCGGGGGTCACATTGCCCAAAACAGTCTCTGTTACAGCTGATTTTACCGCTTCTCTTTCCGATGTGATCCTGCTGGCCGTGCCGATGCAAAAACTGCGCGGCCTGCTGCAATCCCATCCAGAGCTGTCAGGCCGCACCCTGATCGCCTGTTGCAAGGGGGTCGAACTTGGCACACAACTTGGCCCTGTGGCAGTGATCCGCGATGTGTTGCCAAAGGCGACACCGGCCATTCTCACCGGCCCCAGTTTTGCCGCCGACATCGCCCGTGGCCTGCCCACCGCGCTGACCTTGGCCACGCCTGAAGAACATACCGGAAAAGCCCTGCAACAGAGACTGCTATCCCCTAATTTACGCATCTACCGCACCACAGATACAGTGGGGGCCGAGCTGGGCGGGGCGCTCAAAAACGTGATCGCCATCGCCTGTGGCATCGCCATTGGTGCCGGTCTCGGCGACAGCGCCCGCGCCGCACTGATGACACGCGGCTACGCCGAAATGCAGCGTATGGCGCAAGCACTTGGCGCCCAGCCAGACACGCTTGCCGGATTATCCGGTTTTGGCGACCTGACCCTGACATGTTCATCTGACCAATCGCGCAACTATCGCTTTGGCCTGTCTCTGGGGCGGGGAGAAGACTTTGACCCATCGGTGACTGTTGAAGGAGCGGCAACCGCCCGCGCCGCCCATGCCCGCGCAAAAGTGATAAATATCGACATGCCTATCACCGCAGCCGTGGTCGCAATCCTCGATGGGGGCTTGCAAATCCGCGACGCCATGGAAATGTTGCTAGCAAGACCCCCCAAGGAGGAATGACCGATGCTGATCGCCCTGATGGCCAAAGACAAACCCGGCGCGCTGGATGTGCGCAAAGCCAACCGTGACGCCCATGTTGCCTATCTGAAAGGCTCCGGCGACACCATCATGATGGCGGGCCCCTTTCTGGATGAGGCCGGAGAGATGTGCGGCTCCCTGATCATTCTCAACGTCGCAGATATGGCCGAAGCGGAGGCTTGGGCCGCAAATGACCCTTACAAAGCCGCCGGTCTGTTTGAGAGCGTCAAGCTTCAGGCTTGGAACAAGGTTCTGGGCTGATGCGCTATTGGCTGTTCAAATCCGAACCCTCCACCTGGAGCTGGGACCAGCAGGTTGCCAAAGGCGAAGTCGGGGAGGAATGGGACGGCGTGCGCAACTATCAGGCGCGCAACTTCATGCGGGACATGGCCGTGGGAGACCGCGGCTTTTTCTACCATTCTCAGAAAGAGAAATCCGTGGTGGGTGTTGTGGAGGTCTGCGCCGCAGCCCACCCCGACAGCACCACAGAGGATGATCGCTGGGACTGTGTGGATATCAAAGCCGTCGCGCCACTCAAACGCCCGGTGTCGCTGGAAATGATCAAAGCCGATCCTCGGCTCAGCGAGATGGTTCTGGTCAAAAGCGCCCGCCTCTCGGTGCAACCAGTCACCGCGGAAGAATGGCAGATCATTCTCGAACTCAGCGGTTCTCAAATCTGAAAATTCAGGCATAATTTCCCCTGCGTCATTTTAGCGGAGGGGAGAACACTTCATGGAATTTCTAGCAGTCTTTGCCGCGGCTCTGGCCTCATATGTGCTGGGCTCCATCTGGTACATGACACTTGCCAAACCCTGGATGGCGGCCTCCGGCGTGCCCACAACAGAGGATGGCAAACCCGCCAACGCCAACAATCCAATGCTCTATATCGGGGCTTTTGTCTGTGCCCTGATCGTCTCCGGCATGATGCGCCATGTCTTTGCCCTCTCTGGCTTTGACAACATTGGCGAAGGGCTCATCGCAGGCTTGGGGATTGGGCTTTTTCTGGCCACCCCCTGGATCATCACCAATTACAGCTTCGCCGGCCGTCCGCGCGCGCTCATGCTGATTGATGGGGGCTATGCCACATTGGGCTGCACAGCCATGGGTGCCGTGCACATGCTGTTCTGAGAACCGACATCTCACACAAAACGCCTTAAAAGCACAAAACGCGCCACTTACATTGGCGCGCTTGCGTCTAGGATCCATAGAGAAACATCTCCGTGATCCATATTCGGAAGGGATTTCTAATTTAACATAGGGGGCCTGTCTCCGCTCCAGCCAGACCCCCTATGCACCCCGCGTGTATCCCATACCACCACACGCGACTTTGATTCTTAGGGTCCGGCCATCCTAGCCCGACATATTATTTCTAACCGAGCCGCAGCCGATCTTGCAAATATCAAGTATCTACAATCTGACTCGAACCCGCTGCACTCTGTCAAGAAATGAAAAAAACGCCCAAGGCCAACAGGCCTCAGGCGCGCATTCTAATCCCGAAATATTTCAGAGATACTGGCCTTCTTTGCCGAAATGTTTGGTCAGCATATAATACACCACGGCCCGGTATTTGTTGCGCTCCGATTTGCCATAGGTCTCAATCACCGCATCAATCGCGCTCATCAGCTCTGGCCCGTCGCTCAAGCCCAACTTCTTGATCAGAAAATTGTTTTTGACCGTCTCAAGCTCTTCGGGCTGGGAACTCGCCACAGTTGACGCATCATCATTGTAGATCGCCGGACCACAGCCAATGGTCACTTTGGTCAACAGATCCATATCCGGCTCAATACCGCATTTGTTTTTCAGATCTTCCGCATATTTCGCGATCAGCGCGTCCCGTTTGCCCATGATTTTCTCCCAGAGTGGTGATGAAAGCATCTGATCTGTGGATCAGACCCCAGTATGACGCATAAATGAGCCATGGCAGCAAATAGCACAAAGGGAAAACCACCCCCGCTTTCCCCGCACAGCCCTATAGGCCTTCGCACATATAAAAACGGCGCCCCAATCCGGGACACCGTTTCTTTTTTCAGTCTCTAAACCAGCTTAGTAGCGGTAATGCTCTGGCTTGAACGGGCCTTCGGTGCCGACACCGATGTAGTCTGCCTGCTCTTTGCTGAGCTTGGAGAGCTTCGCGCCCACTTTCGCAAGGTGCAGAGCGGCCACTTTCTCATCCAGATGCTTGGGCAGGATGTAGACTTCGTTGTTGTACTGCTCGCCCTTGGTGAACAGCTCAATCTGCGCCAGCACCTGGTTGGTAAAGGAGGCAGACATCACAAATGAGGGGTGACCCGTAGCGTTGCCGAGGTTCAGCAGACGGCCTTCAGAGAGCAGGATCAAGCGATTGCCGGAGGGCATCTCGATCATGTCGACCTGTTCTTTGATGTTGGTCCACTTGTGGTTTTTCAGGTTGGCCACCTGAATTTCGTTGTCGAAGTGGCCGATGTTGCCAACAATCGCCATGTCCTTCATCTCGCGCATATGCTCGATGCGGATCACGTCTTTGTTGCCGGTGGTGGTGATGAAAATATCCGCGGTGGCGGCTTCATCTTCCAGCGTGGTCACTTCAAAGCCGTCCATGGCCGCCTGCAGGGCACAGATTGGGTCCACTTCGGTGACTTTCACACGGGCACCCGCGCCGCGCAGGGAGGCGGCGGAGCCTTTGCCCACATCGCCATAGCCGCAAACCACGGCCACTTTGCCTGCCATCATGGTGTCGGTGGCGCGGCGGATGCCGTCCACAAGGCTCTCTTTACAGCCGTATTTGTTGTCGAACTTCGATTTGGTGACGGAGTCATTCACGTTGATCGCCGGGAACGGCAACTCGCCACGTTTCACCAGATCATAGAGACGGTGCACACCGGTGGTGGTTTCCTCAGAAACACCTTGGATCGCGTCGCGGGTCTTGGTGAACCAGCCAGGGCTTTCCGCCATCCGCTTGGCGATCTGCTTGTGGATCACTTCCTCTTCTTCAGAGGTTGGCACGCCCAGATCTTCACCCGCTTCGGCCTTGGCACCCAGCAGAATATACAATGTGGCGTCACCACCATCATCGAGGATCATGTTGGGGCCTTCCGGGAACAGGAAGGATTTATCCAGATAATCCCAATGCTCTTCCAGAGACTGGCCCTTAATGGCAAATACAGGCACACCCGCTTTGGCAATTGCCGCCGCTGCGTGATCCTGCGTGGAGAAGATGTTGCAACTCGCCCAGCGCACATCCGCGCCCAGCGCCACCAGCGTTTCAATCAGAACAGCGGTCTGAATGGTCATATGTAGCGAGCCCACAATGCGTGCGCCCGTCAGGGGCTTGGCGTCACCGTACTCTTCACGCAGCGCCATCAGGCCCGGCATCTCAGTTTCGGCAATGTCCAGCTCTTTGCGGCCAAAATCGGCCAGAGAGATATCTTTAACGGTGTAATCGGTCGCCATAGCGCCCAGCTCCTTTGCAGGGTTTCCTTGGCGACCAGATAACACTCACACAGGGTTTCTACAACGTTGCTACCCGTCAATACCTGCTGGCCGCAGGTCCGGCGCGTGCTGAAACCAATCCGTGCCCGCCGCAAGAATACAAGACATCCCCTCCGCATTGGTCAGGATCACCGTGAACGTGCCTGTGGTATCAGAGGAAAAGATCTCCAGAATGGCCACTTTATTCCCGGAATTGCCCTGCAGCCCGGCGGCACTGCGCCCTTCTGAATAGTGGTTCTCCAGACGCTCGACCACAATCTCTCGTGGTCCACATCCATTGGCAAACGCAGGCGGCGCGGCCGCAGCCATGCCAAACAACAACGCGGTTCCTACAAGTCTCTTAAACATAGCGCTCTCCTTTCTCGCGCTGGCTCAGCCAACGAGGCCAAACCGTTGAGGTTGGAGAGGAGGACACGCGGGAGGAAGCCGTGATTACGTGCCCCCCTCGCTAAACATGTCGGTGCCCCGGCGCGCTTTTACAAAACACAGCAGATCACGTTGAATTGTGGCAGCACGTGATCCCGGCACCGCTTCAGGCTGTGCGGTGATTGTGGCGATTTTGCGGCTTCGCCCACAGGTCAGGCACAATTGCCTAATTTTTAGTCAGGCTCCCCTGACTGTTAGGTCTTTGGAAACCAATCTATAAGAAACCTTTAATTGTTAGGTTTTTGGTTATGAATTTTCCGTCACTAAGAAGCATGTTTAAATCAGCTCTTCTTGTCCCAACCGTCTTGCTTCTGGCCACGTTGATCGTTCTTGTGAACGTGATGATGTCCTCCGGTGTTGCCACCGGCTAAGCTGACTATTTTTCACCTTGGCCGAAGTCTGCGCCTGACTTGCGGCCACAGGCCATGCCTGCATTTTCAGCAAGGTCCAGCATCTTCAACAAGGCAAAGACAGCTGCCTTTTGCGCGCCACCCAAGCGCAAAAAGCCTCCCATGGCACGCTTTGGTCCGGGTATTCGCAGAACAAATCCCCGATTGTGACCATCTGCGTGCGCGGATCATACTCCAAAACAATCACATTCCCCGCCCAGGACGTCACCCCCTCCTGCCTGAACGCATGAGTGAGAAAGGCAATCAAATGTGCTGCGGTTTCCTCTGAAAATTCGATGAGCACATAATCTTCGGTAACTTTCGAAAGCATGTTCAAATTCCTTTCCATAGCCCAGCAAAGTCATTGCTCCCCACCGTTTCAATGCAGTAGCTACGACAGAGAAACATTGAAAGGCTTTCGCGTGACAAGAGCTTGGCAACGTATGCTGTCCGGGCGCAGGCTCGACCTGCTGGACCCGACCCCGGTGGACATCGAAATCGAAGACATCGCCCACGGTCTCGCCTTTGTCGCCCGCTGGAATGGGCAAACCAAGGGCGATTTCCCTTACTCTGTGGCAGAACACTCTCTCCTGGTCGAAGAAATCTACGGGCGCATGTTTAAATCCGCCACCCCGAAAACCCGGCTCACCGCGCTGCTGCATGACGCGCCGGAATATGTCATCGGCGATATGATTTCACCGGTCAAAGCCGCTGTCGGTCCCGATTACGGCAAGCTCGACGACCGGCTCACTGCGGCCATTCACATCCGCTTTGGCCTCCCCGCAGAAACCCCAAAGCGTCTGAAGTCTCAGATCAAAAAAGCCGATAAGATCTCCGCCTGGATGGAGGCCACACAGATCGCTGGCTTCTCCGTGAGCGAGGCCAACAAACTCTTTGGCACCCCAGACCCCAAAATCATCGACGGTCTCTCCATCCATCTGCGTCCACCGGTTGAGGTGCGCAAAGACTTCACCACACGTCACATCACGCTTCTTTCAAGCCTCTGAATGCCACCCCAAGGTCAGGTGCCCCTTAATGTCTCATGTCATCATTCAACAAGGCACGTCCGCAGACCTGCGTCAAACCGCTGACCTGCTCAATGACATCATTGAAATCGGCGGCACCACCGCTCTGACCACGCCCCTGTCGCGAGAGGCATTGGCAGATTGGCTGATGGCCGATCCCGATCGTGCGATCTGGCATGTTGCCATGAATGATGCGGGAGATGTCCTTGGCTTTCAATGGATTGACCGCTTCGCAGGCCTGCCACCGGAGGCCTGTGAAATCGGCACATTTGTAAAGACCGGGCGCACCGGGCTTGGCATCGGCTCCAAACTTTTTGATGCCACCAAAGCCGCCGCCCGCACCATGGGGTACCGCTGGATCAACGCTGAAATCCGCGCAGATAACGCCGGAGGTCTGGCCTATTATCAAAGCCGCAGTTTTGAAACCTATGGTCGCAAAGACGGCATTCAGCTGGAGGACGGCACAGAAGTGTCCAAAATTCTAAAACGCTACGATCTCTAGTCTCACATCGCGGGCAACACATCGCGCCGCACCAGCGCGCGCAGGGCAAAATGCGATCCAATGTTGCGCACTCCTTTGACCCGCATCAGCCGGTGTTCCAGAAACGCATCAAAAGCCTCCAGATCCGCCGCCACAACACGCAGCAGAAAATCTCGCGACCCCGTCATCAGGTAACATTCCATCACCTCCTCAAAGGCCCGCACAGCCCGCTCAAAATCGCGCACGGCTTCTGCGGATTGCTGTTCCAGCTCAACATTCACAAAAATCGTCACAGGCAGCCCAATTTTGCGCGGATCCACGCGAGCGCCATACCCCGTGATCACGCCATCATTTTGCAGCCGCTCAAGCCGCCGTGCACAGGGCGTTGGCGAGAGGCCAACTTTCTCAGCAAGGTCGCCAATCTTCATGCGCCCATCAAGCTGCAGCGCACGCACAATCTTAAGATCAATGGCATCCATAGAGATTTTCTCCAAAAATTAACCCTATTTAGGGGCTTATCTCTAAAAATAACCCATTTGGGTAGGGGTATTTGGGGAAAACCTCTCTTTGTGATGTGCCATTTTCTGCGCCACTTCACTCAGCGATTCTAAGAAGAGACCATAGGAAGAGCCATGCAAATCTCCCGCTTGCCGATCAGCAGTCACGAAACCGTATTGCGCGTTTGCGACGACACCATCGGCCTAACGGGCTTTATCGCGGTGCATTCCACCAAACTTGGGCCTGCTGCGGGCGGTCTGCGCATGCGCCGCTACACGTCAGAAGACGCGGCTCTGACCGACGCACTGCGCCTGTCTGAAGGCATGACCTATAAAAACGCCGCCGCGGGCCTGCCGCTTGGCGGTGGCAAAGCTGTGATCATGGGGGACGCAACTCAGAAGACGTCTGCCCAGCTGCTGACCTTCGCGCGCGCCATCAACACGCTTGAGGGCACATACTGGACAGCAGAAGACATGGGCATGAGCCCGGACGACATGGCTTTGCTGGCCACCGAGACCAAATTTGTCGCCGGTCTGCCCAAGGGCCCCCACGCCAGCGGAGACCCATCTCCAATCACCGCGCGCGGCATTTTCCAATCCCTCAAAATCACGGCGCAGCACCGCTTTGGATCTGCGGATCTGAAAGGGCGCAAGGTCGCCGTGCAAGGGCTCGGCCATGTCGGCACCTATCTCTGCGATCTTCTGCATAACGCTGGTGCTAAACTGATCATTGCCGACATCGAGCCCAAACGTGTCGCCAAACTGGCTAAAAAGTACGGCGCCACCATCGCCGGCCCCAATGAAATCCTTACCGTAGAAGCGGACATCTTCGCGCCCTGTGCTATTGGCGCCATCCTCAACGAAGACAGTATCGCAAAACTTCGGGTCGCTGCCATCTGTGGTGGGGCGAACAATCAATTGGCCACCCCGGAAGACGGCGCACGGTTGCACGTCCGTGGTATTCTCTATGCTCCCGATTTTGTCGCAAACGCCGGTGGCATCATCAACGTCGCCACCGAAGTGCTGGGCATCGCTGACCGCGCCGCTTACGTGGACGAAAAACTCGCCGCTGTTGAGCTCACTCTGGGGCGGATTTTTGAGCGTGCCGCCTCCCTTGACTGCAGCCCGGCCGAAGTGGCGGTGTCCATTGTAGATGAGATGCTGACGGACCGCGCAGCCTAGGCCGGCCCGATAAATGAAATGCGCCGGAGCTTCACAGCCCCGGCACAATGTTTCACGTGGAACATTACGCGATCTCAGGCACTTACTTAAGAAAGAGCTTCAACCAAGAGATCCGCCACGGCGACAGAAGAATTGGGGTTTTGTCCCGTCAGCAGGTGATCGTCCTTCTGGACAAAAGATCCCCAGTCTTCGCCTTTTTCATAAAGACCACCGCGCGCAATCAGCGTGTCTTCCAACAGCTGTGGCACCACATTGGTCAGACCAACCGCCTCTTCTTCTGAATTGGTGAAGCCGGTGACTTTGCGCCCCTTCACAATGTACTCACCGGCGGCATCCTTGGCATTTACCAAAACGATGGGACCATGACACACCGCGCCCACAGGCTTGCCTGCAGCAAAGAAGTCTTCGATCAGCCTGATCGAGTTGGCATCCTCAACAAGATCCCACATCGGGCCATGACCGCCGGGATAGAAAATCGCATCAAAGTCGCCCGCGTCCACATCTGACAGTTTCGCAGTGGTGTTCAGCGCGGCATTTGCAGCAGCGTCTGCCTCAAACCGATGTGTGTGCTCTGTCTGGAAATCCGGCACATTGCTCTTGGGGTCCAGCGGCGGCAATCCACCTTTTGGCGAAGCCAGCGTGACCTCATATCCTGCGTCCACAAATACAAAATACGGCGCCGCCAGCTCTTCCAGCCAGAAACCGGTCTTCTCTCCAGTGTCGCCCAATTGGTCATGCGAGGTCAGTGCCACAAGAATTTTCTTGGTCATTGGATGTTCCTGTCACTTTCGGAGACAACCCCTGTTGCCTCATCTGAACTGCATCTAGGGATCATTGCCCTTCTGCCTCAAGTCATGTAATCAGAAAGACATCTTTGCACAGTAGCAACAATAATCGGGAAAACTGCCTTGTCCGATTGGGATGGCATAGATGAATTTGCCATGGTGGCGCAGACCGGTAGCTTCACCACAGCGGCACAGCGCATGAAAGTCTCCACCTCGCATGTGTCGCGACGCGTGCAGGCTCTGGAAGAGCGGCTTGGCGTGAAACTTCTTGCGCGCACAACCCGCACCGTGCGTGTCACAGAGCAGGGCCGCGAATACCTCTCCCAAATTGAACATGTTCTATCGGCGTTGCAGGAGGCCAACCAAACCCTTCGTGGTGACATCGCCGAACTGTCAGGCCCGCTTCGGATCTCTGCCGCCGGCCCCTTTGCCGAACGCGAGGTCGCTCCCGTTCTACTGGATTTTGTTGAACAGCATCCCCGGATCACACTGGATATGGATTTCAACAATCGCAACGTGGATCTGGTGGCAGACGGCTATGATTTTGCACTGCGCTACGGCGTGCTCACCAACAGCAGCCTGATCGCCCGCAAGCTGGTGAACCATCGCCTCGCCTGCGTCGCATCTCCCGCCTATCTGAAGCGCCATGGCATCCCCAAGACACCGCAGGATCTCAGGCAACATTCCTGTCTGGTGACCAGCAATGACACCTGGCTGTTTCAGGATCCCGACACCAAAGCCGCCCTACCGGTCAAAGTTTCCGGACGCCTGCGCACCAATGACATCCCTATGCTGCAAGAAGCGGTCCGGCGCGGTTTTGGCATTGCCTACTCACCTATTGGAAATTTGCAGGGGTTGATTGATGCCGGCGAGGCCGAGCTTATCCTGCAACCCTACGAAGACCACAGCCGCTCTCATTGGATTGTCTATGCCGACCGTCATCTGATGCCGCGTCATGTACGCGCCGCGATTGACCATCTGCTCACGATTTTTGCTGCTCAAAGATGACAGCCCTTATAGGACTGTTGCGCAAAAGGTTAATGCAAACGGGGAAAAAGCGGCACCTCCGCGAAACAGCCGCAATGCCGACGGGATACAGACACGCCGTTTTGACCGTTTTAGAAGAGCTTAACGCGGGGAACGTTTCGCCAGAATGCGCTGCAACGTCCGCCGGTGCATGTTCAGCCGACGCGCCGTTTCACTGACATTGCGATCACAGAGTTCATAGACTCGCTGAATATGTTCCCAGCGCACACGATCGGCACTCATCGGGTTTTCAGGCGGCGGCGGGAGTTCATCTCCTGAGCTCAGAAGCGCGTTCATCACATCCGTCGCATCCGCCGGTTTGCTCAGATAATCGGTCGCCCCGATCTTCACCGCAGCCACCGCAGTGGCAATCGCACCATACCCAGTCAGAACCACCACTCGGCTGTCTGCCCGCTTCTCGCGGAGCACTTCGACAACATCCAGACCGTTGCCATCCCCCAGACGCAGATCGACCACCGCATAGGCAGGTGGGCGGGCTGTGGCAATAGCTTGACCGGCGACAACAGAACTTGCGGTTTCAACCTCAAAGCCCCGTTTTTCCATAGCTTTTGCAAGCTGTCTCAAAAACGGCTCATCATCATCAACCAAGAGAAGTGATTTATCCGGCCCAATCTCCGGCAGCGCGTTGTCCACCATATGCGTGTGTCCCATGCCAATTTTCCAAGTATTAGCGGCACAGCCTATCCGGGTCAAACCATCACCGCCTTTACATGTTTTCTACGAAGCAACCGACCCTTTGGGCCATATCTTCTGCAGAAATGTCACGACGGAAGTACTCTACAAACCCATGCCCCGGCAAAGTGAGGTAGGTGAAGGTGGAATGATCCACGAGGTAATATTCCTCATCCCCATCTTCCGGTGCCTGCTTCTTGTAGTAGGTGCGATAGGCCTGACTGGCCGCCTTGATCTGTTCCGCAGAACCTGAAAGACCAACCATCCGCGGATGCAGATAATCCGTGAATTCTTTCAATACATCTGGCGTGTCGCGCTCAGGATCGATTGTGATGAAGACTGGTGTCACCAAATCCCCTTTTCCCTCAAGAATTTCAACAGCTTCAGCATTTCGCGTCGCATCCAGAGGACACACGTCCGGACAGTATGTATATCCAAAATAAATCAAAGATGGCTCCGTCAGCACATCTTTATCCGTCACCGTCTGACCATCCTCATGCACCAGTTCAAACGCGCCCCCAATAGCGCTGGTGCCTCCGGCGACCTGACTGGTGCGGCATTGCGCAAACTGATCACCGCCGCCCGTTTCACGTCCCACAAACCACATGGCCGCAAGAGCCAAAACCGCTACGAAGGCAGCCACTGCTGCAACCATACGAACCATGTCAGACCTCATCTGTCATATTGCGAGATATCGTCCAGAGACGTATCAACTGAGGGCGAGGGTTCAAGCGGAAAGGCCTGAAAATGACGGATTTGTCAGACGCGCTGATGTTCTCAAATCGTAGAAGCAACTGGATTCGCCTGCGTACATTCATCATGCTGCGCTGGATCGCCATTGCCGGGCAAATTGTCGCGCTGCTGGTCGCGCAGTTCGGTTTCCACCTGCAGTTGGAATACGGGCTTTGCTATCTTGTTGTTGGTGTGTCCGTTATTGGCAACCTCATCGCAGTTTTTGTGTTTCCCGAAAACAAGCTTCTGACAGAGTCTGAAAACCGCTTCATGCTCTTGTTTGATGTGCTGCAACTCTGCGCACTTCTGTTTTTGACAGGAGGATTGAACAATCCGTTTTCCTTCCTTGTGGTTGCGCCTGTCACCATCGCCGCCTCTGCGCTTTCTATCCGTTCTGCCGTTACCTTGGCGGGCCTGACCGTGATGTTGATGACCATTCTGCTGGAATTTCATATTCCATTGCGCACCAGCAGCTTAGACCTGCTTCAGGTGCCAATGGTCTTCTTATTCGGCAATTGGGCCGCCATCGTCATCGCGATCTTCTTCTCCTCATTCTACTCACGCCAGGTGGTGTCCGAAATGTCCTCCATGGCCGAAGCGCTTGCCGCCACGCAGATGGCTTTGGCCCGCGAACAGAAGCTCACCGATCTGGGCGGTGTGGTGGCCGCCGCCGCGCATGAGTTGGGCACCCCGCTGGCAACGATAAAACTGACCAGCGCAGAGCTGATGGAAGAGCTCGATGACCGCCCGGAGTTGCGCGAGGATGCTGCCCTGATCCGCCAACAGGCAGATCGATGCCGAGACATCCTGCGATCTATGGGCCGCGCAGGCAAAGACGACCTTCATCTACGCAAAGCGCCCCTCTCTACAGTGGTCGAAGAAGCGGCAGAACCGCATATTGGCCGTGGTAAGCACATTATCTTTGACCATTTTGACCTGCTCGACGGGCCAGAAATACTTCGTAGACCCGAAATAATTCATGGACTGCGGAATCTTATTCAAAATGCCGTAGATTTTTCAAAGTCTACGGTCTGGGTGGAAACCGAATGGTCAGATGAGTCGATCTATCTCCGCATTATGGACGACGGTCCCGGATATCCGACACATCTCATTGGCCGAATTGGCGACCCTTTCATGCGCTATCGCAAGAGCGAAAGAGATCGCAAACGTCGTCCCGGCTATGAAGGCATGGGCCTGGGTCTCTTCATCGCCAAGACACTCTTGGAGCGTTCCGGCGCTGAGATCAGCTTTGCAAATGGTGTCAATAGCTTAGGAGAAGACTTAAGTGGCCCCAGACAACGTGGTGCGGTTGTGGAGGTGATCTGGCCAAGACAGAAAATCGATGCAGAATTCAACCCTGAGGCGCTCGGCTCCGGCGAGAACCCGTTGCACATCACTTAACCCAAAAGCGCAATATTCTTGCAAATTAAATCAAATTACTACATATAATGATCTGAGAAATTCTGAAGAACTTAATACCGTTTATTACGAATTTGGGGTCTTCCATGGTGTTTTCTTTCACCCAGCTTTTGTTTCTATTTGTTTTAGCGGGCTTGGCACTTGCAACCATTTGGCACGCATTTTTTATTTCTAATCGCATGCCCAACGCGTCGCAGAGACCGTCTGCGGCCCAAGGCAACGCACGGTTTCTGTTTCGTGCAGGCGAATTGATCGATGCCAATGCTACAGCGTTAAAAATATGCGCAGAGTTCCCTTCACCTGCTTTTGACTGGTCAGACCTCAATCAGTATCTCTCTGCCCGCTTCCCTGAATTTCCGCGCGCGCAGGGCAGCCTGCACCAACGTGATGTGACCGTATTGCAATCACAAGATCCCAGCGATGCCAGCATACTCACTCTGGATCAGTGGGACGATGTCGCTCGCGTGACGCTCAAGCAGGATGACACACCTGATGCCATAAGACGCACAGCAATCCTGCAAGCCATGTTTCAGGCCCCCAATCCGGTCTGGAAATCTGATGCCGATGGCATGGCCGTCTGGCGTAATGCTGCTTACAAGGATCTCGTTGCACATCTTGGCTACTCCCCAAAGTTGCGCCGCTTGTTTGACGTGACCAATCTGCTTCCGGGTGACCCACCAAAGCGATTGTGTGTCTCTAGTCAAAACGGCACCAAAGACCGCTGGTTCGATGTGACTGCGGTGCAGGCCGGATCGAATGTGATGTACTACGCCACAGAGGCAGATGCTCTGGTGTCTGCCTTGGACGCACAACGCAGTTTTGTGCGTATCCTCTCCAAAACTTTTGCACATCTGGCCATTGGGCTGGCCATTTTTGATCGCGATCGCCAGCTGATCCTCTTCAATCCAGCCCTCTCAAAAATGACCGACCTCGGGGCTGATTTTCTTTCAAATCACTGCGACCTTTACACGTTTTTTGACCAACTGCGCGAGCGCCATATTATGCCTGCGTCAATCTCACAAACCAATTGGCGCACTCAAATTAACACTGTGATCACAGCCTCCAAAGAAGGGCGGTATTGCGAAACTTGGACCCTTCCCTCCGGAGCAACCTATCGCATCACGGGCCGCCCCCATCCTGATGGCTCATTGGCTTTCCTATTTGAAGACATCACCTCCGAAATCAAACTCACCCGCAAATTCAGAACTGAAATCGAAAACTGCCACAATGTGATCGACACGATCGAAAGCGCTCTGGCGCTCTTTGCCAACAGCGGCCAATTGACCCTGTGTAATCAAGCCTATCGACAGCTTTGGAAATCAGATCCAGACAGCAGCTTTGCAGACTATACGCTGCATGATGCCATCGGCCATTGGCAGGAGGACTGCATGCCAAGTTCCATCTGGTCCGAGCTGTCACAACATGTATTCGCAACCGTTGACAGAAAACGCTGGGAAGCTGTGATCACACTGAAATCGCGCGCCCTTCTTAAGGTAAAGGTCATTCCAATCACGGGCGGGTTGACCGTAGTATCTTTTGACAAGGCGCCTTCCGGCTCGAATATGCAAAACACATCCCACCTGACCCTTTAATACGCGCGATCCAGCTTGCGGCTGGGCGCGCTGATTTCTACTGTGGCGCCATGACCACGCTTCACTTTTCCCGCGACCTCACGTCTCCTGAAGACACTGCCAATCTTGCGCGCAAAATTGGTGCCGTGCTCAAGGCGGGTGATGTGATTACATTGGAAGGCCCGATTGGCGCAGGCAAAACCCATTTTGCGCGCAGCCTGATCCAATCTCTGCTGACTGTGCCCGAAGATGTCCCGTCGCCAACCTTCACGCTCGTCCAAGTCTATGACGGACAGGATTGCGAAATCTGGCATGCCGATCTGTACCGGCTTAACGCCCCTGACGAGGTGGTTGAACTTGGCCTCACTGACGCCTTTGAAGACGCTATATGCCTTGTTGAATGGCCAGATCGCCTTGCCGACCTCTCCCCGCAAAACGCCCTGGCACTCTCTCTCTCCCTCCAAGAGGCAGAAGGCGCGCGCGCTGCAACGTTCACGGCCACCGATGCACGCTGGGCCGATCTGTTTGAAAGCCTCGCCGCATGACCACCCTACGCAACGAAACGCTTGACGCTTTTCTGGCAACGCTTGGCTGGTCAGATGCTCGGCGCACCCCCTTGGCAGGGGATGCCTCCAGCCGCCGCTACGAACGGCTAAAGCGCCCAAATGGCGACAAAGCCATTCTCATGGATGCGCCCCCAAATGAAAATGGCAGCGTCCAACCCTTTGTGCAGATTGCCGAACATCTTAGCGATCAGCATCTTTCGGCCCCGCGCATCTTCGGGCAGGACATCGCCAATGGCATGCTGCTGATTGAAGATCTGGGCGACGCGCTTTTTGCACGCGAAATGATGCGCGCGCCTGATCAGGAAGCCCCCCTTTACAAGACAGCAACCGAAGCCTTGATCGCCCTACACAAAGCCCCGCTGCCACCTGATATGCAGATCATGGATGCCACCACATTGGCAGAGATGATCACCCCTGTTTTTGACTTCTATATTGCCGCCCACACACCTGTCTCACCGGCTTTGCAGGAACAGATCAAACAGGCTTTCGAAAGCCTGTTCACAGCGCAGCTGCCACCGCCAGATGTTCTGATCTTGCGAGATTTTCACGCGGAAAACTTGCTGTGGTTGCCAGCGCGCGCGGGCGTCGCCCGCGTCGGACTTCTGGATTTTCAGGATGCTCTGATCGGCCATCGCGCCTATGATCTCGTGTCCATGCTGCAAGACGCGCGCCGGGATGTCGCCTCCTCAGTTGAGGCTGAAGTCAAAGCGCATTTCATCGCGCTGTCAGATGCGACAGAAGATGACTTCAACACCGCTTATCATCTGATTGGCGCTCAGCGGAACCTGCGCATTCTGGGCATCTTTGCCCGCCTGTGTATGCAGATGGGCAAAGCACAGTATGTCGATCTCATCCCACGTGTGCATGGCCATGTGCTGCACAATCTGCGCCACCCTGCCCTTGCGCCTGTCGCGCCTATCCTCATTGAGATCCTGCCTGACCCAACTCCTGAATTTCTCAAAACGTTGAAAGACAAATGCGCCACACAGCCGATACCATAATGCTCTTTGCCGCCGGTTTTGGCACACGCATGGGCGCACTGACACAGACCCGCCCCAAGCCGCTCTTGCCCGTGGCGGGGAAACCTCTGCTGGATCATACCTTGGAGCTGGCGCAAGCCATTACCCCGCGTCAGATCGTGGTCAACGCGCATTATCACGCAGATCAGATCACCGCGCATCTTGCCAACACTCCGGTTTCGGTATCGATTGAAACGCCTGAAATTCTGGAAACCGGCGGGGGCCTGCGACAGGCCTTGCCACTGTTAGGAGACTCCCCCGTCTTCACCAGCAACACCGATGCCATCTGGCGCGGCCCCAACCCCTTTGCGCTGCTGCAAGAGGCCTGGAAGCCGGACGAGATGGATGCGCTTTTGCTCTGCCTGCCACGTGCCAACGCGCTCGGCTACACGCGGGATGGGGATTTTCTGATGGATGCCGACGGTCGCCTCACCCGCGGCCCAGGTGTGGTCTACTCCGGCATTCAGATCCTGAAGACAGAGGGGCTGCATGCGATTGCCGACACCGCCTTTTCTCTCAATCTGCTCTGGGATCAGATGCGCGAAACCAAGCGTCTCTTTGGCATAACTTACCCCGGTGAGTGGTGTGATGTCGGCACGCCAGAGGGCCTTGCCTTGGCCGAAACCCTGCTGGAGTCCCCAGATGTTTAAGCCCACAGACGCCCCGCGCGTCTTTGCCCTGCCCGCAGGCGTCGACTTCCCCAAAGCGCTGGTCACAGGGCTGCAAACCCGCTTTTCGAACATGGCCCCTCAAGAAGTGGCGAGATCGCAGATCATCGTCAACACCGCCCGCATGGCACGCCGTGTGCAAATGTTGTTTAACACCGGCCCCGCCATGCTGCTGCCCCGGATTGATGTGCTGGGCAGCTTCACCAAAGTTGCAACCGCCGACCTCCCACGCCCCAGTTCCCCCATTCGCCAACGCTTTGAATTGATCCAGCTTGTCACCAGCCTGCTGGAACAACAGCCGGATCTGGCCGCGCGCGCCTCGGTCTATGATCTGGCAGACAGTCTTGCAGGTCTGTTTGATGAAATGGCCGGCGAAGGCGTGGATGTCGATACGATTGACGCGCTGGACGTGAGCGACCAATCCGGCCATTGGGCCCGCGCGCAGCAGTTCTTTTCGATTGCGCGCCATTTTCTCGACGATCTTGACAGCGACCCGGGCAAAGACGCGCTGCAACGTCATGCGGTAGAAACCATCATTGCCCGCTGGCAGGAAAACCCGCCACAGCATCCCATCATCCTCGCTGGCTCCACCGGCTCTCGCGGAACCATGCAGCTTTTGATGCAGGCCGTGGCGCGCCTGCCGCAGGGGGCGATTGTCCTGCCGGGCTATGATTTTGACATGCCAGCTGCCACATGGGCGCATCTTGGCTCCGGCATGGAAAGCGAAGATCACCCGCAATATCGCTATCACGCCATCATGCAGATGATGGATCTCACGCCGCATGACATTGAGCCATGGGACAACACACCGCCACCGGCCCCGGCGCGCAACCGGCTGGTCTCCCTCGCGCTGCGGCCCGCGCCCGTCACCGATCAATGGCTGGCAGAGGGCCCCACGCTGGGTGATCTCATCCCTGCCACGGAAAACGTGACACTGATTGAGGCCACAACACAGCGCGAAGAAGCGCTGACCATCGCAGCCCGCATGCGCAAGGCCGCAGAAGACGGTCAGACCTGCGCGCTGATCACCCCCGATCGCATGTTGACCCGTCAGGTCACCGCCGCTTTGGACCGTTGGAACATTACCCCGGATGACAGTGCGGGTCAGCCGCTTCAGCTCTCCCCTCCCGGTCGCTTCCTGCGCCATGTTGTGGCTCTGTTTCACCAGAAACTGACCTCAGAGATGCTGCTCACATTGCTTAAACACCCTCTCTGTCACAGCGCGCAGGATCGCGGCACACATCTGAGATTCACACGTGAGCTGGAGCTCCACCTGCGGCGCAAGGGCACCACATATCCGGACGCAGAAAAGCTTTTGGCATGGGCCGCTGCGGCAAAAACCGATATGTCCAACTGGATGACATGGCTGACCCGCTGTTTCTGCCACCAAGAGCGCACAGACAAACACGACATGCCAATGCTGCTTAACGCGCATATCGCCCTTGCAGAAGCCATCTCAGATGGCCCCATGCCCGAGAGTGACACCACATCAGGCGAACTCTGGAAAGAGGGCGCGGGTCGCGCCGCACAGCGCATGATCGAGGATATCAGAGAAAACGCACATGTGGTTGGTGCGATCAGCGCGACCGACTACGCGGATCTTTTCGGCGCGCTTCTGTCCCGCGGCGAAGTGCGTGACCGCGATGCCGGACACCCGCAGATCCTGATCTGGGGCACATTAGAGGCCCGTGTTCAGGGTGCAGATCTGGTCATCCTTGGCGGTTTGAACGAAGGCAGCTGGCCCGAAGCCCCCAGTCCGGATCCGTGGCTCAATCGCAAAATGCGCCATGATGCAGGTCTGCTTTTGCCCGAACGCCGCATTGGTCTCGCCGCTCATGATTTTCAGCAGGCTGTCTGTGCGCCCGAAGTCTGGATCACCCGCGCCGTGCGCTCTGATGAGGCCGAAACCGTGCCCTCACGTTGGATCAATCGCATGATCAACCTACTGGGCGGCCTGCCTGACCAAAACGGCCCTGAAGCGCTCGCAGACATGCGGGAGCGGGGCAAACTCTGGCTGGATCGGGTGCGCGCTCTGGAAACCGTGCCCACCGTTCCGGCCGCCGCGCGCCCCTCTCCGACACCGCCACCAGAGGCCCGCCCGCGGGAACTGTCCGTCACTGAAATCAAACGCCTGATCCGCGATCCCTATGCCATCTATGCCAAACGCGTGCTCCATCTACGGCCGCTGGACCCTCTGATGCGCACGCCAGACGCGCTGCTGCGCGGGATCATCGTGCATGAGGTGCTCGAAAAGCTGATCACAGAAAGCAAAGATCAGGATGCCCCGGTGACACGGGAGCGTATTTTGCAAATAACAGAGACTGTTCTGGCAGAAAACGTGCCTTGGGCCACGGCACGTGTGATGTGGATGGCCCGCATGTCGCGCGTGGCAGATCACATCGTGGATGGCGAAACCCGCCGCCGAACCCGTGGCACCCCCGAAGCCTTTGAAGCCACCACCAGCCGCAACATTGAGAGCCTTGGCTTTACCCTCACAGCAAAAGCGGATCGCATTGACCGCACGCCAAGCGGTGAGCTGATCCTCTATGATTACAAAACCGGTGCGCCACCCACCCGTGATGAACAGACCTATTTCGACAAACAGCTGCTGCTGGAGGCGGCCATGGCCGAGGAAACCGGGTTTAAAGGCATTGATCCGGCCCGCGTCGCAGATGCGATCTATATTGGTCTGGGCACAAAACCCAAAGATCAGCCTGCGCCGCTCGCTGAAACCCCAACTGCCCAGATTTGGGAAGAGTTCTCCAATCTGATCGCGCAATATCTGGAAGAGGGCAAAGGCTTCACCGCTCGGCGCGCCATGCAGTCCGAACGCGATGAAGGCACCTATGATCAACTCGCCCGTTTTGGGGAATGGGACGCCACCGATGATCCCGCGCCGGAGGTGCTGTCATGACCTTGCCGATGAATGATGCCACCCGCCGCCAGGTCACCGCCGCCCGGCCAGACGCCAGCACCTGGCTCTCCGCCAACGCGGGCTCTGGCAAAACCCGTGTGTTGACCGACCGCGTGGCCCGACTGCTGCTTGAAGGAGTGTTGCCACAGCATATCCTCTGCCTGACCTACACCAAAGCCGCCGCCTCCGAGATGCAGAACCGCCTGTTCAAACGTCTGGGCAGCTGGGCGATGAAAAGCGATGCGGATCTCTCTGCGGAGCTCGCAGAGCTGGGGGTGAGTGGCAAATCCGCCCCCGAAGATCTGCGACAGGCGCGCACGCTCTTTGCACGCGCGATCGAGACCCCTGGCGGGCTGAAAATTCAGACCATTCACTCTTTCTGCTCGTCTTTGCTGCGCCGCTTCCCGCTTGAAGCTGGCGTGTCCCCTCTGTTTTCGGAAATGGAAGATCGCGCCGCAGCACTCTTGCGCGAAGACATCGTGGAACAGATGGCAGAAGGTGCCGATGCGCCGCTTTTGAGGGATCTGGCCGAGCATTTCACAGGTGCGGATCTGGGCGACCTCACAGCCAATATCACCCGCAACGCTGACCGGCTGCGCCATGGTGCCTCATTTGACAGCCTCGCCGCCCTGCTGGATCTCCCCAGCGGATACACCAGCGCGCAGGTGCTCGCAGATGTGTTTCTGGGCGGCGAAATGGAGCTGCTTCAAACCTTGATCACGGTCCTGCGCAGCGGCGGCACCACCGACAATCGCGCCGCTGACAAACTCAGCAGGATCACCGCAGCAGATCACACCGCGCTTGATGTGCTCGAAGGGGTTCTTTTGAATGGCGCGGGTGCAAAATCCCCATTTTCAGCCAAGTTAGAGACGTTTCCAACCAAGAAGTTGCGCAGCGAAAACCCGGATCTAATCGACAAATTACAGCCGCTCATGCTGCGGGTCGAAGACACCCGTCCGCGCCGGCTTGCCCTTCGCGCGGCCCTCCGCAGCGCCGCTCTGCATGCTTTTTCCGCCCGCTTCATCGCGCTTTATGAGGAGGCCAAGCTCACGCGCGGCTGGCTGGATTTTGACGATCTGATCCTGCGCGCCCGCAACCTGCTCAATGAACCTGCTGTGGCCGAATGGGTGCTCTACCGTCTGGACGGTGGCATCGATCATATCCTCGTGGATGAAGCCCAAGACACCAGCCCGGTGCAATGGCAGGTAATCGAACGGTTGGCTCAGGAATTCACCTCCGGCACCGGCGCGCGCAGCGACATCACCCGCACCATCTTTGTGGTCGGCGATCAGAAACAGTCGATCTACAGTTTTCAGGGCGCCGATCCTGCGGAGTTTGACCGCATGCGAGAAGAGTTCGCCGCGCGCCTGAACCCAACCGGCCATCAGCTGCAAAATCTCAGCCTGGAGTATTCCTTCCGATCCTCCCCTGCGGTGCTCAATCTGGTGGACAAATGTTTTGAAACCCAGGTCGAGGCAGGCTTTCCCGCTGGCAACCGCCACATTGCCTTTAACGATGACATGCCCGGGCGCGTGGATCTCTGGCCGGTGGTGGAGCCCATGGGCAAAGCGGAGAAAGATGATTGGTTTGATCCCGTAGATCGCCTTGGTGATACCCACCACACGGTGATCTTGGCAGAGCGGGTTGCACGCCAGATCAAGCGCATGATCGCGCAAGACACCATCGCTGATGGTCGCGATGACACCGGTGCCTATACGCAACGGCCCATTCAGCCGGGGGATTTCCTGATCCTTGTGCAGCGCCGTTCTGATCTGTTTCACGAAATCATCCGCGCCTGCAAACTCGAAGGCCTGCCCATCGCGGGCGCAGACCGTCTGAAAGTTGGCGGCGAAATGGCCGTGCGCGATCTGGGCGCGCTCCTGTCGTTCCTTGCCACGCCCGAAGATGATCTCTCGCTGGCCACCATTCTGCGCTCCCCCCTGTTTGGCTGGAGCGAGCAGGCGCTGTTTGATCTGGCCCATCGCCGCAAACCGGGCAGCTATCTCTGGGCCGCTCTGCGCGATCGTGGCGCAGAATTTCCCGCCACGCTGGAGGTTCTCAATGATCTGCGGGGCCAAACCGACTTCCTGCGCCCCTATGATCTGATTGAGCGCATTCTGACCCGCCACAAGGGACGGCATCATTTCCTCGCCCGTCTCGGCGCAGAAGCCGAAGATGGCATCAACGCCTTGCTCTCTCAGGCGCTGGCCTATGAAAAATCCTCTGTGCCAAGCCTCACCGGCTTTCTGCAATGGATGGAAACCGACGATCTGGAAATCAAACGCCAGATGGACAGCGCCACCAACCGCATTCGCGTGATGACCGTGCATGGCTCCAAAGGTCTCGAAGCCCCCATCGTCATCATGCCTGACACCGGCAAGCGGCTGATCAAGACCGATACACCCATCGTGCCCGTTGAAGACACCGCACTTTGGAACATGTCCGCAGATGCCGCCCCCGCCCCTCTGGCGGAGGCGCGCAGCCAGTTGGCAGAAGCGCAGGCCGCAGAACGGCTGCGCCTGCTTTATGTGGCTTTGACCCGTGCGGAAAAATGGCTGATCGTGGCGGCGGCCGGGGATCTCGGCAAAGATGGCAACAGCTGGTATGACACCGTACGCCGCGCCATGCTGGCCTCCGCCGCCGCGCCCATGCAATTTGACGGGGGCGAAGGGCTGCGCCTGTCCCATGGCGACTGGGACGGTGCTGTGTCGGCCCCGGCCACACCACCGCAGGAGGTCACCACCACCCTGCCCGCCTTCCTGACCTGCCCAGCCGCCTTGCCTCCCGATCCCCAAACCACGCTCAGCCCCTCAGATCTGGGCGGTGCCAAAGCCTTGGCGGGCGATCAGGGTCTGGATCAAGAGGCCGCCAAGGCCCGTGGGATCTGGCTGCACAGCTTGCTGGAGCATCTGCCAGATCATTCGCAGGCCCAATGGCGCAGCGTGGCCGAGCGCCTGCTGGACGCCAGTGAAGCCGCTCCCACCACGGCGGAGTTTGAAGAGATCTTTGCAGAAGCCACGCGCAATCTCTCCAAATCAGAGCTGGCATGGATCTTTGCGCCAGAAACACTGGCAGAGGTGCCCATCACCGCCAATCTGGGCGCGCAGCGGCTCTATGGCATCATCGACCGGCTTGTGATCACAAATGAGGCAATCTGGGTGATAGATTTCAAATCCAACGCTATTCTGCCGGAAAATCCCACCCGCACACCGGAAGGTATCCTCCGTCAAATGGGCGCTTACAGCCATGCTTTGTCACAGGTTTTCAAGGATATGCCGATCCGCACGGCCATCCTCTGGACAGCCAAAGCCGAGCTGATGGAGCTGCCACACGATCTCGTGACAAAATCGTTGCAGGACGCCGCCCACCTTGACGCCCTGCCCCCGCAAACCTAGGTTCCCTCGAACCAAGACAAACCCGAGATGACCCCTCGTTCCCCTTTAGGAGACCTCCCATGGCAACTGTCGCTGTCACCGATGCCACCTTTGACGAAGAAGTAAAGAACGCCGACGTCCCTGTCGTCGTGGATTTCTGGGCCGAATGGTGTGGCCCCTGTAAGCAGATCGGTCCAGCTCTGGAAGAGCTCTCCGCTGAGCTGGACGGCAAAGTGAAAATTGCCAAAGTTGATGTGGACAGCAACCCAAATGCCGCCGCCGCTCTGGGCGTGCGCGGTATCCCTGCGCTGTTCATCTTCAAAGACGGTCAGGTGATCTCCAACCGCGCAGGTGCCGCCCCAAAGGCCGCACTGCAAAGCTGGATCGAAGACTCCCTCTAAAAGAGATACGCACGCCGATCTAGGCAAAAGCCCGGCGTGCAATGACCCGAAGGCGTTCAAAATTGATCAGGTTTTGAACGCCTTTTTTGTCGCTCATGCGGTTCCAGTCACTCAAAATCTGAATGCGCAGCAAAAACCCCACGCTCGGATCATCCGCTGGGACAAAATCATACCCTTCGAAAAAGGCCGCCAACGCCTCCGGCGGCAACACATGCCCCTTCGGAATACGGTCCAAATCAACCGCCGTTAGCGCATAGCTCAACAGAATACGGGCGATGTCATATCCAACCGGCGCATGGCTGATGGGCAGAAAATCAAATCCAGCTGTGCGGTTGCCCTCAATAAGAATGTTGTGACTGTTGAAATCCCCATGTTTCGCGGCAATCTTACTGGGACGCCCTTCATAGTCAGCCACCATATCCTGCACCTGATGCGCCAGAGCGACAAAACGTTTCTGCCCTTTGATGCGCCGTGCGCCGGTCTGCATCTGATCCGCAAGATGCAACATATGACGCGCCATGAATTTGGGTTGAAATCCGCGCGCCTGCTCAAAGGTGCCGCGGTGATAGGCTGACAACCACCGCCCTGTCTGCATCAGAATATCAGCGTGATCCTCATGGGTTTCACAAAGATCCCGCAGGGTCTCGCCGGGTTGAAACCGCATAAGGCAGGCTTTTAAGGCGCGATCTTCCACCAAAATCTCTGGCGCATGTTGCTCCGAACATGCCTGCAACGCCTGTGATGCAAGGTGATGTGCATCCAAAATACCGTTAAATTCCGTGGGGTCTTCGGGCCGAAACACCTGTTTTAAAATAACGGGGGCATGGTCTTTGGCATCATAGCGCTGCACGATATGCAGTCGGCGCTTGTCATTCTTGAACCAGCTGCGCGTTTTTGTGTAAGCGCCGCTCAAATTGCCCCGTTCTGCAAGATGGGCAAAGGTCTCCTGCGCCAGCGCGTCAATCTCCGAATTCACGTTCACCTTTGATCCTTTACCCTGTATTCCCTTGTTAATTCCCGACAGGATCCTCAAATACATCCAAAACGGAGACCTTATCCATGGATAACCAAGACTTCCCCGGTTGGCACGGCACAACCATCATTGGCGTCAAGAAAGGCGGCGAAGTGGTGATTGCAGGTGACGGACAGGTCTCTCTTGGCCAAACCGTCATCAAGGGCACGGCGCGCAAGGTACGCCGCCTGTCGCCCGGCGGCTATGACATCATCGCAGGCTTTGCCGGATCTACCGCCGATGCCTTCACCTTGCTGGAACGTCTGGAAGCCAAGCTTGAGGCGACACCGGGCCAATTAGCGCGCGCCTCTGTTGAGTTGGCCAAAGACTGGCGTACAGACAAATACCTGCAAAAACTCGAAGCCATGCTGATCGTCTCAGATGGGGCTGATATTTTTGTGATCACCGGGGCAGGGGATGTGCTGGAGCCAGAACATGACGTCACCGCCATTGGGTCGGGTGGCAACTTTGCCCTCGCCGCCGGTCGTGCCCTGATGGACAGTGATCATTCTGCCGAAGAGGTCGCGCGCAAGGCCATGGCCATCGCAAGCGACATCTGCGTCTACACCAATGGCAATCTGACGGTGGAAACCATTTCCAAATGAGCCCTGCTTTGAACGCCTTTTTTGTCACAAAGTGCCCGCGTAACGAGAGACCATAAAGTCATGATTTCCAAAGACGATCTGCGCGCTGCAGTGGGCTCTGGCCTGCTCAATGAAAAACAGGCCGCCGCACTGGCGGCGCTGGCCGATAGCCGGCGTGGCGCCCGCGAAGATCTCGCCATCGGGGATGAACCCTTTGAGCTTTTCAAAGGCTTCAACGAGATTTTCATCGTCATTGGGCTTTTGATCCTCGCCAGCGGTTGGGCCGCGCTCAACGGCATCGCCATGGCTATGGAAATCGTGAACTATAAAGCCAAAATCCTGAGCACCTCCGCCATCTCCGGCGTGATCCTCTGGCTGCTGTCGGAATATTTCATCCGCCGCCGCCGCATGGTGGCACCGGCCATCGCGCTTTCCTGTCTGTGGGCCATAAACGCTGGCACCGGCATCACCGCCTATTTTGCGCAACCCTTTATGGTGGCGCAGGAAGATTTCTCCAGCCTGCCACTGCCGCTGGGTCTGACAACGGTGGCCATGCTGCTCTACTGGCTGCGCTTTCGTGTGCCCTTTGCCATGGCGTTGATCGCACTTGGCGTCTTTGGCATCGCGCTGATGATGGGGGCCAATCAAACCGGCACCCCCACAAGTGCGGCCGATCTCTTTCTCCTGTCGGCAGGAGGCCCCTTTGCCTTCATCACTCTGGGCGTCGGTCTCGCGGTTTTCGCAGTGGCCATGTTCTTTGACATGTCCGATCCACACCGCGTCACCCGCCGCAGCGCACAGGGGTTCTGGCTGCATGTGGTGGCTGCCCCCGCTTTGGTGAACACCCTTGCACTCAGCCTGCTGGAAAGCGGCACAGCCAACGCGCACATGGCGCTCCTGGCCGTTCTGGTGCTCTTTGCTCTGATCGCCATCATCATCGACCGGCGCTCCTTCCTCATCGCGGCCATCGGCTACACTGTTGCCCTCGCAGGCACGGTGTTCGAAGGGGAGGGCACCGCCATGACCATCTTCATCCTCGGCATCTTTCTGGTGGTGCTGGGGGCCTTCTGGGCCCGCTTCCGTGCGGCCCTTCTGGCACCGCTCTCTGGCATCCTGCCACTACACCGCCTGCCACCCTCTCACTGATTGGACACAGCCATGACTGATCTCACGCCCCGCGAAATCGTTTCCGAACTGGACCGCTTCATCATTGGTCAGAACGACGCCAAACGCGCCGTCGCCGTGGCCCTGCGCAACCGCTGGCGCCGCAAACAGCTCTCGGATGACATCCGCGATGAAGTCTATCCCAAGAATATTCTGATGATCGGCCCCACCGGCGTGGGCAAAACCGAAATCTCCCGCCGTCTGGCCAAACTGGCCCGCGCACCTTTCATCAAGGTTGAGGCCACCAAATTCACCGAGGTGGGCTATGTGGGCCGCGATGTCGAACAGATCATTCGCGATCTGGTGGATGCTGCCATCATCCAGACCCGTGAGCACATGCGCGAAGACGTCAAAGTCAAAGCCCATGCCGCCGCCGAGGATCGCGTGATCGAAGCCATCGCCGGCACAGACGCTCGTGAGGCCACCCGTGAGATGTTCCGCAAGAAGCTCAAAGACGGGCTGCTGGATGACACGGAGATCGAACTTGAAGTGGCCGACACATCAAATCCTTTGGGCGGCATGTTTGACATTCCGGGGCAACCCGGCAGCCAGATGGGCATGATGAATATCGGTGATCTCTTTGGCAAAGCCATGGGCGGCCGCACCACCAAAAAACGCATGACCGTTGCCGAAAGCTACGAGGTGTTGATTTCCGATGAGGCGGACAAGCTTCTGGATGATGAAACCGTCAACGCCGCAGCATTGCAGGCTGTAGAGCAAAACGGCATTGTCTTCCTCGATGAAATCGACAAGGTCTGTGCCCGTCAGGAAGCCCGCGGCGGCGATGTTTCCCGCGAGGGGGTGCAACGTGACCTGCTGCCTCTGATTGAAGGCACCACCGTTTCCACCAAACATGGCCCCGTAAAAACCGACCATATCCTTTTCATCGCTTCCGGCGCCTTCCACATCGCCAAACCCTCTGATCTGCTGCCCGAACTGCAGGGGCGTCTGCCGATCCGCGTGGAACTGCGGGCGCTGACCGAAGAGGATTTTGTGCGTATTCTCACAGAGACCGACAACGCGCTGACCCGCCAATACACCGCTTTGATGGGCACAGAGGAGGTTGTTGTGTCCTTCACGGATGATGGCATTTCTGCTCTGGCCAAAATCGCTGCGGATGTGAACCAATCGGTCGAAAACATCGGCGCACGTCGCCTCTACACCGTGATGGAGCGCGTCTTCGAAGAGCTCAGCTTCTCCGCGCCAGACCGCTCAGGCGAGGAAATTATCGTGAACGCCAGCTTCGTGGAAACAAACCTCGGAGAACTCGCAAAATCCATGGACGTCAGCCGCTACGTGCTCTGATTTCCACTGGAGCCCGCTGTCAGAGACCGTCATAGTCCCGGCGAAACATCGACCGGGACTGTTCATGCGCATTCTGACCTTTGCTTTGCTGACTTTGACGATGGGCGGCTGCGCTGATCGCATCACGGCTCCCGTTGTCCCTCAGGCCCTCAGCAATGAGACCACACATAAAATCTACGTCGCCACCAATCGCGCACGCAATGATGCTGGTTTCTTTGGTGCAGAACGCAGTTCTGACATGACCTATTTGGATAGCGTCGTCTCTATTCCGCCCTCACATAAAACCGGCAAGCCTCCCAGCTACAGCGCAACCCCAGATCCGCAAAGGCACTTCACAATCGCAAGCGAAACCGAAGTGTCCAGGTTGTCAGAATTCGTCCAGAAGGTCTCCTCCGACGTCGAGGACCTTCCGCCGCGCGACAGGGAAATCATCCTGTTTGTCCATGGGTATCACAACACATATCAGGACAGTCTCTTTCGCACCGCGCAAATGAAAGAAGACTTCGAAGTTTCGGGCGCTATGGTGAACTTCACATGGTCCAGTGCAGGGCAGGCCCTTGGATATGCCCATGATCGCGAAAGTGTTCTGTTCTCACGCGACGACTTGGAACGCACCCTGCGCGCCTTTGCAGAACAGCAACCTCACAAGCTGCTTCTGGTCGGACACTCTTTGGGCACCATGCTCATCACCGAAACCCTGCGCCAGATCGACCGAAAGGAACCAGGCTGGACGGTGCGCAATATTGACGCGCTGGCGCTTCTGTCGCCGGACATGCCGGTCGATCTCTTCCTGCGCAATCTGGAATCCATCAAAGCACTGCCCACAGCAACAGCCATTGTGACCTCCACCAAAGACAGCGCGCTCTTTCTCTCCAGTCAAATCAACGGCACAAAACAGCGCTTGGGCCAGCTCACCGATCCCAGTGTCCTGGATGGGCTTCCGATTGCTTTGGTGGATGTGTCCAATTTCAACGACAGCGCCAGTTTCAATCATTTGACCGTAGCCGGCAGCCCCGCCTTGATCGCTCTGCTGCGTGATGCGCACGACATCGATACCCTTCTATCCCCAGAAGACTCGACCATTCTGTCTCGCAGTGCTGAGCGAATTCTGGTGACCGGCCAGACAGTCGCCATTGAGGTGGGCGCACCGCCAAACTGACCAAGGACAGGCCTGTCACCGACGTCTTAGATACACGTAATACGCTCCAGTGCCGCCGTGTTTGATATGGGCTTCGGCCACTTGCAGGATGCAGCTTTTCAAAGGGGGCAGGGCAAACCACTGCGGCACCTGATGTTTCAACACCCCGCGCCGTGTCGGAATAGGGCCGTCGTCACGCTTGGATTTGCCCTTGCCCGTAATCACCAGCACCAGCCGTTTGCCTTCACCATGCGCCCGCAGAATAAACCCTGTCAGCGCGCCATGGGCCTGATCCGCCGTCATGCCATGCAAGTCAATCTTGCCCTCTGGCACAAGCTTGCCACGTTTCATGCGGCCAAAGGCTTTCTTGTCCATCTGCACCGGCTGGCGCGCCACGCGCTCTGAAACCGTGCCCATCAAATCATGGCCGGGCAGGGGGCTTTGCGCCCGCGAGCCAACGGTAAAGGCAGGCATCACATCACGCGCAGAATGGGCTCTTGGCGTCTTCTGTGGCTTGGGTTTCGGCTTAGGAAGATCATGCGGCTTAGCGGTTGGATTGAGCCGCTCAGCGGTATCCGCAACCTTGCGCCAAAGCGCCACTTCATCCTCACTCAATTTCCGGCGTGTCACAACACAGACTCCGGCAACATCGCATAGGCGCGCTGGATGGGCAGCAGGACAATCATACGCCCTGGATCTTTGAGTTTGCCCGCTTCAAGACCAGCCGCATCGCCCGTCCCAAAGAAAATATCCGCCCGCTGCGCGCCTTTGATCGCCGAGCCTGTATCCTGTGCAATCATCAGACGACGCAAAGATGTGGCCCCATCTTTTTCCACCCACACAGGCGCGCCCAAAGGGGTAAACTTCGGATCCACGGCTACGGTGCGCATCTCGGTGATGGAGCGGTTCATCGCCCCCAGAGGGCCTTTGTGTGCGGGCACACGGCTGACTTCGCGAAAGAACACAAAGCTGTCATTGTGCCGCAACAGCTCCGCCCCAGCCGTCGGATTGCGTTTGACCCAATTCTTGATCACCTGCGCGCTGACCTGATGCGGTGCATAAACGCCGCGCCGCACCAACTCGGCCCCGACCGAACTATAATTGTGCCCGTTAGAGCCCCCATAACCCACACGCACATAGGATCCGTTGGGAAGGCGAATGCGACCAGATCCTTGAATTTGAAGGAAAAACAACTCGACGGAATCATCCACCCAGGCAATTTCTAAGCCACGTCCCTGCATCGCCCCACTGGTCTCAATCTGACGGCGTGTCAGCCACTGCCCGCTGCGGGCCTCACGCGGCATGCGGTACACAGGAAACCGATAGCGCCCACTGGGCGACAAGGCGCCGTCCAGCTCTGGCTCAAAATACCCGGTGAACAGCGCCTCTTTGCCCTCTTCTTCGATCAGCACAGGACGAAACAGCAGCTCAAAGAACTTGCGTGCATCTTTGATGCCCGTGGCCGCCGCACAAAGCGTTTGCCAATCCGGCGCATCCAGATCAGCGCACGTGTTCAAAAAGACCTGGCGGGCAGCCTCGTGATCATCTGCCGCCCAACCGTCAAGGTCTTCGAAAGAAAGAATTTTCATGGATGTTTCGGACAAGGCGGCCCCTCCGGTCAAGCAGATGAGCCCCAGATGGGCCGCGGCCAGCGCCGCCCGAAACGCCCGGATCATTCGCCCGTGACAACAAGCTGCCAGTTGGGGTCATCCGATCCCATCACGCGGGCAAAGGTCCAGACGTCCTTCTGCCGCTTGATCTGGCTCTCGCTGCCCTCAACAATGTCACCACCATTGTCACGCACCACATGGGTCAGTTCCCCAATATAGCGAACAGTGATCTCACCTTCTTTGGTGGCATCATCAAAATGCGCATCCTGCAGTGCCATTTCGCGCACGCCGATAAACTCGCTTTCCACGGTCAGCCCCTGCGTCTCGCGCATCTCCACCACTTGGGCAAAGCTGTCATAGACCTCTTCGCCAAGGAAGGGTTTGATCTCAGCAAGCTCGCCCTTCTCAAAGGCCATGAGGATCATTTCATACGCGCCACGCGCGCCTCCCAGAAAGTCACTGACACCAAAGGATTGCTCTGCCGATTTCATCTTGGCCAAAGCAATGGCCTGTGCGCTGCCTTCTTCGGCATGATCCAGAATGTCCTGATCCGGCCCCCCTTCGATCACTTCCAGATCCGGCGCCCGGCGTTGTGTCTGTGATGTGGCCTGTTCGCGCGGAGGCTCAAAGCCGTCTCGCGTGCCTAAAACATTGCGCAACCGCAAAATCAAAAACACCGCAATACCGGCAAGAACGAGGAGTTGAAGAAGGGAGGAGTTCATTTGAACCTCATGTTGGGCATGGAAACAGCGTTCTCACGCACTTATGTAAGTTACAGGCGGGGTCAAGTCTACCTCGCCAAAGGATGCATTGGAGTAAAGCTAAGATGTGGCTCTTGTTGGCCTTTGTTGCGATCCCCATGATTGAGATCGCCCTTTTCATCAGCGTTGGCGGAGCGATTGGTCTCTGGCCGACCCTCGCAATTGTACTTCTCACCGCGATTTTGGGCACGCATCTGGTGCGCAGCCAGGGTATTGCAGCCCTAGGCAGTGTCCAGAAGTCGTTCAATGAGCTGGACGACCCGACCGAGCCTCTGGCCCATGGTGCCATGATCCTCATCGCTGGTGTCCTTCTCCTCACGCCTGGATTTTTCACTGATGCTGTGGGTTTCGCCTTGCTCACGCCGCCATTCCGCAGTGCTATGTTTCATTACGCGCGCAAACGCGTGCGGGTTCAAAGTTTCACGATGGGCGGCACCCAATCCACCCATTTCCACGCAGGTCCGGGCTTTCACGCAGATCAGCGCCGAAATGCGGGCCGTTCAGATGTGATTGATGGCGAGTTTTCCGAGGTGGATCCAAAGCCGCAATCCCCAACCGATCAGATAGAGGGGGTCAAAAAGTCCACACACCCGCCTTCTGGCTGGACTAAGCATTGAGACACCCCTTTTGACCTGTTAAAGCAGGCCAAACGTTATTTTTTGGAGAGTTCCCATGGCGGAAAACGAAAACGGTGCAGCGCAGGCGCCTCAGCTTAAAATGAATGTGCTGACCCAATTTGTGCGTGACATGTCCTTTGAGAATATTCTGGCTCAAAAAGGCTCCGCCGCAAACCCACAGCCAGACGTTCAGGTTCAAGTCAACCTTGACGCTAAAAAGCGCACTGCGGACAATCAGTTTGAAGTGGCTATCAAGCTGAACATCACCTCCAAAAACAAAGAAGACGGCGGTGAGATGTTCATTCTTGAACTCGACTACGCCGGTGTCTTCCACATCGAAGGCGTGCCAGAAGATCAACTGCATCCCTTCCTTTTGATCGAATGCCCACGCATGCTCTTCCCATTCGTGCGCCGCATCGTCTCTGATGTGACACGCGATGGCGGCTTCCCACCGCTGAACCTGGAAAACATCGACTTTGTCGCGCTCTACCGCGCCGAGCTTCAGCGCCGCGCCGCAGAGCAGGGCGCACAGCCTGCAGTCAACTAAGACAGTCGGCGCTGCCCTTTGGGGCGGCGCCACTCTGGCCTAGCCCAGCTTGGCCCATAGGGCGTCTTCGCCCATCTTCTCTACAAATTCCTTATGACGTGCTTCTTCCTCCGCGGTGATCCGGCTCGGAAGCGGGGCAGGGCGCGCACTTGGGCGCCAGTCATCCTGTACCGCACCTCCGGCACTGCGTCCGGCACCACCAGAGGCCAGCACCAGATCCGGCTGGCGACCACCAATCAGCTCCAAATAGACCTCTGCCAGAATTTCGGAGTCCAACAGCGCGCCGTGCAAGGTCCGCGATGAGTTGTCGATGCCAAAACGACGGCACAGCGCATCCAACGTGGCCGGGGAGCCGGGAAATTTGGTACGCGCCATTTCCAGCGTATCCACAGCCCGCTCCATCGGGATCTGTGGCAGGTTCATCCAGCTCAGTTCGGCATTCAGGAACTTCATGTCGAATTTTGCATTGTGAATGACCAACTTGCTGTCATTGCCAATGAAATCCAAAAATCCCTGCCCATGAGCGGCAAAGACCTTCTTGTCTTTCAACGTCACCTCACCGGGCTGTGCTTCACGTGGGCTGTCGAGCAGATCCGGCCCGATCCCATGCACGCCAAAGGCCTCAGCAGGCATATTGCGCATCGGGTTGATGTAGACGTGATAGGTCTCCCCCGTTGGCAGATGATTATAGAGTTCCAGCGCCCCAATCTCGACAATCCGGTCACCTGAAAACGGATCAAACCCGGTGGTTTCCGTATCAAGTACGATTTCACGCATGATCCGCGCCCTCTTTGATGGTGTTGACGATCTTCTCCACCTGCGCACGCGCTTGGTCAAGCGTGTCCGTGTGCACCACATAGTCAGAGCGTGCGATCTTCTCTGCGATTGGCATTTGCTTCGCGAGGATCTGCTCAAACTGCGCTTCACTCATCGTGCCCCGCGCCAAAACCCGCGCACGTTGAATGTCTGGCGCAACTTTCACACAGGCCACCGCATCCATGGCACCATCCCCCCCGGTTTCAAACAAAAGCGGGATATCAAAAACCAGAATCTCCGCAGTGGCATTCTGAATGAATGCGGCACGGTCCTGCGCCACAAGAGGGTGCACAATGCGCTCGATAGTTTTCAAAACAGCCGCATCCGCACTGATCATTGCCTTCAGCCGCTCCCGCGACACGGCACCATCCTCAATCGCTTCCGGCAAGACGTCGGAAATTGGCGCAACGGCCGCCCCATCGACGCGATACAACCGATGCACCGCCGCATCCGCATCCCACACCGCACAGCCCAGATCGACAAACATCTGCGCCGTCGTGGATTTCCCCATACCAATAGAGCCCGTCAGCCCAAGCAAAAATGGGCGTCTTTTTTCGCTCATCCCAGCACCACCTGACGGGTTGCGTCATCCACCACAGGACGCCGGCCAAACCAGCGTTCAAAACCCGGCACCGCCTGATGCAGCAACATGCCCAGACCATCCACAGTGACACAACCGGCCTCCTGAGCCGTTTTCAGAAAGCTTGTGATCAGCGGCGTATAGACCAGATCTGTCACAACCGTTTCCTTGCGCAGCCCATCCATCGGAACGCGCAGTTCTGATTTCCCAGCCATGCCCAGAGAAGTCGTGTTAACAAGCGTGGCGGCTTCTTCCAGAATATTGCCAGCCTGCACCCATTCCACCACTTTGACCCGCGCCCCAAAGTCTTCGCGCAGATTGTCCGCGCGAATCCGGGTGCGATTGGTCAGCAGGATCTCCGGCGCGCCAGCATCCAGCAAAGAGGCCACAACTGCACGCGCTGCACCGCCTGCGCCCAAGACCACCGCAGGCCCGGCTGCGGCATCCCAGTCAGGCGCCCCTTGGCGCAGGTTTTCAATGAACCCATAGCCATCGGTGTTGTCACCAAGAATGCCACCATCCGAGCGGAAGATCAGCGTATTGACCGCGCCAATCAAAGTGGCCCGATCGGTGATCTGATCAACATATTGCACCACATGCTCTTTGTGCGGGATTGTGACATTGCAGCCCACAAACCCCATCTTCGGCATCATTTTTAACACATCCCCAAGCGCCTCGGCCTCAACCTCCAACGGCACATAATGTCCGGGAATGTCATAAGTCTTCAGCCAGTGCCCATGCAGCAAAGGTGATTTGGAATGGGCAATCGGGTGCCCGATCACACCAGCCAGAGGAATAGATGGCAGACTCATGTTGGTAGATCTCCCCGCAAGGTCAGATAAGACAGTATTTCCAAAAGCGGCATCCCAAGCACAGTGAAGTAGTCCCCTTCAATCTTGTCAAACAGCCGCACGCCTTCTTCTTCCAGCTTATAGCCGCCAACGGAATGGCGAATGCTGTCAAAGTTGCGCGAGAGGTAATCCTCAAGAAAGTCGTTGCTGAATTGGCGCATCTGCAAACGCACCACCCCCACATGCCGCCACAAGGGCTCGCCCCCTTGATAGATCACTGCCGCAGACAAAAGCATATGGCGATTGCCCCGCAACAAAAGAAGCTGATTGCGCGCATCTTCCACACTGGCCGGTTTGGAAAAGATCGTGCCCTGAAAATCCAGCACCTGATCACATCCAAGCACCAAAGCCTCAGGATGTTTGAGGCTCACCTTGCGCGCTTTGGCCTCGGCCAGCGCATCGGCAACATCGCGTGGGGAGGCCCCCTCCGCCTGCAAAGAACGGCGGATCATATCCTCATCCACACGCGCTTTAATGATTTCGTAACCAACATTCGATTTAGATAGGAGCTGAGCACGTATCTCGGAGCCTGACGCAAGAATCAAGGGTGCGGGCATGTGGATAAATCCGTGGAGAAGGGAGGGAACATCTTTGGAGTCCTTTCTGGAAACTTCTGCGGAAATTTGCAAGCTGGGGAAACACCCTGCCACTTCACGAAGATCCCCCGTTTTCCTGCACCGTGGATGAGGAAAACTTTTTTCAGGGGAGGAATCATCCACATACAAATCCATCCTCACAGTTATCCACACTCATAAATCTGTCATCTTTTCTCGATCCGCTTGAAAACGTTAACAACTTTTAACTTTTGTCCAAATTTCTGAAAATCCTTCCGAATTTCTATCCCCCTGTGCGTAACTCATGGGAGGATTCAATAATCCACAGGTTTTGTCCTCCCAACTAAATCATCATCCTTTTCTATATATATTTATTTTATTAGAGAGGCTCAGACAGGGCGCGCACCCAAAACCGAGGTACACTTCGCCATGGGCTACTTTCTCGTAGATATTTATCCCTACGTTCTCTCGTTCCATATCATGGCAGTGATGAGCTGGATGGCTGGTCTGTTCTATCTGCCGAGGCTCTTCGTCTATCATGCAGAAAGAGCAGAGAAGGGGGATCAGCTTGATGAAACGCTGAAGATTATGGAATTCAAACTTCAGCGCTACATCATGAGCCCAGCAAGCATTGCCACATGGCTCGCCGGTCTGACGCTTGTCTTCACCCCTGGCATTGTTGATTGGTCTTCTGTCTGGCCCTACACCAAAGCCTTTGGTGTGATTTCCATGACAGCCTATGATCACTGGCTCATGCAGATGCGCAAAAAGTTTGGTCGCAATGAAAACACGCTCACCGGTCGTCAGTACCGAATGATGAATGAGGTGCCAACGCTGCTCATGGTGATCATTGTCCTGTCCGTCGTCGTCAAATTCTAAGGGGTTTGACTCAAGCCCTCCATTTGGCTTAGAAGGAGCGCCAACTGGCCCGTCCGGGCTAAGTGTCTTCCATATAAAGAGCACATGACCTGCCCCCATTTCGGGCAGCACAGGATATTTCCATGACACAAGAAAAGCTCGCGCTTGGCGATTTGAAAGCCAAAAGCCCGAAAGATCTCTTGGCGATGGCCGAAGAGCTGGAGATCGAAAACGCCTCCACCATGCGCAAAGGTGAGATGATGTTCCAAATTCTGCGCGAACGTGCAGATGATGGATGGGAAATCTCCGGCGAAGGCGTGTTGGAAGTGCTGCAAGATGGCTTTGGCTTCCTGCGCTCTCCAGAGGCCAACTATCTTCCGGGTCCGGATGACATCTATGTCTCCCCAGATATGATCCGTCAGTACTCTCTGCGCACCGGTGACACCGTGAATGGGGTTATGACAGCCCCGGGCGATAATGAGCGTTACTTTGCCCTCACAGGTGTCTCTCAGATCAATTTTGAGGCCCCAGAGAAGGCCAAGCATAAGATCGCCTTTGACAACCTCACACCGCTCTATCCCGATGAGCGTCTGAAGATGGAGATCGAAGATCCCACCATCAAAGATCGCTCCGCTCGTGTGATCGACCTTGTGGCCCCAATTGGCAAGGGACAGCGCTCTCTGATCGTGGCGCCACCGCGCACCGGTAAAACCGTATTGCTGCAAAACATCGCGCACAGCATCGAAGCAAACCATCCGGAATGTTATTTGATCGTTCTTCTGATCGACGAACGTCCGGAAGAGGTGACAGATATGCAGCGTTCTGTGAAAGGTGAGGTGATTTCCTCAACCTTTGACGAACCCGCAACACGTCACGTTGCCGTCTCTGAAATGGTGATCGAGAAAGCCAAACGTCTTGTAGAACACAAACGAGATGTTGTGATCCTTCTGGACTCCATCACAAGACTTGGTCGCGCTTTCAACACTGTCGTGCCATCCTCTGGTAAAGTTCTGACCGGTGGTGTGGATGCCAACGCATTGCAACGTCCCAAGCGTTTCTTTGGTGCGGCCCGTAACATCGAAGAGGGCGGCTCGCTCACCATCATCTCCACTGCGTTGATCGACACCGGCTCGCGCATGGACGAGGTGATCTTCGAAGAATTCAAAGGCACCGGTAACTCTGAGATCGTGCTCGACCGTAAAGTGGCAGACAAGCGTGTCTTCCCGGCGATAGACATTCTCAAATCCGGCACCCGCAAAGAGGATCTGCTGGTCGACAAAGGCGATCTTGCGAAGACCTTTGTGCTGCGCCGCATTCTCAACCCGATGGGCACAACCGATGCTGTCGAATTCCTGCTTGGCAAACTCAAGCAGACCAAAACCAATGGCGAGTTCTTTGACTCGATGAACACCTAAGGAACGTGACATGGCCTATGTGCCTGACACAATTTTTGCCTTAGCAACGGCCCCCGGTAAAGCGGGGGTCGCTGTCGTTCGTGTGTCCGGTTCCCGCGTGGCGGAGGCGGGCAGAGCGCTCTTTGGGGCTTTGCCCAAACCCCGTTTTGCCGCTCTGAAACTTTTGAAAGATGACAAGGGCCGGCGTCTGGATCAGGCTTTGGTGCTCTATTTCGAAGAGAAAGCCAGCTTCACCGGCGAAGAGGTGCTTGAGCTGCATTTGCATGGCTCCACCGCCGTGGTGAATGCGGTGTTGCGAGAGCTGTCAGAGATGGAAGGTCTGCGCCTGGCCGAAGCGGGCGAATTTACTCGCCGCGCTTTGGAGAATGGCTGTCTTGATCTGGCGCAGGTCGAGGGCTTGGCGGATTTGATAGATGCAGAGACCGAAGCGCAACGTCGGCAAGCCTTGCGTGTTTTGTCTGGCGATCTTGGGGATCTCGCGGGCAAATGGCGCAGTGATCTGATCCGCGCCGCAGCTCTGATCGAAGCCACCATTGATTTTGCCGATGAAGATGTCCCCGTTGATGTGACCCCAGAGGTTACAGCGCTTTTGTCCGGCGTGCGCGCGGAACTCGACACAGAGATCGCCGGAGTAGACACAGCCGAACGTATCCGCACGGGATTTGAGGTTGCCATTCTTGGTGCGCCCAACGTCGGAAAATCGACTTTGCTGAATGCGCTTGCCGGGCGCGAAGCTGCGATCACCTCTGAATATGCCGGCACCACGCGCGATGTGATCGAAGTCCGTATGGAGCTGAATGGCCTGCCAGTGACTTTGCTCGACACAGCCGGATTGCGTGAAACGGATGATCATGTCGAAGGCATTGGCATTCAACGCGCGCGGGAACGGGCAGAGGCCGCAGATCTGCGTGTGTTCCTGAAATCTGAGGGCGAAGATCCAGATTTCACCCCTTTGCCCAATGATGTGATGCGATCTGCCAAGGCCGATATGCTGGCGGATCCTCAGAACGCGATTTCAGGGAAAACCGGATTTGGTGTGTCAGAGCTGGTCGCGGAGATCACAGAAAAGCTTTCGGAGCAGGCTGGCCGTTCTGGTGTGGCAACCCGTGAGCGACACCGCATTGCGATGAAACGGGCATCTGATGCGCTTGATGCTGGACGGGCCATTCTCGCTTTGGGGCCGGATCACTATGATATCGGTGCCGAAGAACTGCGCAGCGCGATTCGTGCTCTTGATTCCATCGTCGGCCATGTCGATGTAGAGAACCTGTTGGATGAGATCTTTTCGAGCTTCTGCATCGGAAAATAGATCAAACTTGAGGAGTGTTTCACGTGAAACATTTTGACGTCATTGTTGTGGGCGGCGGACATGCCGGAGCGGACGCTGCCGCCGCGGCTGCGCGTATGGGGGCCCAAACGGCGCTTATCACGCTGAAGAAATCCGGCATTGGCGTCATGTCCTGCAACCCTGCGATTGGGGGCCTTGGTAAAGGCCATCTGGTGCGTGAAGTGGATGCGCTGGACGGTGTGATGGGCCGTATCGCGGATAAGGCGGGTATTCAGTTTCGCCTTCTTAACCGCCGCAAAGGCCCCGCAGTACAAGGCCCACGCGCGCAATCTGATCGCAAGATTTACCGCACAGAGATGCTGGCAGAGATCGAAGCCACACCAAATCTGACAATTGTCGAAGGCGAAGCCACGGATTTTCGTATGGAAGGGCAGGCCGTGCGCGGCGTGATCCTTGCAGATGGCTCTGAAATTTCTGCGCATGCCGTCGTCCTGACAACAGGCACCTTTTTGCGCGGTGTCATTCACATTGGCGATGTCTCGCGTCCTGGCGGGCGGATGGGTGATGAGGCCTCCGTCAAGCTTGCCGAGCGCATCGACAGTTTTGGCCTGCCTCTGGGCCGCCTGAAAACTGGTACGCCACCGCGTTTGAACGGCAAGACCATCAAATGGGATCTGTTGGCCAGCCAGCCGGGGGATGAAGCCCCTGTTGTTTTCTCCTTCCTGAACAAAGCCCCTCTCGCGCGTCAAATTGCCTGTGGCATCACCCATACCAATCCCAAAACCCATGAGATCATTCGCGAGAACCTTGATCGCTCTGCTATGTATGGCGGCCATATCGACGGGGTTGGGCCACGGTATTGTCCATCCATCGAAGATAAAATTGTGCGCTTCGCGGATAAGGAGTCTCATCAGGTCTTTCTTGAGCCAGAAGGTCTGGATGATGACACGGTGTATCCAAACGGGATCTCCACCTCTTTGCCCGTAGATGTGCAGGAGGCCTATGTGCGCTCAATGTACGGCCTTGAAGATGTGGAAATTGTGCAGCCGGGCTATGCCATTGAGTATGACTATATTGATCCGCGCGCGCTCAATGCCGAACTTGGCGTGAAATCCGTGCCTGGTCTCTTCTTGGCCGGGCAGATCAACGGCACGACCGGATATGAAGAGGCGGCGGCACAGGGGCTGGTTGCCGGTCTCAATGCGGCCTTGTCCGCACAGGGCAGGGATCCGCATCACTTCAGTCGCTCTGACAGCTACATTGGCGTGATGGTGGATGACCTTATCACGCGCGGGGTGACAGAACCCTACCGCATGTTCACCTCACGCGCCGAGTTCCGCCTGTCGTTGCGCGCGGACAATGCGGACCAGCGATTGACGCCAATTGGGCTTGATTTGGGACTGATCGGGGAAAAACGTAAAGCTGCCTTCTCCGACAAATTGGAGAAACTCACCTCTGGCAAAGCCATGTTGGAAGAGAAAGGGTTTACGCCCAAAGAGATCAAAGCGTCTGGAATCGCGGTCAATCAGGATGGCAATCGCCGTACCGCTTTTCAGGTGCTCGCCTTCCCAGAAGTCAGCTTCGCAGATATCACAGCGCTTGATCCGCGTTTTGGGGCAATGGATGAAGAGGTTCAGCTGCAACTCGAACGTGACGCTCTCTATGCCAACTACATTGAGCGGCAAAAGCGTGACGTTGAGGCCATGCGCCGCGATGAGACACAGATCATTCCCGCTGATTTTAACTTTGATGTGATTGATGGGCTGAGCAACGAGCTCAAGACCAAACTCAACGCTGTGCGCCCCTCCAATCTGGGGCAGGCGGGGCGTATTGATGGGATGACACCTGCGGCGCTGACTTTGCTGTTGGCCAAGCTGCGTCAAGCTCAGAAAGCGAAAACTGCCTGATGTCCTGTCCAGATACCGTTAAATCACAGTTGAATGTTTCACGTGAAACATTGGATCGTTTGGAAACGCTTGCGGATCTTCTGCAAAAATGGAACCCGCGGATCAATCTGGTGTCTAAATCCACGCTGAAAGATCTTTGGACCCGGCACATTCTGGATTCCGTGCAGGTGTTGAAATCCGCGCCGGCCAATGCCAATCACTGGGTGGATATTGGCAGCGGAGGGGGCTTTCCCGGACTGGTCATCGCCCTCATGCAGCAGGAGCCAGAGGCCCCTCAGAAAGTGACATTGATCGAAAGTGATCAACGCAAATGCGCTTTTCTGCGCACGGTTTTGCGCGAAACTGGGGGGCAGGCCACGGTCATCTCTGAGCGCATTGAAAAAGCCGCGCCACAGAATGCAGATGTCCTTTCCGCCCGTGCGCTGGCCGATCTCTCTCTTCTGTTTGATTTTGCAGAGCGGCATTTGAAGGCATCCGGTCAAGCCGTGTTCCCAAAAGGCGCACGTTGGGAAAAAGAGGTCGAAACGGCTCAGAAATCGTGGTCATTTGAGTGCCAAGTGGTAAAAAGTATTACGGACCCTGAAGCGGTCATCCTGAAGGTCGGAGAGATTAAACGTGTCGGATCCCACACGCCCTAAGGGCCCCAAGATCATCGCCGTCGCCAATCAAAAAGGCGGCGTGGGCAAAACCACCACCACCATCAACCTTGCCGCCGCTCTCGCGGAGGAGGGGTGTCGTGTGCTTTTGGTGGATCTCGATCCGCAGGGCAATGCCTCCACAGGATTGGGCGTTGAGATCGAAGATCGCAATAACACGACCTATGATTTGCTGACCGGCGAAGTTGAGCTGGAAGACGTCATTCAGAAAACAGAATCTGAGAATATGATGATCGTCCCGGCAACGGTGGATCTCAGTTCGGCGGATATCGAGCTAATGTCCAACGAAAAGCGCAGCTTTCTGCTGCATGATGCCTTGCGCCAAACCGCAATGGATCCTTACGGCTTTGACTATGTCCTGATTGATTGCCCACCATCGCTGAACCTTTTGACGGTGAATGCCATGATCGCCGCGCATTCTGTTCTGATCCCACTTCAAAGTGAGTTTTTCGCGCTCGAAGGACTGTCACAGTTGATGTTGACCGTGCGCGAAGTGCGCCAAACAGCCAACTCTGGTCTGCGCGTTGAAGGCATTGTTCTGACCATGTTTGATGCGCGCAACAACCTGTCACAACAGGTGGAAGAAGACGCGCGCGACAATCTGGGGGATCTGGTGTTTGATACCAAAATCCCGCGCAATGTGCGGGTGTCAGAGGCCCCATCCTATGCGCAACCGGTGTTGGATTATGATCCAACATCCAAAGGGGCCGAGGCCTATCGTGCGCTCGCCAAAGAATTGCTTGTGAAAAATCATAAGATCGCCGCTTAAGGGAGGCTCCAAATGGCAGATAAGAAAAAACCGCGTGGCCTCGGCCGCGGCCTCAGCGCATTGATGGCGGATGTGACCGAAGAGAAAACCCGTCAGGAAGCGGGGGAAGCCCCGCGACGTGCCGATCTTGTGGTGCCAATTGAACGGATTGAGCCCAATCCGGATCAGCCAAGGCGCGACTTTACGCCGGAACAGCTCGATGATCTGGCCAATTCCATTCGGGAAAAAGGCGTCATTCAGCCGCTGATCGTTCGGAAAAAAGCGAACGACCGCTATGAAATTGTCGCCGGTGAGCGCCGTTGGCGCGCCTCTCAGATGGCAAAGCTGCATGAGCTGCCCATCATTGTCCGGGAATACGATGATACCGAAGTGCTCGAAATTGCGATCATCGAAAACATTCAGCGGGCTGATCTGAACCCAGTTGAAGAGGCGATGGGCTATCGCCAGCTGATGCAGAAGTTTGGCCACACGCAGGAGAAAGTATCAGAAGCACTTGGCAAGAGCCGCAGCCATATCGCCAATCTGATGCGCTTGCTCAATCTGCCGGATGATGTGCAGTCGATGTTGCGTGAAGGCCATCTGTCTGCCGGCCATGCGCGCGCGTTGGTGACCTCCGAAAATGCCTCTGATCTGGCACGCAAAGTTGTGAAAGACGGTCTGTCTGTGCGCCAGACAGAAAAACTGGCGAAAAAAACAGGCTCTCTCGTCGAGCAAAATAAAAAATCTCGACCAAAGACACGTAAGGACGCCGATACAGTCGCGCTAGAGGGCGATCTTTCGGCGAATTTGGGCATGAAAGTGGCCGTTGATCACGTATCCGGCGGCGAAAATGGGAAAATTACGATTACTTATCAAACACTTGATGAGTTGGATGAATTGTGCCGGATTTTGACGTCTACGAATTAGGGCGCGTCCAGATAAAAAAAAGTACCGCGCTCAAAACCACGGTCTGAATGAGCAAAACCGAGGTTTTGACCCCAACAATCAAAGAAACCCCAAAAACGGCGGCAATCGACACGGTGGCCGCCTTTTTTGCATTTGGTCGAATGGCTCCACTGCGATGCCAATCTTCAATCATGGGGCCAAAGGTTTTGTGAGACAGCAACCAATTGTGCAGCCGCTCAGAAGAGCGTGCAAAGCAGAAAGCAGCCAGCAGTAAAAATGGCACCGTTGGCAAAAGGGGCAGGACCACGCCAATCAGCGCGAGTCCCACAGAGAGCAATCCACCAAAGAGCCAAAGAATGCGCATCTATTCCACCAAGAGTTCAGCCAGGACAGAGTTCAACACCATACGCCCCTGTGGCAGCACCTTAAGCTGATGACCAGAGAGTTCAATCAGCCCAAGCTCTTGCAGCCCTTCGACACGCGCCCCGCCAAGGCCAGTGCCTGACAAAGCTTCATACCGCCTCAGATCAACCCCATCTGACAAACGCAGCCCCATCATCAGAAACTCCGCAGCTTGGTCTGGCAGATCAATCTGTTCTTTCAGGTTTTCACCAGTTCCGGCCTCCGCCGCTTCCAACCATTTGGTTGGATTGCGCCATGTTTCAATTGCATGCCGCTGGCCATATAAAGTCAGGCGCGCGTGGGCTCCGGGGCCAATCCCTGCGTAATCGCCATAGCGCCAATAGATTTGATTGTGCCGGGATTCCGATCCAACCGCCGCGTAATTGGACACCTCATAGGGCAGCATACCTGCCGCAGCACAGATCTCCTGTGTCACCTCATACATATCCGCCGCCAGATCATCTTCTGGCAATCCGCGCAGCTTGCCACGGTTATACCGGTCGCCAAAGGCCGTGCCTTGTTCAATGGTGAGTTGATAGAGAGAGAGGTGATCAATCGCCATGGAAAGCGCTTCGCGCAGCTCCGCTTGCCAATCCTGCAAGGTTTGATCCTGTCGCGCATAGATCAGGTCAAAACTCACCCGATCAAAGGTTTTCCGCGCGATATCAAAGGCCTGTTTGGCCTCATCAACTGAATGAATGCGCCCCAAACGGCGCAGGTCCGCATCATTTAACGCCTGAATGCCCATCGAAATGCGGTTCACACCACCTTGGCGAAACGCGGCGAATTTCCCTGCTTCGACAGATCCCGGGTTCGCCTCAAGCGTGATTTCCATGTCATTGGATCTGGGCCAGAGCTTGAACACGCGTTCCAGAATGGCGGCGACCACATCCGGGTCCATCAAGCTGGGGGTGCCACCACCAAAGAAAACAGTATTTAAAACCCGACCGGAGGTGAGCGCCGCCACCCGATCCAGTTCTTGCAGATAGGCGCGCATCCAACGGTTTTGATCGATTTCACGGCTCACATGGCTGTTGAAATCGCAGTAGGGGCATTTGGCCTGACAAAACGGCCAGTGAATATACAGGCCAAAGCCCCCGTTTTGCCAATCCTCAGCCAAAACAACCGGCCACAAAGGCTTTCACCGCGCGGCCGCGATGACTGATCTTGTTCTTTTCCCAGCGGTCCATTTCCGCAAAGGTCACATCATGGCCTTCGGGCACAAACATGGGATCATAGCCAAAGCCATCCTTGCCCCGCAGAGGCCAGATCAGATGGCCAGGGGCCACGCCCTCAAACACCTCATCATGCCCATCAGGCCAGGCCAGAACCAGCGTAGAGCGAAACTGTGCCAAACGGGGATGGGGGGCGTTGATTGCCTCAAGCTCATTATGCGCGCGGGTCATCGCCATGGTGAAATCACGGCCATTGCCGGTTTCCGCCCAGTCGGCCGTATACACGCCCGGCGCGCCATTGAGCGCGTCAATGGTGATGCCGCTGTCATCAGACAGGGCGGGGAGGCCGGTGGCTTTTGCCGCTGCATGCGCCTTGATACGGGCATTGCCGACAAAGGTGTCCTCGGTCTCTTCCGGCTCCGGCAAATCCATCTCGGCCGCGCCAATGACGCTCACGCCAAAGGGCTCAAGGAGATGCATCATCTCCTCAAGCTTGCCTTTGTTGTGGGTCGCCATCAGCAGCTTTTTATCCGTGAATTTACGGGTCATGCCGCAACTGCTGCCTCTTGTGCCGCCACAAGTTCGGCCACACCTTTTTCGGCCAGATCCAGCAATTCATTCATCTGTGCACGGGAATAGGTGGCGCCTTCTGCGGACATCTGCGTTTCGATCATCTGCCCATTGGCCAGCATGATGAAGTTGCCATCCACGCCGGCTTCGCTGTCTTCCGGGTAGTCCAGATCCAGCACTGGCTGACCGGCATAGATGCCGCAAGACACCGCAGCGACCGGAGAAATCAGCGGATCAGAGGTAATATCGCCTGCTTTCAGAAGTTTGTTCACCGCCAGACGCAGCGCCACCCAGCCACCGGTGATGGAGGCACAGCGCGTGCCGCCGTCGGCCTGAATGACATCACAATCAACCGTGATCTGACGCTCGCCCAGAGCCACACGATCCACACCAGCGCGCAGGCTGCGGCCGATCAGGCGCTGAATTTCTACAGTCCGGCCACCTTGCTTGCCAGAGGTGGCTTCACGGCGCATCCGCGACGAGGTGGAGCGGGGCAGCATGCCATATTCGGCGGTCACCCAGCCGAGGCCGGAGCCTTTGATAAAGGGCGGCACACGGGCTTCCAGAGAGGCGGTGCAAAGCACATGGGTGTCGCCCATCTTGATCAAACAGGAGCCTTCGGCGTGTTTCGTCACATTGGTTTCGATGGAGACTTCACGCATTTCATTGAGCTGACGGCCAGAGGGACGCATGGGCAAATTTCCTTTATTGGTTTGGGTTGGGGATACCCGCCGCGCAAGGTCGGACGCAACCCCGATTGACCTTTGCCTTTGAGGCTATTTTATTGAGAAGACAAAGGCACGGGCGAATGACAGACAGCAGCAAAATTCTTCAGGACATGAACGAGCGCAGCCGCGAGGTGTTCCGGCGCGTGGTCGAGGGCTATCTTGAAACTGGTGATCCGGTTGGCTCACGCACCCTGACACGCACGCTTTCAGAGAAAGTCAGTGCCGCGACCATCCGAAATGTGATGCAAGATCTGGAATATCTCGGCCTTCTGGACAGCCCGCATGTCTCGGCGGGGCGTGTGCCGACACAGCAGGGGTTGCGGATGTTTGTCGACGGTCTGCTGGAGGTCGGCGATCTCGACAAAGGCGATCGCCAGCGTATTGACGCCACAATGGGAGCAGGGGACGCGGATGTCTCCAACATGCTGGATCGCGTCTCCACCGCGCTGTCGGGGGTGACACAGGGGGCGTCTCTTGTGCTGGCTCCCAAACATGAGGCTCCGATCAAACATATTGAGTTTGTCTCTCTGGCCCATGATCGCGCCCTTGTTGTCTTGGTCTTTGCAGACGGACATGTCGAAAACCGTCTTTTCACACCGCCTGCTGGCCAAACCCCAAGCTCCCTGCGCGAGGCGGCCAATTTCCTCAATGCCGTCGCAGAGGGTCGCACGTTGAGCGAGTTGGGCAGCGCAGTGAAAGAAGAGATCACCAACCGCCGTCAGGAGATCGACAGCCTGGCCGCGGATTTGGTGGAAAACGGCTTCGCGCTCTGGGCAGACGAAGGTGATCAGCGGGAGCGTCTGATTGTCCGGGGCCGGGCGAATCTTCTGGGCACAGATCAGGAAGAACAGGATCTGGAGCGCATCCGCAGCCTGTTTGATGACCTCGAACGTAAACAAGACATTGCTGATTTTCTTGATTTGGCAGAGCAGGGCGACGGCGTGCGCATTTTTATTGGCTCTGAGAACAAACTTTTTTCACTTTCGGGTTCCTCTTTGGTGGTGTCTCCCTATATGAACGCTGATCGAAAGATCGTGGGTGCTGTGGGTGTGATTGGACCCAAGCGCCTGAACTATGGACGCATCGTGCCGATAGTGGATTATACGGCACAATTGGTCGGGAAGTTGATCACCGACCGCGGTTAGAGGTGACTTATGGCAGAGCCCAAAGACAATGAGTTTCTGGATGACATCGCAGAAGCCGAAGCGGAAGAATTTGCCCAGAGCCTGGATGAGCTCGCAGATGAGGCGGTAGAGCTGGATGAGCTGCGTGCCGAACGTGATGAGCTGAAAGACCGCTGGATGCGCGCGCTGGCCGATGCGGAAAACGCCCGCAAGCGTGGCGACAAAGCCCGCCGGGATGCCGAACAATATGGCGGCTCCAAGCTGGCCCGCGACATGCTGCCTGTGTTCGACAACATGAAACGCGCAGTTGAATCCATCACAGAAGAACAGAAAGCGGCCTCTTCCGCGCTGATCGAAGGCATCGAGCTGACCATGCGTGAGCTGCTGAAAACCTTCTCCAAACATGGCATCGAAGTGATCTCCCCTGAGGTGGGCGACAAGTTTGATCCAAACGTGCACGAAGCCATGTTTGAAGCGCCTGTGCCCGGCACAAAGGCCGGCGACATCATTCAGGTTTCCGCTCAGGGCTTCATGCTGCATGACCGCCTGCTGCGCCCCGCACAGGTGGGTGTGAGCTCCACCCCGGCCTAAGCAGCGGGTGACGGACAAAATAAAAAAGCCTCCGAAAAATTCGGAGGCTTTTTTCTTGCCGATCTGAAAAAGGCGCCTGTCGCGTAGACAGCGGACATCACCCGTCGGCCATATCCTTCAACTCATAAATCAGGTTCAGCGCCTCGCGCGGGCTTAGCGTGTCTGGCGAAATCTCCGCCAGTTTCTCCTGTAGCGGAGACGGACCACTCGGCGGCGCAGCCACCGGCGGTGGGGCGGCAGCAAAAAGCGGCAGATCATCAATCAACGCCTTCTGTGTCTTGCCCTCTCGCTCGCCTTTTTCCAGCGCCTCAAGAACCACACGCGCGCGTGCCACAACCGCTTTGGGCAACCCTGCGAGCTGCGCCACCTGTACGCCGTAAGAGCGATCTGCGGCCCCCTGGGTGACCTCATGCAGGAAGATCACTTCGCCTTCCCACTCACGCACAGAAACGGTGGCATTGTCCACGCCCGCCATCTTCCCGGCCAGCTGTGTCATCTCATGGTAATGCGTGGCAAACAACGCACGCGATTTGTTCACGTCATGTAGATGTTCCAATGTCGCCCAGGCAATCGACAAGCCATCATAGGTCGCGGTGCCCCGGCCAATCTCATCCAAAATCACCAGCGCGCGGTCGTCGGCCTGATTGAGGATTGCGGCGGTTTCCACCATCTCCACCATAAATGTGGAGCGTCCCCGCGCCAGATCATCACTCGCGCCCACGCGGCTGAAAAGTTGGCTCACAAGCCCGATCTTCGCCCGATCCGCAGGCACAAAACTGCCCATCTGCGCCAAGAGCGCAATCAGCGCGTTCTGCCGTAGAAAGGTCGATTTACCGGCCATGTTCGGACCGGTCAGAAGCCAGATGCTCGCCGCATCGCCCCCCGACAGATCACAGTGATTGGCCACAAAAGGATCGCCAGTCTTGCGCAGCGCCGCTTCCACAACCGGATGCCGTCCGCCCTCAATGGCAAAATCATAGCTTTCATTCACCTCTGGACGGGTCCAGTTTTCCGTTGCGGCCAGCTCTGCCAGCGCCGTCGCCAGATCAAATTCCGCCAAGGCTCGCGCGGCGGCAGCCACGGCCCCGGCACAGTCCAGAATGGCGTGTTTCAGGCTCTCGTAGAGCCGCTTTTCAATTTCCAGCGCCCGGTTTCCGGCATTCAGGATTTTGGTTTCCATCTCGCTCAGTTCCACGGTGGTAAAGCGCACCTGATTGGCCGTGGTCTGACGGTGAATAAAGGTTTCATTCAGTGGTGGTGACATCATTGCATCCGCATGTTTTGCGGTGGTCTCGATGAAATAGCCCAGCACATTGTTGTGCTTGATCTTTAGCGCGGCAATGCCCGTCTGTTCGCTGTATTGCGCCTGCATCCCGGCAATCACGCCGCGCCCCTGATCGCGCAGCTCTCGGCTTTCGTCCAGTTCCGGGTCAAATCCGGGCGCAATAAAGCCCCCATCGCGCGCCAATAGAGGCGGCTCCGCAATCAACGCATCTTCAAGCTGGGTGAGCAAAGCCTCATGCCCTTGGAGCGCCCCGCGCGCCGCCGTGAGCTCATCTGGCAATTCTCCGGCATAGGCCCGTTCTGCCAGCTCTCCGGCTTGGCCAAGCCCGTTGCGAATGGCGGCCAGATCCCGTGGCCCGCCCCGATCCAGCGACAGGCGTGATAAGGCCCGGTCCAGATCCGGCACCTTGCGCAGCGCCTCTCTGACGTCGCCGGCCTCGCTGCGATGCGCCACCATATAGGACACGCTTTCAAGCCGCCCCTGAATGGTGGCCAGCCGCAGCGACGGCGAAGACACCCGCTGCTCCAGCAGCCGCGCCCCCCCGGCGGTCACCGTCCGGTCTATCGTGGCCAAAAGCGATCCGGCCCGTCCGCCTGACAGGCTTGCGGTAAGTTCCAGATTGCGCCGCGTGGCCGCATCAATCTGCATCACACCCTGCGTGGCTTCTCGTACAGGCACCTGCAACAGCGGCAGCTTGCCCTTCTGCGTCAACTCAAGGTAATCGACAATCGCCCCAAGCGCCCCGGCTTCGGGCCGTGTGAATGTTCCAAAGGCCTCCAGCGATGAGGCTTTGAAAAGCGCAGATACACGTTTTTCCGCTGAAACAGAGTCAAAACTTCCACGTGAGACAGAGGTCAGTGGCACCCCCATATCGTCCACAATTGGGGCCAGATCCCGCTCAGATCCCTCCGCCACCAAAAGCTCACTTGGCGCCAGCCGCGCTAGTTCCGGGGCCAGCCGCACCGGTGCCAGCGGCATCACATGCAGGGCCCCGGTGGAAATATCCGCCCAGGCCAGCGCGGCTTCATCGCGCACCACGCTGTAAGCGGCCAGAAAATTATGTCGCCGCGCATCCAACAGGCTGTCTTCGGTCAGCGTGCCCGGCGTCACCAGCCGCACCACATCCCGCTTCACCACCGCTTTATAGCCGCGTTTCTTGGCTTCCGCCGGGCTTTCCAGCTGTTCACAGACCGCCACCCGAAAGCCTTTGCGGATCAGGGTCAGAAAATAGCCTTCTGCGGCATGATGGGGCACGCCACACATGGGGATATCTTCGCCACTGTGCTTGCCGCGTTTGGTGAGCGCAATATCAAGCGCCTCTGCCGCCGCCACCGCGTCGTCAAAGAACATCTCATAGAAATCACCCATCCGATAAAACAAAAGCGCATCCGGATATTGCGCTTTGATCTCCAGATACTGCGCCATCATCGGCGTGACGGTTGGCTTGTCGCCTTTCACTGCTCAGAACCCCCCAAGGTTTGGTTCTCTTCAGATAGCAAACGCTTAGGTTCTTCGAAACGTCAAATGCGAGTTGGCGCCGGGAAAACACTTACTATTTCGAGCGCAAACAAGGTCTAAGAAATAGATTTCTAACTCTTTGTTTTTTCACGTTTTACTGTGAAAACTAAAATTCCTCAATAGAATACAATTACTTAGAAGTACATGTGCTCTTGCGTAGTTATACAAAATGTAGTGTAATACCAACCGAGGCCTGCTGTTTACAGCAGACCTCGACCAGTTAGTTAGACCTAACTAAAAAGTGGCAGCTGCACCTGCCGCGGTTTCGGCCAATGACGGGTATGTTCACGAACATATTCCCGTCGGCCGAAGCGATGGCGTTCATATGAACTAACTTTGACCATCTTTCCACCTCCTACACAGTTATCCAAGTTGGTCTTGGCACCATCGCGAATTTGGTATCCGCAATCTCAATTGGTTCTGCAGGCAGGACACCAGATATGGTGTGTGTAAGTAGTGGTGTCGGCATTATACCGCGATTTGGAGCGGTGGAGTCAACTTAGAACGTAAATTAGACAAGGCATTCGCTTTGAGAGTATCATTTGTGATAATTCTGCTAGAAAGGACCTACGTGATAGCTTAAATTTTTGATTTTATGGTCAATAATCAAATCAGAGCAGACCCGATGGCGATCTACAATCTTGGCTCCATCAATGCCGATCTCTTTTATCACGTGCCCCATCTGCCGCAGGCTGGAGAAACCCTTGCCGCCAGCAGCTTCACACGTGGTCTGGGGGGCAAAGGGGCCAATATGAGCGTGGCCGCCGCTCGCGCCGGGGCCCATGCGGTGCATATTGGTGCGGTTGGCCATGATGGCCACTGGGCGCAGGAGCGGCTGATGGAGTTTGGCGTCGATACCCGCCACATCGCCGCTTTGCCTGAAACGCCAATCGGGCAGGCCATCATCATGGTGGATCAGGCGGGCGAAAACAGCATCGTGCTGCTGCGGGGAGCCAATCATGCGATCCCTCAGACCACACTGGCCGGAGCCCTTGCAGAGGCCAGCCCCGGTGACACGCTTCTGATGCAAAATGAGACCCTAAATCAGTGTAAAGCCGCAAAAATGGCGCGCGATCTTGATCTCTATATCGCCTATGCCGCCGCGCCTTTTGAGGCCGCCGCTGTCACCGAAGTTTTGCCGTTTCTTGATTTCCTGATCCTCAATGAAGTTGAAGCCACACAGTTAGAAGAAGCCACCGGACAGACACCAGAGCAACTGGGCGTGCCAGATGTCATCATCACGCTTGGCGGGAAAGGTGCGCGCTGGCTCCACAAGGGCAAAAGACAGGATTTCCCGGCGCATGTGGTCACCCCCGTCGACACCACCGGCGCGGGGGACACTTTCACCGGCTATGTGCTGGCTGCGCGCGATCGCGGGCTGCCGATGCCACAGGCCATTGCGCTTGCCATGCGCGCTGCGGCCTTGATGGTGACGCGCCAGGGCACCGCCGATGTGATCCCAGATCTTAAAGAGGTGACAGAGGCTCGGTTCTGATCCGGGTCTGTCACCGCTTCTCTTCCTCTTGATCCAAATATCCTGGGGGAGTCACAGCTTGCTGTGACGGGGGCAAAGCCCCCTGAAACATCCGCGATCAATGCCCCACAAACGGCGCGTCTTTGCCCCAGAGCTCCTGCACCCGTGCGTCCCGCCCACAGGCCTTGCGATAGCGTTTATAGGCCTCACTCTGGCGTTTCGGGCCAAAGCGGGTCAGCACAATCTTGCTGCCTTTGTAGTAGTCCTGATGATAGGCCTCCGCCGGGTAAAAGGTTTTGGCAGAAAGGATCGGGGTCACAACGGTCTGACCCAATTGCGCCTGCGCCTTCACCTTTGCGGCCTCTGCGGTGGCTTTCTGCGCAGCACCCTCCACAAAAATCGCCGTGCGATAGCTGTCTCCGCGATCACAGAACTGCCCGCCAGCATCGGTGGGATCTACTGAGCGGAAAAACATATCCAGCAATTGCCCCCGGCTGACCTGCGCCGGATCAAAGGTGATTTTCACCGCCTCATAGTGACCGGATCCGCCGCTGGTGACCTGTTTGTAGGTCGGGTTTTTGGCGCTGCCTCCGGTAAAGCCGGAGACGGCTTCAATCACCCCGGGCACGCTTTCAAAATCGCTTTCCACGCACCAGAAACAGCCGCCAGCCACCACAAGGCTCTCTTGTCCGGCAGCTTCGGCCCGCTGGCCTTCCGCCAGCCCTCCCAACAGGATCAGCACAAACAGCGCCACGGATTTCAGGTTTTGCAGTTTTGTCACGGTCAGTCTTTTCATGCGTTTCATGGGATCTCTCCTTCACGCATCAGCTTGCGCGCCAAAATGGTGCGGCTCAATCCCATGAAACCACTTGTCACGCCATGGTGAAGCGCGGTGAGCCCGCGCCCTACCGATGATTGCGCTTGCGATAGACCGGTGGCAGGCGGCGAAACACGGTGGCCACTGTCAGCCGCTGATCGGAACACAGCGTGCGGCGTCGCGCATAGATCAGATCCAGCCGCGCCTTGCGTGGCACGCAGCGACGCTCATACACCGCCTCGGTCTCTGCCGGGGTCGCACAATCCGCCAAAAGCCGCTCTTCGGTGCGATGATAGATCAATGTGGCCAGCCCGGTCACACCGGGGCGCTCTTTCAGCACCTCACCATAGAGCGCCGGAAACCGTTCCACATAGCGGCGCAGCGGCGGGCGCGGACCCACAAAGCTGATGTCGCCCTTCAGAATATTGAAAAGCTGCGGCAGTTCATCAAGCCGATAGCGGCGCATGAAATGGCCGGTCTTGGTGATGCGATGTGCCTTGTCGCCACCTGACACGCCGCTGTCGCTGTCCACATTGGACATGCTGCGAAATTTCAGAAGCATAAAGCCCCGCGTCGGGCTGCGCATGCGTTCAGAAACATAGAAAATTGGCCAGCCGTCCCGGATCAGGATCATCGCGGCGATCACGAGCATCAGCGGCCATAACACCACCAGAAGCAGCAGCACCCAGCCCAAATCCATCATGCGTCGCCCAAATGTGGTGTCTTTTCCGATCATACCTCTTCCTCACACAACATCTGCCACTGTCGGATCATCTCTTCAGGGGGCACAGTCAACCGCCGCCCGGTCAGCCGCTGCAGGCGTGTCACATTCATAGAAACTTCCGCAACTGCCGTGAAAGGCGCGGGTTGCCAGACAAAGCGATGCTGCGCCGCCTCCAGCAGCTGGTGCATCGCCACCGGATTGGCCGCGGCCACATTCAGCACCTCTGGCAGTCTTTCTGCTGACAGCGCCGCCCAGACCGCCTGCCAGAGGATTTCAGGCGTGGCATAGCTGCGCACTGGGCTCTGGCCGACCTCAAAGGCATCCAGTGTCACAGGATCCCCGCGCGTCATGGCCGCAAACAGACTGTCCGCGCCCACCACATTTGCGATCCGCAAAAGGCAGCTCTCTGGCCACTCGGCGTCCGCTTGTTTCTGCGCCAGAATGTGCTCTTCCATCGCAATTTTTGCCAGACCATAGGCGTTCACAGGGGTCAGCGCGGCCTGCTCATCACAATTGCGCCCGGGGCCGTACACTGCGCTGCTGGAGCAATGCAGCACCCGCCGCGCCCCAGAGGCGCGCGCCACCTCCAGCGCGCGCTGTGCCAGCAGGGTGTTGTCCTCAAGATTGCCCTGTCCGGGCACCACGCCCCAAAGCGCCAGAACGGCATCGGCTTGGGGAAAATCCGGCGGCAATACGCCATTGGGCACAACCAGATCAATTCCGGCACCCTCGCGGCGTGCGGCCCAAATGATCCGCCATCCTGCCTGCAGCTCTGGGGCCACGGTACAGGCCGCCCGCATCAGTCGTCCCAACTTGCCGTTTGCCCCAAGGATCAGCAGGGTCCGCGCCCTCTGGTCGTTGGCTGGCTCTGTGCAAGTTTCGGAAGTCAAAGTCATAAAACCCAATCTATTTTTCGCAGTTAGCCCGCGCATCGCGCCCTCTGTCAACTGCGGCTGATCCTTACCGCCCACAATCGTCCGAAGCATTGGAAAAAGGGGGCCATCGCGCAAAAATCCGCGTCATTTATGGCCAACAAAAAGCCCGCGAGCGGGAGGCTGCGGGCTTTCATACACTTTGGCGGGCTGTCTTAGCCGCCACCAAAACACAGGGACGAGAGTTAGCTCAGCAACTGACCCAGTTTCATCGCGGTGCCCATATCACCGGAGACTTTTAGCTTGCCCAGCATCAGCGCGGTGGTCGGTTTCAGATCCCCTGCCAGCAGCTTCACCAGATTGGCTTCGGAAATCGCCACGGTGCAATCGGTGTCGCGATCTTCCTGCGAGGCGGTCCCCTCGGCCAGAACGATCACACCAGCATCGCCGCAATCGAATTTCAGCGATCCATCAAAATTGCGCGTTTTCAGTGCATCCGCCATCTTTTCTGTAATCTCTGCAAGCATCGTATGTCCCCTAAACTGTATCTGCCAAAAAAGGATCGCAGAATCTGCGTCGCCGCAAGGGTTACGTGGCGGTCGTTACAAGAGTATTAACTTTTGCCTCAAACGCGGTCAGCCGTCCTGGCGCTCATCCTGCTGTATCCGTTCGTGCGCCAATGGCTCATCCCAGTCTTCGTCCGATACCTTAAGGTCCGCTGTGTCGCCCTCATAATGGGGCGTCATGATCTGTACACCGTTTTCATTGAACACATCGGTGATGTTCTTATGCAGATCACTCAGCAGCAGCGGCAGATAAGACCCGCGTGTTGTGAAAGCATTGATCTGATAGTTCACCGCAAAATCCATCAATCCGGTCACAAGCACAAAAGGTGCGGGAGTGTTTTTCAGGCCTTTGGTGCGCCGCGCCGCTTCCACCAGCATGGCCTCCACCTTCTTACGTGGCTCCTCATAACCAATGCCCACCGTGGTGTGCAAAAGCAGCCCCTTGCCATCTATTTTGCTGGAATAGTTGATCACCTCAGAGGACAGCAGCGTCGCATTCGGGATCGAGATCAGCTCGTTTTTGACTGACTTAAGGTAGGTCTCCATCAGCTTGATCTGCATCACATCGCCATAGTATTCGCCCACTCGAATCCGATCCCCGATGTTCATGGAGCGTTTGTAGAGCACAAACAGCCCGGCCAATACGTTTGAGATCACCGAGTTTGAACCCAGAGAGACCATCACACCGACAAGAATGGTCAGACCCTGAAAAGCGGCGGAATCTGATCCGGGAATATAGGGAAATCCAATCACAGCCGCCGTCAGGATCAGCGTGCCACGGATCAGATTATAGGTGGGCCAGATCCAGTGACGCTCAAAGGATTTAAGCTCCACAACCCCCTGATCCACACTTTCAAAAAAGAGATAGACCCCTTTGATCATCCAGCGGGTGACGGCGGCAATGATCGCCAGCGTGATCAGATTGGGCAGAAAACTCACAAACCCTTTCAACAGTCCCAGGATTGGCCCTGTCACATAGCGCAGCAAGAGCTCTGCCACAGGGCGCGTGTTTGGAAAGGAGTGCAGCACAAAAGACAGATAGTAGTAAAAGCCCGCAAACAGGGTCACATCCACCAGCAATCTGATCACAAACTTCGCAATGTCAGATACGGCGCGGCTCTGAACAATGTCTTTGGTGGCTTCCTGAATCACCCGCGTGCGCTGTTCCACGATACCGGCCACAAACTGGGGCACCCGTTTGCGCAGCCAAAGCAGCACAATACAATAGAACGCAAAAATTCCGCTCCACAGAAGCGCCGTCAGAGTGCTGTGGGAAAATGCCTCATCCGTGCGGTTGGCCCGATAATCCAGAATGGCCGCCTTGATGGCTTCGGCATGCAACGCCGCCAGCACATCCACATCCATCTTCTCAAAGACGGCATCCGCCTGAGTTGTGACAGATACCATGGTGTTGTCGGCAAAAATGGATTGCCCCAGCTCGCTGCGCTCAATGCGCATCACCACGTCTTTGGCTTCACTTCGCGTGGCAATATCGACAATCCGTTTGGCCACAAGCGCGGCCCGTTCCTCAGCCGGCAGCGCCGTGGAGCCCCGCACCGCAAACAGCGGCTCGCCATCCACTTCGACCGTCTGAATATAGGTCTCATCTGCTACAGATGGCGTTTCTGGCTCCGGCGTAGGAGCGTCCTGTGCAAAACCAAACCCTGCGGTGAGGAGCACCACCCAAATGATCCTCAACAGATGTGAGATTGTCCCCATCTTGGATGCCCTCCCGGCATTTAATGTCTCATGTTCAAAAGTCTTTTTGAAACGCTAGACGTCCACCCCCACTTCTCAAAGAAGTTTTTGCCTTCGCTGGCGGGGCCCAAGGGCGTGGAATGCTGGTCAGTTCTGTTCGCTTATCTCTTTGATACGGCGTTCAAAAGATGGATGTGTCGATAACCACGGCAGGTCCAGTTGCTCGCTCTGCAAGGTCTCAAAAAACCGCGCCAGCCCTTTGCCGTCATATCCAGCCTCTGTGGCCAGCCGCACTCCAATCCGATCCGCCTCTGCCTCATGTGCACGAGAAAATGCCAATCGCACAAAAACCTGTCCCTCAAGCGCAATGTCTTCAAGCACCGGTCCCAGATCCCCGGCGATCATCGCCAGAAGCACATAGATCGACAGTCCGCGATAAAGCTGTTTGAGCCCATGATCCTGCAATGTATGCGCCAGCTCATGCCCAATGATCCCGGCTATTACATCCTGATCAGTGCCAAATTCCTGAACAAGCTGATCGGTGACCACAATGGTCCCACCAGGCAGGGCAAATGCATTTGGCCCCATCCCTTCAACATCGCGAAACAGGAGGTCAAAACGACGGATACGCTGCTGTTTTTGGGGAACCTGTGCGACAATGTTGTCAAAAATCTTACGCACCTTCTCCTGCTCTGATGTACTCAGATTTGTCGCATCCGCCAGTACAAAATCGATGCTTTGCATCGTGCCACGATCCATATAATCGCGCAGGTTTTCCGGCGTCATATAGACCGCCACCGCCACAATCACCGTCAGCCCATATTTCCACACCAGCCAAGTGGCCATTACCGCCACCGCAACCACCGCGATCAAACGTGGTCGGACCTCTTCGAAATGGCGCAAAAGCTGATTGCGCGGGGCTTCACCAAAAATGGCCACATCTTCTGGCACCTCAATCTGTAGAAGCCAGTTGTCAGGCAAATAAATCTGACGCGGACCTTGGCCCGCTGCCTTGTCCACGGTCACCGCAGAAAGCGCACAGATCAGCAGGAACTTCCCGGTCTCAGCATCGATCAACCGCACCGTATCTGCCGTTGGGTCAACCGTGACATGCGCCTCAAAACGACGCGAGGAGCCGGGATAAAACCCGACTCCCTGAACCGTTTGCGCGCCGATCTCCATCAGATGGCAATGCCCAGATCAACACCTTCGATATCGGAATAGGCGTCGCCAATGGCCCCCTGATCCTCGATCAACTGACCGTGGAAATCATCAATCGAACCATTGGGCAACGCCTGCGTGTTGTTCGCCATATAGCGATGCAGCCGCACTTGCGCCCAGGGCAGCAGAAGACCCAGAGAGAACATGGTGATCAGCAGGTTTGTGATGATCAGGGCCAGCATGCCACCCACGGTGACTGTGGAGCTGAAAGCGTGGTTGCCAAGCTTGGTATTGGCATAGACATGGTTGCGGATCATTGCCTGATAAAGCACGGAGCCAATCACTATAGCAGGCAGCAAAATGAGATAGCCGAGCGCAAACATGGCTGGATTTACCGTGGCCGTGGATCCGCCAGCAGCCACAGCAAAGAACCCAACAAAACCACCGACAACAAACACTGCCGCTACCAGAAAGGCTTTGTAAAAGGGGCCAATAGCGCTGTCGAATTCAAAGCGCGTATTGCCAAGCGTGTGCCCGCCAATGCCATAGCGCTGCGTTGCACGCGACAGGAAGGGGAAGGTTGTATAAAGCGTGAGAGCGACCAAAATCGGCAGACCCATATAGACCCTATAGGCGCCGCCAACCTCGCCCACAAAATTGAACCGCACGTTGGACCAGCTGCTGTTGCGGGCATTAAACCGCGCGCTGCGGTAAATCAGATAGGGGAACATTACAAAAATCCCCAACGCCATAAGCGCACCGAGCGGAGGCAGCACTGTTGACACGATCGAATAGACAACAAACGCCGCAACCACAATCAGCCGCCCAATCAGGATGGTTTTGCCAGTGGCGTGATAGTCAAAATTGCGCCCGGCTACATAGGTGTTCTGATAAAAATACTTCTTTGTCCGTACCTTAGCCCATGCGGAATAGATGCCCAGGGTCACAATCGACAACAGGACATTTACAATCCAGATCCCAAAATACTCTTTCGCGCTACCGCGAAATTCAAAATTCTCAACACTATTCATCTAAACGCCTATTGATTGTTTTCACTCAACATAACGCAAGCCTTCCGCATTAGAAGGTGAAAGCTCTGTGGGCTTAAATATCTGAAACCGTGATGTAATTCCGCAACCTAATGCGGATAGTCGCCAAAGAAAAAGCCCGCCGAAATAGGCGGGCTTTTCCAAAAGCAAAATGCGTGAGGTCAGCTGTCGGTGCGTTTGTTGCGCATCGCGATCAGCTTCAGACGCAGGGCCTGCAGCTGGATGAAGCCTGCGGCGTCTTTCTGATCATAGGCGCCCGCATCATCTTCAAAGGTCACATGTTCCTCGGAATAGAGCGAATACTCAGACCAGCGGCCCACGGTGGTGGCGCTGCCTTTATAGAGTTTCACGCGCACGGTGCCGGTGACATGCTCTTGGCTCTTGTCGATCGCCGCCTGCAGCATTTCCCGCTCTGGGCTGTACCAGAAACCGTTGTAGATCAGCTCTGCATATTTCGGCATCAGCTCATCTTTCAGGTGCATCGCGCCCCGATCCATGGTGATGGACTCAATGCCACGGTGCGCCTCAAGCAGCACAGTGCCGCCCGGCGTTTCATAGATGCCGCGGGATTTCATGCCCACAAACCGGCCTTCCACGAGGTCCAGACGGCCAATGCCGTGTTTGCCGCCATATTCGTTCAGCTTGGTCAGGATGGTGGCCGGGCTCATCGCCTCGCCATTGATGCTGACCGCGTCACCTTTTTCAAAGCCGATTTCGATGAACTCAGGCTCATTGGGCGCGTCTTCAGGATGCACGGTGCGCTGATAGACGTAATCCGGTGCCGCCACAGCTGGATCTTCCAGCACCTTGCCTTCCGAAGAAGTATGCAACAGGTTCGCATCCACAGAGAAAGGCGCTTCGCCGCGTTTGTCCTTGGCGATCGGGATTTGGTGCTGTTCGGCAAAGTCGATCAGCTTGGTGCGGCTCGACAGATCCCACTCACGCCACGGCGCAATCACCTTGATGTCCGGGTTCAGCGCATAGGCCGCCAGCTCAAAGCGCACCTGATCGTTGCCTTTGCCGGTTGCCCCGTGGGCAACAGCATCGGCACCGGTTGCTTCTGCGATCTCAATCAGACGTTTGGAGATCAGCGGGCGCGCAATCGAGGTGCCCAGCAGATAGAGACCTTCATAGACCGCATTTGCGCGGAACATCGGGAACACAAAGTCGCGCACAAACTCTTCTCGGACATCTTCAATATAGATGTTCTCAGGTTTGATGCCCAGCAGCTCAGCCTTCTTGCGGGCGGGTTCAAGCTCTTCGCCCTGACCCAGATCCGCGGTGAAGGTCACCACCTCACAGCCATATTCGGTTTGCAGCCATTTCAGGATGATCGAGGTATCCAGGCCACCGGAATAGGCCAGCACAACTTTCTTCGGAGCCGACATGTCTTTTCCCTTCGTCCATATAACGCTCGCGCGATAGCGGGTTTTGTCCTCCGGGGCAAGGTGACGGGGGGCCTAGGCTTGCTTTTGTTGGGTGGGGTCTGTCAGAAGAGGGTGAAATTGATGAAAAATACTATCTTTAAGAGGTACTGGATGCAGGGGTGGAAGCTGTTCAAACACGCGCTGAACATGGTTTTGAGAAACTGGTTAGAAGCGCTCAAGATATTTTTGGTCCCCTCGCTTCTTGCTGTTCTTGGCGCAGCCGCGCTAGTGTTTATATTTGGAGTGATACTGAGAGGTGGAACAGGCGCTCAGATTCTGACGCTGTCTCTCATCGCAGCATTGTTTGTGTTTGTTTTGCTGTGGACCGTGGTCGCATGGCATCGATTTGTTGTTTTGGAGGAATATCCAACCGGTTGGATACCGCCACTTCAGTTAAATCCAATGGCTTCTTACCTATGGAATGCGTTCATCATTTCGCTTTTGGCTATGGCGGTGATCGTTTTGGTCGCATTGTTTTTCTTTGTCGCGCAGGCCGCCAATATCGTAACGCTCGTAGCGGTTCTGGCTATTCCACTGTTTATCTTTCTAGGCGTTTTGTGGTTACAGGTTTCTATTGTGCTGCCTGCCGCCGCTGTTGGAAATCCTATAAAAATCTCTCAGGCGTTCGACGCGACAAGAGGGGCCTTTTGGTCGTTCTTGGTCTTGTTGATCCTCATCGGATTGCTCCAAAGCGGAACGGAGATTTTGGTGCAAGGTTTGGAAGGCGGAAGTGAAGTTTTGGCTTTGGTCGTCAGTGTTGTCTTGTCCGCATTCTTGGGCGTGTTGAACATCAGTATCCTCACAACACTCTATGGCCACTACATCGAAGGTCGCTCCCTCGACTGATGTCACAAAATCGCTGTTTTATATGGGCTTAACGGGCTTGTCTTGCGCTACATAAACCTGCCACAAGAGCGATAATTTACAAAACACGCATCCCAAAGAGGTCTTTATGCTGGGTTGGAAACTTTTCAAACATGCGCTGCGCATGATTTTTGGCAACTGGCGCGAAGTTCTGCGCATCTTTCTGGTGCCAACCATAGTCGGCATTCTGGGCATCGTTGCGTTTATCGCAGTCTTTGCAGATCGGCTCGAAGCCTCAGGTCCCGTTGGTTCCGGTATCGGTCTGGCCATCTTTTCCGTGATGATCTTTTACGCGATCGTTGCAACATGGAGCATTGTGGCCTGGCACCGGTTTGTCCTTCTGGAGGAGATACCGCAGGGCTGGATCCCCCCTTTCAACATGGGGCGGATCTTCTCTTACTGGTGGCAAATGCTGAAGATTACGCTTTTGGCTATCGTTGTGGGCTTACCGGTTGGTGTTCTTCTGGTGTCTTTTGTAGAGGCCAGCCTGCTCATTGCCATTCTGATCGGTCTACCGGTCTATTTTCTTCTGATTGTGAGCTACATGCGCCTGTCCATTCTGCTGCCTGCCGCTGCCATCGGCGCACCGATTTCCATTGTGCAGGCCTTTGAGGCGACAAAAGGCTTTGGCGGCAGTTTCCTCCTGCTTCTGCTGTCTTTGATTGGGTTCCAGATCCTGCTTCAGCTTCCCGTCTCTCTGACGACCCTTCTGTTTGCTCCGCTATCTGCGATCTTCTCAGTTGCCGCAGCTGTGTTGGCCACTCTGCTTAATATCAGCGTGCTGACCACCTTGCATGGCCACTTCATCGAAGGCCGCTCTGTCGACTGATCTGGGCAACCGCCCCTTGCCAAAAGCGGCGGCTTGGGCCACTGAGGGCACATGAGCGAATTTCGTAAATGTGCCCGCACTGCCGAAGCCGCCATGCGCAGCGTTTTTCCCGCCACGCCTCTGCAGCTGAATGCCCACCTCTCTGCCCGCTTTGGTGCCGACATCTGGCTCAAGCGCGAAGACCTGACGCCCGTGCGCTCCTACAAGCTACGCGGTGCCTTCAATGCCATGCGCAAATGCCGCGCCACCGATCCAGATCAACGGATTTTTGTCTGCGCCAGCGCCGGCAATCACGCACAGGGCGTGGCCTTTATGTGCAAGCACTTTGATGTGCAGGGGGTGATCTTCATGCCGGTCACCACGCCGCAGCAGAAGATTTTCAAGACACAGGTCTTTGGTGGCGAGAACGTCGAAATCCGCCTTGTTGGAGACTATTTTGACGACACGCTGGCCGCCGCGCAGAGCTATTGTGCCGAGGCAGGAGCTGCCTTCCTGTCCCCCTTTGACGATGAGAATGTGATCGAAGGTCAGGCGTCTGTGGCGGTGGAAATCGAAGCCCAACTGGGCCGCGCGCCTGATCACATCATCCTCCCTGTGGGCGGCGGTGGGCTCTCCTCCGGCATCTACAGTTATTTCGGCGCGACGACGGATTACACTTTGGTGGAACCAGAAGGCGGCATGAGCCTCGCCGCGGCGCTGGATGCCACGCATCCGGTCACGCTGGCCCATGTCGACAGCTTTGTGGATGGCGCTGCGGTGGCGCGCATTGGCGACAAGACCTTCGCTCGCCTTGCGACCATGGACCCTGCGCATGTGCTCGCCGCCCCCGAGGATCGCATCTGTGCCACAATGCTGGAAATGCTGAATGTGGAGGGCATCGTTCTGGAACCCGCAGGCGCGCTGGCGGTTGACGTGCTCACCGATGTGGCGGATCAGATCAGGGGCAAAACCGTGGTCTGCGTGACCTCCGGCGGCAACTTTGATTTTGAACGCCTGCCAGAGGTGAAAGAACGCGCACAGCGCTATTCCGGTGTGAAGAAATACTTCATCCTGCGCATGCCACAGCGCCCCGGCGCGCTGCGCGATTTTCTGGAAACGCTGGGGCCCGAAGATGACATCGCCCGCTTTGAGTATCTCAAGAAATCCGCCCGCAACTTTGGGTCGGTGCTGATTGGGATCGAGACCTCAAAACCTGAGAACTTCGAAGCGCTTTTTGAACGTATCGCCGCTGCGGGGATGACGTTCACCGACATCACCAATGATGAAACGCTCGGGCAGTTTGTTTTGTAGGCCTCTGCCTTCGGGCGATGCTATGCGTATTGCAAAACACCACGCAGGCCCAAGGTCATGCATGGCGACAAAAGATTGGCAGGGGTGAGTGCTGTCAGGCAGCTGCGAGCTTCTGTGCGAACACGTCCTTGCTTTCGGCAAAGGCATCCAGAATCGCATCCACATCGACGGTGTCGGCCTTCCCTGCCGCCGCCGCCGCTTCGCCGGCCTGGCACAATTGCGAAAACGCACGGAATCCGAGGTTGAGCGCACCGCCCTTCAGGAAGTGCAGATCCGCTTCCAGATCCTCCATTTTGGGACCATCGCGCAGGCGATCAATCACTTCTTCTACCTCGTCCAAGAAGAGGTCGACGACTTCCCCGAAGTCTTCAGAGCCAATTTCTTCACGCAGCTCGTCTACTCTATCCCAGTCAATCATGGGTACTTCCTCACTATTCCGCGGCCCACATTGGCAAAAAAGTGTTAACAAATCCTATCTGATAGAATTTGAACTATCTCATTTTTACTTTTGACGGCATGTTAAGTAGCAAGATTGTAGGTATCTGTGTCAATAAGTGAAAACCATGTGTAAAGGCTCCGAAGTTTTGTCTTCCACGTCTGTTCAATCCGCTGAAACTGGCGCCCCTGAAGCCGGGGTGATCAAACGTGTGCTTCTCGTGGATGACAGCCGCGTGCAGCGGCGCATTCTCAGCCTGTCTCTCAAACGCGACGGCTATGATGTGATCGAAGCCGCCTCAGGGCAGGAAGCCTTGGATATCTGTCGCGAAGATCCGCCGGATCTGATCCTGTCTGACTGGATGATGCCCGGCATGTCCGGTCTTGAGTTCTGCCGTGCGTTCCGCGAGTTGAAGACCGAAGCCTATGGCTATTTCATCCTCCTCACGTCCAAGAGTGAAAAGACGGAAGTGGCACAGGGCTTTGATGCCGGTGCCGATGACTTCCTGACCAAGCCGGTCAACGGCTATGAGCTGCGCGCCCGGATTTCCGCCGCCGAGCGTATTCTGCGCATGCAGCGCGAGCTGACCGACAAGAACAAGATGATTTCTGAAACGCTCGATGAGCTTCAGCGTCTGTATGATTCGCTTGATAACGACCTGCTGGCCGCCAAAAAGCTGCAGCAGTCTCTTGTGCCTGAGCGGTTCCGCACTTTCGATCACGCAGCGGTCTCTTTGCTGCTGCAATCTTCCGGCCATGTCGGCGGCGATCTGGTCGGCCATTACAAAATTTCAGAAACCCGGATTGGGCTCTATGCCATCGACGTTTCCGGTCACGGAATCAGCTCTGCTCTGATCACCGCGCGGTTGGCGGGCTATCTGTCCGGCAGCTCTCCGGAAAACAATATTGCCATTCAGGTGCTGCCCGATGGCACCCACACCCACCATCCCCCGGAACAGGTGGTGGCGCGTCTTAATGAAATCATCCTCGATGAGATGGAGACCGAACATTACTTCACCATGCTGCTTGCGGATGTGAATCTGCAAACCGGTGAGGTCATCCTCTGTCAGGCCGGGCACCCGCATCCTGTGGTGCAGCGTGCCGATGGCACCATCGAACAGGACGGTCCGGGCGGTCTTCCGGTGGGGCTTATTCCGGGTGGCGAGTTTGCGCAGTTTACGCTGAAGCTCAATCCCGGTGATCGTCTGTTCCTTCTGTCTGACGGGGTCACCGAATGCCCGGATATGGGCACCGGCATGTTGGGGGAAACCGGCTTGGAAACCCTGCTGAAAGAGCTCTATCAGCATGATCTGGAAAGCACGCTACAGGCCATGGTCTGGAAGCTGGATGAATTTTCCGGTGGCAAAGGGTTCCCAGATGACGTGTCTGGTATCCTTATGGAATACAAAGACTAAATCGTTTTTCTCTGCGTGGACTTAACGTAGGAAACGGGCGGCAAAATGGCGATCTCCGGCATTGCCGAGCTGTGCCACCGCCATCTCAACATCCATCCAGACCGCGTCATGCCCCGGCTCGCTGGGCGGGCCAATGCGCAGCGTTGGTGTGGCCAGATAGATGGCACAGAGCTTTTCTGCCCAAAGGTCATAGTCCGGCATATAGGTGAACCGGCGAAAGGCACCCAGTCGGCGCGGCTTTGAAATCCGGTATCCGGTCTCCTCAAACACCTCCCGCATCAGGGCAACCACCGGGCTTTCCCCCGGATCAATGCCTCCACCGGGCAGTTGGAATTCCGGGGTTGGTGCGGCCTGATGGGTCACCAGCATCTGATCACCGCGCAGCAAAATCGCATAGGCCCCGGCCCGCAGCTTATAGTGCTCGTTTCTCTCCGGTGGCGTGCCGAAACGTGGTATCATATGTGAAACCCCTTTTTGTCGCCCTTGCTGGCCCTATATAGTCGCGGTATGGCAAGGGAAGGCCGATAAGGAAACCCCATGAAAGCTGAAAGCAAAATTGCCTGGGACGACACAGTGCTGCCGTTCCAGCTGGACAAATCTGATATTCGCGGGCGCGTGGCCCGTCTTGATGGCGTGCTCTCCGGCGTGCTCAAACAGCATGCCTACCCGGAAAAGGTCGAGGCACTGGTCGCAGAAATGGCCCTTCTGACCGCGCTGATCGGGCAAACCATCAGCCTGCGCTGGAAGCTGTCGCTGCAGGTGCAGACCAACGGGCCGGTGCGCATGATCGCCACCGATTACTATGCGCCGCAGAATGAGGGTGAGATCGCCCGCATCCGCGCCTATGCAAGCTTTGACGAAGAGCGCCTGACTGAGGGCACCCCCTTTGAGCAGCTTGGCAATGGCTATTTTGCGCTGCTGATCGACCAAGGGGATGGCATGAAACCCTATCAGGGCATCTCCGGCCTTGTGGGCGGGTCGCTTCAGGCCTCCGCTGAGGCTTATTTTGCGCAATCTGAACAGCTGGCGACGCGCTTTTCGCTGAAGTTTGGCAAGTCGATTGAGCCCGGCGTTGGTGAACATTGGCGCGCCGGCGGCATCATGTTGCAACATATGCCCAAGGCCAGCCCTGAGATCTCTGGGGAAGGGGGCAGCGGCGAAAGCGGCTATCTTCTGGCCAAAGATGTGGTCAATGAAGATGACGCAGAGAACTGGAATCGCGCCAACATCCTGCTCGACACGGTCGAAGATCTGGAAATGATCGGGCCCTCCGTGCCGCCTACCGATCTTCTGGTGCGCCTGTTCCACGAGGAAGAGCCGCGTGTCTATGATGCGCAGTCGGTGAAATTTGGTTGCACCTGCTCAGAGGAACGTGTGCGCCAGTCGCTCTCGATCTACTCGGCGCGCGACATTGAGAAAATGACCACGCCAGAGGGCCGCGTCACCGCTGACTGTCAGTTCTGTGGTGCCCATTACGATATGGATCCAACCACGGTTGGCATGCCGCCCAAAGATCGCAGCTCAGATGCCGCAGGCGTCTGATCCGCGTCACCTCCTTAAGGCCGCGCTGTCACGCGACAGCGCGGCCTCTTCTGATTTTGATCTCAATCCTGATGTTGTTCTGCCCAAAGGTCGCAAGCTGCGCCCCGCTGGCGTGCTTGTGCCAATAGAGATCAAAGCGGGCACCCCGCAGGTGATCCTCACGAAACGCGCCAGCCATCTCAAACACCATCCGGGTCAGATCGCCTTTCCCGGTGGCAAACAGGATGAGGCGGATGCAGATGTCATCGCCGCCGCTCTGCGTGAGGCGCGCGAAGAGATTGGTCTGCCCTCCGAAAACGTCGAAGTGCTCGGCACTCTGCCCACCCATGAAACGGTCACCAGTTTCCTTGTGACGCCGGTTTTAGGCCTTGTTAGAGACACATTTGACGTGATCCCGGAACCCGGTGAGGTCGAAGAGGTCTTTTCTGTCCCGCTGTCTCATGTGACCGATCCGGTGCGGTTTTCCTTGCAATCTCGCCGCTGGCAGGGACAACGACGCCACTACTATACGGTGCCCTTTGGCCCCTATTACATCTGGGGGGCCACCGCGCGCATTCTGCGCGGCCTCGCAGAACGGGTGGCAGGTCAATGAAAGTTTCCGGTGATTGGCTGACTGCGGCTCCAACTCAGGCGGTTTGCGCCATGTTAGAGACACATGGGCATCAGGCGCTTCTGGTGGGCGGTTGCGTGCGCAACGCGCTTTTGCACGTGCCGGTCAATGACATCGACATCTCCACCGATGCGCGCCCGGAACGGGTGATGGAACTTGCCAAAGCCGCCGGGCTCAACGCCATTCCCACCGGCATTGAACATGGCACTGTCACCGTCGTGGCCAAGGACATTCCGCATGAGATCACCACTTTCCGCCGCGATGTAGAAACCGATGGCCGCCGCGCTGTGGTGGCTTTCTCCGATCATGTCGAAGATGACGCCCACCGCCGTGATTTCACCATGAACGCGCTTTATGCCCGTTCTGACGGCACAGTGGTGGATCCGCTCGGCGGGTTGTCTGATCTTAAGGCGCGCCGCCTGCGCTTTATTGATAACGCCGAAGACCGCATCCGCGAAGACTACCTGCGCATTCTGCGCTACTTCCGTTTTCATGCCTATTATGGCGACCCCGCTGAGGGCATGGATCCTGAGGCGCTGGCGGCGATTGCCGCCAATACCGACGGTCTGGCGTCCCTGTCCAAAGAGCGGGTGGGCAGCGAAATGATGAAGCTTCTGGGCGCGCCCGATCCGGCCCCCGCCGTTGCCGCAATGCGCAGCACCGGTGTCTTGGGAAACCTTCTGCCCGGTGCCCATGATCGCGCGCTTGCGCCTCTGGTGCATTTGGAAAGCAGTATTGGCCTGCTCCCCGATCCCATCCGCCGTCTGACCGCACTGGGCGGTGCGGACCTGTCCGAAGCCCTGCGCCTGTCCAAGAAAGCCGCCCGTCAGCGCGACCTGCTGCACGCAGGCGTGGAAAGCACCGACACCCCCGGCGTGCTTGGCTACAGACACGGCCATGACACCGCAGTGTCCATTCTGTTGCTGCGGGCCGCCATGCTGGAACTGCCCCTGATGCCAGACGCGCTCATTGCGGCGCAACAGGGCAGCGCAGCCAGCTTTCCGATCCGTCCGGCCGATCTGATGGACCGTTTTCAGGGGGCCGCACTGGGTAAGGCGCTCAAGGCGCTTGAGGCCCAATGGATTGCTTCAGAGTTCACCCTAAGCAAAGCCGAGCTTCTGGCGGCAAGTGACCACCTTTAACTGTTGTGGATCTTCCACAGGCCCCAGGCCGCCACATGGTGCATCACACCAAAATCCCCAGCTTTGATCGCCGCGTCGATCTCCTGCGGCGTCAGTGTTTCATAGGCAAAGTCTTCCAGATCGCCGGGATCAGGCCGCGCCGCCCGGCGACAGCCCTGCGCCACATAATAATGCCCCTGACAGACCCGCGCATTGCCGTGATCCACATATGATCCCAGATGCCGCATCTGCGCAGGCGCAAGCCCGGTCTCCTCCAGCAATTCCCGCGTCGCGGCTGGCCCCGGTTCCTCGCCCGGATCCACATGTCCGGCAGGAAATCCCAGAACCTCACGCCGTGGCCCATGTTTGTACTGGCGGATCACCTCGACACGGCCATCTTCCAGAAACGGGATCACCAAAGCAAAATCCATCAGATGCACCTGATAGAAATCATCCACGATCTGGCCCGGGCGCACCTCCACCTGTTGCTGTTCAATCTCCAGAAACGGCGGACGTTTCATCAACTGCTGGGAGGACAGGATTTTCCAAGTCATCTAAAGGCATCTCTCAAATATCATGGCGCAAAATCTCACGCGCCTCAGGTTTCAGATGCCGCCTGACACACCGTTCTGTCAATGGCGCTCACGGCTCGAGCAGGGCGTGCAGATAGGCACCATAGTTGTTTTTGCCAAAAGCTTCCGCACGGGCGCGCAATTGCGCATCACTGATCCAGCCCTGTGCCCAGGCGATCTCTTCCGGGCAGCCCACCTGCTGCCCCTGACGCTCTGACAGGGTGCGCACAAAATTCCCCGCATCCAGAAGCGAAGCATGGGTGCCCGTGTCCAGCCAGGCATAGCCGCGCCCCATCTGCTCCACATGCAGCGCGCCGTCTTTCAGATACATTTCCAAGAGCGCGGTGATTTCCAGCTCGCCGCGCGCACTGGGGGTGACCTGCCGCGCGCGTTCTGGCGCGGTGCCATCCAGAAAATAAAGCCCGGTCACCGCATAAGGCGAGGGCGCTTTGCTGGGCTTTTCAACAATATGGCGCACGCTGCCGTCTTCGGCAAAATCCACCACCCCATAGCGTTCCGGATCGGCCACGCGATAGCCAAACACCGTGCCGCCCTCCGTGCGGGCATCCGCCGTGGCCAGCTGTTTGGGCAACCCATGCCCAAAGAAGATATTGTCCCCCAGAACCATGGCGCTTGGCGCCCCGTTCAGAAACTCTTCGGCCAGAAGATAGGCCTGCGCCAACCCATCGGGGCTGGGCTGTTCAATATAGGTCAGCGACAGCCCCCATTGGCTGCCATCCCCCAAGGTGCGCTGAAACTGATCCTGATCCTGCGGCGTGGTGATCACCGCAATATCGCGAATACCGGCCAACATTAAAACGCTCAGCGGGTAATAAATCATCGGCTTGTCATAGATCGGCACAAGCTGTTTGGAGACGCCAATGGTGATCGGATACAGCCGCGTGCCCGTGCCGCCGGCCAGAATAATGCCTTTACGTGCGCTCATGTCATCTCTTTCAACAATAGTGGGATCACACGATCCAATTCTGCCCCCCAATCTGGAGGCGTAATCTTAAAATCTGTCTCTATCTTGGCACAATCCAGCCGGGAATTCAGCGGGCGTTTTGCCGGTGTGGGATACTCTGTCGAAGGGATCTCCGTCACCGTGACCGGGCGCGCAGCTTTGGCGAAAATCTCGCGGGCAAACCCGGCCCAGCTCACGCTTGGGGCTCCTGCATAGTGATAGGTGCCGCGCAGCGCAGGCGTGCCACACATCTGCGTTGCCATCGTGATCAGCGCAGCGGCAATATCGCTTGCGGCGGTTGGCCCACCCACCTGATCCCCCACGATGGTGAGCGCGTCCCGCGTTTGTGAAAGGCGCAGCATGGTCTTCACAAAATTTGCGCCGGTTTCGGAAAACACCCAGGAGGTGCGCAGGATCGCATGCTGCCCACCCGCCTTGCATACGGCCTCTTCACCGGCCAGCTTGCTGCGCCCATAGGCATTGATCGGCCCGGTCTGTGCCGTTTCCTGCCACGGGCTGTGCCCCGTTCCGTCAAAAACATAATCGGATGAGATATGCAGAAACGGGATCCCTTTTTGCGCCGCGGCCTCTGCCATCTCCCCCGGCGCGCGCCCATTGATCTGCATCGCCAGCGCCAGCTCATGTTCCGCCTGATCCACGGCGGTATAGGCGGCGGCGTTGATCACCGCATCCGCATCACTCTGTGCAATCCGCGCGGCGCAGGCGCCGGGCTGTGCCAGATCCGCCTGCGCACGGGGCAGGGGTTCAATGGTGAGACTGCCTGAGGCGCGCGCGCGCAATGCCTGTGCCACCTGTCCGCTGTGACCGAAGACCAGTAGTTTCATGCGCCTCACCTTTTGTGTTTTCAAGACAGTAGCGCCTTGTCGCAAGAGTGCAATCTGCGCCGCGCGCCATCCCAAGACCTCGCAGAAAGTGTTTATTTTGCCTTAAACCTACGCAGGGTGGGGTAACGATTGGGCGCTTATCAACATGGGCGTTTTTCCACCGACGCAATACCGTTGGAATACCGACGCTTTACCGATGCGTGATTTTACCTGAGTCGATATCTTAACGCGCGGGCTTTGGGGCGCTGCCTCTGCCAGCGCCAAGACGGGTGCCAACGCCGCTGCGCTGCAACAGAGGTTGCCACCAGTCTTCATTGTCCAGATACCACTGCACGGTTTTTTCAAGCCCTTCCTCAAGCGTCACAGAAGGGCGCCAGCCCAGCTCCTTGCGCATCCGGCTCGGATCAATGGCATAGCGCAGATCATGTCCGGGGCGATCTTCAACAAAGCGAATTAGGCTGGAATAGGGTCTATTTTGTGGGCGCAGCCGATCCAATATGGCACAGATCATTTCCACCAGATCAATATTGCGCGCCTCATTCTCGCCGCCAATATTATACGTGCGCCCGATGTCCCCCTTCTGCAGTACGGTCAGAAGTGCATCGGCATGGTCTTCGACATAAAGCCAATCCCGCACATTCAACCCTTGCCCGTAAACAGGAATATCCTTTTCTGCCAATGCATTAAGGATCACCACCGGGATCAGTTTCTCAGGAAAATGATAGGGGCCATAGTTGTTTGAACAATTGGTCAGCACATAGGGCAGGCCATATGTTTCCCCCCAGGCGCGGACCATATGATCCGAGGAGGCTTTGGAGGCCGAATAAGGGCTGTTTGGCGCATAGGGCGTCTCTTCGGTAAACTGCCCTTCTGCGCCTAGGGATCCATAGACCTCATCTGTGGAAATATGGTGAAATATGAACGTGTTAGGGCGGTTTTTCTGCTCCCAATACCCACGTGCCGCCTGAAGCAAATTATAGGTGCCGAGCACATTGGTTTGCACAAAAGCTCCGGGCCCATCAATGGAACGGTCGACATGACTCTCCGCCGCCAGATGCATCACGGCATCTGGTTCGTGTGTGGCAAAAATAGTCTCTAATAAGGCTAAATTGCAGATATCGCCTTCGATAAAGTGGTACTTTGGATCCTGATCCACACTGCGCAAGTTTTCCAGACAGGCGGCATAGGTCAGCGCATCCAGATTGATCACCTCATGGCCGCGTGCGATGGCCAGTCGTACCACGGCGGATCCAATGAAGCCGGCTCCGCCTGTTACTAGTAATTTCAATAGCTTACTCCCCATTCAAATGGGCTTTTGATGTCTGAAAGCGCCGGTGCCATAGCATCCTTTTCCGATAGGATGGCCTCTTCGCGGCGCAGACCCCAGTCAATGGCAAGATCAGGATCATCAAACCGTAACGACCGATCACAGTCCGGCGCATAGTAATCGGTGCATTTATAAATGATTTCAGTGTCTTCCACCAAAGTGACAAATCCATGCGCAAAGCCCGCCGGTATCAAAATCTGCCGCCCGTTCTGAGCGCTCAATTCCACCGCAAACCAACGCCCATAGGTCGGAGAGTTCAAGCGAATGTCCACAGCCACATCCAACAACGCCCCGCGTCCGCAGCGCACTAACTTGGCCTGCGCATGTGGGGGCGCCTGAAAGTGCAGGCCCCGTACCGTGCCAGCTTTTGCAGAAAGGGAATGGTTGTCCTGCACAAACTCCAGATCAATGCCGTGATCTGACAAAGTCTTTTTGTTCCAGCTTTCGGAAAAAAAACCACGTGAATCCCCAAAGCGCCGTGGTGTGAGCACTTTCAAACCGGCAATCGCGGTCTCCTCAACATGCATGCTTGCACTTCTCCTGTAGGTTTGCGTAAATCTATCAAGAGACTGAGTTTTTGTCACTTTTTACAAAGTTTAATTAGATATACGTTTGATTGATTTTAGAGGCTTCTCTATGGAGAGCGCCTCTGCGGAGCTCCCTTATGACAGATGAAACGCACAGATTGCGCCTCGTCGCAGTGGTAGTGACCTACAACAGGCTAGAACAGCTTAAGATCACGATTACACGACTTCTGGAGTCCCCTGCGGAGCACCTTTCTGCGATTGTCGTAGCAGACAATGCCTCCAACGATGGCACGCAGGAATGGCTTGAAACAGTCTCTGACCCAAGAGTTTATATAGAACGTCTGAATAAAAACGGCGGCGGTGCGGGTGGCTTTGAGGCCGGCATGCGTCGGGCGATGCAAGACTGTGATCCGGATTGGCTTGTTGTGATGGATGACGACGGGCGTCCCAGACCTGGAGCTTTCGCGGCCTTCCATCGGCTGGATCTGTCAAAATGGGATGGCATCGCCTCTGCAGTGTATTTTCCATCTGGCGAGATTTGCGAAATGAACCGCCCATCGCGCAATCCTTTCTGGCATCGTGCTGAGTTTTTCCGCACTTTACGGGGAGGGCGCGGTGGCTTTCATCTGCGGGCCGAAGATTATGCCTCAGATCAGGGGCAACCGATTGATGTAACCTCGTTCGTAGGGTTTTTTATTTCCCGGCAAGCCGTTGAAAAAATTGGATATCCCAATCCAGATTTGTTCCTGTACGGAGATGATGGAATCTATACTCTAGGGCTCACCAACCTTGGTGGCCGAATTGGCTTTGAACCCTCCGTTCAATTCGAACACGATTGCTCTACATTCGCCGGCCAACGGGGCCGCTTCCGGCCTCTTTGGAAAGTATATTACTATCATCGGAACTTAATGCTGCTCTATCGGCTCGCAGCAGGCTGGATGTTTTGGCCTGTGCTGCTGATTATTCTGCCCAAGTGGTTTCTTAAAATCCGCACGCACGGTGGTGAGAGACGCATTTTTCTGCGCCTGATGTGGCAGGCTGTGAAAGACGGGCTGCGCAAACATACCAATGTGGAACATGATCAGGTGCTGCGCTGGGCATCACAGAAATGACGGTTATCTGTTGTTGAGGATGTCGCGATGGTAGCGCTTCACTAAAACAATACCCAAGAACAGTGTGACAATGCCAACGGTTAAAACAAATGTGATGTTTACAAATTCGGTTCGGTATGTGGGATAGAAACCCGTCCGCATGAGAGACACGACATGGGCAACCGGGTTCCACCAAAGCACATTTTGTACTGCGCTAGGCATGTTATCGATAAGAAAGAAAATCCCGGACGCAATAAACAGTGGTCGGTTAACGATGCTCCAGACTTGCGCCCAAACTGGGAACAGCCCAAACATCGCGCAGTTAAGCACCCCGACTCCCGTTCCCAACAACATCGACAACAGAACTGATATGACGATGGGGTTAAATTCTAAAATCACGCGTGTTTTTGTCACCAGAAGAATGCCAGCAATCAAAATGAACATGACCATGAGTTGGGTCAGCGCAGTCAGTATGAAACGGGCGATGACCGCGTCAGCCCAAGTGACCGCCGGATATTGGAGCAGCGACTTGGAGAACAAAAGGCTGCGCATCACATTTCCGGAAAGTGTTACATAGAGACTAAACGGTAGCACACCCGTGGCGTAGAAAAGCAAAAAACTGTTCCCCAGATCCGGGGTGCGCATCACCAGAGAAAATCCGAGTGAGAGAAGCAGAATACCGCCCAAAGGTTCCATGATCGCCCAAACATATCCGCCTGGTGATCTTCCATAGCGCGTCGACATTTCACGCAGAATCAGAGCGGAAATGGCGCGAAAAGATGCAAAGCTGCGTTTTACGCCTTGAGCGGGTCTTTGCACTGGAGGCAGGGATTGGGCTTGGTCAGCGGACATGTGAAAACATTCCTGTGCTGGCATCTGGAAAATGCAGTATGTAAGTAACGTACATAAATTTGAATAGTCATTCTTTAGAAAGCACATAATGGCAGACGGGTCCAAAGGCAAAGAGCAAAAGCGCGCTGCACAAGGGGTCGAAGGAGCCTCTAACCCTGAGCGCCTTCAAACCGATGAAAAATCAGACGGTGCAGTATCGCGACCGAATGCACCTTCCAAGCAACAGGGCGGTCAGAACCCGCATACCGCAAAACAGACTTGGCAAAAGCCGGCCCAAAATGCACAGAAACCTCAACAAGCTGGTGCAAACAAGTCGAGGCCGCAGGGTCAGCGCGCAGGCCAGGCCAAACAGGGGCAGTGGGCCAAAAAACAACAAGGGGCTTCTCAGGTTGCCACGCCTCAAAAGGTAGAGTCGCCCAAGCCAAAAGAGCAGGCAAAGTCCTACCCATACGCCGAACCGGCGGGGCTGAAGCGGCGTCACTTTGGGTTGATATTTTCCTTTTTCTTATTGGTTTTCTTGCCTTTGGCTGCAACCGTTTACTACCTTTGGGGTATTGCAGAAGATCAATATAGCTCGGTGACAGGTTTCACCGTGCGTCAGGAAGAATCCGCAGGGGCGCAGGAACTTTTGGGCGGGCTTGCGCAAATTGCCAGCACGTCAAGCTCGCGCGATGGTGATATTCTCTACGAGTTTATTTTGAGCCAGAGCATGGTGCGCAGTGTCGAGGAAAGGGTCGGGTTGCGCGAACACTATTCTAGGTATTGGGAAAAGGACCCGGTGTTCTCTCTTTGGCCAGACGCCAGCATTGAAGATCTCGAATGGTTCTGGCAGCGGATCGTCAGAATTTCTTACAACAGCAGCTCCGGTTTGATCGAACTACAGGTGCTCGCTTTTGATCCGGAAACGGCCCATGCCATTGCTTCTGTGATTGTCGATGAGAGTCAGTTGATGATCAATGCTCTCAACAATCAGGCGCGCGAAGATGCTATGCGCTATGCGCGGCGTGATCTTGATGAAGCTGTTGAGCGTTTGAAACAGGCGCGTGAAGCCATCAATGCATTCCGTACGCGGACACGCATCGTTGATCCGGATACCGATATCGAAGGCCGCATGGGTGTGCTCAACAATCTGCAGCAGCAGCTCGCAGAGGCGCTCATCGAATATGATCTGGTACGTCAGACAGCCAAGGTGACGGATCCGCGTTTGGTTCAGTCCCAACGTCGCATTGAGGTGATTCAGGAGCGGATCAAGCTTGAACGTGAGGCTTTTGCATCTGCGTCCATTGAAACGGGGGCCGGTGAGGAAGACTACCCTGATCTGATTGCAGAATATGAGGGTTTGGTTGTGGATCGTGAGTTCTCAGAAGAGACCTACCGCGCCGCGCTTGGGGCCGTAGACGTGGCGCGTGCTAAAGCAGAACGCCAGAGCCGGTACCTTGCGACTTACATCCAACCCACCATGGCGGAGACCAGTGAATATCCGCGTCGTGCCGTTATCGTGGCGCTTATGGCTCTGTTCCTCACTCTGAGTTGGGGGGTCATGGCATTGGTTTACTACGCCATTCGTGATCGCAGCTGAGAGATGTGAAACATGCTAAGGTTTGAACATCTTTCCAAGAGTTTTGACATGCGCGGTGTCAGAAACGTTGTGATCGACGATTTGAATATGGAATTGCCCAGTGGATGTGCTCTTGCGCTTCTGGGCCGCAATGGTGCGGGCAAATCCACGCTTTTGCAAATCATAGCAGGGACAATGCGGCCAACATCTGGCCGTGTGGTGAGCGATGGGTCCATCTCATGGCCTGTGGGTTTTGGCGGCTCATTTCATGGCGAACTCACCGGGGCGCAAAATGTGCGTTTCATCGCCCGTATTTACGGCGTGGATACGGATACTCTGGTGCAATTTGTTGATGACTTCACGGAGCTTGGCCGACATTTTCACATGCCGGTGCGGACCTATTCATCTGGCATGCGATCGCGTTTGACCTTTGGGGCATCGATGGGGATTCAGTTTGATACCTATCTGGTCGATGAGGTCACTGCAGTTGGGGATGCGGCGTTTCGAGCGAAAAGCAGAGAGGTGTTTGTTGAGCGCATGAAACACTCTGGCGCCATAATGGTCAGTCACGAAATGGGTCAGGTTCGCCAATTCTGTGATCGCGGCCTCGTACTGAACAACGGTCAATTGCAGTATTTTGAAGATGTTGAGGAAGCGATTGAAATGCACCTTGATCTGGTCCAGCGGGCGAGATCCAAATCTTGAGATTGCTAGGTGTTTTTAATGCGGTGTTTGATTTCTAGATTGTGGGGATTTGTCTTGGTGATGCTGCTGGTTCAATCCGGCGTTTAGGGCCTCAGTTCGAAGTGAGCCGGACCTTTTGAATTTAAGACGTACTGGGAACGACATTTGAAAATTTTGTATTACAATTGGGTCGACTACCTCGATCCAGAAAAACGCGGCGGTGGGGTGACTGTTTATCAAGCCAACGTGATGTCGTCTCTCAAGCAGAATTGCGAGGTGCAAGAGGTCTTTCTGAGCGCGGGTATTTCTTATGATCTGTTCGGAGGGAAACCGCGCTGGGAAGCGACGCAGACAGGCCCTTCTGATACGCGCCGGTATGATCTGATCAACTCCGGTGTTTTGGCACCCAGCCATCATTCTTTTGGCGATCCTTCACAGGTGGATCATGAGGCCACAACGGAGGCCTTCATAGATTTTGTGAATGCGACCGGGCCTTATGATGTGATCCATTTCAACAATCTTGAGGGTATCCCTGCCTCCGTGTTGAAGATCAAAGAAATTTGGCCCCAGACGCGCATCATACTGTCGCTTCACAACTATTACTTTGCTTGCCCACAGGTAAATTTGTGGCATCAGGAGCGTGAAACCTGTGAGGACTTTAATGCAGGGATGAACTGTGCAGATTGTCTTCATGGGCAACATAATCCTAAGCATTTGCGCATTGCGAATGGGTTGTCTTATCGGCTCAAAAAAGCGGGTCTGCACCCTGACAGTTGGACGTTCAAGTTTTGTTTTACCTGGACCATGCGGTTGGCGCGGCGCGCGGTGCGTGTGCTGCGCACGGTGCGCGGTTTGGGAAAATCGACCTCTCTTAAGCTTGAGCCCCCCCATGAAACTGCACAGGGCTTTGTGGAGCGGCGATCTCGGTTTATTGCCCTGATCAATGCACATTGTGACAGGGTGCTCTGTGTGTCCGATGCGGTGTCAGATTTGGCAAAACACTATGGAATTGCGCCACACCTGGTGCATACAAACTATATTGGCACCCGTGAAGCGCAGGAGTTTCAACGTACCAAACCCCACTCTGGTCCTGTTGCTACAGATGGTGGTTTGACGCTGGCGTATCTGGGGTACATGCGCCGGGACAAGGGGTTTTACTTTATGCTGTCCGCGCTGGAAAACCTGCCCAAAGAGACGGCACAGCGCATTCATCTGACCGTTGCGGCACGGCGCGGTGATGCGGAAACCATGCAGCGTTTACAGGCGCTGCAAACCCATCTCGCAGAGGTCACCCATATGGATGGCTATCACCATGATGATCTCGATACGCTTTTGGAAAAAGTGGATGTGGGCGTGATCCCGGTGTTGTGGCACGATAATCTGCCCCAAGTCGCGATTGAAATGCACGCGCGCCACATCCCCCTTTTGACCTCCCATATGGGTGGTGCCAAAGAGCTCGCAAATTGCCCGGACATGGTCTTTGAGGCCGGAAATGAAGCGCAGTTTCAGGACCGTTTGACCGCGCTCTTGGAAGGTCGGATCGACATGGACGCCTATTGGCGCTCTGCCATGGCCCCCAAAGACATGGCCAGCCATATGAAAGAACTGTTTGCGCACTACCAAAAGGACGCGTCATAAACGCGCCCTTTGGTTCATGGATCAAGCCGCTCTTTTACGAAGTCAATATCTGTCCAATGCGCAGAGGTATGAGCGTCATAGATGATGCTGCGTCCCTCTGAGGCCAGCGCAAGGTATTTGCGGTATTCCTCCGCATCGTTGAAATGCTGCCGCCGGGCGACTTCGGTTTTGGCCTTGCGCCGAAAATCGGCGTTGTATTTGAAGTGCGCAAAAATCAGCTCGCGCTCCGACAATTTGGCATCCCCCACATAGTGCAGCCCGGCCGACAGGCGCATCCAGGGCTGGTATTTCAGCAAGGCCAGTTTCTGCGCCACAAAAAGATTTGGGCGTGACCCCGGAATGAGCCGGTGCCGCAGGGCGCTGGTCCATGTCGGACGGTCCGAGTAGGGGCCATAGGCTGGCATGTTGGTCAAAAACGGGGTGCGGTCTGAATACCCGGCTTCCTCAAAAGGGTCTGTTTTGAATGTTGCACCTTCCAACGGGCCTTTGGGATACATGTCGAGCATGAAAATTCGCGCGGCTTCCGCCTCCGCGAACTCAGGCCGCGCCACCAGCGCAGGCAGGGTTTCTGTCTGCGTTTTCTGCCAGACCAGAAGCTCATCCGCATCCGCCACAATCGACCATTTGCCAACGCGGAACTCTGCCAACATGGCTTGTTGCCAAGCCACGCCATAGCGGGACAGCCGATAATCCGTATCCACAGAGAACACACTCACATCTGGCTGTGCGGCCAGATATTCAAGCGTCCCATCGTCAGAACAATTGTCCGCAATCAAAAAGGCACCCACGCCCAGTTTGCGGTAATGCGCCAGAAACTGCGGCAGCATGAACATTTCGTTGCGCATACAGGCCACAAGGGCCACCTCTGCGCTGCGGGCGCTATCAAGCCGTCCTTCATCTGTGACAAGCTCAAGGGCATTGCTCTGGTAGCCCAGCTGAATCTCCTGATAGGCGGGCCAGATCTTCTTGGGGGTGAGTGTGGCCTTGTTCAGTTGTGCAATGGCCTCCTGCTGGCCCAGATGCGTGTCCATATGCACCAAATGCACCGGCGCGGTTAGGCTGGCATCAAAGCCATTTTGCCATGATGCAACAGGAATTGCGTCTCTATGGGGACGACGGCGCACCGTGACCGCATAATCTTCTTCAACCACCTCAATGCCGCGCTGGGCCAGAAGATCGCCAAGCATCTTGTCTTCCATGAAAGACACTTGAATCAACTGTTGCCCTTCTGGGGAGGCCGCCGCATCAAGTGCCGCGGCCATCGCGGTGCGGCTCAGGGTGTAGCCAGATCCGCCATCTGCATAGCTTGAAGGTTCAGGGGACTTGTCCAAATCCATTTTGCCGCGTGCAGAGGCGGATTTGGCCTGGTGCCACACGCGGTCCAGCTGCCCAATACTGCGGGTCAGCCGACGTCCGAAATAGTCAAATTTGCGATAACTCAGAGAGTGGAAAAACAACGGCGCATTCATAAAGCAATCATCGTCGATTTTCAGCATATGCGTGAAATCGGTATTGTCATGCACCCAGCGAATGGTGGCCAGTGTCTTCTGTGGCAGACCTTCGTAATCATCTGGTGCATCCAGATGCACGACGTCACCGACCTGAGATCCGTCTCCATCTCCAACCATAATCACATAGGGCACGCCCAGTGCTTCAAGCAGGCTGAGCCAACCTGCGCGCAGAGCCGGAATACGTGTGTCCAAATAGGGTTTGCAGGAAAACACAGTGACAATTGTGTCAAACAGTGGATTGACGGCAAAATCTGTCTTAGCTGTGCCACTTTGCAGCGGTCTGGGCATGTCCAGAAGCGCAAGCAGCGGGGCCAGAATGCTGGCATCCACGGAGCTCTTGGCCAATGTTGTCATGGCCATTTGTACGGCTGGTGCCGCTTTGAGCGCCATGCGCCGATCCGAATCCAACATCTCAAAACGCCATTTGATCTGCCCAAGGATCTGGCCAATTTCCTCTTGCCTTATGGGGTGAGGGGCAAAGCCTGTGATCAATGCGATCCATACCGCAAAACCAAGAAAGCCAGAGCGTTCGCCAGAAAGCTGATGGCATTGCGTCATAAGATTCTGAAAGGTCTCAGGATCAATGGTATCTGCGGGCGCCGCCAACAGCGTGGCTGCGTTGCGCGCGGCATCCCGCTGCAAGCTCAGATAAGGGGTCTTGGTCTGATCTGTTGTCAGGCTCGGCAGATGGTGCGCCACAAGATCAGAGACTGCCTTTGAGACCGGTTTGCTTTGTGGCGCAGCCATATATCGAATGGCGGCCTTGGCCGCCTCTCCATGCACGGCAACGAAGTCTGACAGGCTGGGGGCAGTCTGTTCCGAGAGCGGCATGCCCGCAGAGCCAAAGATCTCCCGCCGTGTGCGAACTGCGTCGCGACACCCAACCTGCTGAAAGAACCGTAGGGCGTCATGTGCCTGCTCAGGCGCAGTTTGGTGGGCAATCACATCGGCAAATTTTTCACGTGCAACCTGAAGTTCTGCTGGCAGATCCTGAATTTCAGAAGAGGGCAGGCAGGCCCAAAACTGTCGAGACAGACCGTAGTTGCGCAGACAGAACCAGATGATGTCCTGTCGCAGATAGTCTGGTGCCAGCCCCATGTTGAAAACCAGCTGTGCAGCCGTATAGGTCAGCTCTTTGCAATGGGCACGCTCCCAATAATCGGCAGTGCGTTTGTCCACAAACTCCATAAAGGCATAGAGGATGTTTTCACGATCGGTTTCCACCATATAGGTGGCCATAAGAGCCTGCCGCACCACCCAGGCAATGGTGGGCGTGACAATCCACTGATCTGTGGGCGTTGTCAGCGACCAGAAACAATTGCGTAGCGCTTCGATGTCGTTCTGCACAAACAGGAATGGCAAGATGGCCGAGTCGTTCCATGCATGGCCATTACCTTCATAGGGTGCCGTGCCTTTGGCCTTTGCGATGGCATGGAAGGCGTGAAAATCCTGACCTTGGCGGGTAAAGAACTCCCCCAGTGCCAGTGTCACCTGTTGAGTGGCCTCCCATGACAGCGACATTTGCTCAAAAACAGAGAGCGGGTCTTCTGGCGGGATTGCGGCTTGGCTTTTTGTGAAGAGGGCCAAAGCCGCTTCAAATTCCCGCACAACCGGGTCGATGTCTTCTGCCTGCAAGGTTGCGCTGGCGGTTTCATCCGTCGGGGTGTCTGTGACCGTGTCGTCCTCATCGGCGTCATCCGCGAGGAATCCGTCCAATTGGTAGAAACTGGTGCGATCTTGCAGGATCTCCTGCGCTTGCCCTGACAGCAGGGCGAACAAATCGCCATGGCGCACGTGTTCGATGGCGGTGAAAAGCGCTGCGCTATCTGCGTGGCTCGGATGCAGGGCCATCATCGCAGAAATACGGGCCGCCATCTGCGCGCGCGTGATATTGAGTGCTGCGCCTAGCGCTTGGCCGCTCTGGTCTTGCACTTGCAGAGACAGTGCAGCGTGTTCTTCTTCGGGAACATGCCGCCACAGACGGCCGGGCAGCAACGCCTGTAGGGCATCATGACCGTCTGCCGTATGTACCTCTGTTGCAGGCAATGTGTTTCCAGATGTCAGATCGACAACTTTGTGATCTTTGGTGGCATAACCTGCCACCAAAACCAGCCTGCCATCCAATGCGAGATCTTTCTGCGGTTGTTGTGGCAAGATCAGTTCCGGACGGATGTCACCCTGCAGATCGACTTGGCGAATGGATGTGATATCGCCGATGCCTGTTGTTTTGCTGGATGGCGCCACATCGAAAGCAAAGATCTCTGCGCCATTCAGAAGCACGCGCACTTTGCGCTCAGACAGCAGGATTTCAACCGAACACCCTTCTTTTGCAAGCGTGACAGGTTCACGGGTTTCGGTTCCCCAGCCGTCATTGCCGAAGGCGTTACAAACAATCAGCTGTTCTTCAAATCGCAGCGAGACGTGGAACGGAATCAGAACACGATCCACCGCATAGAAGGAGATATTCGCATAGGGGGTATTGCGGAAGTCAGCAAAGTAGCGAAACGCGGCTGCATCTTGCAGCGGGAAAACCAGCATGGATTTCGTTTCATGCATGTTGGACAGCTGTCCTGCGGCGGCATCCAGTTCCGCCTGCCTTTCCAACAGAGAGCGGTTGCGCGGGCGCCCCATCACACGCCCAGCCAGCCCAACGGGGTCCAGCAACAGCGCAGATCCCGGACCAAAAGCGGAATCAAACCCGGCAATCTGTGGTGTGGGGCCACTCAATCCTCTGAGACTGGCCCCCAAAGAGGCGCGCCCCAAGGCGATGGCCTTGTTGATTTTGTTTCGAGATGCCAGCGACTGTCGCTCAGCCCGCATGGCACGGTCATACAGCAGGCGTTCCCATCCTTCAGGCAGCTGATCTTTCACGTTCTCGGAAAGTGCTTTGATCATCGCATCATGACCAGGCCCGACCGCGCCGCCATCAAGTGGCACTTCTGGTACTTCGATGTCACTGTGACTGCTATAAATCACATGTTTCGCCGCAAGCGCTGCATTGAGGCAGAGCGCCCAGGAGGGTCTGGCACCTTTTGTGAATGCAACGCCCTGCTCTGCGAGAAGCGCGCGGCTGAAAATACGCGCCGCGGTTTCGGGTGCCATGGATAGGGCAATTTGCGGAGACATTTTTAGTGTGCCGCTTTGGGGGGCATTACCCGCAAAGGGGCGCATATCATTGAAGCCATTATGATAAACAACACTTTCATCAGGCGCATTTGGGCGGATGTCGAAAGCGGTTACACCCATATCGGCATCGGTGCGCAGCATGTCTTCCACGCGGTGAAGCAACATGACTGACTCAAAACGCACACCGGCGTGCATCAGAATGACAAAATGCCCTTTGAGATGTGTCCAAAGTGCGCCCTGTCGCAGCAGTTTTAGCGGCAAAACACGCAGATTGGCATGGGTCTGTGCATAGTTCTGTGCATGCGCGGTGTCTGACCGGCCCTCACAGAGCAAGACGATCTCCATCGCGGGGCCAATTTGAGCCGTTAGGCAGTTCAAGGTCTGCTGAAACTGCGCGTCCAATGTGCGGCGGTAGGGAATACAGACGCTGAGAGGGGTGTCGCCTGCAATCTCAAGCGCCCAGCTGCGCCAGATCTCCGGGTCCCAATGCGCAGAGAAGGTGATGCCCTGCTCCTGCATGAACTCCGCAGAGGCCTGTGCGAACCGGCTGCGTCTTTCAGGATCCCGAATGGCAAGGCTGCGTTCAAATGTCAGACGGGTAGTGAGGCGCGCAAAGGCTTTGTCTGCGTCTGGCCGTGGCGTTGCCCGCATGACGTCGCGCAGTCCCCGTAAAACGTCAAACTGTTCAAAAACGCGCTCGCTGTCGGTTGCGGTAATCTGACCGTCACGTCCCCGCGTTTGCAAATACAACGGCTCTGGCACATGTAGCAGATGATCTGTGCGCGCCGCCACCTGCTGGAAAAATCGGTGATCTTCAAACCAGGTACCCTCCTCAAAGCGCAGCCCGTCAATCAGCGTCTTGCGGTAGATTTTGTTCCAAGCCGAGGGGAAATGCCGGATGACGTCGGTCCAGCTATCCAAAGGGTATCGCCGTACGCCGGCTGCTGTATCTGGCGTTTTGGCACCATGGATGGCTGAATGCAGCTCCCCCAAACCATCCGGATGACAGGACTGTATCGCACATGCGACCCAATCACTTTTGCTCTCCTGCAAAGCGCCCAGCAGGACTTCCAGAAAGTTTGGCGCCACACGGTCATCACTGTCAATGAAACCAATGTATTCGCCTTTTGCATGATCCAGACCGGTGTTTCTGGCGCCAGAAAGCCCCAGATTGGCTTGGCGAAAGAAATGAAAGCGCGCGTCACTCTGGCAAAACTTTTCAGCAATATCGCCGCTTTCATCTGTTGAGCCATCGTCAATCACGAGTACTTCGACGTCTGTCCAAGTCTGCGCTTGCAGGCTCTCCAAACAGGAGAGGACATGGTCGCTTACATTATAAACGGGCACAATTATGGATACTGTCGGGAGGCGTTCAGCTGTTTCAGTCATTTCAATAATTGAAAAAATCACAATTTGGGTTGATCTGAGTTGTTCCTCACAAGAGCCGCCACGTAAAGGGGCAGTCTATGATTTTGGCACCAACACTCTGACTTTTCGCGAGATCCATTGGGCGATTTAGCCATCAACGCTGCAACAAATGGCATTGCTCCGCTCAAATGGAGGGAGTTTTTCCTTTCGAAAGCCATGATGGGGGGCGAAAGCTTGCCTGCGCAATAGGCCAATGCTACCTCACTCCCTAGAGTATTACTTCAAGGATAAATTTTGTGAGCGCCCCCTACATTATTTGGACGATGCAGCGCACCGGTGGCACAACTTTGGCTGCCCTTTTGAGTGAACTGACCGAGCATCCTAAAATTGAGCATGAACCTTTCAACGTCGAGAGAACGCTGGGCTGGGTGACCCGAAACTGGCGTGAAAAGCAGGACGCCAAATTGCTTCAGGCAGATTTGCGCAGTGCTTTGGAAAAGCGTCCTGTGATCAAACACTGCTATGAACTCGTGCCCGAAGAGTTGAACAACACTCTGATGACTTATGCCACAGAACTCGGCTACAGGCATGTCATCCTCGATCGCCGCGCGGAGCAGGATCGAATCTTGTCTCTTGAACTGGCGAAACAGACCGGAGCCTGGGGCGGCAAAGGGGTGCGTGGTACCTATGATCGTGTGGAAGCCGGTGAGGTTAAGCTGCACGACATCGATACGCAGGCAGCCCTCGGACATATGGGGTATTGTCAGAAGCGCCGTCAGTTGCTGGCAGCACAATTCTCCAAAAATGGCCAGAGCCCATTTGTTGTGTATTTCGAAGACGTTTACAGTGATCCTGATGCGGGTCGCAAACGCGTTGGAGAACTGGTCTCCTTTCTGGGAATTGACCCGTCGGAACATCCGAACTACGCCGCCCAAGTGGATGAAGCCTTGCTTAAAAAGGGCCAAAATTCAGCGCGTGTGATGGATTTGGTGCCTAACATTGCGGATGTGCGCGCTAAGCTGATCGCATCGCTTCAGGAAAAACAGTTTGAGTTTGTGGCGCGCTGACACGGGCAGGAATTCTGCCTTGGGCTACAAGTTTTGGTCACAGAGCGCGCATTGCGTTCTGTGACTGTTGCCTTTTGACTACGCTTGTAGAGCGGAGAAGGGCTCGCAAAATGATAAAACAAATGGCTTTGCACCGACTTTCTCTCATGGATGCACAGCGCGCCTGCTGCGACGCTTGTTTCGAGGCTGACAAGCTTCTACAAAATTAGCATTTATGACGCGAAAGTAGAATTTATGAATATTTTGTTGGTGGGCGCTGGGCTCTCCGGAGCAGTGATCGGTCGTATTTTGGCGACTGCGGGGCATAAGATCACCATTGTCGAAAGCCGCTCCCACATTGCCGGAAACTGCCACACGGAAAGGTGTCAGCAGACCGGTGTGATGCTGCACAAATATGGGCCTCACATCTTTCACACCGACAATCAGCGGGTCTGGGATTACGTCAACAGTTTCGCGGTGTTCCGGCCCTTTCGCAATCAGGTTAAAACGACGGTGGGAGAGGCGGTTTATTCCCTGCCCATCAATCTGCACACCATCAACCAGTTTTTTGGCCGGACCTTCCGTCCAGATGAAGCGCGCCACTTCATTGAAAACACGCAGGCAGATCTCACAATTACAGATCCCCAGAGTTTTGAAGAACAGGCGCTGCGCTTTGTGGGGCCCAAGCTTTATGAGGCGTTTTTTAAGGGGTACACGGAGAAGCAATGGGGCTGCGCGCCGACGCAATTGCCTGCTGCAATTCTCAAGCGTTTGCCGCTGCGTTTCAATTATGACGACAATTATTTTGCCCACCGCTTTCAGGGTATTCCAGAGGCCGGCTACACGGAGATGGTGCGTGCGATCCTGGATCACCCCAATATCGATGTCCATTTGAATACGCCGTTTTCCAAAGAGCAGGCGAGCCGCGTGGATCATATGTTCTGGTCGGGGCCTCTGGATGGATATTTCGATGAGAAGCTAGGCCGTTTGGGATATCGCACATTGGATTTTGAGCGGTTTGATGCCGATGGGGATTGGCAGGGCTGTGCGGTGATGAACTATGGTGATCCTAGCGTTCCCTTCACCCGCATCACGGAGCACAAACATTTTGCGCCTTGGGAAACCCATGACAAGACGGTGTGCTACAGAGAATTTTCGCGTGCCTGCGCGCCGGGCGATATCCCCTATTATCCGATCCGATTGGTTCAGGAAAAGGCGTTATTATTGGAGTACGAAGCGCTTGCACAAGCTGAGGAAGGCGTCACATTTGTGGGGCGCTTGGGCACCTATCGATATTTGGACATGGATGTGACCATTGCTGAGGCCATGTCACATGCCAGTGTTTTCCTGACAGAAGGCGCTACCCGCCGGTCGAGCTGACAGCCAGGCTCAGGCCTCATTGAGCTTTCTGCGCTGGCATGAAAACACCAATGACTCCTTGGCATGAGGTGCTGCCCGCGTTGACAGCTTTGACGCAAGCGCGCATTACAGCGTGAAAGAAAAGCGTAAGACACAAAGGCGTCTCTCATGAAAATTGCAATGATTGGCACGGGCTATGTCGGATTGGTTTCCGGTGTGTGCCTGTCTGACTTCGGACATGATGTTGTCTGTGTAGACAAGGATCCTGCCAAAATTTCCATGCTGGAGCAGGGGGAGGTGCCGATTTACGAACCCGGTCTGGATGTCTTGATGGCCAAAAATGTTGCGGCGGGTCGTTTGAGTTTCACACAGGATCTTGCGACCGCCATCGATGGCGCACAGGCTGTGTTCATTGCCGTTGGAACCCCGACGCGGCGTGGTGATGGTCACGCTGATCTCACTTATGTAATGGCCGCTGCGGAGGAAATTGCCAGAGCGGCGAAAGACTATGTTGTGATCGTCACCAAATCCACGGTGCCTGTGGGCACCAATCGTCAGGTGAAGCAGGTGGTACATAAGGCCAATCCGTCGCTAGAGTTTGATGTGGCCTCCAACCCGGAATTTCTGCGTGAAGGCGCAGCAATTGACGACTTTATGAAGCCTGATCGCGTGGTGGTCGGCGTTCAAAATGACCGCGCAGCTGAGGTGATGAATGAAATCTATCGGCCGCTCTATTTGCGCGAGTTTCCTGTGGTGACCACGGATCTCGAAAGTGCGGAGATGATCAAATATGCCGCCAACGCGTTTTTGGCGACAAAAATCACCTTTATCAACGAGATTGCCGCGCTATGTGAAAAGGTCGGTGCGGATGTGAAACAGGTTTCCAAAGGCATGGGCATGGATGGGCGCATTGGGAATAAATTCCTGCATGCCGGCCCTGGCTATGGGGGCTCCTGTTTTCCGAAAGACACCAAGGCACTTGCCCGGATCGGTCAGGAGCACGCCACCCCCATGCAGATCACGGAAACCGTGATCTCCGTGAACGAAGAAATGAAACGGCGCATGATTGATAAGCTGCAGGATCTTTGCGGCGGGTCTTTCAATGGCAAAACCATCGGAGTTTTGGGGGTGACATTCAAACCCAACACCGATGACATGCGGGATGCGCCCTCTCTGACCCTTGTGCCCGCGCTCGTAGGTGGTGGGGCCAAGGTGCGTGTCACAGACCCGCAGGGGCGCCATGAAGGTGAAGCATTGCTGCCCGGGGTGCAATGGGTCGAGGATGCTTATAAGGCCGCAAAAAATGCCGACCTTCTGGTCATCTTGACGGAATGGAACGAGTTCCGAGCGCTGGATCTCAAAAAACTTGCGCGCAAGATGCAGACTCCGCGCCTTGCCGATCTGCGCAACATCTATTCTGTGCGCGATGCCAAGCGCGCAGGTTTTGAGGCCTATGACAGTATTGGGCGCAAAGGGTTTTCCTGAGCCCAAGCTCTAAGCACATCGGTAGAATCACCTAAAAACAGGCGGCGGCTGCGCCGTCTGTGCCAACAGACCGTGCTGTTAACCTGAGATGGGCCCTCTGTCTGCCTTGCTGTTGTGCGTCAGGTGCCATTGAATGAAAAAATGCGCGGTCTTGTTATTGCTTTTGTCGCAAGTCTCAAGCTAATTTGCTGCCGAATTTGTTCATCCTTTTTCGCGGTCTACCGTGAGCATTGAATTTTACGAGTCTTGGCAGTCAAATTGGGTTTGGCCCGGCGGTTGTTAGGAGATCGACATGCTTGGCATGTCTTTTTGAGAAGTGTCCATGTCCCATCTTTGTGCGCAAGCTCTCCTGAATACACTGGTCCAAATCAGGGCCGCTGATCTGCCCAAGCGGCTGGAGAACGGTCAAAAACTTGGAGACGGGATTTATTTCACGTGGGATGATGGAGGTGGATCTGTTGATATGTCTGTCTCCCGCGACCATGGTGCTCTGTTCAAAACAGAGGCGAAAATCTCTGGCACGCCGGATTGGTTCAACCTTTGCTTGGTTCTCAGGATCGGGCAGTTTCTCCCCGGCGATGTTTTGGGACTGACACTTGATTGGAAATGCTCTCAAGCGGCGCAGCAGGATATGCTCGTCAGAAGCTCTGTGCGCCAAGGTCAATTTGATGATACCAAATGGCAGGACGCCGTCCCTTGGGAGCCGAAAAGGCGGGTCGCCACGCTGATGCATACGGTTGAAAACAGCGATGGGCTGATAGGAGATGACAAGTATCACACCATCATCATCCCGCTCCCTACAAAAAATTTCACCCTTGAGTTGTTTGATTTGCAGTTCTTCGTCTTACCAAAAGCCCGCGGTTTACGCAGTGCGCCAATCCAGCTATCAAAGGCTATGTGAGCGACAAATTTTTATACGACCCGTTTGAGTTGATGTGCGCCCGTCCGGGTATTTTGTTTAGTAAAGATATAAAATCGTAGGAATTTAATGTCACTCAATTCTCAGGCCAGCCCAATTATGGACTACAAAATGTCTGCAAATTCAGTCTCTCACGACACATTGCCCATCGTCATTCTGAAGACAGAAGCGGATGCTTTAGAGGCCGTGAATACCTGCTTTGATGGTAAGCTTACTGTCTCTGAACAACAGCGGCATGACTCTCTCGGCGCTGGTCTGAAATTGCGACCCAAAGGCGCTGTTTTGGTTCCGTTGCGCACACCGAGCGCTGCGGTGACCGCTCTGCTGTCTCAGGGCATCTCCTTGCCTGAGGCACTCAATCAGTGGCGCGACCAAGGATCGGAAATTCTCAAAAGTCTGAGAACGCGGCGGCGCGATGTTACTCTTGTATCGTTGGAAGGCATGCTTTCAGGAGATCCTGCAGTTGTGGATGTGCTTCAATCGCGCTTTGGTATTGCGGTAAAACCGGCCAAAGTCGCGCCTGCGCAAGATAGTGATCTCTGGTTTGCCTCAATCGCCATCTCTCAGGACAAAGAGCTTCAGGCGCTTGCCGACAGCCTGCTGGCCTTCCTGATTGGAGCGTCGCCGCAGACACAGGCCAGCCAGACGCATGCAATGTGGCAGCAGGTGTCAAGCTGGCGCACGGCGGTTTCAGATTTGGAAGCGCGTGTCGCACAGCTTGATGAAACCGCAAAATCTGCAGAACAAGAACGCGCCCTGCTCAAAGACAACCTTGCAAAACAACTTGAGCAAACGGCACAGCACAGTGCCACGCTTGAGGCTGTGTCCGAAGAAAAGAAACTTCTTCGGGAGAGTTTGGATAGCCATCTGAGCCAACTCGCGGAGACCACCTCCAGGGCGGATGGCTTGAAGGGGGAGCGTGATCTCCTAAGAGAGAGTCTCTCAGCGCAAGCCAAAGAAGTGGCTAAGGCCTCCACAGAATCACAAGCGCTGACAGCTGAACGCGCGCTTTTGCGCGAAAGCCTTTCTGCGCAATCGGCAGAGGTTGCAAAGCTGACGGCCTCAATAGGCGATCTTGATGCGGAACGGTCATTGCTGCGCGAAAGCCTCACGTCGCAAAGCGAAGAGGTCGCCAAGCTCAGTGCATCCTTGAATGAGATCAAGCAGGAACGCGCGCTTTTGCGTGAAAATCTCGCTGGGCAGCTGGAGCAGCTTTCCGCGCGCCAACAGGCTGTTGACGTTTTGTCCGAAGAGACTGCGTTGTTGCGCGAAAGCCTTGCTGCTCAGGTGACATTGGTGACACAAGCGCATGGTGAACTGAGCGTGGTGTTGCAGGAACAGCAACTCCTGCGCAGCAGTCTGTCCGATCAACTTCAAATCACAGAGAAAAACACCAAACAAATCGAAGGTCTGCGCAAGGAGCGTGGATTGCTGCAAAAGACTGTTCAAACGCTGATGGTGGACATTCGTGCGCTTACTGAAAGCGTTACGGACAAGGAAACGCGATTGGCAGAAGCGCGTGTCAAACTGATGGAAATGCATGTTCTGAGGGCGGAGAACGAAGCACAAGATCGTCGCCTCCGTCAGGCCGAAGATCAGCGCAAAGCGCGTGAAGAAGTCCTCGGGCAGCATATGTTGGATATGCAATCTCGTATGGTGCAGCAGCACAAAGAGATAGATGCCCTTCAGGAGGAGCTTGAAGGGCACAAAAAATGGTCTGAAGAAGAGCTTGCTCGACGTGCCGAGAGTGCCAAAAAATCTGGTGAGGCACGCGATTCCGCCTTGGGGCAGGCGATGCTGCAGCTTCAAGACAGCTTCAACCGTCAGACCAAAGAGCTCGAAGCGCTCGCGCAGGAATTGGATCGTGTCTATGGATCAAACTCTTGGCGCATCACCAGCCCGATTCGCGCTGTGCGATCCAAGTTCACGAAAGGCGCTTCTTGAGGGGGAGCCGTTGACTGGTCAACTCTCAGGGAGCACCAAGGAAAGGGCGACAGTGAGCGCGTCTGTGGTCTCAAATTCAAAGATACCTGCGCCTGCGGCCATCATTCGCAGGTCCTATCTGTTTATTGATGCACAGCATGGTCTGGGAAACCGCATGCGTGCGCTTGCCTCTGCGGCCTGTATTGCGGATGCGACAGATCGGCAGCTGGTTGTGATTTGGCGCCGGGATCATCATTGTCAGGCTGATATGGTCGACGTATTTGACTATGCTGGTCCCGTTGTTGCCGATGACAGTGATGATGTGATGCGCGACAGCGCAGCCAAAGTTTACAATTACATGGAGATTGAGCCCGGCGCGCAATTTCAGGAGCCGGTTCTGCCCGATCCGCAGCGGTTTGCATCGCAACATATCTACATCAGATCCGCCTATACGTTGAACAGCCCCTACTATTCTTGGGAGCATGAAGACCGCTTTCTACACGGGTTGCGTCCTTCACAACCGGTTCTCGACCTTCTGAAGCAAGTGCCCTTTCCCTCCGATGTCTCGGCCCATATCCGTATGGCAACAGGCGATGGGTTTGATCACCTGAGTTGGGAAGCTCCCGAAAACTGGCCGGCGATCCGTCATGAGGAACTGAAGCTGTGGCGGGCGCAAAGCCATGTCTCCGCATTCATCACACGGCTGGATGCTCTCGTGGCGGAGGGTGCGTGTGACAGCTTGTTTGTGGCCTGTGATCTTCCGGAAACTTACGTGACCCTTCAGGAGCGTTATGGAGACCGTCTGCGGAACCTTCCCAGAGATCTCTATGATCGCTCCTGCGCGCAGGCACAGTACGCTCTGGCTGACATGATGCTTCTGGCGCGGTCCAAGCGCTTCCTTGCCAGCAGCGGCAGTTCATTCTCCGATGTGGCACGCCGTCTTGCACCACGGGGATGTCAGTTTGAACAAAGTGGCGTGGATTTCTGATGTCAGCCTTCGCACCGCAGAGCTTCCAAGAGATACAGCAGCTGTTTCACCTATGTGAACCCACCCGCGATTTGCATGGGTTTGTGCCTTTGCAGGATCTGTTTTCGGCCGCTCAAAAAGTCTTTGAGGCGCGGCCCGATGATGCGGGTGACATCACGGCCATCGCCAAACAGCTGTGTTGTATCTTCAACAGCAGTGCCCCCGCGCAACATGAGATGAGACGGCTTGCACGCCAGACATGGCACGCGCAAAGCAAACAGGCTGCCAATGTCCTTGCTTGGATGGCCCACCATGATTTGGCCTTGCCCTGTCCGACCACCTTGCCTCCCAGCCGCGGCCTTGCGCTTGAGGCTGACCTGCTGCACGACAGCGCTGCTTTTCTGACACAGACAAACGGGCTGTATCCTCTCAATGCAGCACAGCAACACCTTGGCTTTGACACGTCGTGGGTTCTGGACCGTCTGACCAAATCTCAGACCCGGTTTGAACAGTTTGCCAAGCAACGTCGCTCTGACACCGCCATTCTGGTGGGCAATGGACCATCTCTCAATGTCACTGATCTGGATGCACTGCAGGGGCAGGACGTGTTCATTTCCAACTATGCAACGCGCCATCAAAGTTTGTTTGAGGCCGCCTGCGGCGCGGCGGTGAGCAATATTCTGGTCGCAGAACAGGCCCCACATGTGTTTCAACTCGGCGCGCATTGGCGGTTCTTTCCTGTTTGGCTTGGCCATCTTCTGGGTGACAATGACAAAACCATCTGGCTGAACGCGCTGGGCGGCCCGATGTTCTTTTCTGAGGATCTTGCAAAGAAGGTTGCATGGCACGCAACCGTCTCATTTTTTTGGCTACAGATCCTTTATTGCGCAGGATATCGCAAAATTATCCTCATTGGAGTCGACAACAGCTATCGTCAGGATAAGACACTGAAGGAAGGCGACCTTGTGCATCAAACAACGCCTGATCTGAACCATTTTGACCCTACGTATTTTCAAGGCAAGATATGGCAGGCTGCGGACACGGATCACATGCAGGCCTCTTTCGAATTGGCCAAACAGATCTATGAAAAAGACGGACGTGAGATTGTAAACTGTACCGTTGGTGGCGCGTTGGAAGTCTTTCGTCGCGCGGATTTGAAGCAAGAATTGCAAGGGCACTAGACCAACGGGTGCCACCGTTTATTGTTACCCAAAGATTTTGAGAAAAAGCACTATGACAGAACAGACAAAAATCCCTGGCGCTCTTATTGTTCTCGGCCAGATTTCCGATAGTGCGGCCACGAACTTTCAGGCACATATGAATGGCTGGCCAGAGCAGATCATAGTGGTCTCTCCGCAAGCCAAAACCGTGGTGGAACAGGCGGGCCTTCCGGAATGGACCACCTTGATTGAGGCCCTTCCGGCCGCTGAAAGCGGTGATGTGACCCTCACAGAGTACACTTGGCCGGGGTTGTTTGGCACCGCGCGGCCCAAAGAGACGCTCAAAGCTTTGCTGCCTGGCCTGTCCGTGCGGGAAACTACCCAAACCTCGGCCACCGCAGCCCAAAAGCTTGTGTCCAGACTTGGTAAGCTCGTGGGGCCATTGCGTCTGTGGATGCACTTGCCCGGTGATGAAATCGCGGTGCTGCAAGGTTTGCACGCCGCCGGACTATTGTCTGATCTTGAACAAATCTCAATTTGTGCAGGCAGCGAAGCCTTTTTTGAAAATGCGGATCCGGCGCCGCACATTCAGAAATATCTGGAAGATGCCTTTTTTCAGCTTATGGAAACCGATGCGGAGGATCCGGATTGGCCTGTGCTCTGGCTGCGCCCCAATGTTTTGGCGGCGACATTGGCCGAGGTGCGATCAGAACTCTCTGCTTTGACGTCAAAGCAGGCCGAAACCCTCAAAGAAAACGCAGTGTTGCGTAAGCAGAGCAAGAAGCTTGAAAGCGATCTGAAGGCGAAGAGCAAATTGGCCACGGAGCGTCAACGCAAGCTCACCTCGACGGAAAAAACGGTGCAACGTCTGAACGTGAAGATTGACGAGCATAAAACCCGCACGAAAACCACTGCGGCAACACTCAAAGAGGTGTCCGCCCAACTGGACGAGCAACAGGCGCTGGGCAAGCAGCAGCACGCGGAAATTGCCGAACTGAAAAGCGCCAACAAAGATCTTGAGATCAGTGTCGACACATTGAAAAACAAGGTTTCGATCCTGCCACAGGAACTTGCAGCGCGGTTCAACGTGAAGCAGGCTGCACTGCAAAAGCGTGTAGATGACCACAAAGCAAAGCTGGCGGCTCAAGAGGCGAAACTGCATGAAACAGAGAGCAGGGCCGACAGCGCAGACAAAGCGCTTGCAGAGTTGAAGAAAACCGCTCAGGCGGCTCAGGAAACATCGGACAAGACCATAAACGATCTTCAAAGAACGCTGAAAGAGCAAAAGACGAAAGCTGATCAGTCGGTCGCAGCGGCGCAAAAGCTTCTTACGGAAGAGAAAGAAAAACACGCAGCAACGCAGACTCAGATGCAGGCCAAACAGAAAGATCTTGCCAGCCGTCTGGTTGCAGAAAAGTCCAAACTCGCAGCAACTGAGAAAGAGCTCAAGGCGCTGGATGAACTTGATGCACTGCGGTCTGAAATCGAAAAACAGAAAAAAACCATGAACCGCGTACGTCAGGCGGCGCAGGAGCGGCTTCAGACAACCGAGAAACGTTTGAAAGCAGCGCGGGACAGCGTACAGCAGGAATGTGATCTGCTGACGAAACAGCAGCAGAAGCTGCGGGCAGAGATCGACACACTGAAGCAAGCCAATATGGATCTGGAGGCCGCCAATACCGAGGCACTGAACCAGCAGAGCGCTCTGAAACGCGCGCGGGATGAGCTGCGCGATTCCGGTGATAAGCTGCAGAAAAAACTGGGAGTTGCAGAAGCGGCCTTATTGGCACAGCGCAAGAAGCTTGAAGGTCTCAAAGAAGTCGACACGTTGAACGCAAAACTTGAGGCGCAGCGCAGCTCTGCTGAGCAAGCACAGACCGAGGCTGCTCAACAGATCGCGGAACTGAGAAAGCAAGCCAAAGACGCACAGGAGGCGCTTGAGAAGCGCTGTGCCTTCCTGAAGTCGCAGTGGAACGAATCTAAAACCGAGACTGCGGCCGCAACCAAGAAGCTCGAGGAGCTGAAGCAGATTCCGGAATTGAAGGAAAAGATCGAAGAGCATCTTTTGGATGTGCGTCAGGCCCAGCAGGCCACGCTTGAAAAAGCCCGCGAAATCGAGGCAATGCAGGTGACACAGGCACAAGAACAAGAGCGTTACACTCGGTTGAACGCTGACTATCAGCTCGCGCGCCGAGACCTCACGCTTGTTCTGGAAAACCAAGGGCGGCTACAGGATGAGCTGGAGGACATGCGGGCCCGCTTTGGCGCGCTCTATGACGAAAAATCAGCGCTACAAGATCTGCTGGAACAGCTCACGCCTCAGCTTCAGGAGGCCGCCGCACATCTGCGCGACCGTGTCATCTCCTCTGACGGAGAGGACCCCCGCGTGTCCGCAGATGCCGACGATCTTGCCCATGGAGCATCCTGATGCCGCGCAAGTCCAAGAAGAAAGAGACTCGTGATCACGAGGCGCACGAAGCCCGCGCTTTGAGCAGCCTTGATAGTGCGGTGGCGCTGGTTGAACGATCAGGTCTGCCCGTGGCGGATGCCGCCCAAAGAGCCTCCTTGCCAAGCCTGCTCAGCCGCTGTGAAGCTCAGGTGCAGGCCCTTCAGGCCCAGAAAGCCTCTTATGTGCCACGCCTCCTTCGGGTCTTTCCCGGATTGGATCAGGCCCGCTCAGCATGGTGGCAAACCCATTTGCCTTCCGTCTTGCCCGTGAAGACGAGCCAGCTTGGCGGCGACATTGTTGCGGTGTCACCCGCGCTTCAGAAGCAGGTGTTGAGTGCGGCGGCTGGCAGTCTGGCCAAGGCCCTCCAGCGCGAAGGCCGCCCGCTTGTCGTCTTGGCGGAGGGCGGCGATGTTGCCCCAACTCTGGGAGGGGCCGCTCTGGTCTGCCATCCGTTGCGGGCCTATGCGCATCACTTGGGCACGACACCAAACATGCCGTTGGCATTGGATCGGTTCTGCCAGAGCCTTTTCGAAGCCGTTGCATCATCCTCTGTCACGCTCTTGAAGGCCGAAGAACTCTTTGACCTCTCAGGACAGGGGGACGCTTCGTCTGTGCGGGATTTTCTGGGGGTTCAGAGCCTGTGTAAAGCATTGGATCTGAAGGCACCAAGATTGCCACCCAGATCCAGCAGCGCGGCTACGCCCAAATATCTGGCGGCAGAAGAGGCGCAGCGCGCGTTGGCTTGCGTGACGGATGCAGATCGCAAAGAGGGTGCCTATGCCTTGCTGTGCAAGGAGCTCAATTATGATGTGGAGTGGAGCGAAGCCGCGCAGCTCAGCAAAGCCGCCGTTGCACCTCTGGTCCTTGCGCCCCGACCTGCATCGTTTGCTTTGTCTCTCCCAACGCGGTCCGAAGGCCTGCCTCAGGCGCTGGTCTCTGGATTTGTTGAGCGGGCGCAGGGCATCTACGCTACGCTCGGGGCACAAAGCAACGCACCTGAGTTTTCGCCGTTGGTGGCGGGCCTTGATCGGTGTCTGGAGGCCGGTGAGGAGGGATTTCCTGCTGCGTTTGACGCCATGGTCCATGCTCTGTCACCAGAGCATGCTGCCCTCAGCCACCTGCTGGCGGCAGCGCATTTTCAGCGGCTTCCCGGACAAAAAGAGACCAGCTTAAAGCATATTGCCAAGGCACAGGCTTTTCTGCCGGCCCACGCCCGGTGGTTGCGCGTTTTGGCGGCGTCTCTTCTGTCTGATCTGGGGTCATTGGGGGCGGCCATGCGCATGCTGATTGACGATGGTGTGCACTCTGATATTTTGCCCGCAGCGCACAATCATGGCCTCTCTGCCATTCTGAGTGATCTTTCCAGCGGAACATCCGTGGCGCAATCGCTTGAACCGGTGCGAACGATCCATCATTTCGCCTGCACCGGCGGCACTTTGATTTCCAAGTGCATTGCCGGTTTGCCGGACACGGTGGTGTTCAGCGAAATTGACCCACTTAGCGATATTTTGATGCCATCAACCCGCTTTACCCCCACGGATCTCTTGCGGCCGCTGCGCCAGTCGCCGCAGCCTGTGTCGGATGAGGTGGTGGTCAAGAGCTTCCAGCGCACGCTGCGGACGATCCGCAATGAGCTTTTCAATACCGGTCAGAATCTCGTGCTGCGCGATCATGCCCATTCCTGCTTCTGCACACAGCAAGATCCCAATGCACGGCCAACGCTGCGGGAAATGGTGGCAGAAGAGCTGCCGGTTCTTTCCGTGGTCACGGTGCGCCACCCGCTTGACTCCTTTCTTTCGTTGGAAGCGGCTGGATGGGGGGCAAAGTTCCTCGAGCCTTTCACGCTCGAAGAATACGCGCGCCGCTATGTGACATTTTTGGAGCGCTACAAAGATGTGCCGGTGGTGCTTTACGAAGATTTTGTCAACCAGCCACAGACAGCTTTGCGCAAGATCTGCGATGTTCTGAATTTGCCCTTTGCTCCTGATGCAATTGAAGGGCGGGAACAGGTTCATCTGAGCGGTGACAGCGGTCGACACACCAAAGACATCAGCACACGTGCGCGCCGCAAGATATCCAAGCAGGTGGCAAGCCAACGTGAGAACAGCCAAGTCTACCACGATTTGTGCAGAAGATTCGGCTACACGCCCTAGGCTCTTTCGCAAGCGCAGCATTTTCCTAGGGCACCTGTGATGCTTGCCTTGTTTTTTGGGCGCACACCTCCTCATTCGCTTAACCATTTTCATGAAGAAATGGCGATTTTTTTTGTCAAGCGGAGTATTTTTTTGGCAGGGGGTCGTGCTCGGGTAGACAGTACCAAACGAACGGTACTAAAGTCCGCACGAATCCGTTAACCAGATTATAATAAAATTCACAAAATTCTCGACTTCACTTCGGTCGCCACCTTATTTCTCTGGGTGAAAATATATTTCGAATGTGATGTTTTGATACCGAAGAGGCTTGATATGATTGCAAGCATTGTCATTAGAACGCTGAACGAAGCCCGTCATCTGGATGATCTTCTGGTGATGATCGCGCGTCAAAAAACCGACTTTGATGTGGAAACTGTTTTGATCGATTCCGGGTCGACGGACGGTACGCTCCAGATCGCCGAAAATCATGGATGCCGCATCACGCACATCACAAAGGCAGAGTTCTCTTTTGGGCGCTCACTCAACTGGGGCTGTGATCATGCCACCGGCGACATGCTGATCCTGATTTCGGGTCACTGCGTTCCAACGGATGAGCATTGGCTGCAGAACCTGTGTCAGCCTCTGATCGACGGTACGGTGTCCTATACATACGGGCGTCAAATTGGCGATGACGACAGCTACTATTCAGAGCGTCGGATCTTCGCAAAATACTTCCCGGACACCTCTCAGGTGCCGCAGGAGGGGTTTTTCTGTAACAACGCCAACTCTGCGGTTTTGCGGAGCGCGTGGGAAAACTACCGTTTTGACGAAGAGCTGACCGGCCTCGAAGACATGGAACTGGCCAAACGCATGACAGCGGATGGTCACAAGGTGGGGTATGTCGCTGAGGCCCCTGTTTTCCACCATCATAGCGAAACCTGGCAATCTGTCCGACGTCGTTTTGAGCGCGAAGCCATTGCGCTGCGGGACATCATGCCAGAAGTGCACCTGTCCCGTCTGGACGTGCTGCGCTGTGTGGTCTCAAGCACTTTCGGAGATTGGCGTTCTGCCGCCCGAAACGGAATTACATCGACATCTCGGATAGATATGCTGCGGTATCGTTGGAACCAATATGTCGGTTCCTACAAGGGCAACCACGAGCACAGGCTCCTGTCCCAAGATTTGAAACAGCAATATTTTTACCCTCAGGTTATTGAAAAGGCAGATAAAGATGAGTGGCTCCAACCGTTGTATCGCACTCCTCCCCATGAAAGCAAACAGCCAGAGGGTTAAGGGTAAGAACTTCCGCGTTCTGCATGACAAACCGCTGTTTCGCTGGGTATTGGACAGTCTGCTGGCCTTGGATGAGATTGATCAGGTGGTCATCAATACCGATGCACGTGAGATCCTGGCGGAGAACGGCTTGGTGGAAAGTGATCGTGTGAAGATCCGCGACCGCAAGCCAGAGCTGTGCGGGGATACCGTGTCCATGAACCGCATCTTGGCCGATGACATCGCGGCCGAGCCTGCAGCCACCTACCTGATGACTCATACGACCAATCCGATGCTGACGCCAGAAACCATCCGGGGGGCGATCACGGCATATGACAAAGGTCTGGCCGCTGGCACTGCAGATTCCCTGTTCACGGTGAACAAAATTCAAACCCGTTTTTACCGCGCTGATGGCAGCCCGGTGAATCACGATCCAGACAATCTGATCCAGACACAGGATTTGGAACCTTGGTTTGAAGAGAACTCCAACCTGTTCATCTTCTCTGCCGAAAGCTTTGCCTCCACCGATGCGCGCATTGGCAAAAAGCCGATCCTCTTTGAGATGGGCAAGATGGAAGCCGTGGATATTGATACCCCCGAAGATTGGTTGCTGGCCGAAGCCTGTGCCCGCATCCGCATGACTGAGAAAGTTGCTGCAGAATGAAAGACGTCCTCGTAACCTGCCCTCCAATGCTGGGTCAGATTGATCTGTTTTACGACTATGCCGCCGAGCGTGGGCTGAGGCTGCACCCGGCGCAGGTCACTCAGATTCTGAGCGAAGATGAACTTTGTGAACAACTACCAAATTATGACGGTTGGATCATTGGTGATGACCCTGCCACCCGCCGCGTGTTTGAAACGGCGCAAAAGGGTCGTCTGACCGCTGCGGTGAAATGGGGTATCGGTGTCGACAATGTCGATTTTGACGCCTGTAAGGATCTGGGTATTCCGATCATCAACACGCCGATGATGTTTGGCTCCGAAGTGGCGGATGTTGCGATCGGCTTTGTGATTGGTCTGGCGCGGGAACTTTTCCTGATTGATCGCGGCGTGCGTGCGGGCAATTGGCCCAAACCTGCTGGGATCAGCTTGATCAACCGTCGTGTTGGCGTGATTGGTCTGGGTGATATCGGGCGCAATGTCGCCACCCGTCTGCAGGCCCTCGGCATGACTGTTGTGGCCTATGACCCTGGTGTCGAAGGGGATGCTGGCATTCCCGGGCTTGAGCGCGCGGCGTGGCCGGAAGCGGTTGAGGATCTGGACTTTCTGGTCTTCACCTGTGCCCTGAACAAACACAATTTCCACATGCTGGACGCTGATGTTCTGTCCAAATGCAAAGCAGGGGTACGTGTGGTCAATGTGGCGCGTGGGCCTTTGATTGACGAAGCGGCGCTGGTGTCAGCGTTGCAATCTGGCCATGTGCATTCCGCAGCCTTGGATGTTTTTGAAGTTGAACCCCTGCCGATGGACAGCCCGATCCGTGGCATGGAACGCTGCATTCTGGGCACGCACAATGGCTCCAATACCGTGGATGCGGTGATCCGCGCCACGCACACTGCTATCGACCGGCTCGCCGGATTCTATTGATCTGTCTCCATTCCGCCTTTTCCTCCAGAGGTTCCCATGAATTTGTACGAAGCAACCACGAAAGAACTCGAAGAGATCTATGACGACCGGCTGTCCAAGCTGCCGTCTCGTGCTCCGATTTACACCGCGACCGAGCGGGTGCCGATGATTGATCGTATCCGCGGTGCAGAGCACGTGGATCAGATTTACAAAAAAGACTTGGATGCGATCTATCGCCCCAAGCTGCGTGAGCTGAAAGAAAAGTACAAAGATCACAAACGTTGCTTCCTGATCGGCAACGGGCCCAGCCTGAACGAAACCGATCTCAGCATGCTTAAGGACGAAGTCACCTTTGCCGTGAACGGCTTCTTCCTGAAGGCAAAGGATCTCGACTGGAAGCCGACATTCTATCTGGTGGAAGACCATCTTGTGGCAGAGGATCGCGCGCCTTGGATCAATGAATTCAAAGGCTCGACCAAATTGTTCCCAGCCTATTTGGGTTACGCTTTCCCTGCGGCGGAAGACACGATTTTCTACAATCACCGCCCGCGCAAAAGCTATCCTGACGGCTATGACTTCTCAATGGAAGCGGACAAGATCACCTACACCGGTTGTACCGTGACCTTCTCCATGATGCAGATCGCGGCCTATCTGGGTTTTGAAGAGATTTACCTGATCGGCGTGGATGCCAGCTATGACATTCCCGCTGACGCACAGGAAGGTCAGGACTACGCCGTGGGTGTTCTGGATATGAAGTCCGATGACACCAACCACTTTGATCCGGATTATTTCGGCAAGGGCTTCCGCTGGCACGATCCGCAAGTGGAGAAAATGGTTGAAGCGTACTCTGAGGCTCGTCGTACCTTGGAAGGCACCGGCCAGACGATCTATAACGCCACCGTCGGGGGCATGCTGGAGGTGTTTGAACGCCGCAGCTTCCACTCGATTTTCCCAGAGGCCAAGTCTCCTGAGGTTGTGGCAGCAGAAAATGAAGCCAAGCAGCTGGCCAAAACGCCGCGCATGCTGGTGATTGATATGACCGCCATGGGCAATGGCACTGCAACCGGTGAAATCAAATCCACCCTGTTTGCGGGCTGGCCAAGCGAACAGATCCTGCAAGTTGCCAAACATGGCAAAGATCAGATGGCTCTGGTGACCATGGGAGAGGATGATACCTATCCGGCAAAGGTGTCCACCGCAGAAGAAGTGACCGCTGCGATTGATGCCTTCGATCCTGAGGTCATCATGTACCGTCAGGTGCCCAATACGTCAGAGCTGCACGCCTTTGCCATGCAGACCATCGCGCGCCTGAATGTGCCGCTTGTGACCTGGCTTATGGATGACTGGCCTGCAGAGATGGAGCGCAACGACCCAGAGCAATGGGCTGTGCATGGGCCTGACCTGATCAAGCTTCTGGAGCAATCCGCCGTGCGCCTCTCGATCTGCGATGCGATGTCTAAAGCCTTTGAAGAGCGTTATGGCCACCCGTTCAAAGCCTACGCCAACGGCGTCAACCCTGTGGACTGGGCTGAGCTGCGCCATCAGGAAGGCAAACAGCTGCGTGTGCGCTATGCCGGTGGTCTGGCGCCCAACATGACGCTGGACAGCGTGTTGCGTGTGGCCGAAGCCGTGGAAAACCTCGCAAAAAAAGGCAAACCGGTTTCCTTTGAGATCAACACGCAGAAATGGTGGCACCGCGATCACGGTGACAAGTTTGACAAGTTCAAATTCACGCGTATCGAAACGACCAATCGCCCTACCGAGGAGTATCGCGAATGGTTGCGTGAGGCGGATGCGGTGGTCATCGCTTATAACTTCAACGAAGAGACCCGCCGCTACGTGCAGTACAGCATGGCCAATAAGACGCCTGAATGTCTGGCTTCTGGTGCTGTCGTTTTTGCACATGGTCCAGCGGATTTCGCGACCATTGCCTATCTTGAATCGACCGATGCCGCGGCTGTTGTGACGAAGCCCGAAGTTTCTGCTCTGGAGACGGAGTTGGTGAGCTTGCTGGACAACCCTGGGAAGCGCAATCAGCTTGCAGAAAAAGCGCGTCAAATTGCTTTCCGTGATCGCAATGTTGTGAAACTGCGCGATGCGCTGCGCGCCAGTATTGCCCAAGCGGTGGCCGGTGTGCCGCAAGTATCCGAATTTATCAAAAAACCAGTGGCCGCACCCATTTCTGGTATCGACGAAGATCTGTTCGACGCGCCACTGCACACGCCTGACTCTCTCGAGTTCATGCAGTTGCTGGCCAAAAAGGCAGGCGCAAAATCGGATCCTTTGCTGTTGAAAATTGCAGCAGCGAACCTCTTGTTGGCACCGAAAGACACCTTGTCCGTGCTCGGCTCTTCGCAGGTGCGCGCCGCAGTGGATAAAGTCCTGTCAGGCCTGCCGGCCAACAACCCAGACAAAACCCATTTCCTCCGCGTTGAGAGTTTTGTGGCTGCGCGTTTGGGGGCCAGCAAAACTGGCAAACATGCGGCTGAATGAGAATTTCAAAATCCGAATTGTAGAAGTAGACATTACATGACCAAAAAAGCTCTTATCACCGGCGTGACCGGCCAAGACGGCTCCTATCTGGCTGAGTTCCTGCTGGAAAAAGGCTATGAGGTGCATGGCATCAAGCGCCGTGCCTCCCTGTTCAACACCGGCCGTGTGGATCACATCTATCAGGATCCGCATGTCGATAACGCCAATTTCAAACTGCACTATGGCGATCTGACCGATACCTCAAACCTCACGCGGATCCTGCGCGAAGTGGAGCCGGATGAGGTCTATAACCTTGGGGCGCAGTCCCATGTTGCGGTCAGCTTTGAAGCGCCGGAATATACCGCGGATGTGGATGGCATCGGCACGCTGCGCCTGCTGGAGGCCATTCGCTTTCTCGGGCTGGAAAAGAAAACACGCTTCTATCAGGCGTCGACCTCTGAACTCTACGGTCTGGTGCAGGAAATCCCACAGCGGGAGACAACCCCGTTCTACCCGCGTTCGCCTTACGCGGTGGCCAAGCTTTACAGCTACTGGATCACCGTCAACTACCGTGAGGCTTATGGCATGTATGCCTGTAATGGCATCCTGTTCAACCACGAGAGCCCGCGCCGCGGCGAAACCTTCGTGACGCGCAAAATCACCCGTGGTCTGGCCAATATTGCACAGGGTCTGGAGCCTTGCCTCTATATGGGCAACATCGACAGCCTGCGCGACTGGGGCCATGCCAAGGACTACGTGCGCATGCAGTGGATGATGCTGCAACAGGATGCGGCCGAAGATTTTGTGATCGCCACCGGTGTGCAGTATTCTGTGCGGGAGTTCATCGCCTGGTCAGCACAGGAACTGGGCGTGACGCTTGAGTTCACGGGCAGCGGCACAGAAGAGATTGCCACTGTGGCTGCGATTGAAGGGGACAATGCACCGGCGCTGAAAGTGGGCGACGTGATCATGCGCATCGACCCCCGCTATTTCCGCCCGGCAGAGGTGGAAACCCTTTTGGGCGACCCGGCCAATGCCAAACAGAAATTGGGCTGGGAGCCAGAGATCACGGTGCAGGAAATGTGCGCCGAGATGGTGCGCGAGGATTTGCAGGTCGCAAAACGCCACGCGTTGTTGAAAGAGCATGGCATGGAAGTGCCTGTATCTATCGAAGGCTAACCTCGCCGTTGGCAATACTATTTGTAACATTGGTCTTTTTGAAAAAAGGATAAAGACATGGCTACAGCAGCAGTTAAAAGCGTACCAGAAGGCACAGAAACCGAAGCATGGCGTGAAATGAGCGCCCGCGTGGCATGGCTTTTCTGGCTGACAAAGCGCCGCGCAGAACTTCCTGCGGACAAAGAAACCGAGGCGGCAATCTGGGATGTCGAGGCAGAAGATTTTCGTGCCTATGTCCGTAAATCCCTGCGTAAGTTGCACAAGGAAGGCATTACCATTGATGCCGTATCAGGTGGTGCAGCTCTGTCTGAAGATGATGAAGCATGGGGTCAGACAACAGGGCGTGTTGCTTGGATTCTTTGGCTGACAGATCGTCGTGCTACCGCCGTCGCGGACAAGGAAGCTGAAGCTTCTGATTGGCAAGCAGCTTCAAAGGAATATCGTAAACTGGTTCGTGAAACCCTTCGCAAACTTGCTAAAGAAGAGATCGGTATCGTTTGAGCCAAAGATGTTTCCTAGTCTTGTTGTGACTAGATTTTCATAAAAAGCGTGCGGTTGGAGATTTCTAACCCACGCAAAATATTAAGGAATTTGGATGCTTATCCTGAACAATGGTGTGCCCAAAAGCGGCTCGACATGGATGCAAAACATCCTGCGTAACTACTTAAACCCATCATACCCTTCAGAAGCTTGGGCAAATAGTTGGAAGAACCCTTCTGTCGATCCTGATAAACTTGCCGGATATTTTGAAAGCGGCGAGTGGGCGGGTACGACTACTTTGCTCAAGACACATATCGAAAATTCTTCCAAATATGATTTTTTGAAGTCTGACGATGTTAGGGTAGTCGTTACACACCGTCGTCTGACAGATTCAGTAGTTTCTTGGTTCCACCATCAGCTTCGAAATAAAACAACAAGCTTAGATGAAAAAGCGGAATGGCTTGATACGAAGGGTAGACAATTTGCCCTGCGGGCGGTCCGCCATAAATTGTCTTGGTCCGATCAACACAACGCCTTGTTGGTCAACTACGAGGATATGGTTAAAGATGCTGTGCCTTTGGTTGAAGAGGTGACAAAGTTCATCGGATCTCCTTGTTCTTTGTTTGATGCGATCAATCTGGTTGAAAAAACGCAGGTGCGTATTTCAAGCAAGAAGAGCTTGCAAGAAGGCCAGCACGTTAGAACCGGTGGTTTGAGCGTCGCCAAAGAAGAGCTGCCAGAGGCTTATTTGAAAGAGCTGGAAGCGCTTCAAGAGGTTGTAGAAGCTGGAAGTTTCACCCCAGAAATTGCAAAGGCTTTTCGTGAAGGCAAGCTGGAACAAGCCGTTTGATACGGCTTGCTTTGACCTAGATTTGGCGAAGTAAATGACAAAAAAAATCTACATCGCAGGCCATCGTGGCATGGTCGGAGGCGCTATTCTGCGCCAGTTGCAGGCCCGGAAGGATGCAGGGGAAGATCTCACGCTGATCACCCGCACCCACGCAGAGCTTGATCTCACCGATCAGCGGGCTGTGCGCGGCTTTATGCAGGATGAAAAGCCCGACGTGGTGATCCTCGCGGCGGCCAAGGTGGGTGGTATCCATGCCAACAACACCTACCCGGCAGAGTTCATCTACGAAAACCTGATGATGGAATGCAATGTCATCCATCAGGCCTATGCCTGCGGTGTGAAAAAGCTTCTGCAACTGGGCAGTTCCTGCATCTATCCCAAGGCTGTGCCGCAGCCGATGAAAGAAGATGCGCTGCTCACTGGCACGTTGGAGCCCACCAATGAGCCTTATGCGGTGGCGAAAATTGCCGGCATCAAGCTCTGTGAAAGCTACAACCGCCAATATGGCGTGGATTACCGCTCTGTCATGCCCACCAACCTCTATGGGCCGGGGGACAATTTCCACCCTGAAAACTCCCATGTCATGCCCGCCCTGATCCGGCGCTTTCATGAGGCGGCGCAATCCGGTCAGGAAGAGGTGGTCATGTGGGGCACGGGCAAACCCATGCGCGAATTCCTGCATGTGGATGATATGGCCGCGGCCAGCCTCTTTGTGCTGGAGCTCGACAAAGCCATCTATGAAGCCAATACCGATCCAATGCTCAGCCACATCAACGTCGGCACTGGCACCGATATCTCCATCGGGGATCTGGGACGTATGATTGCCGAAGTGACCGGATATAAAGGCAAGATCACGCAGGATCTCACCAAGCCGGACGGCACCATGAAGAAATTGATGGATGTCAGCCGACTGGCCGATATGGGCTGGACAGCGAGCGTGGCGTTGGAGGACGGTGTGAAAGAGACCTACCGCTGGTTCCTTGATAACCAGGATTCGTTTCGCGGATAATTTTACCCAAGGACAATTTTAGTATGTCACAGATCATTCATCCCCTGTTGCTTTGCGGTGGTTCCGGCACACGTCTCTGGCCGCTCAGCCGCAAGAGCTACCCCAAACAATTTGCCCAGCTCACCGGCGAAGACAGCCTGTTTCAAGCCTCGGCGGAGCGCCTGTCTGGCCCCGGTTTTGCCGCCCCTCTGGTGATCACCGGGTCCGACTTCCGGTTTATCGTGATTGAACAGCTGGCGGCGAAATCCATTGCCGCCTCTGCGACCTTGATTGAGCCCGAGGGCCGCAACACCGCGCCAGCCATCCTCGCGGCTGCTCTGGTGCTGGAGGCCCGCGAGGCGGGGGCTCTGATGCTGGTGGCCCCGTCTGACCACGTGATCCCCGACAGCACCCGGTTCCGCGATGCGGTTCAGGCCGCCGCCGAAACCGCCGCCAGCGGTCAGCTGGTAACCTTTGGTATCAAACCAGATCGTGCCGAAACCGGTTATGGCTGGCTGGAGCTGAGTCAGAGCCCGGAGGCCGATTTTGCCCCGGTGGCACAACCGCTTAAGAGCTTTGTGGAAAAGCCTGACGCCGCCAAAGCCGAAACCTTGCTTGCCGGGGGGCAGCACCTTTGGAATGCCGGGATCTTCCTCTTTGCCACGGATGCGCTGATTGCGGCTTTTGAGGCCCATGCACCTGAGATGCTGGCGCAGGCCCGCGCAGCAGTGGACGCCGCCGAAGAAGATCTCAGCTTCACCCGTCTGGATCCAGAGGCATGGAGTCAGATGGAGGATATCTCCATCGACTACGCTGTCATGGAGAAAGCCGATAATCTCTCTGTGGTGCCTTACGGCGGTGCATGGTCTGATCTGGGCGGCTGGGATGCGGTCTGGATGGAAAGTGGCCCGGATGACAACGGCGTTGTGCTCAGCGGTCCGGCCACCTCGATTGAATGTGAAAACACCCTTCTGCGCGCCGAAGACAGCAGCCAGCAGCTGGTGGGCATTGGTCTTGAGGATGTGATCGCCGTGGCCATGCCCGATGCCGTTCTTGTCGCCCACAAAGACCGGGCGCAGGACGTGAAGAAGGCGGTTTCTGCGCTGAAGGAAAAAGGCGCGGCGCAGGCGGAAATTTTGCCGCGCGATTTCCGCCCTTGGGGCTGGTTTGAAAGCCTCGTGGTTGGTGACCGCTTTCAGGTGAAGCGCATTCATGTGCATCCGGGTGCGGCCTTGAGCCTGCAAAGCCACCACCACCGTGCGGAGCACTGGATTGTGGTTGAGGGCACGGCCAAGGTTACCGTGGACGATGAAATCAAACTGGTCAGTGAAAATCAGTCTGTCTACATCCCGCTGGGGGCTGTGCACCGCATGGAGAACCCGGGCAAAGTACCCATGGTGCTGATCGAAGTGCAGACCGGCAGCTACCTCGGCGAAGATGACATCATCCGCTACGAAGATGTCTATGCCCGCGGGCAGGGTGCCAAAGGCTAAACTGCCTTTGCATAAGCGTGTAGTAAGGCGGCCTATTCTGGGTCGCCTTTTTCACTGTCGGGCGTCGGATTATTTGAAAATCTCAGGTCAATCCAACGCGCGGCAGGGATGTCCTTGGCAGCACCAGCCACCCAAGCGCCCTCCCAACGCACCGCACTTGTATGAATGTCCAGACAGCGCAACGTGGCGTCATACCGGGTTTGTACAAAGACCAGACGATTGCCATTGGCATCTTGCGGCACCTCAATTTGCCAGCCGACCCCCGCCAGGGGGGGAACATTGCGCAGCTGGTAGTGACCCACATCGGGTTTCTCAAAAGTTGCCTCCAGCGGGTCTGCCGGGGCCTCAATGCCGGTGTCAGACAGGCGCAGAATTGGGCTGGCTTCTTTCAGAAAACCATTGGCATCCACGGTTGTGTTTCTATTCTGCCAGATCCGTGACCAGCTATTCCACCCGTCTGCGGCCCGGGCACGAAAATAGACATCTCCCAAATGGCTGATGGCCATCTGCAACATTCCACCAAAGCTGGAACTGGGAATGCGTGTGAAATGGATCATCATTCCAGCACCGCTGGGTGCGCCAATTGTGGCGGAACCATAGCGCCAGAACCCTTGGATCTGAAGATCATCTAATGAATCTTCGGGCGGCAGCGCAGCGCTTTGATCATGCAGACCAAGGCCAAAGGCCCCGACAGTCATCAAACGCTCTGCTGTGGTGTCTGAGGGGGTGTCCTGTACCGCAGATCCTGTGATGCTGCCCGTAACACTCAGGCCGCTTGGCGCCTGCACCTGCCCATTGGTCGGGTCAAATCGCAGGCCGGTTTTCCAGTTTGTGCCATCGGCGCTCACTTTGATGGCAAACGCATCGTCCCCAGTGGTGCCCATTTCGGCCCGACCGGACCAGCCGGTCTGAAACAGCAGAGAGGCCGTGTCCTCGGTCAGAGCTTTGTTGAGTTTGAGCTGGTGCCCGCCGCCCTCTGGCGCATGGCTGAACAGGCTGGCGGCGGCGGCCAGAGACAGGCGATTGGTTGCATCAAAGCTTGTCTTGATGCCCAAACCTTCCAGATTGTCGGTGTGCGGGGGCAGGGGCTGCCAGCTGTTGCCCGCCCAAAGCAGCAGGGTGTTCGACCCACGGCTCAGCGCGCGACAGCCAGCCACCAGAGGTGTGAATTGCCAGAATTCACCGTCCCGTATGGCCAGCGAATGCGGTTGGCCCGCCCAATCGCCGGTCGGTGCCGCGCCGGTTGCCCAGATCTGCCCGTCCTCCGGGGCCACAGGCGGTGTATCAGCGTCAAATCCCTCAATCACAAGCTGGACCCAAAGATCCAGCAGACGCAGCGCTTCGTTATGGGTGACGTGTTTTTGAGCCTGGCTTGCTGCGAGAAAGGGCAGGGACAGGCGCGCGGAGGTCTCGGACATGGCTTTCTTCCCAAAGATGTGGACTCTGGGCCCAGATCATTGAGTGCCTTGTTTGCCATTCTCAAAAGGCTCCGTGCGCCCAAAACCTGATACAGGCAACACATGGGTGCATCGGGCAGATTAGTCTTCAGCCGCATCCGTTTTGGCGGGAGAGAAGAACACGCTGAGATCTTCCAACGCCAATTCAAAATCTTGCGTTGGCAGGTTGATGACAAGCGTATGAAACGCCTTCCCACCAGCGGCAAAAGCGCTGTCAGACAGGCGATTGAGCGCGACCGAGACACGCTTGCCCTTGTTCAGGACCAGCTCTTCATCAAAAATCGTGTCCTCTGTTTCTCCATCACGCACGCTGCGGATGAACAGCGGCAGCGTCTTTGCGCCGGTCCCGCTCATACTGGCCACAACGCCCAGCACCGTATCCGCGGAAATCTCTGCCTCGTCGAGCACCAGATTGAGGGTCAACCACCGTGGTGTCCCTTTGACACTACCGTCAATGCGCATAAGCATATTTGGTCTCGGGCGACTTAGGGTAAAAGTGATGTCGCAGTCTTTGGTGTCCCAACTAAAGTAAATGCCGGGGATCAAAGGCTCTCCCGATTGCGCAGTGTTTGGCAAATCGGTTTTGCGCAGCGTTCCAATTTTCTTTGCGATGAGTTTTTCAAGAGGGGTCGACACGCGGATATCCTTGCAAAAAATCTATGGATCAATGCCGTCAGGTATGCCGCGAAACCCTGGACGTGTCGAGCATCTGATAAGCTTGGTTCAGGTATAAAAGCACTGTTGCACAAAGAAAAACCGGCCGTCGCAAAGAACGGCCGGTTGGCTGAGCGCCTATGCGCTTCTGCTTTTAAATGATGTCAATCAACCAATGCTGGAAGAAGCCCGCATCGCCATCAAGAGTGAGCGTTTGACCGCCGTCAAAGGTCAGAACAAAGTCCCCGCCCACATTGCTGCCAAAGTTGGACAAGACCTCGCTTGCCGTCAGTGCGCCATGGGATCCGGTCCACAATGCATCATCCAGTTGCAGACGGTCTCCTGTTCCGGGCGTCAGATCAAACAGCGTATTGGAACTGCCCGCATCGGTACCGAAGACAAAAGTATCGGCACCCAAACCGCCAGTGGCTTGATCACTACCCGGACCAAATTCGATCCGGTCGTTGCCGCCACCACCCGTCATGGTGTCATCACCCCAACCACCATTCAGCGTGTCATGGCCAAAGCCACCGTTCAGGTCATCATGGCCGCTGCCGCCACTGATGTTGTCACGGCTTCCGCCGCCGTCGAGCACGTCATTTCCACCGCCGCCCAAAATGGTGTCGTTGCCACCTTCACCGTAGATGGTGTCGTTGTTGCTACCTCCATCCAGATAGTCGCTCCATCCGCCACCATTGATGAAGTCATCACCAAGGCCACCGGTGATCGAGTCGATACCGTTTTCACCCAAGATGCTGTCTGCGCCATCTTCGCCTTCAATGGTATCGTTGTTGTTGCCGCCGCGAATGGTGTCGTCCCCGTCCCCACCTCTTAGAGAGTCGTTGCCGTTGCCACCAAAGAGACGGTCGTCATCGTCGCCGCCGGAGGCCGTGTCATCACCATTGCCGCCAAACAGAACGTCATTGCCATTGCCGCCCCAAAGTTGGTCATTGCCGCTGTTGCCACCAAGGCTATCGTTGCCGTTGCCGCCAAAAATCGTGTCTTGCCCGGCATTTGCAAACAGTCGGTCAAACCCGCCTCCACCTTCAAGCAGGTCGTCACCAAAACCGGAAATCAGCACATTGCCTGCGTTGTTGCCGGTCAGGTGAGTATCATTGCCGCCAATCACGGTGACGTTCTCAACATTGACCAGCGTGTCGCGCAGGTTGGGGTTGCCGACCACGCCACTGTCGCCGGTGTCCAGATTCACTTCCACCACGGCATTGGGGTCGAGGCCAAAGTTAGACAGCCGGATTTCGACCAGGTCGATCCCCTCGCCACCATCGAAATAGTCCGTACCGCTGCCCATGCGCCAGATGTCATTGCCGGCTCCGCCATACATCCTGTCATCGCCCAGACCACCAAGGAACAGATCGTTTCCGTCCCCGCCGTCAAGCGTGTCATTGCCTGAGAAGCCGTTCATGGTGTCATTGCCGCCGCGGCCTTCAAAGCGGTTGTCAGACCCGTTGCCCAGCATGCGGTCATTGCCCTCACGAGAGCCACGCACCTCTTCGACATTGCTGATTGAATGATTGAACGCCAATCCATCCCACATGCCGGTTGCCGTGCCGGCAAACAGGTTAAACTCGACGGATTCTACGCCACGACGGTCATAGCGCAGCACGTCCCAGCCACCGCCTGCGTCCAGACTGTCGGTGCCCGCCCCAAGGATGAAACGTTCGTTGCGATCACTGCCGACAACGGTGTCGTTGTTGTTATCCGTCTCAATTTCAATCCGTGCGTCGGAGTTTGCGTCATGGTTGATGGTGTCAGTACCGCCAAGACCATCTTGAATAACACCGGTGTTGAGGTTCACGTTCACACCGGTAGTGCCATCATAAAACGCGAGGCGAACAATACTACCATCGGTGATGTTGAAGGTATCGTCCCCTTCACCCCCAAACAGTCCAATCCAGGTGCGATCGTCCAGATTGATGTTGAACACATCATTTGATGCGGTGCCATCAAACCATACGCCGTCCCCGGTGTCGTAGTTCACGGCCCGGAACAGATCGATATAGGTGTCGGTGCCAAGTCCGCCTTTGTCCACGGAGGCTGCAGCCCATTCTGCATCGATATTGACCGTGATCGGCCCGGCCAGATCTTCGTAGTTGAAATAGTAGAAGCTGCCGTCAGTACTACCGGTCAGCACAATGTAATCGTCTCCTGCAGAAGCGACCACGGAGTCTTCGCCGTCATTGCGACCCGTGTAGATCAGATCGTTTCCGGCCGTGCCACTCAGCTCATCTGAACTGTCAGTGCCCAGAATTTGGTTATCTGCGAGCGTGGTGGTGTTGGGCAGGCTTGCAAAAGGAATATTGGCGCCCGGAGCAAAGGGTCCGCTGGTGATGGCACCCACGTTGGTGATTGTATTTTCGAAAGCCTCGAAATCTGCAATGCTTGCAATTGAGGGCAATGGCGTGCCCCCAAGACGCACAACGATGGAAACATCTTCATCGTCGCCAATGAACTCAAGCACCATGACCTGCGTGGTGTTGCCCGCGCCCCAGGACACTTCACCGATAAACGCTTCCAGCGTGGTGTCCGTTGTGAACTCATCAAAACTGATGCCGCTGATCGCAGTCAGGAGGTCATTGGAGTTGATATCCACCTCTGGCAAGTCGCCGGGGTTTGGGTTGAGCACTGTGTAGGAGAAGCTTGTCTGGCTGTCAGGAACCGCCACGGTCAGATCGAGCGCGTTGAAGCCAGTGATCGGGTCACCCTGTGTGGTTGCGTCTCTGACAATAACATAGCTCGAGATACGATGGATGGTCATGAATGCCCCCTAGTAAAGTTCTAATAAAATCTTAACCAACCTATAAGGCATATTACCGTTACGGCAATCCATTCTCAGCGCAACAATGGGTATAATCCAGTCAGTACACTGAAACAAAAAGCTATTTTCTTTGGGGGAAACGCCACTTTTGACAGGCAGGAGCGGTAGCATAGACCGCGCTGAGTGCAGAAAATCCACGAGTCAACACGCCGCAAATGGGCTCGCGAAGCCTATGAATTGGCAGGGCGCAAAAGGATCGGCGCGGCTCATGCGCCGCCGCGCCAGAAACGTCAACAGGTCAAACGATGTCAATCAACTCAAAATGATCAAAGCTGCGATAATACTCTAGCGTGAGCACATTGCCGCTGCCGAAATCCAAAGTAAACTCTCCCCATCCGACAGAAGAAGCGCTGCCAAAAATGGTGATCACCTGCTCTGCGGTCAGCGTGCCATAGGTGTCGCGCCAAAGCGCATCATCCAGTTCCAGCCGATCACCCTCTGAGATGGTGAAATCCTGGATCCGGTTTGAGGCACCGCCGCCGCGTCCAAAGACAAAAACATCGGCCCCTGATCCGCCAAAGGCCGCGTCATTGCCAGGCCCCATTACCAGGCGATCATTGCCCCCGCCGCCGGAAATGAAGTCATCTCCAATTCCGCCAAACAGCGTGTCATTACCGCTTTCCCCAAACAGGGAATCTGCGCCTGTACCGCCGTAAAGCGCGTCGTTTTGGCGACCGCCGTAGAGGGTATCATTGCCCGTGCCACCAAACAGGCTGTCATTCCCCAGGCCTCCGTTCATCTGGTCATTGCCGGTGCCTCCGTTGAGTTGATCGCCCCAGCCACCGCCATTGAGATAGTCGTCGCCGTCCCCCCCGTTCAGCGTGTCTTGGCCATTTTCGCCAAGCAGGTCGTCATCCCCATCCTCTCCTTCGATCAGATCATTCCCGCGGCCACCGCGTAGGATGTCATATTCAGCCCCACCGCGCAGAACGTCATGGCCATCTCCGCCATAAAGAGAGTCCGTTTCACTGCCGCCATTCAGGGTATCGTTTCCGATCCCGCCATAAAGCCGGTCATTGCCCTGACCACCGGCGAGTGTGTCATTGCCTGCCCCTCCAAACAAGCGATCCTGACCGGCGCCGCCCCAAAGGGCATCATTGCCATTCATGCCGCCAATCGTGTCGTTGCCCGCATCTCCCATGACGGTGTCATTGCCGTTGTTTGCCCAGATCCGGTCAAACCCGCCGCCGCCACGCACCGAGTCATTGCCAGAGCCCGTGGACACGATGTTGCCGGTGTAGTCCCCAAAGACAAAAACGTCGTTTGATCCATGAAATCGGATATTTTCCACCGATGTCAGCGCGGCTCCATGAGAGGAGGCCCCCATTTGAATGCCACCGTTGAGCCCAATCACGGCTTGCACCACATCGGTGGCGCCCATGCCGAAGTTGTCCATTTCGACAATCACAAGGTCTGTCCCGGCACCGCCGTCAAACATGTCCAACCCCCGGCCCATCTGCCAGGTGTCATTGCCGGCGTCGCCAAACATGCTGTCATCCCCGTTTGATCCGACAAACAGGTCATTGCCATCCCCACCGATCAGCGTGTCATCACCCCCGGCGCCAAAGAGCGTGTCATTGCCAGCAAAACCCTCAAGACGGTTGTTGTTCGCATCACCAGCCAGCCTGCTGCCATGTGTGAGGCTGCCAGCAACATCTTCGATTCCGCCGAGAGTGAGGGAAAACGACTGACCAAAATACTGCCCGGTCGCAATGCCCGTGGTCAGATTGACAAAGAGATCTGATACATCTGCGGAGTTCGCCAGCAGGCTGTCGCGCCCGCCCCATCCGCGCAAAGTGTCGTTGCCTCCACTCACCACGAAACCCTCGTCACGCGCGCTTCCCGTGATGTTGTCTGCGTAGCGTGATCCCAAAACACTCAGGGTTACGCTATGACCGGCAGAGAAGTTGACCCGGTCTGTGCCGCCATCCCCGTCCTGTATCACGCCCGTGTTCAAACGAGCTGTGATCCCGAAAAGCGCCTGCCCATACTCCAGCGTAATGGTGCCGCTGCCGGAAAGGTTGAAGACATCATCGCCCCTCCGCCCGCCCAAAGACAGCCATGAGGCTGCGTTGAGGTTGATGTTGAACACATCATCAAACCGGGTGCCATCAACCATGGCCCGATTGCCATGACCTGTGTCCATCGCCCGAAAAAAATCGATCAGATTCTGCGATATGGTCGGGCTCAAATCCACGGTCGAGTGCTGTTCCGCCTGATCTAAGTTGACGGTGATACCTGCTGCCAGTCGGCTGTACTCAAGCCAGGAAAACGTCCCATCTTCGGTATTCACATAGGAAATCACGTCGTTGCCAAAGCTGCCAAGAACATGTGTCCCATCCGCAAGGATCATATCATCCCGGCCGGTCCCTTCCAACGTGGTGACGCCGGGTTGGTTGGTGATATGGGTCGTATCATGCCTGTCTAAATATGGCAGATCGTCATAAAGGATCTGCGTCAAAGGGGCGAAAGGTCCGCTGTTAATCGCATCTCGACTGGTGATAGAGCTTTCAAAAGCGATCCAATCGGCCACAGATGTGATATCCGGCAAAGGGGCGCCGCCCAAGTATATGTAAGTGCTTGTGAGAGTCGCGCCCTGTCTAGCCTCGTAGACTAAGACTTGCGATGTGCCGCCCGACCAGGTGATTTCGCCCAGCCGTGGCTGGACATAGGACGCCCCGTTTTCTCTGATGTCGTCGGAAGACTGACTGCCAAACGCGATAAACTCTGTAACGCTTTCTGGAGAAATGAAGGGCAGCTCTCCGGGGGACGGGTTGGTCGGTAAATAGACGATGTAATCGCGCCCCTCCGACAATCCAAATGTCACTTCGGTCGTCTCAACCGACCGCACTGGGTTCCTGGTGGAAATAAGGTTCTCGGTCACCGTAAAGCCGGCGAAAACATATACAGTCATACTCAAACTCAAAGTTTTGAAAAAATATGAGCAATACCTAAGCGTGTCTTCGCGATCGGAGCAAATTGAATTTGGAGACGGAGGCTTTTTTCAGCCCAGGGTAGAATTGAGGGCTGCTTAAAAGTCAGGTTTTCCGTAGATTTTCGTCGAAAAAGGAGCGATCTCGGGTGAGGTCGCTCCTTTTTGTAGAGGTAAACAGATGCTGTCTTAGAAAATGTCCAGAGCGCTTTCCAGACCAACAGTTGTGCCCAGACCGCTCAGGGTGATCGACTGCCCGCCATCAAAGGTCAGTACAAGATCGCCGTCAACATTGCTGCCAAAAGTGGACAGCACGTCTTCCGCCGTAAGTGCGCCATGTCCACTCAACCAAAGAGCATCATCCAGCCGCAAGCGATCACCTTGTGCTGTGTTGAAGTTGTTGACGATGTTGGAGCTTCCCACAAAGCTGCCAAACACAAATGTGTCCGCACCCCAGCCGCCGTCGCCAATGTCATTGCCGGATCCAAAGATCAGCGTGTCATTGCCGCTGCCGCCATAAAGGGTGTCATTGCCCTCTTCTCCAAGCAGCGTGTCATGCCCGTTGTCGCCATAGAGCAGGTCGTTATCCAAACCACCTAGAAGTTGGTCGTTGTGGTTGCCGCCGCGCAGGCTGTCATCACCGACACCACCGCCCAGCGTGTCATTGCCAACGTCCCCAAGAAGCGTGTCATTGCCTGCGTCGCCTTCCAATACGTCGTTCCAGCCACCACCGAGTAGGGAGTCTGCGCCGCCGCCGCCGTAGAGCGTGTCAAATCCGTTGTCCCCATACAGGGTATCATTGCCGTCGTCGCCAAATACCGTGTCGTTGCCGTTGCCACCACGTACAAAATCGTTGTCGTCGCCGCCCTGCAGGCTGTCATTGCCGTTGCCACCAAACAGGCTGTCATTTCCCTCGCCGCCCTGCGCGGTGTCATTGTCATTGCCGCCAAAGATGCGGTCGTTCCCTGCGCCACCCAGCAGAGAGTCGTTGCCGTCTCCACCGCCCAGAGTGTCTCGCCCGGCCTCGCCCAATACCGTGTCATCACCAGCACCAGCCCAGACTTTGTCCCAGCCACCACCGGCAGAGATATTGTCATTGCCGCCGTTGGCATTCACCACATTTGCAGTCCAGTTGCCGACAATGACGTCATTGCCGTCGCCGGTGGTCAGGCGTTCAATCACCGTGCCGCGTGCGATACCAAGGTTGCCAGTCAGCCCATTGACATCGGAGAATGTGCCAGGGGTCAGGTCAATGCGAGAATCCGTGTTGTAGGGGCGCAGATTCAACAGATCGTTGCCGCCATTGTCCACAATCGTCAGGGCAACGGGACCACCGTTATAAATGGAGGTGTCCCCAGAACCATCCAGTGCAGCAAAGGCATCATCAAGATAGTTGCCCAGATTAGCGCCCGCGCCCCAAACGGTATTGCCATCGGTTCTTGTGGATGCGCCGTAGAGGTTTTGAGCTGCAACAATATCCGCCATCATCGCCGTCAGCAGGCGAGCGTAGCTGGCATCCACTGTCGTGTTTTCGGATTGGCTGAAATAGGACATGATCGACATTTGCCAGCTGTCATTGCTGAAGGTCTCATCCACACCATAGGTGGCAGAGCCATTATAGCCGCCCTGATGGCCAAGCCCGATGGCATGGCCGATTTCATGCACATAGGTCTGGAAAGAATAGCTTCCCAATGTCGTGCCATATGAAGACAGCCATCCAGTACCAACGTTGACACTTGAGGAGGTGATAAAGCCGCCGACGACTGTGGACCGCGCATAGGCCCCGCGAGCCTCGTCATCAAAGGTGATGTCTGCTGCACCGCTGGTTTCCCGGAAATCAAGGTTGGCCACCATCTCCCAGGCTTGGAACGCCCAGCGGGCAAGTTGTTGGCCTTCTGCAGTCAGCCCCGTGATATTGACGGAGATGACGTTGTCAGAGCTAGTGTCCCAATGACGCTCGCTTCCCCAATAGCCTTCGGTGAGGAAGTCGGCCAATTCATCTACTGTGCCGGGGCTTGGTGGTGCGGCGGCTTCGACAGACATCTCATAAGTGCCTTGCCCGCCATCGTTATAAGACCCTGCGGCGATATAATATGTGCCGGTATAATTGGCTGAGAAACGAAGCAGAGATTCTAGCCCTCCCGCGACATCATCGTTTTCATCAATCAGGTTGCCTGATGAATCATAGAGACGCAGATAGGGGTCATTCAACGTGCCGCTGTTTGAAGGTGCACCTGCCAGATTGATTTCGTACCACGTGTCAGCCGTCAATTCGATGGCCACCCAATCCCGATCGCCAACCCGATCAAGCGTGCCGTTGAAGGTGTCGCCTACAGAAATTGTATAGTTGGTGCCAACGCCGGCTACAGCGTCGTTGCCTTCCGTGATCAGAGCCTGCACGGGTCCCTCGCCTGGGTGCCGGTTTGGATCAAATGTCGCTGTTGCTGCACACATAATACACATGATGCATTCATCTCCTTCAAATCACGTCCCGCATACACGGGGGACCTAAATATTCAAACGTGTTCAATTTGTGTCATTTGCCAAGAATTTGGCATTTGCCTTGATCAGTTCATCCGTAAATTGACGATACATTCCTGGTCGGATCGCACTGTCCATCACGGTGAGCTCAACTTCTGGTCCGGAAGACGGCGGTTGCTGTTGTGTGCGCCACTCCAAAGTGCCAATCAGCCGATCATCTGTGGCGTCCCGCATGACCAATGTCACATGCAGGTCTTCAGGCCGGATCGTATCATCACCTGTGCTTTGTTGGACCACGTGCTTCGGTGCCGCCTGCGTCAAAGACGTGATAAGCGCGGGACACAAATGGTCTCCGTGGCCGGGCACATCTGGACAAGATACAACAATCACCGGTTTTGTTTGTGACATGGCTTCTGCCCTCATAGAGAGGTTCATCATTGGGGCACCCAACAGGCTTAAGACAAACGTCATGTGGAATATGGGCTTGTTCACATCATTGCCTTTCAAACTCCCCCGCAAAACGCAGGGAATGTCTTCAACTCAATTGGCCGCCGCATCACAGTTTCGCTAACAAAATGTTAATGAGAGTTTGGCAGAATTATGCAAGTCCGGAAACCCTGCGACATGCGCACGATGGGCGAGTTTTTGCGAGTCAGGTCTTCTCGCCATTGGTGTGTGCCCGCTGCTTGATCAGCGTCATCCGGCAACGGGGGTCGTACGGGCTGTTTTTGATTTTGACAGAGTGAAAACAACACTGCCGCGATACCTCCGGGATACAGACGCAATACTGACGTGCAAAAACGTGGTTAATCAGAGGTTGACTGGCGCGCAACACTGCGCCAGCATGGACACAACTCAAACATGAGAAGGAGTGCAAAATGTTTCGTGGGATCTGGTTTTCATAACCACATCTGACTGCTGTGGCAGCCTGATGTGGCCTGTCATTTCATTTTGCATCTATGACCTTTTTCAGGACTTTCCATGTTCAAGTTTTTCGAGACCCTTGTTGACCCTTATTGCGACTATGATGAAGTCGACGCCCCGCCCACAAAGCTGTGGCCCTTCATGCGTGAATATGCGCGCCCCTTCCGTAAAGTCTTTGTAATTACGGCAATAATCTCTGTTATCGTTGCTGCTGTTGAGATCGGTTTGATCGCCTATATGGGGCGGATTGTAGATCTGTTGTCGGGGGATCCGACGCAGGTCTGGGCCGATCATGCGGGCGAATTCATCGCTGTTGTGCTGTTTGTCTTGTTCCTGCGCCCTGCGCTTCAGGCGCTGGACGTGCTGTTGCTGAACAATACGGTGCTGCCAAACTTCGGCACGCTGATCCGCTGGCGCGCCCATAAACATGTTTTGCGTCAATCGGTTGGCTGGTTTGAGAATGATTTTGCAGGCCGCATTGCCAACCGCATCATGCAGACCCCTCCCGCCGCAGGTGAAGCGGTTTTTCAGGTGTTTGACGCCATCACCTTCTCCATCGCCTATGTGGTTGGCGCAGCGGTGCTTTTGGCGGATGCCGACCCGCGTTTGGTGCTGCCGATGCTGGGGTGGCTGCTGCTCTATGGAGGCCTTGTTCGATGGACGGTCAAACACGTCGGCCCGGCGTCCCAAAAATCCTCTGATGCCCGCTCCCAAGTGACCGGCCGCGTGGTGGATGCCTATACAAATATTCATTCTGTAAAGCTCTTTGCGCACAACAAAAGAGAGCTGGAATACGCGAAGGAAGCCATTGAATTTTCACGTGAAACTTTCCAGCAGGAAATGCGGATCTTCACGCTGATGGATGTGATGCTGGTGACGTTGAACGGCGTGCTGATTGTCAGCGTGGTGGGCTGGTCAATTTGGCTGTGGATGCAGGGGCAGGCCAGCGTTGGTGTGGTCGCTGCCGCAACGGCACTAAGCTTGCGGCTCAACGCCATGACCGGTTGGATCATGTGGGCGCTGACGTCGTTCTTCCGTCAACTTGGCGTGGTTGCCGAAGGTATGGAAACCATTGCGCAACCGATTGATCTTGTGGATGAAAAATCGGCCAAACCGCTAGAGTTCGAATTCGGTGAAATCAAACTTGAGTCGCTGTCACACCACTATGGGCGCGGTAGCGGGGGCTTGGACAAGATCTCTCTCACCATTTCCCCGGGTGAAAAGGTGGGTTTGATCGGGCGTTCTGGTGCCGGTAAATCCACATTGGTGAAACTGCTCTTGCGGTTCTACGATGCTGAAAGCGGTCGTATTCTTATTGATGGTCAGGATGTTAGCGAGATCACACAGGATAGCCTGCGCGATGCCATTGGGATGGTGCAACAGGACAGCTCGTTGCTGCACCGCTCTGTTCGGGACAATCTGCTATACGGTCGGCCGGACGCCAGTGAAGAGGAAATGATCGCCGCCGCGCAAAAGGCGGAAGCACATGATTTCATTCTGGATCTTGAAGATCCGCAGGGCCGCAAAGGTTATGATGCCCACGTTGGGGAGCGCGGTGTGAAACTCTCTGGCGGTCAGCGTCAGCGGATCACTCTGGCACGAGTGATTCTCAAGGATGCGCCGATTCTGCTGCTTGACGAGGCCACCAGCGCGCTCGACAGTGAAGTAGAAGCCGCCATTCAAAGCACGCTTTATGGCATGATGGCTGGCAAAACCGTCATCGCCATTGCACACCGCCTGTCAACAATTGCCGAGATGGATCGGATTTTGGTTTTGGATCAAGGGTCTATCGTAGAGCAGGGCACACACGCCGAGCTTCTGGAACTGGGTGGCCAATACGCCGGGTTCTGGGCACGGCAATCTGGTGGTTTCCTGAATGCAGATGAGGCTGCGGAGTAAAGCCTGTCAGGGTTTGACCTCATGCCCCGCGCCCGCTAGGGGTCGGGCATGAGCCAGATCACCATCCAGCGATTGGGCCTGCACGGCGATGGCATTGCCGACGGTCCACTCTTTGCCCCATTGACCCTCCCTGCCGAAACCATCGAAGGGGAGGTTGAAGGCAATCGTTTGAAAAACATACGGATTGTCGAGCCTTCGGAGCATCGTGTCAAAGCGCCTTGCCGTCACTTTAAATCCTGTGGTGGATGCCAACTGCAACATGCTGCAGATGACTTTTTGGCGGGTTGGAAGGTGGAGATTGTGCGTCAGGCGCTTGCCGCGCAGGGTGTTGAGACAGACTTGAAACCGATCATCACTTCCCCGCCGTGCTCGCGACGGCGTGCCGTGCTTTCTGCCCGGCGGACCAAAAAAGGTGCATTGGTGGGGTTTCATGCGCGAGCATCTGACCTCATCGTTGATGTGCCAGATTGCCAGCTTTTGCACCCGGATATGATGCCGGCTTTGGACATCGTGGCAGAGCTGTGCCAGATCGCAGGCTCCCGTAAGGGTGAAATCAGCGCCACGGTCAGCCTGTCAGAAGCCGGACTTGATCTGGCTGTACGGGGCGGCAAGCCACTGGAGGGTCCGCTTTTGGCGCGTCTCGCTCAGGAGACGGAACGCTTTGGTTTGGCGCGGCTTTCATGGGATGGAGAAGTCATCGCCACACGGACGCCGCCCTATCAGAAGTTTGGGGAAGCCCGTGTTGTCCCCCCTCCCGGCGCTTTCCTTCAGGCCACCAAAGACGGTGAAGTGGCGCTCTTGGCTGCTGTGCAGGAGGCGATCACCGGCGGAAAATCCGGGATCGATCTTTTCGCGGGATGCGGCACCTTCACGTTGCCCATGGCGCGTTATGCTCAGATGCATGGCATTGAGGGGGAAAAAACCATGGTGAGGGCGCTGGATGCAGGCTGGCGTTCTGCGCAAGGGCTTAAGAAGGTCACGGCAGAAGCGCGTGATCTCTTTCGAAATCCAGTGATTGCTGAGGATCTGCGATACGACTTTGCGATCATTGATCCTCCAAGAGCGGGTGCCGAGGCACAGATTGCAGAGTTGGCACGCTCTAAGATCTCTGAAATTGCCTATGTGTCTTGCAACCCAGTGACGTTCGCACGTGATGCAATCACGCTCATAAACGCCGGATACGCTCTGGACTGGGTGCAGACCGTGGATCAATTTCGCTGGTCTTCACATATTGAACTGGCATCACGGTTCGTTCGGCACTAAAGCGCATCACACAGCCGTGAAAGACACGGCTCGGACAGATCTGATAAGCTGCGCGCAGAGGCAGATATAAACATACATCAAGGAATCACGGAATGCGTTGGTTTACCGCATTTTTGATCGCCGTTATGGCGTTCACGCTGGCATCATGTTCCAGTAAATTTATAACGTATAATGGTCCAGAGGTGACGCGCGTTGCAGTCTTCAAGGAAGACCGCAAGATGTATTTGCTGCACCATAAAAAGGTGTTGAAATCCTATGATGTTGATTTGGGTTTTGCACCGCTTGGACATAAGCAGGTCGAGGGGGATGGCCGGACACCGGAGGGCGACTATTTCATTGACCGTCGCAACCCCAACAGCAAGTTTTACCTGTCGATAGGGATTTCTTATCCCAATGCCGCAGACCGGGCCTATGCGGCATCCATCGGCCAACCTCCGGGCGGTGATATCTTCATCCACGGACGCCCAAAGGCGTTTCAGAACGGCAAGGACGACTGGACAGCGGGCTGTATCGCTGTGACGGATAAAGAAATGCGCGAGATATACGCCATGGTCAAAAACGGCACAGTGATCTCAATCTACCCTTAAAACTGAGCGAGTTGGACGTCAGGTTGTGCGCCAATTTGACGTCCCATTACCAGCGTCCACCAAATCTTGCCGTTGTCTTCTTGAAACCAGGCAAACCCCATATCTTGAGCCTCTGGGTCGAGGATCACAGCGCGGGTATCGCTTTGCTCCATCCAGGCTGCTAGCGTTTCGACTTCTGTTTCATATGTTTCACTGATGGTTTCGCCGGTCAAAATACCAGTGTAGCCAACACGGGCCACACGATCGAGCGGAGACGAGCCATCCGATCCAAAGTGCCATGGCCGGTTTTGCAAAGACATGTCACGGGCATGTGTCGCGGCGGCAGCGTTCAGTTGCGCGTTCAATTCAACGGTTTGGGCACCGGAGGCCTGACGAAGGGCATTGATGGAATCCAGTACGCGAAACTGAACGCGCGCAGTGCTGCCTGAAGAGATCTTATACTGTTTAGCGCCCGACGCACCGCCACCTGGGCCACAGGCCACCAAACCAAGAGTTGCCACCAGCAAAAGAGCAATTGCACGCATTTGAATACTGTCCCACCTTTTTGTTGGCCCACTCCTACCCGTCAGACGTTGCCATGAAAACCCACATCGATGTGACATATGCCTAATGAGCGGGGATTGGTTTGCGACTGCGGCATTCCCGCAATATGATAGCGTCGCCTGTTAGATTTGGTTTCTGGAGAGAATGATGATGGTGAAACGGTCCAAGACCTTAGGCCGCCGAGCCTTTTTGGCGAGCGGCGCAGCTTTTTTGAGTGCGCCTGCACTTGCACAAACCGAATCTGACACCACAGAGGTCGAAGGCGATCTGGATGAGCGTGTGGTACGCAACATTTCCAGCTTCCGGTCTTTGGATTGGGCACCTTACTTCGACAATCTCGACAATGGCGCAGTGCTGGTAGACGTGACGTCGCGTGCGCTGCATTTTTGGTCAGAAGATGAGGCGATTTACAAACTCTATCCGACCTCTGTTCCATTGACCGAAGATTTGACACGCCTAGGTAGAACTAAGATTGTACGTAAAGTGGAAGGCCCCAGCTGGCGTCCGACGCCTTCTATGAAGGAACGCAATCCAGAGTGGCCTGATTTTGTCGGGCCGGGTCCTGATAACCCATTGGGAACGCATGCACTCTATTTGAGTTGGACCTATTATCGCATTCATGGGACGCATGACACTCGTAAGATTGGGCGGCGGTCGTCAAATGGCTGTATCGGTTTGTACAATGAACACATTGCGGAATTGTTTTCATTGACAAAAGTGGGCACGCAAGTGTTGCTTATTTGACGACATTCTGCTCTCGATAGGCCTTAATTGGCAAACTTAGCTTTGCAATCACAGAGATTTACTGTTTAGACGTGGACTACGAGGTAAGTCTTGGGTGCTTGTCATCGCCCTCATTGTAATGGTGGCAAGCGAATTCTGGAGGATACTATGAAAAAACTCGTTCTCGCTGCTGCTCTGACTGCTGCTGCTTCCACTGCATTTGCTGGCGGCCTGGCCGATCCAGTTGTTGAACCTGTTGTTATCGAAGAAGCCGCTGGCGGTTCCGGTAACGACGTGTGGGTTCCACTGCTGCTGTTGGTTGTTGTGGCTGCTGCTGCATCCGCAAGCTGATATATACAGCATTTGAATTGCGAAAAGGCGGGGTTTTCCCCGCCTTTTTGTGTTGTCAGCTTGTCTGATCACACTGTTGTCTTGCGCAGACGGTTTCCCCTGCGCAAGAGCGCCTTTGGCATATAAATCTGGATTACTTGATCCAGCCGCCCATGTTTTCGTCAATGATATTACAGAGCGCCTCAATGTGAAGGGCATCATCGTTGAGGCAGGGAATATACAAAAAGTCTTCCCCGCCGGCTTCTTCGAAGCTTTCTTTGATCTCTTCGTTGATTTCTTCCAACGTTTCGATGCAGTCGGCTGAGAAGGCAGGTGCAATCACGGCAATACTCTTTTTGCCATCTTCCTCAGCCAGGCGGGCCACTTCATCCACAGTGTAAGGGCGTAGCCAATCTTCGGGGCCAAACTGTGATTGGAACGTGGTGCAAAGATCTGTGTCTTTCCAGCCGAGGCGCTCTTTGAGTAACCGCGTGGTTTTCTGACACTGACAGTGGTACGGGTCTCCCTCCATCAGGTAACGCTTGGGCATGCCGTGGTAAGAGACCACCAGAAGTTCTGGCTTTTTCTCCTGCGCTGCGTAGGCGCGCTCCACAGATTGCGCCAGCGCTTCAACATAGGCCGGATGGTCGAAATATGCCGGTACGGTGCGTGCTGCGGGCTGCCACTTCTCTTTCATCAGGGCCCGGAAAAACTGATCATTCGCAGTTGCTGATGTGGCGCCTGCATATTGCGGGTAAAGCGGGAAGAACACGATCCGTTCACAGCCTGCTTCGACCATCTCGCGCACTTTGGACTCTGTGGAAGGGTTGCCGTACCGCATGCAGAAATCAACCATCACCTGATCCCCATGACGGTCCTGCATGGTTTCTGCGATTTTGGCTGTCTGATCTTTTGTGATCACCATGAGTGGGCTTTCGCCGCGCTCCTTGTCCCAAATCGATTCATAGGCTTTCCCGCTGGAAAAGGGTCGCTTTGTCAAAATGATCAGTTGCAACAGAGGCTGCCACTTCCAAGATGGGTAGTCGATCACCCGTTTGTCAGAGAGAAATTCGTTCAGATATCGGCGCATAGGCCAATAGCTGTAGTCGTCAGGCGTACCAAGGTTGGCGAGCAAGATACCGGTCTTGCCGCGCGCAACTTTGGGGTGATCCGCTGGGGCATGAGCCGGGCATGTGGCGTGAGACATTGGGTTGGTCCGATTCGAATTGGTCACTTAGGAAGTTTGATTTCAGGGGCGCCGAGTGCATCTGCAAGACGGCTTGTGGCGGATCCGGGGCGCAGCGGCTGTTGCTGGCTGGCATCAGGGCTCCAGCCGGTGAGATAAATCATCTCAAAGGTTGCAGGGATACGACCGTTTTCCATGAAGCTGTCTACGTAGATTTCGCTGGCGCGGATCATGATTGCGCGCCGTGTTAGGCTTTTTAGTCGCGCATGTAGGGCATTGTTTTCCCCCATCATGCGCAAGTCTTTCATGAGTGCCCAGGGCGTTTCATATGTCACCTTGAGAGGTACGGCATCGGCAACAGGCAAGGCCAGTCCTGCGCGCTGCAGCAAAGCCCCCATATCTCGAATTTCTGCCATTGGGGCGATGCGCGGTGACAAGCCGCCGGTGATTTCCACCTCTGCCTGCGCCAGAGAGGCGCGCAATTCATGGAGTGTTTGGCCGCCAAAAGCCACGGCGAGGAAAAATCCATCATTGATCAGTGCGCGCTGACATTGGATCACTTGGCCCACAGGATCATCCGCCCAGTGTAACCCTATCGCATGGATGACCAGATCGTATGATTTTTCCTTCAGTTTCAGTGTGTCGGTGTCCGGCACGCAAAGGGCTTCGGGGAAGGCCTCGCCCCAAACCGTTGGAAAGCCCGACACGATGGCGGGCTTTGTAAAGGTTCTATTAACCAGACTTAAGCGATGCTGAATTTCATCAATCGCGGCCTCGTGCAGAAACATACCTGCGGTCAAATCCGCCCGCGCACGGTTGCGTTCCAAGGATTTTCGATCTGTGAGTTTAGGGGTGTTCTGCATGTTGCGGACAATAGGCATGTGAAGGCCAAGTTTCAAACTGCCTTGCGGCTTTTGTTCCCGCCGCGTTGTGTCGCATGTGGAGCGCTGGTTGAAAGCGATTTTGCCCTATGTGCAGACTGTTGGCTGGAGGTGACATTTCTCGGTGGGGATGTGTGCGATGCCTGTGGCGCACCGGTGATTGATGGTGCTTCGGAGATCTCTCCATTGTGCGACAGCTGTCTTTATGATCGTCCGCCTTGGTCAAAAGGTCGGGCTGCATTTATGTATGGTGGCGTGGGGCGCAGTCTGGTTCTCGCTCTGAAGCATGGAGATCGCACAGATATCGTGCGGCCCGCTGCCAAGTGGCTGGCAGGCGCTGCTCAGCCGCTTTTGAAGCCCAATACGCTTGTGGCGCCGGTGCCTTTGCACCGATGGCGTTATTTGCGGCGGCGGTATAATCAAGCAGCGCTTGTGGCGGAGGCAGTGGCTCGGCATCTCTCGCTGCCGTATTGTCCTGATCTATTGCTACGTGTCAGAGGCTTGGGCAGTTTGGAAGGGTTGGGAGCCGCCGCGCGCAGGCAAAAGCTATCTGGGGCCATCTGTGCCAATCCGAAACATGCTGAAATGCTACACAAGGCCTCGGTTTTGTTGGTGGATGATGTTTTGACCACGGGGGCGACGTTGAAAGCGGCAACCGAGGCTTGCCTCAATGCAAATGCCAAAGATGTGTGTGTTGCCACGCTGGCACGCGTTGCAAAGGATACCTAAATGGCAGACAACGAAGCAAAGCACAAAGGATCTGAGATGCAGCCCGTTGAAATTTATACCAGCCCGCTTTGTGGCTTTTGCCACGCCGCCAAACGTTTGCTCGCGCAAAAGAACGTGACCTTCACGGAGATCGACGTGCTGCGCAATCCTGATCGCAAACCGGAAATGATGGCACGCGCCAATGGCGGGCACACGGTGCCGCAGATTTTCATTGGTGAAACCCATGTTGGTGGGTGTGACGATCTGTATGCGTTGGAGCGTGACGGCAAGCTTGACGCACTGTTGGCGGTTTAAATCAGATGCGTGCAGCTCTTTTGCAAATGACCTCCTCTGACTTGCCGGAAGACAATCTTCAGCAGGCCAGAGGCATGCTTCTTGAGGCCAAAGAAGCGGGGGCGGATTTTGCCTTTTTGCCGGAAGTGATGAATTGCCTTTCCACAAGCCGGTCCCATCAGAAGGCGGTGCTGCAAACGGAAGAAGATGATGCCACATTAAAAGCGTTGCAGGCGCTGTGCGCGGAATTGGAAATCTGGCTGCTTGTCGGTAGCTTGGGCTTGAAAACAGAAGATGCAGATGGGCGTTTCGCCAACCGCTCCTTTGTGGTGTCTGACAAAGGCGAGATTGTTGCACGCTACGACAAGATTCACATGTTTGATGTGGATGTGACACCTGAGGAAACCTATCGGGAGTCAGATGGGTATCGTCCGGGCGACCGGGCGGTTGTCGCGCAAACACCCTTTGGCGCAATTGGCATGAGTATCTGTTACGATGTGCGCTTTGGTGGGCTCCATCGCACACTGGCGCAACATGGCGCGGAGATTTTAACCGTGCCCGCCGCGTTCTCTCACGTGACGGGGCGCGCCCATTGGGAAACCTTGCTGCGGGCACGTGCGATTGAGACAGGCTGTTTTGTGATTGCGCCCGCTCAAACGGGACAGCACCCTACAACACGTGGTCAATCACGCCGCACACATGGGCATTCTATGGTCATTGCGCCTTGGGGAGAGGTTTTGGCCGATGCCGGAGAGGCAAAGGGTGTAACACTTGTTGATGTCGACCTGTCTTTGGTTCAGAAAGCGCGCAGGCAAGTGCCTTCACTGCAACATGATCGAGATTTTGACGGGCCCTGAATGAACGACAAGAGCGGATTGGCCATCACCCTGTTTGGTGAGATTCTGATGGTGGATCAGCTTGCCCGCTCCCGCTTGTCAAAGGTCTTACCCAAGGGCATGGAGCTGTCGCATTTTTCTGTGCTCAACCATCTGGATCGCTCCAATGCAGAACGCAGTCCTGCGCAGTTGGCCAAAACCTTCCATCTCACGCGGGGCGCGATGACGAACACTCTGCACAAGCTTGAAACAGCGGGCTATGTGCACATCCGTCCTGATTGGGATGACGCACGCCGCAAAATGGTTGCCATCAGCCCGGCCGGGCGACAGGCGCGGGATGCTGCGCTCGCAAGTATGGCGCCGATCATCAATGATATGGTCAGTAAACTGGGAGATGATCGGGTGCGCGCTGCACTCCCGATCTTGCGTGAATTGCGCCTCAAGCTCGAAGAGACGCATTAAGAGTTGTCTAAGATTTGATGCTGGCGGTGACGTAGTTCACGCTCAGATCGCGATCAGAAATTGACCAGCGCCAGCTGATCGGGTTGAACACAAACCCCTTGCGGTCAACAGGGGACAGCCCTGATTTCTCAATGAGTGCAAAAAGTTCGTCTGGCGTGATGAATTTACTCCATTCATGCGTGCCCTTGGGCAGCCAACGCATCACGAATTCCGCACCGACAATCGCCACAGCGAAGCTCTTCGGGTTTCGGTTGATGGTTGAGCATATGTGAAGCCCACCAGGTTTCAGGAGCTCTTGGCAGGCCGTGAGATAACTCAGCGGGTCGGCCACATGTTCAACCACTTCCATATTCAGAACCACGTCGAACTGTTCGCCATTTGCGGCCATATCTTCCGCAGTGGTGTGGCGATAGTCGATTGTGAGCTCAGACTGCTCCGCATGCAGACGGGCCACGGGCAGATTGCCTCCTGCAGCATCCGCGCCGACAACATCAGCCCCCAGTCGCGCCATTGGTTCCGACAAGAGGCCGCCACCGCAGCCGATATCAAGGATGCGCAGGCCCTGGAAAGGCAAGTCAGCAGACAGGTCGCGATTGAACTCTGCCGCGATTTGGGTCGTAATATAATGCAATCGGCATGGGTTCAGCATGTGAAGCGGTTTGAATTTGCCGTTTGGATCCCACCACTCCGCAGCCATGGCTTCGAATTTTGCCACTTCTGCAGGGTCTACAGTTGTATTGGTGGCTTGCATTTTGAACTCTCCATGCTCATTTGGGCGTCGCAACCAATATAGGTAGGACATGGATAAAAACTCGGGCCAAAAGCGCGCAGTGCACTACCTTTACCCTCCGGTCGAACCCTTTGACCAGAGGATGCTGGACGTAGGCGACGGGCATAGCATTTACGTCGAACAATCGGGAAATCCAAATGGATTGCCGGTTGTCGTGGTGCATGGGGGCCCGGGTGGCGGCAGCAGCCCGCCCATGCGTCGTTATTTTGACCCCAAAGTCTATCGTATTGTCCTCTTTGATCAGCGCGGTTGCGGGCACTCCCGCCCTCATGCAGGGGTGGACCACAACACCAGTTGGCACCTTGTGGCGGATATGGAACGTATTCGTACTACGCTGGACATTGACGAATGGATCGTCTTTGGCGGCAGTTGGGGGGCAACACTGTCGTTGCTATATGCGCAATCCCATCCGCAACAGACGGTATGTCTCGTGTTGCGCGGGGTGTTTCTGATGACCAAGCGTGAGTTGGATTGGTTCTATGGCGGCGGGGCAGGATATTTTTGGCCAGATCAATGGGCACGCTTTGCCGATCTTGTCCCTGAAGAAGAGCAGGATGATCTGATTGAGGCTTATCACCACCGCTTGTTTTGCGGGGATCGTGCGACAGAGATTAAATATGCGCGCGCCTGGGCCAGTTGGGAAAATGCGCTGGCTTCCGTGTATTCAAACGGTGCCGGAGGCGAACCACCAGCAGAATATGCGCGCGCGTTTTCTAGGTTGGAGAACCATTATTTCCGCAACAAAGGTTTCCTGAAACAGGATGGCCATATTCTGAAGAACATGGCGGTGCTGCAGGATATTCCCGGCTACATCGTTCAGGGGCGCTATGACATGATCTGTCCGCCCAAGGCGGCGCATGATCTGGCAAAAGCCTGGGGAAAAATGGCGGACTTACGCATGATCCGCAATGCGGGCCACGCTTTGTCAGAGCCCGGTATCAGCGCAGAACTCGTGCGCATCATGGATGAATTGGCCCGTATTTAGTAAAACGGCTGGACATTGCTGGCTTGAGCGCGTCTGATCGACGTCCAGATTCATGGAGTGTGCCTGTGTCACGCATCAGTCGACGTAGCCTTTTGACTTCCGGTGCCGCCGCAGGTGTGCTTGCGGCGTCTGGGATGTCTGTGGCGGCGCACATGCCCAAATCTGGTGGAATGCTCCGTGCCGTTTTATCCGGTGGTCGTCCAAATGACACTTGGGACACGCGCAGCCATGACAGCCTCTTTATGATGGCTGCGGCCCATGGGGCCGTTTTTGATTGTCTCACGGAAATTGGGCCAGATGGCGCGCTGCGCGGAGAGCTGGCGGAAAGTTGGGATGCCAGCGCGGATGCGCAAACCTGGACATTCACCCTGCGCAAGGGTGTGACGTTTCACAACGGAAAGCCCTTTGTGGCTGAGGATGTTGTGCGTTCATTCGCGCTGCATATGGGGGACCAGAGCCGATCTCCTGCGGCACCCTTGTTGCGCGATGTCACAGAGATAAAGGTGCTGACGCAACATCAGCTTCAATTTGTTCTCTCGGCGCCCAACGCGGATTTCCCATACCTTCTGTCGGATTACCATCTGGTGATCTACCCTGCAGGCTATGTTGAGCTGGCTATGCAGAACGGTATTGGGACCGGTCTTTATCGTGTGCGTGAATTTCGCGCAGGTGACACGCTGCATGCGGAGCGTGTGACGGCGCACTACAAAGACGCTAAGGCAGGTTTCTTTGACGATATTGTGTTGCACAACTCCAGCGACCCAGCCGAACGCACCCATATGTTGCTGGAAGGCACGGTGGATGTTGTTGGGCAGCTTCCTCCGGCGCATGCGCGTCAATGTGATGATTTGAGCGGGGTGTCATTGCAGGCGCTTCAGGGTAATCAGCATTACAGCTTTGCCCTTCAGGATGGCCTGCCTGCTTGGGGGCAAACACTGGTGCGTCGTGCAGTTAAGCTGGGACTGGACCGAAATAAATTCGTCTCAGGCCCGCTGGCTGGTTTTGGTCAGGTTGGAGCCGACTCACCTATTGGTCCGGCCAATCCCTTCTTTGGCGACCCTGTCTCTACCGTTGCCTATGATCCAGAGCAGGCGCGCGCTTTGTTTGCGCGTGCCGGCGTGGATCGTTTGGCGCTCAGCGTTGCGCCTTCAAGCTCGCAAAACGCTGCGTTGATGGTGTCGGAGTTTCGTTCTCAATTGGCTGCGCTGGGCGTTGTGGTTGATGTGGTCTCGGCGGCTGGCCAAGTGGCAGTGCAGGCCGCCGCAGGGCGCGCCACCGAAGATTGGGCCATGTCGACCTATTTGGCGCCTGGGGCGCTCTGGAATCACTCTCGCTGGCAAGATGCGCAGTTTGAGAGTGTGCTGCGAGCTGCGCGTTCGGAGTTGGATGCTACGAAGCGTCGCGCACATTACGGTGATCTCCAAAGGCTTGTGCAGCAAAGAAGTGGCTTGGTTGTTCCGGCGTTTGCCAAACATCTTCAGGCGGTTCGGTCCAGTGTTTCCACGCCTCAAACCATTGGTGCGCAGTATGGGTTGGACAATGCGCGCTTTGCGGAGCGTTGGTGGCGCACCTAGGGCCAATGCGATTGGGCCTTGCAGACTCAGGCCCTTCGACGTATATGCATCCCAACAGCGGCGTGTTTTGAAGCTTCAGAGCGCACCACCGGGAAAGATCGACGGGCCGCGGGCCCGTTTTTTTGTGTTTGGAACACGTCTATGAGTGACCTGATTGCCAAAGCGGCGATTGACCGCAAGCTGGCGGATATTGTGACCCCTGTCATCGAAGACATGGGCTTTGAACTGGTGCGTCTGCGCCTGATGGGTAGCAAGACTCACACTTTGCAGATTATGGCGGAGCGTCCCGGCGGTGGCATCGAAGTGGATGAGTGCGCCCAGATCTCCAATGCGATCAGCGCTATTCTGGATGTGGAAGACCCACTGGTGGATTCCTACACTCTGGAAGTGGGCAGCCCGGGAGTGGATCGTCCGCTCACCCGCTTGAAGGACTTTGAAGCCTATGAGGGCTATGAGGCCAAAATCGAAACAAGTGAGTTGATCGATGGGCGCAAGCGTTTCAAAGGCGTGCTTGCAGGCATCGAAGGCGAAGACGTTCTGATCAATATTGAAAATCAGGGCGAAACCGTCACGGTTGGCCTGAGTTTTGACTGGCTGGCGGATGCCAAACTGGTGCTGACTGATGAATTGATCAAGGAAATGCTCAAGGCGCGCAAGGAAGCGGGCATTTTGAACGAAGACGAATTTGACGACATCGAGACCGGCGAGGATACGTCCGGCGAGTCCGAGGAGTAAAGACTATGGCAATCACTTCTGCAAACCAGCTTGAGCTGCTTCAAACGGCCGAAGCGGTCGCACGCGAAAAGATGATCGACCCGGGTCTCGTGGTTGAGGCGATGGAAGAGTCGCTCGCCCGCGCTGCCAAGAGCCGCTATGGCGCGGAGATGGACATTCGCGTTTCTATTGACCGCCGCACCGGGAAGGCAACTTTCACGCGTGTGCGCACGGTTGTTGAGGACGAACTGCTGGAGAACTATCAGGCGGAATTCACCGTAGAGCAGGCCAAGCAATACATGGAAAACCCCGAAGTGGGCGATGTGTTTGTGGAAGAAGTGCCGCCGGTTGAGATGGGTCGTATCGCGGCGCAATCTGCCAAACAGGTGATTTTGCAGAAAGTCCGCGAAGCCGAGCGTGATCGCCAATACGAAGAATTCAAAGATCGCGCAGGCAGCATCATCAACGGCTCTGTAAAGCGCGAAGAGTTTGGCAATGTGATTGTTGATCTGGGCGGTGCCGAAGCTGTGTTGCGTCGCAATGACAAGATTGGCCGTGAAAGCTACCGTTCCGGTGATCGTGTGCGCGCTTACATCAAAGAGGTGCGTCGTGAACCACGCGGCCATCAGATTTTCCTGAGTCGCACGGCGCCCGAGTTCATGGCTGAGCTCTTTAAAATGGAAGTGCCAGAAATCTATGATGGTATTATCGACATTAAGGCTGTTGCACGTGATCCGGGCTCTCGTGCCAAGATCGCCGTGATCTCCCACGATGGCTCTATTGATCCAGTGGGTGCCTGTGTGGGTATGCGTGGATCGCGCGTACAGGCGGTTGTAAACGAGCTTCAGGGTGAAAAGATCGACATCATCCCATGGAATGAAGATCAGCCAACCTTCCTGGTGAACGCGCTGCAACCGGCAGAAGTGTCCAAGGTTGTGCTTGACGAAGAAGCGGGCAAAATCGAAGTTGTGGTGCCGGATGAGCAGCTGTCTCTGGCGATTGGTCGCCGTGGTCAGAACGTGCGTCTTGCCAGCCAGTTGACCGCTCTGGACATCGACATCATGACGGAAGCCGAAGAATCCGAGCGTCGTCAGAAAGAATTCGAAGAGCGCACCAAGCTGTTCATGGATACTCTGGACCTTGATGAGTTCTTTGCACAGCTTCTGGTTTCCGAAGGGTTTACCAACCTTGAGGAAGTTGCTTACGTCGAAGTCGATGAACTTTTGGTCATTGACGGCGTGGACGAAGGCACTGCCAATGAGCTGCAGGCGCGCGCCCGTGACTACATCGATGCACAGAACAAAGCGGCTCTGGATGCGGCCCGTGCGCTTGGTGTACAGGACAGCCTGGTTGCATTTGAGGGTCTGACACCCCAGATGATCGAAGCGCTCGCCAAAGATGGCGTTTTGAATCTCGAAGATTTTGCGACCTGTGCCGATTGGGAGCTTGCCGGTGGCTGGACCTCCGTAAATGGCGAGCGTGTGAAGGATGACGGGGTGCTTGAGCCTTTCGGCATCAGCCTGGAAGAAGCGCAGGATATGGTCATGACCGCACGTATCGTGTTGGGTTGGGTTGATCCTGATGAGCTTCAGGCCGAAGAAGACGGCGAAGAGGGTGCTTCTGAGGAGGCTGAGGCCTGATCTCAGGTCTCAGAGGAAACGCGATGAGCCGCGGTGGCCGTCCCGGCAAAAAGGGAGACAAGCCAGAGCGCAAGTGCATCGTCACCGGCGCTGTGGCCCCCAAAGAAGGGTTGATCCGTTTTGTGGTTGGCCCGGAAGGACAGGTTGTGCCGGACGTAACCGGCAAGCTGCCCGGTCGAGGAATGTGGGTCACAGCCTCAGCTGATGCGCTCGCAAAGGCAGGAAAGAAAGGTGTGTTTGCCCGTGCTGCCAAGCAGCAGGTCACTGTGCCGGAAGATTTGGTCGCAGAGGTGTCTCGCCAATTGGGGCGCCGCACCGTTGATTTGATCAGCCTGGCGCGAAAGTCGGGCGAGGCCGTGACGGGCTTTGAAAAAGTAAAGGACTGGCTGACCAAAGATGTGGCCGAAGTCCTGCTGCAGGCGAGCGATGGCTCTGAACGTGGCAAAACGAAACTGAGGCCTCCCTATGGGGGTCACCACATAGATTGGCTCACTGCCGCCGAGTTGGGTTTGGCATTTGGGCGACAAACTGTGATACATGGAGCGCTTGCGTCTGGCGGACTCACAAATCGTGTTGTAGAGGAAGCCCTAAGATTAAAAGGCGTACGGGAAAATACGGTGGCATCGGCCTCCGGGAAGGACAAGACAGCCAGATGAGCGATAACGACGGTAAAAAAACCTTGGGTCTGCGCGGTGGCAACCGCCCTGGCAACGTGACGCAGAGCTTCAGCCACGGACGCAAGAAAAATGTCGTGGTGGAAACCAAGCGCAAGCGCGTTGTGGTGCCCAAACCCGGTGCGGCGAAAACGGGCGGCGGCTCTCCCAAAGCCGGTGGTGATCCTAACCGTCGGCCAGCTGGCATTTCAGATGCAGAAATGGAGCGCCGCCTGAAGGCGCTGCAGGCCGCGAAGGCGCGCGAAGCTGAGGACGCTGCAAAGCGTGAGGCGGAAGAAAAAGCCCGTGCCGAGGCGCGTGAGCGTCGCCGTCTGGAAGCGGAAGCCAAAGAGCGCGAACAGCGTGAAGCCGAAGAGCGTGCACGCAAAAAGGCCGAAGACGAAGAGCGTAAGAAAAAAGAGGCCGAAGAGGCCGCGAAACGCGCAGCTGCCGAAGCTGCCGCACCCAAGAAAGAAGCTGCGCCGCAAGGCCGTGGTGCGCCAACCAACAAACCTGCGCCACAGCCGACACAGCGTAAGGCTGACCGCGAGCGCGAACAGCGTGGCGGTCGGGGCAAGGGGCGTGATGACGGTCGCCGTTCTGGTAAGCTGACATTGGGTCAGGCTACCGGTGGTGAGAACAATCGTCACCGCTCCATGGCTGCGATGAAGCGCAAGCAAGAGCGCGCGCGCCAGAAAGCCATGGGCGGCGCGGTTGAGCGCGAAAAGGTTGTGCGTGATGTGCAGCTTCCAGAGGCGATCATGGTCTCTGAGCTTGCCAACCGTATGGCCGAGCGTGTTGCTGACGTTGTGAAAGAGCTCATGAAAATGGGCATGATGGTCACGCAGAACCAGACCATTGATGCGGATACTGCTGAACTCATCATCGAAGAGTTTGGCCACAAGGTTGTGCGCGTTTCCGATGCAGACGTGGAAGATGTGATCTCCGATGTTGAAGACAAAGACGAAGATTTGCAGTCCCGTCCGCCGGTGATCACCATCATGGGCCACGTGGACCACGGCAAAACCTCGCTCCTGGATGCGATTCGCGATGCCAAGGTTGTGTCCGGCGAAGCAGGCGGCATCACCCAGCACATCGGTGCCTATCAGGTGAAAACCGATGATGGCGTGACCCTGTCGTTCCTTGATACTCCGGGCCACGCGGCCTTCACCTCCATGCGCTCGCGTGGTGCACAGGTGACGGATATTGTTGTTCTGGTTGTTGCCGCAGACGATTCCGTCATGCCGCAGACCATTGAGGCGATCAACCACGCCAAGGCGGCCGAAGTGCCGATGATCGTGGCGATCAACAAGATCGACAAACCAGCCGCAGATCCCAACAAAGTGCGCGCGGAGCTTCTGCAGCATGAAGTGATCGTGGAAGCGATGTCTGGTGAAGTGCAGGATGTGGAAGTGTCTGCACACACGGGCCAAGGTCTGGATGAATTGCTGGAATCCATTGCGCTGCAGGCTGAGATCCTTGAGCTGAAAGCGAACCCAGATCGTGCGGCACAGGGTGCTGTGATCGAAGCGCAGTTGGATGTGGGCCGTGGCCCAGTGGCGACCGTTCTTGTTCAGAAAGGCACGCTGCGCCAAGGCGATATCTTCGTTGTGGGTGAGCAATACGGTAAGGTCCGTGCGCTGATCAACGATAAGGGTGAGCGCGTCAAAGAAGCTGGCCCGTCCGTGCCTGTTGAGGTGCTGGGTCTGAACGGCACACCGGAAGCAGGCGACGTTCTGAACGTGACCGAGACCGAAGCGCAGGCGCGTGAGATCGCGGAATACCGTGCTCAGGTTGCCAAGGACAAGCGCGCAGCCGCGGGTGCAGCGACCACGCTTGAACAACTGATGCAGAAGGCCAAGGAAGACGAAAACGTCGCCGAGTTGCCGATCCTTGTGAAAGCTGACGTGCAGGGTTCCGCTGAAGCGATTGTTCAGGCGATGGAAAAAATCGGGAACAACGAAGTTCGCGTGCGCGTGCTGCACTCCGGTGTGGGTGCGATCACCGAGACGGATGTTGGGCTGGCCGAAGCCAGTGGCGCACCGATCATGGGCTTTAATGTCCGTGCAAACGCCTCCGCCCGTAATACTGCCAACCAAAAAGGTGTGGAGATCCGCTACTATTCGGTGATCTATGACCTTGTGGATGATGTGAAAGCGGCGGCCTCTGGTCTGCTGTCTGCGGAAATCCGCGAGAACTTCATCGGTTATGCGAACATCAAAGAAGTGTTCAAAGTGACCGGTGTTGGCAAGGTGGCTGGTTGTCTTGTGACCGAGGGCGTTGCGCGTCGTTCCGCAGGTGTACGTCTGCTGCGCGACAACGTGGTGATCCACGAAGGTACTCTGAAGACACTGAAACGCTTCAAGGACGAAGTGCCTGAAGTTCAGTCCGGTCAGGAATGTGGTATGGCATTTGAAAACTACGATGACATCCGTCCAAATGATGTGATCGAGATTTTCGAACGCGAAGAAGTGACTCGTACGCTGGATTGATCCAGCGTACGCGCCGCGCGCCGTGTGAGAACTCCCATAGAAAAAGGGCCGCCTGTTCAGGGCGGCCCTTTTTTCTTGCTCGTGTCGCTGTGATTAAGAAATCGGCTTACCGGAGTAAACTTTGTCACCCACGCGGATGGATACACGTCCATCAGGAAGGTTCTTTACGACCGGACCTTGGATCGAAACACAGCTGCCTACAGTGATAGTCTTAAGCATGTCAAAAATCCCCATTTGATTGACATCCAATACACATCGGTTTGGTTAATTTTTCGTGCACAACTTCTGTCATGCATATGTCATATTAACGTGCGCTATTAAAAAAAGAAGGTATTCTTTCGTATAGCGCACGCTTTTTCCGCTCAAAAATAGGTGTTTTGCGCGTTTTTTGCGTCAAACCCAATCTCTAATCATCGGAATCAATGGAATGTCGGCGGGCGGCATTTCATAATCCTTTAAATTTTGAGCACGGACCCATTTGAGAGTCTGACCTTCCTTCGCTTGGGGAATACCCTGCCATTTGCGACAAGCAAATAGCGGCATCAGGAGGTGAAAGTCCTCATATGAGTGTGATGCAAAGGTCAGGGGAGCCAGGCAGCTCTCCCAGGTGTCGATCCCGAGTTCCTCTTGCAATTCCCGGATCAGCGCGGTCTCGGGCGTTTCTCCGGCTTCAACTTTGCCTCCCGGAAATTCCCATAGACCTGCCATGGATTTGCCTTCTGGGCGCTGTGCCAGAAGGATGCGCCCTTCTGGATCAATCAGGGTGACAGCGGCGACAAGTACAGTTTTCACGAGCGATAATCCGCGTTGATGGTGATATATCCATGGGTAAGATCGCAGGTCCACACGGTGTCCTCCGCATCCCCGAGACCCAAATCAACATGAATGAGCAGCTCTTGCTGCGTCATGTAGTTTGCCCCATCCTCTTCCTTATAGGTGGGAGAGACCCAGCCCTGCTCCGCCACCAGAATGTCGCCAAAGCGAATGCTTAGAAGGTCACGGTCTGCTGCGGCACCGGACTTACCGATGGCCATGACAACACGGCCCCAGTTGGGGTCCTCGCCTGCAACGGCTGTTTTGACCAAAGGCGAATTCGCGATGGCCATGGCGTGTACCCGCGCATCATCTGCGGAGGCTGCGCCGGTGACGCGGACTTCAACAAATTTGGTCGCGCCTTCTCCGTCGCGCACAACCAGATGCGCCAGTTCTTGCATAACGTCGTGCAAGGCTTGCTTAAATGGCGCGTTGTCCGCTGTGACATTGACACCGGAGCCACCGGTTGCAGCGACCAATAGCGTGTCTGATGTGGAGGTATCGCTGTCGACCGTGATGGCGTTGAAAGTGCTCTGGTTGAGCTCTGACACCAGGGATTGCAAATCTACACGCTGCATGGTCGCATCCGTGAAGATATAGACTAACATGGTCGCCATATCTGGGGCGATCATACCAGACCCTTTGGCAATGCCAGCGATTTTCACAGGCTTACCATCCACCTCAATGGTGCGTGTTGCGCCCTTGGCAAAAGTGTCTGTGGTGCGAATGGCCTCAGCCGCCTGATCAATGGCGGTTGGGTCCAGTTGCGCCTTCAGAGCCTCCAATTTGGCTGTGATCCGATCATGTGGCAGAGGCTCGCCAATCACCCCGGTTGAGGAGGAGAAGACACGGCCTTCTGGCACATCAAGACATGCAGCAACCGCATTGGTCACCACTTTGGTGGCCGTGGCTCCATTCTTGCCGGTAAAGGCGTTGGCATTGCCCGCGTTCACAACAATCGCGGCCCCAGTAGCGCTGTCATGTCCAATTTTCTCCTGACAATCCAGTACAGCGGCTGAGCGGGTTGCGGAACGGGTGAAGACACCGGCCACGGCTGTGCCGGGGGCGAGCTGCGCCAACATAACGTCTTTGCGATCCGCGTATTTCACCCCGGCTGCCACAGCGGCAAAAGAGACCCCTTCAATCACTGGGAGATCCGGAAACGCCTCAGGAGCGAGCGGGGAGACATGCGTAATTTCACCCATGGCTTAGTTCTGCTCTTGGCTTGGGAAGAGAAGGTCTTTGCGCAGAAGCAGGCTTGGATCCACCGCATCGGCGCCAGATTGATCCACTTCGGCGGCCGCGGCCTGTTTGGCAATGAAGGCTTGAACGGCCGTGCGTTGTGCGTTGTTCAAAAGCTCCTGACGGGCTTCTTCAAAAGTGGGGGCTTCGCTTTTGCGCGCATCGTTCAGGATGATCAGATGCCACCCAAATTGTGTTTGCACGGGCTGTGAAATTTCGCCAACGGCCAGTTCGGCAACCGCGTCTTCAAAAGGTTTCACCATCTGGCCCGCACCGAACCAACCCAGGCTGCCGCCGGACGCGCCCGAAGGGCCGGTAGATTTCACTTTGGCGGTCTCAGCAAAGTCCGCTCCGTCGGTTAGCTCCTTGCGGATGTCCTTGGCTTCTTCTTCGGTTGGCACGAGAATGTGACTGGCATTGTATTCGTCCTCGCCGACAAAGCCGCTGAACTTTGCGTCATATGCGGCCTGCAAGTCTTCGTCGCTCACCTCATTGCCGGCAACAAAGGCTTCCAGCGCTTCTGAGGCCAACAAAGTGCGACGTTCGTTATTCAAGGCGATTTCAACATGCTGAGGCACTTCGCCATTGAGGCTTTGTGCGAGTGCTGTCTGTTGCACCAGCTGGTCAAGGATGCTGCTGAACAGTGTGTCAACGGGTAACTGCTGATACTGCGGCTGCAGCCCCGCATGAACAGAGATCATATCGCCCAGAGTGATCACTTCACCGTTCACGGTGGCCATCACTGTGTCCAAGGACGGGGTGTCCTGAGCAGAGACGGGGAGGGCGAAGCACAGAGCGGCCGCAGTTGCGCACAAGAAATTGAGGTGTTTTGACATCGAATTGTCCTTGGCTTGTGCCGCATCCTATGGCGGCGTTGACACTGTTCCTGACGCCCCTTACATCGCTTTGAGATCAAGGCAAACAGGCTGTTTTCTCGTTTCTAGGAGTACTGGGCCGAGACAGCAAGAATTAGCCTCGCAAGAAAGCGTCAACGAAGGACAAGTTATATGCTGGGTTTCGGAAAAATCGCCAAAAAGGTTTTTGGCACGCCTAATGATCGCAAGGTCAAGGCGACGCGTCCGATCGTTGAAAAAATCAATGCGCTGGAGCCAGAGTTTCAGAAGCTCTCCGACGATGACATCAAAGCCAAAACGCAAGAGCTTGCTGAGCGCGCAAAGGGCGGTGAGTCCCTTGATGCCCTTTTGCCGGAAGCTTTTGCCAACTGCCGCGAAGCTGCCAAGCGTGCGTTGGGATTGCGGGCCTTTGATGTGCAGCTGATGGGCGGCATCTTCCTGCATCAGGGTAACATCTCCGAAATGAAGACCGGCGAAGGCAAAACGCTTGTTGCGACCTTCCCGGCTTACCTTAATGCGCTGACCGGCAAAGGTGTGCATGTCGTCACCGTAAATGACTATCTGGCGCGTCGTGACGCCGAGTGGATGAGTAATGTGTTTGCGGCTCTTGGGATGACAACCGGTGTTGTTTACCCGCAGCAGCCCGAAGATGAGAAACGCGCGGCCTATGCCTGTGATGTGACCTATGCGACCAACAATGAGCTTGGGTTTGATTATCTGCGTGACAATATGAAGGGCGAACTCAAGGATATGGCCCAACGCGACCATAATTTTGCGATTGTGGATGAGGTGGACAGTATCCTGATCGACGAAGCCCGGACGCCTTTGATCATTTCTGGTCCATCTCAGGATCGTACAGACCTTTACGTTGCGATTGATAAGCTGATCCCGGATGTGCAGGACGATCACTATTCGCTTGATGAAAAGAGCCGCAATGTGACTTTCACGGATGAGGGCAATGAGTTTCTTGAAGAACACTTGAAAGCCCGTGGCCTGCTCGAAGGCGAACAGAGCCTGTATGACCCTGAAAGCACAACGATCGTGCACCACGTGAACCAAGGCCTGCGGGCGCATAAGCTGTTTACACGTGACAAGGACTACATCGTGCGCGACGGTCAGATCGTTCTGATCGACGAATTTACTGGCCGCATGATGGCAGGTCGCCGTTTGTCTGATGGGTTGCATCAGGCGATTGAAGCCAAGGAAGGCTGTCAGATTCAGCCGGAGAACGTGACGCTGGCGCAGGTGACGTTCCAGAACTACTTCCGCCTCTATGACAAGTTGGGTGGCATGACAGGGACGGCTGCGACGGAGGCTGAGGAATTTCAAGAAATCTATGGCCTTGGTGTGGTTGAAGTGCCAACCAATCGTGGTGTGGCTCGGATCGACGAAGATGATGCGGTCTACCGCACGGCGCGTGAAAAGTTTGACGCTATCGTGGAAACCATCAAAGAGGCGCATGCCAAAGGCCAGCCGATCCTCGTGGGGACCACATCGATTGAAAAGTCCGAATTCCTGTCTGGGCTGTTGGACAAGGCAGGTGTGACACACAACGTCCTGAACGCGCGCCAGCACGAACAGGAAGCGCAGATTGTTGCAGATGCAGGCAAATTGGGCGCGGTGACCATCGCCACCAACATGGCCGGCCGCGGGACCGACATTAAGCTTGGCGGTAACGTTGAATTCAAGGTGCTGGAGGCCATCGCAGCCGCGCCTGAAGGGGATCACGCGGCGATCCGTGAACAGATCGAAGCGCAGCACAAAGATGATGAAGAGGCTGTAAAACAGGCTGGCGGTTTGTTTGTTCTGGCAACAGAGCGTCATGAAAGCCGCCGGATTGACAACCAGCTCCGGGGCCGCTCCGGTCGTCAGGGAGACCCTGGTCGCTCTTCCTTCTTCCTGAGCCTTGAAGATGATTTGATGCGCATCTTTGGTTCTGACCGTCTGGACAAAGTGCTCTCCTCTCTTGGCATGAAAGAGGGGGAAGCGATTGTGCACCCATGGGTGAACAAGTCTCTGGAACGCGCGCAGGCGAAAGTCGAGGGGCGCAACTTCGACATCCGCAAACAGCTTCTGAAGTTTGACGATGTGATGAATGAGCAGCGTAAAGTGGTCTTTTCTCAGCGTCGCGACATCATGGAAGCAGCAGATCTTTCCGACATTGTGCAGGATATGCGCCATGACGTGATTGATGAGCTGGTGGAGCGTCACCTGCCGCCCAAAACCTATGCGGATCAGTGGGACACAGAAGGCCTTTATGCGGCTGTGATCGAGCATCTGAGCATTGATGTGCCAGTCATCGAATGGGCCGCAGAAGAAGGGGCTGACGACGACAGCGTGCGGGAACGGCTTGAAAAAGCTGCCGATGAAATGATGGCGGCCAAGGCAACAAGCTTTGGCCCAGATGCCATGCGCATGATCGAAAAGCAGGTTCTTCTGCAGACGATTGACAGTAAATGGCGGGAGCACCTTCTGACGCTGGAGCATCTGCGCTCTGTGGTGGGGTTCCGTGGCTATGCGCAGCGCGATCCGCTCAATGAATATAAAAACGAATCCTTCCAGCTTTTTGAAAGCATGCTCGACAGCCTTCGGATCGATGTGACCACAACTTTGTCACGTGTGCGTCCGATTTCTGAAGATGAGCAAAAACAGCTCGCGCTGGAAATGGCCCAACGTCAACAAGCGCAAATGGAGTCCATGCAGGCCACTGCGCCCGCACAGGAAGCTGCGGCACCTGCTGGCGAAGCGCGCGAAGGGTTTGATGAGAACGATCCGAGCACTTGGGGCAACCCGGGGCGCAACGAAGCTTGCCCATGCGGATCAGGCAAGAAGTTCAAACACTGTCATGGCAAACTCGCCTGAGTGCAGCCCAAAACGAACAGAGAATGATCCAAAGGGTGCCTTATCGGCGCCCTTTTTCTTTGGGACCTTGCCATGAAAGAGCCGTGCGTGGGGCAAGGAGAAACGATGAAGGATCTACGAAACGCATACCGCAGATATGCCTTGGCTTTCGCCACATCCTCTGCCGCAATTTGCATCGGCTTTGCCATGCAAACCAGCGAAGCTGCTATTCTGGTAGAAGAGGAGGCTGAAGCCCCGCGTTCAGGCAGAACGCCTTTACGCTTGCCACAGGACATGAATGTGCCGGTTTTGGGAGGCGTCAGCACGCTGCCTATCATGCCAAAGGAGCGTGGTCATGGCGCCTCACTGCCGAGCAGACCGGTATTGGTTGCCGTCGCTGATGATAAGCCGGGTGGGTTTTTGCCAGCAGAAGAGCACACGCCGCGCCTTGGTTGCACTGTCTCGCTGCAGACGGAGACAACCGCTGGTGCATTGGTGGCGCTCACGGCGCTTGCACCCTGTCACGGCGGGGAACTGGCGTTGATCGAACATGCGGGCCTGCGGTTTCATGTTGAGACACCCCAGGATGGCTCTTTGCAGCTGATGGTACCCGCGCTGTCAGAAACGGCTAATTTTTCAGTTTCTTATCCGAATGGTGATGGTGCATTTGCCTCTGCTGAGGTGGAGTCGCTGCCGTTTTACGACAGGGTGGTGCTGCAATGGCAGGGAGCGCGTGGCCCAGAGCTGCATGCGCGTGAATTTGGGGCTGACTACGGTGAGCTTGGTCATGTCTGGCGGGAGGCACCGCGTGACCTCAGTGCGCTTGCAGGAGGGGCGGGTGGCTTTTTGATGCGCTTTGAGGCGGTTGGCATGCTGTCAGCAGCACAGGCAGAGGTCTATACGTTTCCCACCGGGCTTGCGAATGCCCGGGGTGACATTGCGATCAGCATTGAAACCGAAGTCACACAGGGCAACTGCGGGCAGGATATGGCGCTGTCTAGCATGACTTTGCATCAGGGTAACCTGCACGCGCCCCGCGAGCTGCGCATGCAGATGCCAGATTGCGATGCGGTTGGTGAATTTCTGCTGTTGAAAAACCTCGTGGAAGACCTGACAATCGCGCAAAAATAACCGGCGGTCAGGACTCTCAGATGTTTCAGCTTCGTGCGGCGGTATTCGCCGCACTTTTCCTTTTGTTTGGCGTGCTCTCAGCGATGGCGCAGGATGTGCTTCTCAAATCGCATGATGGTGAAGTGGAAATTTCCGGTACCCTGCTTGGGTTTGACGGTGAGTTCTATCGTGTTGAGACCGTTTACGGAGAGCTTACCGTAGATGGCTCAGGTGTTTTCTGCGAAGGTCCGGGTTGTCCCAGTCTTTTGAATTTTGTCGCCGATGTGTCGATTTCCGGCTCCGCCACGATGGCCGACATCTTGCTCCCGGCGTTGCTGGAAGCTTTTGCACGCAATGAAGGTTATGTTGTCCAGCGAGAGCCAGAGAGCCTTCAGCGTTTCACATATGTGCTTTCCGGTAAAGACGGTCAGGTCCTGGCCCGATTTCATTTTCATGCCAGCAATGCGGACGAAGGGTTTGCTGACTTACTGGCGGATGAAGCTGATATCGTCATGTCCCTGCGCGAAATCCGCCCGAAGGAATCTGAGTTGGGATATGAGGCCGGGCTGGGTGATATGTCCGATGCCAACAGAAGCCGGGTGCTGGCGCTTGATGGGATGGTGCCGATTGTATCGGCGGGACACCCGGTTTCAGCGATCTCGCTGCAGCAACTTGCCGAAGTGTTCGCAGGAAAAATTCAGAACTGGCAGGCGCTTGGCGGGGCGGATGCCCCAATCACCCTGCATATGATGGACACACAGTCTGGCTTTGCCCAGGCGGTGGAAGATCAGTTGATGAAGCGTGCCAATCTGACCACGGTTGAGACGGCGCTGCGTCATGGGCGCAATGATGCGCTGGTTGCAGCTGTGGAGCGGGATCCCTTTGCGATTGGGATTGCCTCTTATGCCGATACGGGCAACGCCAAACATTTGACGCTGGCAGGCAGCTGTGGGTTCTCTCTGGCGGCGTCGCGTCGGACGATCAAAACAGAGGACTATCCGCTTAACGCTCCGATGTTTCTATATTTTCCAGCGCGGAGGTTGCCAAAGATTGCGCGCGATTTTCTGGCATATACCCGCAGTGCTTCGGCACAGATTGTGATCCGGCGGGCGGGATTTGTGGATCAAACAGCCGAAGAGATTGCGATCAACCTACAGGGCGATCGTTTTGCCAATGCCATTTCCAGCGCAGGCGAAGAGGTTCCTCTTGAAACCCTACAGCGATTGACCACGACGCTGTCTGGAATGAAGCGCCTGTCCACCTCGTTCCGTTTCCAAACCGGTTCGAGCCGACTGGATGCGCAATCTCGCTCCAATGTTCAACAATTGGCTCGGGCGTTTGAGGGAGGCATTTATGATGCGCGCACCCTTTATTTTGTTGGGTTTTCTGATGGGGATGGCCCTGCGGACACCAATCAGAAGATTGCCCTGCGTCGGGCGGAGGCTGTGAAATCGGCGGTTTTGGCGGCGGCAGAAACAGCCAATCCAGAGCGGATCGATATTCAAGTGCATGCCTTTGGAGAAGCAATGCCCATGGCCTGTGATGATACGGCCTGGGGGCGGCAGGTGAACCGGCGGGTGGAGATTTGGGTGCGGTGAGCTACAGCAGGCCCTCGGCATTAAAGCTCAGTTCGCGAGATTTTCCAATGATTATATGGTCATGCAGCGTCAGCGAGAGGGCATGGCAGGCTGCGTTGATCTGATGCGTCATGGCAATGTCTGCCTCTGACGGGGTCGGATCACCAGAGGGGTGATTGTGGACGATGATCAGGGCGCTGGCATTGAGTTCAAGCGCACGTTTGGCCACCTCTCTGGGGTAAACAGGCACATGGTTTACCGTCCCGCGCGCCTGTTCTTCATCTGCGATCAGAGTGTTTTTTGTGTCTAAAAACAAAACCCTGAACTGTTCTGTGTCACGGTGTGACATGGTGGTGTGGCAGTAGGTCAGCAGGCTGTCCCAGTCAGACAGAATGCGCCGGTTTATGACTTTGGCGCGGGCCAGCCTGTGAGCGGCGGCTTCGACAATCTTCAACTCACAGACAACGGCCTCCCCCACGCCCTTGATCGCAGTGAGGCGTGTCCTGGGCGCGCTGATCACCGCATTGAAATCTCCAAATGTTTCCAAAAGTTTATGGGCCAAGGGTTTGACGTCTTGGCGTGGAATGGCCCGGAACAGCAGCAATTCTAGCATTTCGTAATCAGGAAGCGCCTGCGCGCCGCCAGAAAGAAACCGGGCACGCAGGCGCTTACGATGATCAGCAAGATAGGAAGGCACCTTGCCAGATGTGAGTGGTGCGACAGGGGCCTCATCCGCCTCAAAAAGCGGAAGCCGGCCTTCCTCAACGTCGCGGGCTTTGATCATTGGTTAAGCCTGCTTAAAAATCATGAACGAAAGGTTAATCCATGTGCGGAAAAGTTAAGATCAGGGATATTTTCCGGAAATGGCACGTCGGTAACCGGGCGGTATCGCGTCGGTAACACGGAGGTGTGTTTCGCGTTAACGTTTCGGCGGCCAAACAACGTTCCAAAGGGCACAATCAGGCGCGCACCAACGCTGGTGATAAAGAGGTTTGATGCCTTGGGCTGGGGCATTGCGCCTTGAAGCCCCATTCGAAACCCGATAGCGTCCCCGTCGTCAACATGGTTGACGACGCAGGCCAAGCGCCCACGCACCCCATCCATCGCAACTTTTGGATATCTGTGAGGATCTGGCGTGGCAATTTCAGAAGTATACAAAGATTTTCAGGTTGGTGTGGACGAGCCGGGAGTGATCCGGCTTGCCGAGGCACTTGCCTTGGCAGCACCCAAAGCACGCGTGATTAAAGGGCGTGATCAGGATACGCCTGATGCCCTTTTGACAGGGCGTTACACATCCCTTGAAGTGGCGCGTGATGTGCATTTCTTTTCTTGTGACATGGTGTTTGACACGATGTTTCAGACCAGTGGTCAGCTGCCGCCATCGCTTTGGTTGGGCGCACTGTTCAGTGGGACATGGCGGACGCAAATTGGGGGGCAGGCGCTTGATCTGTCTCCGGATGGCACGCCGCGGTTCATCATCAATAACGGCCATACTCAATATTTGGATCAACCTGTCGCCCGCGATCGTGTGCGCATGGTGTCATTCCTGATTGGTGAAAGTTTCTTTGAACGGGCGGCGCAGGATGACCCGAGTGGTCGACTGGCGGGGCTGTATCACCATTTTCGGAATGATCTACATATCCACAGTGCGCCGGAGTCACGTAGCATTCGCGAAAATCTGCTTCGGCTTCTCAACAATCCTTACCGCGGAACGACATCGGTGATCTTTGTGGAAAGCCTGATCATGGCGTCGCTGTTTGATCTCGCAGAGCAGTTTCCCGGCACGGTCTCTGCAGAGACAAAGGATCGTCGCATGATCGCCTATGAAGCCAAAGCGATGATTGATGAAGCGCCTGAACAGTTCACCTCGATCCTGTCATTGGCGCAAACCCTCGGTAGCAATGAGACCACGCTGCAGCGTCAGTTTCGCAAAGCTTTTGACACAACGATTTTTGAATATGTGCTGCGCAGACGGATGACTTGTGCCCAGATGCTTGTGCGCGATGGCCATTTGTCTATTTCAGAAATCTCCTATCGGGTTGGCTACAACAGCCCAGCAAATTTCTCGACAGCCTATAAGCGCTTTTTCGGGTTCAGCCCGGCGCAACACCGTCAGGGGCGAACCAACTAAGGGCCGATCCGATCGAAATCTTATAGAATTGGTCGGAATTCAAAAGCCAAAGCCTGTTTCGCAAAATCCTTGTCCGTCGCGGCGCGGGGATGCGCGGTGCTAGACGAAGCCGGTAAGAGCCGATGCACCGACGGAGGCTCATTTCCAAAAGATCGGCCGCGCAGAGTGCTGGGGCACTCAGGTCAGGCCGTCGCTCCGGGCAATATGGGATGACAGCCACTATGACACATCATTTTAGTTCTTCGCGCGCACCTTCGCGGTTTTATGCGGCGCTGCTGCAGTCCACCGCAGTGGCGCTCTTTCTGGCACCTGCGCCATTGCTGGCGCAGGACGTGACCTTTGAAGATGATGAAACATTCTCATTGGGAGAGATTGTTGTTTCTGCGCGCCGCGTTGAAGAGCGGCTGGACGAAACGCCAGTGCCTGTGAGCGTGGTCACTGAAGAGGAGATGGGCACAGGCCGGACAGACCGTTTGGGGGATCTCACCAAGGCAACGCCGAATATTATGGTGTCTGATGGCGATGGTGCGTCCTTCGTTATTCGTGGCGTAGGGTCTCAGTCAGTGCAGGGTCTGGGCAGCGAAGTGGGCGTGGGGCTGTTTGCGGATGAGGTTTACCTCGGCAGTGCCTATGCAGCGCCAATTTATCTGGATGATTTGGAGCGCGCTGAAGTGGTGCGCGGCAGTCAGGCGACCCTATATGGTCGCAACACCATTGGCGGCGCGATCAATCTGGTCAGCCGAGAGCCCGGTGAGGTTTTGGCGGGAGAGGCCGAGGTCTCTGTCGGGTCGGACGGATATTTTCGTTTGCGTGGTGGGCTGGACACCCCGTTGTCCGAAGATGGGCGCTGGCTCAGCCGCACGTTCCTGAGCCTGACAAAACAGCCTGATGGCATCAGCAACCTGCCAACGGGTGAGGATGATCTCGGCATTAAGGCGTTCAGCGGAAGGTTTACGCTGATGGGGCAATTGACCGAGCGTACTGAGCTGAAATTCACCCTGGATGGGGAAAATGTGGATGACGATGGCAAGAGCGGCTGGGCACCGCTGGACCTTGCGCTCAATCACCAATCGGATCTGGATTATCCGGCCCATCGTGACAATAAACGCTATGGCAGCATGCTGCGGTTGGATCATGACATGGATTTTGCCACGCTGACCTCGATCACCGCTGTGCGTGGCTTTGATCAGGATTGGGCATTGGATGGGGATTTCACATCCGGTCCTTATGATCCCGCCAACGGCGCCTATGAGTTGCAGCAGGGGCAAATTCAGGACCAGACGCAGTTTACACAAGAATTTCGGCTGACCTCCAACAATCAAGGTGATCTGCGGGCCGGGGAAATCAGCTGGAACGCCGGACTGTTCTTTATGAAAGAGGATTATGACGGCTATCAGTTTTATGAACTGGCCAGCGTGCCGTCGGACATGACAAGCCGCAACATCCTGAAACTGGATGGCAAGAGTGTCGCGGCCTTCGGGAACATCACCTATCAGGCCAGCGAGCGGTTGGGGCTGACGCTGGGGGGGCGTTACACCTATGAAAGCAAGAAGGGTGATCTGGAGGTGGCCAGCGCCTCTGGCACCAATTTCTACGGCACGCCCACATCGGGCAGAGCGGATGTGGATTTCACAAACTTCAGCCCCGAGCTGAGCGTGGACTACCGTCTGGGCAATGGCGGGCTGCTTTATGCGCGGGCGGCGTCCGGGTTCAAGTCTGGCGGGATCTCGCAGTTCTTTGATGCCAATGGCGATGTGAACACCTTTGAGCCGGAAACCTCTGACACATATGAAGTTGGGGTGAAAACACCGGTGTTCAACGAGGCGGGCTGGCTTGAGGTGAACTTGTTCCACACTGATTGGCAGGACCAGCACGCCAATGTGTTTATCTCCGACTTCCAACGGGTCACGGCCAATGCCTCTTCGGCAACGTCCCAGGGCCTGGAAATTGCCTTCCGCACGGATCTTTCTTCGGATCTCTCCTTGGGTGCCAGCTATGGGTATCTGGACGCAACCTATGATGATTTTGTCTATACCTATTTCTCTTCGAGCACCGGATCGAACCAGACGGTTGATTACTCTGGCAATGACATCCCGCTTGCGCCGAAGCATTCGGCCAGCCTGACGCTGGACTGGGAGCGTCCGATGGCCAATGGGCTCAGCCTGATTGCCAATGGCTCGTATTCCTATCGCAGTGATTATTCCTTTGATCCTGTAGGCGCTTATCGACAGCCGGACAGCCATATCGTGGACGCCTCTATTGGTGTGCGCGGTGACAACTGGGAGGCCAGCCTCTGGGCGACAAACCTCTTGGATGAGGAAATCCTGAGCGACTACTTCCTGTTTGGTGGCAACAATTTCGGCATCGCCACACCAGGGCGCAAGTTCGGCATCACGCTTAAGAGCATGTGGTGAGGTCGCAGAGCATGGATCAGGGGCAAGTCTCTGTAGAAGCTGCGCCCAAGACCGGGTTCCTGTCCAGTCTCTCGCTGGTCACAGGCGCCCTGCGGGCGGAGCGGGGGCGGATGGCAGGCTCCATTGCACTGGCGACGGTGTCGGTGCTGATGGAGATGTTGCCCATCCTTGCGGTCTACAAGTTGATTGCCATGGTTGCAGAGGGGGCGCAGACCAGCGCCTCTTTTCTGTGGTTGGCGGGGGGCATGAGTGTTGCGATTGCGTTGGGCTACGCCTGTTTCGGGTTGGCCACGCGGCAGTCGCATATCATTGCTTTCAACCTGATCTATGACCTGCGGATGCGACTGGCCAATCATCTGGCACGGCTGACGCTGGATCGGGTGTCTGGCATGGGCAGCGGCGAGGCCAAACAGACTATCATAACGGAGCCGGAAAAGCTGGAGTTGATGGTGGCCCATGCCATCCCGGAAGGGGCCAGCGCAATGATCACCTGGCTGGTGATGAGCTGTTGGCTGTTTTACGTGGACTGGCGGATGGCACTGGCCGCGATTGCCCTGACGCCGATTGCCTTTATTTGTATGAGTATTGCCATCCGGCTGTCTTACAAATCCGTGGAAGAGGTGCAGCGCAGCAATCTGGAAATGAACGCCGCCATGGCCGAATTCATGGCCGGGCTGCCGGTGGTGAAAATGTTCAACGCCACGCTCGACAGTCAGGCCAGCATCAGCCGCGCCATCATTCGGCTTTCGGATGTGCAGAGCGCCATGGGGCGCGCATTTGTGCCGATGGGGGGCTCTTTCTATGCGCTGATCCTCGCCAATATCACGGTGATCCTGACGGTGGGCGTCTGGTTGATGCATTCGGGTGAGATTGATCTGACCACGCTGCTGTTCTTTGTGATTTTGGGGGCAAACTACTCTACGCCTCTGATGCGGTTGTTTGATCTGTTTCATCACTTTGCACATATCTCCATCACCGCGGTCACGGCGCAGCGCCTGCTGGATCAGGCCCCACAGCATGACAGTGGCGACGCGCGCGCGCTGGACGGCCATCGGGTGCAGTTTGACGGCGCGGAAGCCTCTTATGTCACGCAAACCGTGCTGCATGACATCTGCATGACCGCAGAAGCGGGCACCACCACAGCATTGGTGGGGCCGTCGGGTTCTGGCAAAAGCACGCTGGCCCGACTTATTCCCCGACTGTTGGAAATTGACCGGGGCAGCATTGCGATTGCTGGGCGCAATACTCAGGATATTGGCCTGTCACGGCTGATGGCGGACACAGCCATGGTGTTTCAGGATCCCTTCCTGTTCACCGATACAGTGGCCGCCAATATTCGCTATGGCGATCCGGAGGCCAGCGATGCGGAGGTGCGCGCGGCGGCGGAGGCGGCGCAGGCGCATGGATTCATCACAGCCCTGCCGCAGGGCTATGACACGGTGATCGGGCAGGGACAGCAACTGCTGTCCGGCGGGGAGCGTCAGCGGATCGCCATTGCGCGGGCCATGCTTAAGAAGGCTCCCATTGTTATTCTGGACGAAGCCACGGCCTTTACCGATCCGGACAATGAGACCGAAATTCAGGCCGCAATCAGCGCACTGACGCAGGACAAAACCCTGATCGTGATTGCGCATCGGCTGCACACGATCACCCATGCCGACAATATCGTGGTGCTGGATCAGGGGCGCATCGTGGCACAGGGGAGGCATGCGACGTTGCTGACGCAGGAGGGGCTCTATGCGCAGATGTGGCGTGACTACACGGATGCTGGTGCAACCATATTGATCGGAGGGGCGCAGAATGGCTGAGCGTATGTCTGAGTTGACCACCTTGGTGCGCGTCTGGCGTTTGGCAGGAGAGCTGCGTCGGCCACTGGCTTTGTCTGTGCTGTTTCGATTTTGTCAGTCTCTGTCATTAGGACTGGCCTATGGTGCGGTGATCTGGGTGATCACGGGTTTGATTGCGGGACAGACGATGACTGTGGCCTGGGCCTGGCAGGTGACCGGGCTGATGGGGCTGTCGCTTGTGGGACAACTGGCGTTTTCTTTTCTCTCGGTGGCACGTGCCTGGGACGCGTCGTTTCAGGTGGGATGCAACCTGCGCCTGACTCTTTTGGCGCATTTGGCCAAGTTGCCCATGGGTTTCCATCTGTCGCGACACAAGGGCGACAGTCTGACGTTGCTGACCGCCGATATCGCGATGATCGAAAGCTTTCTATCAGACGGGCTGGCCAAGGTCATTCAAGCGCTTTCGTTGCCATTTCTGGCCTTGCTGTTCATGGCGACGCGTGACTGGGCTCTGGCGTTGACCATGTTTGTGAGCATCTGCATCGCGGTGCCCCTGTCCCTCTATCTGCGCCACCGCTTTGGCAATATCGGGCTGGAACGTCAGATCATTCAGGCTGAGGCCGGAGGTGTGATGGTGGAGTATATGCAGGGCATTGATGTGATCCGCAGCTACAACCGTATGGCGCAGGGGCAGGCTCTGTTTCGCGCCGCGCTGGATAGGTTTCGGGAAATCTCCATCAAGATGGTGCTGACGCTGGTGGCCCCGATGTTGAGCTTTGCTGCAGTGATCATGCTGGGCATGCCTCTGGTGGTGGCTGTTGCGGGGCTGCGTTTGGCGGAGGCATCGCATGCGGAGTTGATCACGGCGCTGGTGTTGATGTTTTCGGTGTATGGTCCGCTGGTTGGGCTGGTGGCAGTGTTTGAGCGCATCCGGATTGCCGAGGCCTCTCTGGAACGGCTGGAAACGGCGCTGGCGGCGGCGCCATTGGCGCAACGCGCCGAGGTGCAGGTGCCTGTGGACGGATCCGTGAAATTTGAGGCCGTGCAGTTTGGCTATGATGCAGACTCGCCGGTGCTCAAGGATGTCAATTTCGAAGTGCCGCCCCGTTCGATGACGGCAATTGTCGGCCCCTCCGGCTCGGGCAAGTCGACGATCCTCAATCTGATTGCCCGGTTCTGGGATGTCAGCGATGGCGCCATCCATCTGGGCGGTGCCGATCTGCGCCATATGGCTGTGCCGGATCACAGCGCTTTGGTCAGTATGGTGTTTCAGGATGTTTATCTGTTTGGCGGCTCCATCCGAGACAATATTGCGGCTGGGCGTGATGGGGCCACACAGGCGGAGATTGAAGCTGCAGCCCGGTCGGCGCAGGCGCATGATTTCATCACCGCGCTGCCCAATGGCTATGACACGGATGTGGGCGAAGGGGGCGCGCGTCTTTCGGGGGGGGAGCGCCAGCGTATCTCCATCGCCCGCGCCATTCTGAAAAACGCACCGATCATCCTGCTTGATGAGGTGACGGCGGCGCTGGATCCCAGCAATGACCTTGCGATTCAGCGTGCTCTGTCCGCGCTGATTGCGGAGAAAACTCTGATTGTCGTGGCCCATAAGCTCACCACGATCCGCGCTGCGGATCAGATTTTGGTGCTGCAGGCGGGCGAGATTGCCGAGCGGGGCGACCATGACAGCCTGATGGCGCAGGGCGGTCTCTATGCCCGGATGATTGATCGTAAAACCAATGCTGCCGACTGGCGCATGAACTGAGGACCAAACGCATGCTGAAACGCACTTCTTTCTTGTCACTTTTGCCTGTCATGTTCTGCATGGCGCTGCCCGCAGGGGCGGACAGCTTCCCTGTGACGGTAACGGATGACCGCGGGGAACAGGTTTCCTTTGAACATCAGCCAGAGCGCGTTGTGGCGCTTTGGACACCGGCGGCGGATCTTATGGTGGCCTTAGGGCGGCCCGTCACTGGTGTGACAACCTATGAGGCCAAGATGCCGGTATATCTGGGAGATGCATTGGATGGGGTGATGGATCTTGGCGATATAACGGCACCCAATCTGGAGATGCTGGCGAGCTCTGATATTGATCTGACGATTGGCATGACCTCCTACAATGCGCCCTATGCGGAGCAGATTGAGCACTTCAGCCGTTTTTTGACGTTTGATTCCTATCGTCTGGAGGATGCGTTGAAATCCGTGCTGACGTTGGGCACGGCGCTGGGTGCGCAGGCGGAGACCCAGAAGCTTGATGAAGCCTTTTCTGCCCTGATGCAGGAGTATGGCGCGCGTGCGCCCAAGGAGGGGCGTGAGGTTATGGTGATCTGGTCCTTTCAAGACACGCTTTATGGGTATCAGGATGGTCTGACCGCCACGGACATCATCGGAGCGCTTGGCACCGTAAATCCTCTGGGAATGTTGGCCGATCGCGAAAGCCCGGATACCGGTTTCATCGTGCTGGAGACCGAAGACCTTCTGGCGCATGATCCTGATGCCATCCTGATGTTCATCTCTCATGGCGGTACCCCGAAATACAGCCCGGCCTATGAGCGCCTCAAAGCTTATAAGAATGGGCAGTTTTACAGTGTGGGATATCAGTATTCACAACCCTCCGGTCCAATTGCCCGGGAGCTGGTTCTGCGGGAGGCGGCACATCTGATCTATCCGGAGGTGTTTGATGCGCCGGACATGCCTGAGGTTGCCCGTGCGGTGCCGGTGACGTTTGAGGGCCAATGACCACCTCTAAAGGGATCCCTCCCTATGTGCTTGTTTCGGCGCTGTTGGCCCTTATGGGGCTCGGCGCCGCGATCAGCCTGTCTTGGGGGGCGCATGACACGGGGCTGGCGCAGGCGCTGGGCCACCTCTGGCAGGATGATGGCAGCAACAGCGCCTTTTCCGTGCGGGCCCTGCGCCTGCCACGGGTGCTTTGTGCGCTGGGAGTGGGCGCGGCGCTGGCCTTGTCTGGAGCGATCATACAGGTGGTCACGCGCAACCCGCTGGGCGATCCGGGGCTGACAGGTGTGTCTGGCGGGGCCGCTTTTGGCGTGGCGCTTGCACTGACCTTTCTGTCGACCAAGCCGGACCTGATCGTGCTCTGTGGTATCGGCGGGGGGATGCTGGCGGCGACGCTGACACTGTGCATTGCTGGTGCGCCGGGGCAGGCCCATGGGCCGGGGCGGCTGATTTTGGGCGGCGTTTCTGTGTCGGTCTTTTTCATCGCGGCGACCGGTGTGGTGATGGTGCTGGAGCGGTCTTCGATGCAGACGCTGTATTTCTGGATGATCGGCGGTTTTATCAACCGCGGCTGGGCGGAGTTTGTGATGTTTTGGCCCTGGGCTCTGGTCGGGACACTGGCAGCTGTGGTGAGTGCGCCTGTGCTACGTTTGTTGCTGTTTGAAGATGATATGGCCGCTGCCATGGGGCTGAATGCGGGCCGATGGCGGATATTGGTCGGGTCTATCTCGGTTGTTTTGGCCGCCTGTGCTGTGGCCGTGGCAGGGCCAATCGGCTTTGTCGGATTTGTGGCACCTCATCTGGTTCGGCTGTGTCTGAAGGATCGCAGCCGTACGTTTGTCTGGATGGGGCTCACCATGCTGGTCGGGGCCACCTTGGTGGTCTGGGCAGATACGCTGGCGCGGGTGGTGTTTCATGGGCGTGCGCCAGCAGGGGTGGTGCTTTCAGTGATTGGCGGGCTGATTTTTCTGACCCTTCTGCCACGGGTGGAGCGCAGCTCATGAGATTGTCTCCTGCATTTCCCACGGTCCGCATGCTGTTTCTGGTGGTGCTGACAATGCTGGCTGCTGTCGCCTCATTGCGGTTTGGTGCCGTGTCTGTTGCCTGGTCCTCACTCTTGGATCTTCTGACTGCGGAACCGGAGCCCGAGGCACTGATTGTGATGACCTATCGTGCCCCGCGCACGTTGGCTGCGGTTGTTGTGGGGCTATATCTCGGCTGCGCCGGGATGGTGTTTCAGACAGTGCTGCGCAACCCCTTGGCAGATCCCACCTTGTTTGGCGTGTCTGGCGGAGCTGGTCTGGCTGTGGTGGGCGCACTTTCTCTGGCGCTGGCCTTTGTGCCGGGAGCAGACGCGGCCTCGGGTGGCATGTCTTACCTTCCGATGGCGGTGGTGCCGGTTATTGCCCTGATCGGGGCTTTTGCGGCCACGGCACTGGTATTGGCGCTGAGCGGTGGCTTCGCCCCTCACAGCAGGTTCTCTCCGGTGCGTATGATTCTGACAGGTGTGATTGTTTCGGCGGTGCTCAACGCGATTGTCATGGCACTGGTGCTGAGCCTGTCAGAATCCAGAACCGAGCTGGCGATCCTCTGGTTGTCCGGATCGCTCTATGGGCGCAGTTTTGACAATATTTTGCCGACCTTGCCCTGGGGCCTGTTGGGGCTTGGGGTGATCTGGGGGCTGCGCAGCCATTTGTCCGTGTTGCGATTTGATGTGTATACGGCCCGCGGGCTGGGCATCGCACCAGGCCGCAGTTCTCTGCTGTTGTTGGCGGCCGCAGCAGGGCTGGCGGCCAATGCAGTCGCGGTGGCGGGCACGGTGGGGTTTGTCGGATTGATCGTGCCGCATATCGCGCGAAGAATTTTGGGACCGGATGTGGGTGCCAATCTGATGGGCTGCGGGGTGATTGGTGCGCTTCTGGTCTGCAGTGCAGATGTATTGGGGCGCAGCGTCGCGCCCCCTTTGGAAGTGCCCGTGGGGATGATGACAAGCTTGCTCGGCGCTCCGGTGCTGGCTGTGCTGATTAGGCGCATGAATAAGGGGACGCAGCATGCTTGAGGCGCGCAAACTGTCGGTGGGCTATGGCGGGCGTAAAGTTCTGAGTGACATTGATCTGCGGCTCAACGAAGGGGAGATCTGTGCCCTGATTGGAGCCAACGGCTGTGGCAAATCCACATTGCTGCGCGCTATGGCAGGGCTCCAGCCGATCAGCGCCGGATCTGTGCTGCTGTCGGAGCGGAACATGGCAAAGACACCTCGGCGTGCGGTTGCGCGGCAGATTGCTTTGATGACACAATCTCCGACCGGGCCGGACGGGCTGACGGTGGCGCAGATTGTGGCGCATGGGCTGTTTGCCCGTCGTGGCATGTTCGGCAGATCTGATACGATGCTGGATCAGCACGTGGTGTCAGAAGCTTTGGATCAGACTGGGCTGCTGAGTTTTGCGGATCGTCCTTTTGATGCGCTGTCCGGTGGAGAGCGACAAAGGGTTTGGATCGCGCTGGCCCTCGCGCAGCAGCCGCGCTTGTTGATGCTGGATGAGCCGACGTCTTATCTTGATATGGGACATCAGCATGAGGTGCTGAGCCTGTTGCGGGATCTGAAGGATCAGCGTGGGATCGGTATTGTTATGGTGTTGCACGACATCAATCACGCCAGTTGGTTTGCCGATCGCATTGTCGCACTGAAGGATCAGCGGATCGTGGCAGATGGGGATCCCGCGGATGTGGTCACTGCGGATCTGGTGCTGTCTTTGTTTGGTGCACGCGTCACGGTGATGCAGGATCGAGGCGGTGTACATCCTTATTGCATGGCACAGGGCAGGCTGGATTGATGGGGTCCTCTGAGAGAGCGTGACCCCGCCTGTTGACGCTGCGGTCGAGAAAAGTCCCTTGTGGCGGATGTAGGAAGCTGGGATGGTTGCGTAAATTCTCATGTATTTGACAGGACACAATATGAAGTCTTTCATGACCGCCCTTCTGGCAGGGGCTTTGATCGCCGGTGCCGCCGGGGCGCAGACGATTGACCGGATCAAAGAAACCGGAATGCTCAAATTGGGATATCGCACCGATGCGGCGCCGCTGTCCTTTGCGACAGAGGATGGCAATCCGAACGGGTATACACCCAATGTCTGTGTGGAAGTGGCGCAGGGGATTGTTCAGATCTTGAAGATCGAAAATCTTGATGTGGAATTTGTGCCGGTCACGACCGAAGATCGCTTTGAGAAAGTGGCCAGCGGCGAAATTGATCTCTTGTGCGGGGCATCCACCATTACGTTGGCACGGCGCAATCTGGTGGATTTCTCCATTCCTGTGTTTGCGGATGGCACCTCTGTGCTCTTGCCGTTGAACGGATCTGAGAGCTTTGCGGATCTGGCAGGCAAGAAGCTGGGCGTGCGTACGGGTACCACCACAGAAGCTGCGCTGACCGCGACGCTGACGGCCACTGCAATTTTTGCGGAAGTGGTGCGTTTTGATGATCATGCCTCTGCGATGAAGGCGATGGAAAGTGGGAAACTGGATGCCTATTTCGCCGATCAATCTATTCTGGCGGGGCTTTGGCTGAATAGTCCGGAGCAACAGAACCTGCGGATGGGCCAAAACCTTTTGAGCATCGAGCAGCACGGGCTGGCCATGGCGCGTGGCGATGCGGATTTTCGGCTTTTGGTGGACTCAATCCTGTCGCAGCTCTATACACAGGGCGTGATGCAGCGGATCTTCGGTGCCACCATGCCGGGCATTCAGCCGGGTGAAATTCTGCGCGCAATGTTCACGCTGGCGCCGCAACCACAGTAAAATAGTGGGTTCGGTTGGCCGCGAAGCGCGCGGGCCGAACCCTGCAGATTTCTCCCTGAAAATCGTTTGAGACAGACCACCTGAGGTCCAAAGCGCCTGCGCTGGCGCAATAGATATGGGCATTGGCCCAATCAATCATAATTTCCTTAAGTTTTATACATTTAGCTGCACGCGGGGTGCGTTAACAAAGGTTAATATAGCGCTTAGGTTGCACAGCTTAGGGGTGCATAAAAACGCATAACGGTTGAGTCACAGCAGCCCAAAGAAAAGTCTACAACAAAGCGTAATTTGATTTCAGGAGAGGACGATCGTCACATGGACCATCATTCAGGCCACACCAATCACCACCTGCGCCACAATTATGATTTCAACAATACAGAGCTTTCTGTGTCGGGCGCCGATCAAGACGAAGTTCTTGTCGATGGTTCTCAGAATGATGTGCTGTCGGGGGGCGCGGGCAATGATCACCTTGGAACCTATCTGGGCGCGGATGTGCTTGATGGCGGGGAAGGCAATGACATTTTGGAGTCGCGTTCGGACGCAGGTGAACCCATCCCGGCACAGGGGATCGCTGCGCGGGGCACTTTACAGGGCGATGAGGATGCTGAGGGGCGGGTGCATGGCTACTTCCTGCCCACACAGACCAATGACACGCTGACCGGTGGCGATGGGGCGGATCTGTTCTACTTCCGTGGCGATATTGATGCGCGGCTCAACATTGTGGAGAAACACACACGGGCCAGCGGCGTGATCAACTGGAAAGGGGTCACCGGTGAAAACGACAACACGCATGATCACTGGGTGGAATCGATTGGCGATGACATCATCACCGATTTCAATGCCGCCGAGGGAGACCGCATCACCATCGAAGCCCATACGGTGGCTGTGGCATTCACGCAGATTGATGCGGATGGAGATGGTCAGGTGGACGACACGCTGATCACCCTGACCAGCGATCAGGGCGGCACCGCCGCAGATCCCAATGGTGCCCATGATCAGGATGCTCTGGGCACGATCACGGTTTTGAATGCCGATGCTGATGTGGTCGCGGCGCACACCACAACCCATGCGCATGCCTTGCATGGTGATGCGCACACGCTGGCAGAATTCGTGGCCTCCAACTCTGTGGCGCAGGGGCTGGCGGTGAATGTCAGCGGTGGATCCGCAGAGGATCGCATTCTGGGCGGTATCACCGATGACACGATCAATGGTGGCGGTGGCCATGACACGCTGGCCGGAGCAGGCGGCGATGATGTGATTTCCGGCGATGATGGAAATGATCTGATTGATGGCGGCAGCGGCAATGACACGTTGCTGGGTGGCTATGGGCGCGATCAGATATCTGGCGGGGCCGGGCAGGATGAGATCAGCGGTGGCGGGGATCACGATGTGCTCAGCGGCGGCTCGGGCAGCGATCTTCTGGCTGGCGAGGGTGGCAACGACACGCTGGATGGCGGTAGCGGCAGCGACACGCTGAGCGGCGGCCACGGCCAAGATCAGATCGAGGGCGGGAATGGCCGGGATGCTATTCTTGGCGGTGGCGATCATGATCTGCTGAGCGGAGGCTCTGGTTCTGATCGCATTGATGGCGAGAATGGCAATGACACGATCCTTGGCGGCACAGGTTCAGATGTTCTGAGCGGTGGACAAGGGCGCGATGTCATTTCAGGTGGCAATGGCCGGGATGCCATATCTGGCGGCGGCGATCATGACGCTCTGAGCGGTGGCTCTGGCAATGATACGATTGCCGGGGATAACGGCAATGACAGCATTGATGGGGGCACAGGCTCAGATGTGTTGACCGGTGGCTACGGGCGCGATCAGATCGCTGGTGGCTCTGGTCATGACACAATTGATGGCGGAGATGACCATGACATCCTGTCTGGTGGAATAGGCCGTGACCAAATCAATGGTGGTAATGGCAACGATGTGATTGACGGTGGCACAAATGCCGATGTCCTGACCGGCGGCCATGGCCGTGATCAGATCGACGGCGGCGATGGCAATGACCAGATCGATGGCGGTGGAGACCATGACCTCATGAGAGGCGGCAATGGACACGACCAAATGAATGGTGAGGCGGGCAACGACACGATTGATGGCGGTGCTGGCAATGATGTTCTGACCGGAGGCCATGGTCGAGATCAGATCCGCGATGGCGGCGGCAATGATCTTTTGGATGGCGGCGGCGATCATGACCTGTTGTCGTCCTTTCTCGGGGCGGACACGCTCTTGGGCGGCGATGGTAATGACCGTTTGGAGTCCCGCTCGGATGCAGGCGAGCCTGTGCCTGCCCAGACCGGCGATGCGGATGATCGCGTCAATCAGGATTTCAATCCCAGTGGCACGGATGATGTCATGACCGGGGGAATGGGGGCGGATACCTTCTATTTCCGGCTCGACATCAATGCCCGCGAAGAGATTGCCGCGTTGCACACCGATGACACTGGGCGCATCCACTGGCATGGCGTGGCCGGAGAGAATGACAACGTGCATGATCACTGGGTTGAAGGCATCGGCAATGATGTGATCACCGACTTTGACGCGCGCAATGACACAATTCTGATTGAAGGTCATACGGTTGCTGCGAGCTTCGCTTTGATTGACGCAGACAATGATGGCGATGTGGATGACACCCTCATCACTCTGATCAGCGATCAGGGGGGCACTGTCGCTAATCCCAATGGGGCCCATGATCAAGATTTCCTTGGCACCATCACCGTGTTGAATGGGGCTTTGGAGGCGGGCGATGTGACCGTTGATGCCGGCGTGCACTACGGTGCCTTTGATACGCTTGCTGAGTTGCAGGACGGCTGGATGTAGGGGGCGCCCCTCAATATTTGGCATTCTGGTGCTGTTTTGGAGTAAGATAATGGGCCTTCATGGGCCCATTTTCGCGTTTAGAGGACGGATGTAGATCCCAGCGGTCCCCACTGAGATTTCACGCCAAGGCCCAACTATCTGTGACACCAAAACCTAACTCAATGTTATTTTGATGGACGTGAGTATAATGCTTTAAAGGTGTCTGAGGCTGTGACAGTGTGCGGCCGAGAAACACAATGAAATTTGCTGAGCCTTGAAAAATTTACTTTCCAGACTGACCGCTGGTGCCATTGTCCTGTTTGCACAGATCGTGACTGCGTTCCGGGCCATTTGGGACGGGGTTGATCCTGTCCCTGTGCAACGCGTTTATTATGCAAATCACACCAGCAATGGTGACTTTGTGCTGATCTGGGCCGCGTTGCCGCTGCGCCTGCGCCAACAGACGCGCCCGGTGGCCGGGAGCGATTATTGGCTGTCTTCCAAGCTGAAGCGTTTCATTGGCCGGGATGTGTTCAACGCGGTGCTGATTGATCGCAATCAGAACACCCGGCAGGAGGATCCTATCGAGCAAATGGCACAGGCGGTCCGGGAGGGCAGTTCTCTGATCCTGTTTCCCGAAGGCACACGCAATGTGAGCGAGGAGGATCTTCTGCCGTTTAAGCCGGGGATTTTCCATCTTGCCAACAGCTGCCCGGATGTGGATTTCGTGCCGGTCTGGATTGAAAACCTCAACCATGTGATGCCCAAGGGCGAAATTTTGCCGCTGCCGTTGCTGTGTACGGTGCGCTTTGGGGCCGCGCTGCGGCGTCATGAGGGGGAAGAAAAGGCCCAATTTCTGGAGCGCAGCCGCGCCGCGCTTCTGGCACTGAAAGATCAGGAGGCGCCATCATGACCATGACCGCACCATTTGAATTTCTGCTGCTGCTTTGCGGCGTGCTCTGCGTGCTGATCCTTGCCTCCACCGTGGCCTATGTGCTGCGCCAGCGGCAGGGGCCTGAGGTGGTGAACCCGGTGATTGAAAACCTGCAGGCCCGGATCAATGCCTGGTGGGCCATGGTGGCGCTTTTGTCACTGGCGATGCTGTTCGGGCGTGCTGGTGCGGTGATCCTGTTTGCGCTGCTGTCCTTTGCCGCGATGCGGGAGTTTTTGACCCTAACCAGCAAGTCACGCGCCGATCATTATGCGCTGGCGGTGTCGTTTTTTGTGGTGCTGCCGGTGCAGTATTATCTGATCTGGATTGATTGGTATGGGCTCTATTCGATTTTCATCCCGGTCTATGCCTTCCTGTTTCTGCCGATCATTTCAGTCCTGCGGGGGGAGACGGATCAGTTCTTGTCTCGGGTGTCTGAAACTCAATGGGGTTTGATGATCTGTGTGTTTGCCGCCAGCCATGTGCCTGCGTTGTTGTCTCTGAACATTCCGGGGTTTGAGGGGCGTTCGATCCTGTTGATCGCCTTTCTGGTGGTTGTCGTGCAGGGATCGGATGTATTGCAATATGTGTTTGGGAAGCTGTTTGGGCGGCGCAAGATTGCGCCAAGCCTGTCGCCCTCCAAAACCTGGGAAGGGTTTCTGGGCGGCGTGATCTCTGCCAGCCTTCTGGGGGCGACGCTTTATTGGATGACGCCCTTTGCGCCCTGGCAGGCGTTTTTGATCGCCTTCGTGATCACCATCATGGGCTTCTTTGGCGGTTTGGTCATGTCGGCCATCAAGCGTGACAAAGGGGTGAAAGACTGGGGCCATCTAATCGCCGGGCACGGTGGTTTTGTGGATCGGCTTGATTCCGTTGTTTTTTCTGCGCCGATCTTCTTCCATATCGTGCGCTATTTCTGGTCAACCGTATGAGCATTTTACAAAACAAAGCCCTGCATTCCGTAAGTGGGTTTCTGGTGATGGGCGGATGGGCTGTCTTTGCCAATCGCCATCACGGAGTTTCGCAAGCACTGCTGGCTGGTGTGGTTCAAGGCGCGATCACGGCCGTCATCACGCTGTTGCTGAAGCGCATTGTGGAGGAGGTGTTTGTGCGAACCAGCGGATGGGTTCGGTTTGTTCTGCCAGCGGCCTTGGCCTTTCTGGTCTCTGTTGTCGTGCTCACGGTTTTGCACAAGATGGCAGGTACGCCCGAACTGCTGATGACCCTTGTGGTGCCCAATACGGTCTCCACGCTCTATGCCCTTCTTTATACAATCACATTGAGCCGCCATGCCTGATCGTCGTCCCATTGCCAGCCGCAATTCTAAAATCGCGGGGCAGATCGCCCGGATGTTGTCTGTGCGGGGTGTGTCGCCCAATCTGATTTCTCAGGCCTCAATGGTGTTTGCTGCCCTCGCTGGCACAAGCTTTGCGCTTACTGCAATCACCGACGGCGGCTGGCAGGTGGCTTGTCTGATCGCGGCGGCGCTTGGCTGTCAGATGCGGCTGTTGTGCAATCTGTTTGACGGCATGGTGGCCGTTGAAGGGGGGCATGGGCAGCCGGATGGCCCGTTCTGGAATGAAGCACCTGACCGTGTTTCGGACACGGTGATTTTTGTGGGGCTGGGCATTGGCGCAGGGCTTCCTGCGTTGGGGTGGGCCGCAGCGGCGCTGGCGATTGGCACCGCCTATCTGCGCGAATTGGGCAGTGCGCAGGGGCTGGCAGCGGATTTTTGCGGGCCCATGGCCAAGCCGCAGCGTATGGCGGTGATCACCGGTGCAGCGCTGTTGGACATTGCGGCAGGAGGGCTTTGGGATCTGTCGATCCTGCCGGTGACCCTGTGGGCTGTTGCTGGGGGCACGGCGATTACTGTGGTGCGGCGCAGTTACAATATGATTGCGGCGCTCCAAGCGCGGTGACGCCAAGAAAAATGGGCCCAGATGGGCCCATTTCAACATAGATAACAAAGGGTGGACTGGGTTGCTTAGCCCTTCATGCTGTCCCAGAAGCCTTTGACAGAGCTGAAGAAGCTGCTGCTTTCAGGGTTGTTTTCCTCGGACAGATCTTCGAACTCGCGCAGGATCTCTTTCTGACGGCTGGTGAGATTGACCGGGGTTTCCACCGCCAGTTCGATCATCATGTCACCTTGTCCACCGCCGCGCAGGGCGGGCATGCCCTTGGAGCGCAGGCGCATCTGGCGGCCAGATTGTGAGCCTGCAGGGATCTTCACGCGGGAACGGCCACCGTCGATGGTGGGCACTTCGATGTCCCCGCCAAGCGCGGCGCTCGCCATGGAGACGGGCACGCGGCAGTAGAGGTTCACGCCGTCACGCTCAAAGATCTTATGCGGGCTGACTTCGATGAAGATGTAGAGATCACCGGATGGGCCACCGCGCATGCCCGCTTCGCCTTCGCCAGCGAGTCGGATGCGGGTGCCGGTTTCCACCCCGGCGGGAATGTTCACCGAGAGGGCCCGATCTTTTTCGATCCGGCCCTGACCGCCACATTTCTTACAGGGGTTTTTGATGATCTGACCAAGGCCCGAGCAGGTCGGACAGGTGCGTTCCACCGTGAAGAAGCCCTGCTGCGCGCGCACCTTGCCCATGCCCGAACAGGTTGGGCAGGTTGTGGGCTCGGCCCCACCTTCGGCCCCGGATCCATCACAGCTGTCACAGCCGACGGAGGTGGGGACATTGATGGTTTTCTGCAGGCCGGAGAACGCTTCTTCCAGCGTCACACGCAGGTTGTAGCGCAGGTCGGCCCCGCGAGAGGCACGTTGACGACCGCCGCCGCCGCGGCCACCGCCGCCCATGAAGTCGCCAAACAGGTCGTCAAAGACATCGGAAAACGCAGAGGCAAAATCACCTTGACCGGGATGACCACCGCGCGGGCCACCGCCGCCCATACCGCCCTCAAAGGCCGCGTGTCCAAAGCGGTCATAGGCCGCTTTCTTCTCCGCATCCTTGAGGATTTCATAAGCTTCGTTGGCCTCTTTGAACTGGCCCTCTGCTTCGGGGTTGTCCGCATTGCGGTCGGGGTGCAGCTCTTTGGCCTTCTTGCGATAGGCTTTTTTGATTTCGTCCGCCGAAGCCCCTTTGCTGACGCCAAGCACCTCGTAGAAGTCACGTTTTGCCATGGGTTACTCCTTTGGTCGGAATGAAAAGGGCCGATCCGGAAAGCGGACCGGCCCGATTTTCAACTCCGGGAGCGCTGTGATCAGCGCTTGTTGTCGTCCAGATCTTCGAAGTCGGCGTCAACGATATCATCGTCAGCGGCCGGGCCTTCGTCCATGTCAGGCATGTCTGCGCCACCGGCCTCATCCTGGCTGGCTTTGTAGATCGCTTCGCCCAGACGCATCGCCACTTCCATGACGTTCTGGATGCCGGACTTCAGCTTCTCAGCTGTGATATCGTCTTTTTCCAGATCGTCTTTCAGCGCGGCCACGGCCAGCTCGATCGCCTCAACAGTGGATGGATCCACCTTTTCGCCGTGCTCTGCCACCTGTTTTTCGGTGTCATGCACGAGGCTTTCGGCCTGGTTGCGCGCTTCGATCAGCTCGCGACGCTCTTTGTCGGCCTCGGCGTTCTCTTCGGCGTCCTGAACCATCTTCTCGATGTCCGCATCAGACAGACCACCGGAAGCTTGGATGGTGATCTTCTGCTCTTTGCCGGTGCCTTTGTCCGCCGCGCCCACAGACACGATGCCGTTGGCGTCGATGTCAAAGGTCACTTCGATTTGTGGCATGCCGCGTGGCGCCGGTGGGATATCTTCGAGGTTGAATTGGCCGAGGATCTTGTTGTCCGCCGCCATCTCACGCTCACCCTGGAAGACGCGGATCGTCACAGCGTTCTGATTGTCTTCGGCTGTGGAGAAGATCTGAGACTTCTTGGTTGGGATGGTGGTGTTGCGGTCGATCAGACGGGTGAACACGCCGCCGAGGGTTTCAATACCCAGAGACAGTGGGGTCACGTCCAGCAGAACAACGTCTTTCACGTCGCCTTGCAGAACACCGGCCTGAATGGCGGCACCCATGGCCACAACTTCGTCAGGGTTCACACCTTTGTGTGGCTCCTTGCCGAAGAATTTGGTCACCTCTGCGATCACCTTTGGCATACGGGTCATACCACCCACGAGAACAACTTCGTCGATCTCGTTGGCGGACAGGCCCGCGTCTTTCAGCGCGGCGGCACAAGGCTTGAGCGAGGCTTTGATCAGGTCATTCACCAGGCTTTCCAGCTTGGCACGGGTCAGTTTGATAACCATGTGCAGCGGGGTGCCGGTGGCCGGATCCATAGAGATAAACGGCTGGTTGATCTCGGTTTGGGAAGAGGAGGACAGCTCGATCTTGGCTTTCTCTGCCGCTTCTTTCAGACGTTGCAGCGCCATTTTGTCTTTGGTCAGGTCGACCTTGTGCTCTTTTTTGAACTCATCCGCGAGGTAGTTCACGATGCGCATGTCGAAGTCTTCACCACCGAGGAAGGTGTCACCGTTGGTGGATTTCACTTCAAACAGGCCGTCGTCGATTTCTAGGATGGTCACGTCGAAGGTACCGCCGCCAAGGTCATAGACCGCGATGGTTTGAGTGTCTTCTTTGTCCAGACCATAGGCCAGCGCGGCTGCGGTTGGTTCGTTGATGATGCGCAGCACTTCGAGGCCCGCGATCTTGCCCGCGTCTTTGGTCGCCTGACGCTGTGCGTCGTTGAAATACGCAGGAACGGTGATCACGGCCTGTGTCACGTCTTCGCCGAGGTAGCTCTCAGCGGTTTCTTTCATCTTGCCGAGGATGAAAGCGGAGATCTGGGATGGGGAGTATTTCTCACCCTTGGCTTCGACCCAAGCGTCACCATTGCCGCCGTTGATCACGGAGAATGGCATGTTTTTGAGGTCTTTGGACAGCGCTGCGTCATCCTTGCGACGACCGATCAGACGCTTCACACCAAAGATGGTGTTTTCTGGGTTGGTGACGGCCTGGCGTTTTGCCGGCTGGCCCACAAGGCGCTCGTCATCGGTCAGCGCGACGATGGACGGCGTGGTGCGCGCGCCTTCGGCGTTTTCGATGACTTTTGGCTGAGAGCCATCCATGATGGCAACACAGGAGTTGGTTGTACCGAGATCGATACCAATCACTTTGCTCATTTTTGATCCCTTCTACTTAAGGCGATAATTCAAGGCAGGACCCGTTATGGCGCCCACGCCCCGATCCATTGGGCACATCAGCGGTGAGCTGAAATGCGCTTCGCAGCGTATATAGGGAGCATGAAAAAAGCCTGCAAGCTTCTCGGTTGGGGGATTGTGGCGGATTCGCTACATTTTATGAGGCATTTTATTGATGGGGGCCGGGAAACTGACGGAAGCGTTAAAAATTGCGGGTTTTGAGATCTTCAAAGGCTGTCTGAGCAGCGCGGATCAGCGCGCCTGGGTGGCGGATCTGCGTGCGGTGGCGCAGGTCGCGCCGATGCGACATCCGGTGACTCGCAGTGGCAAGCAGATGAGCGTGAAAATGACCAGCGCCGGGCGTCTTGGCTGGATCAGCGACCGGCGGGGTTATCGCTATGAGCCGCACCATCCTGATGGCATGGGGTGGCCCCCGATCCCGGCGCGGATTTTGAGCCTCTGGCAGGAACTCACGGGGCTTGCGCGACAGCCGGATTGTTGTCTGATCAATTTTTACGGCGAGGGCGCGCGTATGGGACTGCATCAGGATCGGGATGAGGGGGATTTTTCTTATCCGGTTCTCTCGGTCTCGCTGGGGGATGATGGTCTGTTCCGCATGGGAAGTGTGGAACGCGGCGGCAAGACGCAGTCGGTTTGGCTCAATTCCGGGGATGTGGTGTTGATGGGTGGCGCGGCGCGGCTGGCCTATCACGGGGTGGACCGGATCCGCTTCAAATCTTCGTCGCTTCTGCCAGAGGGCGGCCGGATCAACATCACACTCAGAGTGGCGGAGCCGAGCTGAGGTCAGTTACTGTTGCGGGGATCTTTTGGAGCGCGTCACGGGGCGATGCTGCAACAGCCTGACAGCAGCGCAGATGTGCCATCTCTGTTCAGAAGCAGATCCGCCTCCAGGCCAAACAGGCGGTCTGACATGCCATCAGAGCATTCCGCCCGTTTGATCATGGCAAGGGTTGGTCCAAATTGCAGGGCGAAGCGGTCGGTGAGGTTCGCGCTGCGAATGCGTTTCCCCAAATCTGAGGTCTGGTGGTGCTCGTCCGGAGAGGTGTAGCGGAGCGGCTGACCTTCGCTGAGCTTTGCAGACCAAAAGGGCTCCGTGCCAAAGCAGTGCAGGGCTTTGCCCGGGTTTGCGCTGCGTGTGAGGTAGCGTGCAGAGACCCAGCCATGTCCCTCCCCGATGTTGATGCGCGCCCATGTGCCGCCGTCATTTTGTGCGGTCACTTCGATGTCACGTGCATCATTGGGCAGGGTGCCAATCTGTGCGGCGCTGGCATTGGGAAGGCGGCGGATGTTGAGCGTGTCATCGACCTCCACACCGACGACGTCATAGAGCGCGGGCAGCGGGTCTGCCCAAAGCGACAGTGGCCAAAGGCAGAGCGCAATGATGATCCGGATCACCGGCGGGCACTCCAGCTGAGGGAGGCGTGTTTGCGGGTGTAAAACTCGCCCATCAGGCCAATCATCAAGAGCACGATCCCCAGGACAATGGGATAGGTAACAGAAGAGTTGCGCGGCACATAGTTGATGAAGGCAAAGCCGCGTGCCTGATCGATGGCGTGAAACAGCGGGTTCCAGTCAAACATCGCCAGCATGAAGGGCGGCAGGGTGTTGGCGACAAACATTTTGCCCGAGGCAATCATATTGGCGCGTGAATAGACCGTGTTGGCGATTTGCACAAAGGTCGGAAACCAGGGTTTGAGCGCCAGAAAGACCGTGCCGATGGCCAGACCGGTGAACCAGGCCACGAGAATCATGCCAAAGGTCGCCATCGGTTGGTCGATCACAAAGGGCGTAAAGGCCACATGGTAGATGAACAGAATGGCAAACAGCGACAGCACCTGAATATAGAGCGTTCCCAGCGCGGCAGACATGATGGCGATGATCGTGTTCATCGGCGCGTGTTTCATCATCGGGGAGGAGGGCCCCTCTGCGCCAACCACGGCCCCCATCGTTTTGGTGTGGGTCATGAAGAGAAAGACGCCGGACATGATGTAAATCATGAAGTCGCCCCGCAGGGCAGCACCACGTAGGTCCAGCACGCTGAACATGACATAAAAGGCCATCACAAAGACAATGGATTGCAGCATGTTCATGACAATGGACATCAGCGCATTGCCATGGGATTTACGCACGCTCCGCACAATCGAGTGGTAGACCAACTCGAAGATGTTGAGCGCAGAAGCAAGAGTCGTTTTGGGAGCGGTTTGCTGAAACATTGCCTATTCTACATGTCTATGTTCAATCCATGGCATGGAAATCTTGCTGTTCCCTTACACAGCGAGCATAAGGGGCGCGTCCCTGTTAGACAACAAACGTCATTTGGAGAAATGATTTGGATTATACAACACTGATCCCCGTTATGCGTGAGCTGGCAATTTTGGCCGGCGAGAAGATCATGGAAATTTACGAAGCAGATGATTTTGACGTCAAAGTCAAAAGCGATGACAGCCCGGTGACTGCGGCAGATGAGGCGGCGGATGCGCTGATCTCTGCCGGTCTGCGGGCGGCCTTTCCGGATGTGATGCTGGTGACTGAGGAACAATCCGACAGCCACAAGGCCAAAGGTGATACCTTCCTGATCGTGGATCCGCTGGATGGCACCAAAGAATTCATCCACCGCCGCGGCGATTTCACCGTCAACATCGCTTATGTGGAAAATGGTGTGCCGCAGCGCGGTGTGGTCTATGCTCCGGCGCGCAACCGCATGTTCTTCACACAGGAAGACGGTCAGGCGGTTGAGGAAACCGGGATGTTTGACCCCAAGAAAGTGGGCACCATCACGCCGATCAATGTGGCCGACAGCGACAATGCCGCGCTGTTTGTGGTGGCCTCAAAATCTCACCGCGATCAGGCCACCGATGACTACATCAACAAATACAACGTCAAAGACATGAAGAGCGCAGGCAGCTCCCTGAAGTTCTGTCTCGTGGCGACCGGCGAAGCGGATATCTATCCGCGTGTGGGCCGCACCATGGAGTGGGACACTGCTGCGGGTCATGCTGTGTTGCTTGGCGCCGGTGGTCAGGTGGTCCGTTTTGATGATCACAGCCCGCTGGTCTATGGCAAAGAAGACTTCGCCAACCCGTTCTTCATCGCCTATGCGCCAAAAGTGGACCTGAAAGAAGCTTGATGTCTGTCCTGATCGTCATCCCGGCCCGTTATGCCTCGTCCCGTTATCCGGGCAAACCTCTGGCCACCTTGAAAGGCGCCAGCGGCGATGTGAAAAGCCTTGTGCAACGCAGCTGGGAAGCGGCCTGTGCCGTTTCGGGCGTGGACCGGGTGGTTGTGGCCACGGATGATGATCGTATCAAGACAGCCTGCGAAGCCTTTGGCGCAGAGGTGGTGATGACCTCGCCAGAATGCGCCAATGGCACCGAACGCTGTGCCGAGGCCTTTGATGTTCTGGGCGGCGGCTATGACATCGTTGTCAATCTTCAGGGCGACGCGCCTCTGACCCCGGCCTGGTTTGTCGAAGATCTGGTGAGCGGCCTGCGTCAGGACACTGCTGCAGAGGTGGCCACGCCGGTGCTGCGCTGTGATGGCCGCGCGCTGAACGGCTTTCTGGAGGACCGCAAGGCCGGGCGTGTGGGCGGCACCACGGCCGTGTTTACCACCGCGCATCACGCGCTTTATTTCTCCAAAGAGGTGGTGCCTTTCACCTCTGAAACCTATGCGGATGACGATGACACCCCCGTGTTTCACCACGTGGGTGTCTATGCCTATCGCCCTGCGGCGCTGGGCGCTTATGCGGGCTGGAAGGCTGGGCCACTGGAACAGCTTGAAGGGCTGGAACAGCTGCGGTTCATGGAGCACGGGCGACAGGTGCTCTGTGTTGAGGTCGAGGCGCGTGGGCGTCAGTTCTGGGAGCTCAACAACCCTGAGGATGTGCCACGTATTGAGGCCATGATGGCGGAGATGGGCACTCCATGACACCGCCCCCACTCGCACATCCCACGGTCAGTGTGGTGGTGGTGAGTCGGGGACGGCCGGACGCCTTGCGGCGTGCGCTGGTGGGGGTGTCGCAGCTGTCTTACCCTGCGTTTGAAGTGGTGGTTGTCACCGATCAGGAAGGGCAGGCCGCGCTGTCTGCCTTGTCCTTTGCGGACCAGATCAAAGTTGCGCCCTATGAGTTGGCCAATATCTCTGCGGCGCGCAACCGTGGCATTGCCTTGGCTGCTGGCGAGATTGTCGCCTTTCTGGATGACGATGCGGTGCCGGAGACGGGCTGGTTGCAGCATCTTATGGCGCCATTTGCCCGTGCGGATGTGGCGGCAGTAGGTGGGTTTGTGCGCGGGCGCAATGGCATCAGCTTTCAATGGCGCGCCCAAACTGTGGATGGGAGCGGCCAGACGACGCCGCTGGATATTACCGGGTCAGAGGCGGTGGTGCTGACGCCGGAAGGCGGGCGGGGGATCAAAACAGAGGGCACCAATATGGCGGTGCGCCGGTCGGTTTTGGCGGCGCTGGGCGGGTTTGATCCGGCGCTGCATTATTATCTGGACGAGACGGATCTCAATCTGCGGCTGGCGCAGGCCGGTTATAAAACCGCCATCGCGCCTCTGGCAGAGGTGCACCACGGGTTCTCCGCCAATCGCTGGCGCACAGAGGCGCGGGTGCCGCGTGATCTTTCCGAAATTGCCGCGAGCATGGCGGTGTTTCTGGGCAAACATTGCGACGCGGCACAGGTGGAAACGGTCTGGTCGCGGTTTCGGGAGGGGCAGCGGCGGCGCCTTTTAACCCATATGGTTGCGGGGCAGATGATGCCCGGCGATGTGAGGCGGCTGCTGCGCGGTCTGGATCAGGGCTTTGCGGAAGGTCAGGCCCGCATGACGGGGCAGATGCCCGTGATTGGCCCGTCTCCAGAGGCGTTTCGCCCCTTTGCGGCCGAGTCGGGGGCTCAGGTGATCATTGCCGGGCGCTATTGGCGGCGGCGCGCGCTTCTGGCTGCGGCGGCGCAGGCTGTCGCGCAGGGGCAGCGGCCTTCCGTTTTCATTTTTTCGCGCACAGCGCTTTTTCATACTGTGCGCTTTCACCCAAAAGGCTATTGGGTACAGATTGGCGGGCTGTTTGGGCGCTCAGAACGGCGTCAGAAACTGTTCCGCCTCAGCGGGTTTTCCGCACGTCTGAAGCAGGAAGTCGCGCGTATCAGAGCACAGAGATTGCTGACGGAAACTGCGCCAGAAATGGCTGGGTGCGTCACGAAACAGGAAGGTCAAAAGCAATGACACAAGAGCAGCGCACAGCCTTGGTGACAGGCACCGCCGGGTTCATTGGATTTCACACCGCACAGCGGCTGTTGCAGGAGGGTTGGCGTGTGGTCGGTCTGGATGCGATGACCGACTACTATGATGTCACTCTGAAAGAGCGCCGCCACAGCATTCTGAAACAACACGTAGGGTTCACGGCTGTGGAAGACCGGCTTGAGGGCGAGGGCGTGCTGATGGCGCTTTTTGCGGAGCACAGACCGGATGTGGTGATCCATTTGGCGGCGCAGGCCGGGGTGCGGTATTCCATTGATGCGCCGCGTTCCTATGTTGAGGCCAATCTGGTGGGCACCTTTGAATTGCTGGAGGCCGCACGCGCCTATCCGCCGCAGCATATGCTGCTGGCCTCCACCAGCTCGGCTTATGGGGCCAATACGGAGATGCCCTATGCGGAAGTTCATAAGGCCGACAGCCAGATGTCCTTTTATGCCGCGACCAAAAAGGCCAATGAGGTCATGGCGCATTCCTATGCGCATCTTTATCACCTGCCGACCACCATGTTCCGGTTCTTCACGGTTTATGGCCCTTGGGGGCGCCCGGATATGGCGTTGTTCAAATTCACCAAAGCGATTTTGGAAGGTAGTCCGATCGACATCTACAATCACGGCGATATGAGCCGGGATTTCACCTATATTGATGATCTGGTGACCGGGATTGTGAATTTGATTGCGGCGGTGCCGGAGGCATCAGAGGCGCGGGATGTGGTGCGGACGGGGGACAGCCTGAGCCCTGTTGCGCCATGGCGTGTGGTGAATATCGGCAATGGCCAACCGGTGCAGTTGATGGCTTTTGTGAAAGCCATTGAGAGTGCCTTGGGGCAAGAGGCTGAGAAGAACTTCATGGATATGCAACCCGGCGACGTGCCGGCCACATGGGCGGATGCGCAGCTGCTGGAACAGTTGACTGGCACAATCCCTCAGACACCGGTCGAAGAGGGCGTGGCCAGATTTGTGGCCTGGTATCGGGATTACTACGCAGTGTGATCTGACCCACCGACAGATGGGCACGGATGGGCGGGGGTTAACCTTCGCCCACCACGCTGAGTGTCGGTTTATTGACATCAGGATAGGAGACTGCATCCGCCGCGATACAGCGTGTCAGGGTTGCGTTGAGCAGCTCTTCATCGCGGGTGTCGATGGCGCGGCGCAGATCCTGAAGCGCACCTGCGACGGCAAGGCGTGAGATCTGGTTTTCCTGTGCGCGCATGATTTTGGGGTGGGGCGTGGTCAGCATGTCACTGCCAATCAGCAGTTCTTCATGCATTTTCTCGCCTTCCTTCAGGCCCGTGAAGACAATGGCAATGTCACCGTTTGGATTTTGCTCATCACGCACGCTGTGTCCGGCGGCTTCGATCATTTTGCGCGCCATGGCATAGATGGACACCGGCTGGCCCATATCCAGCACAAAGACGTCGCCGCCACGAGAAAACGTACCGGCCAGCAGCACGAGGCGCACGGCCTCATCCACGGTCATGAAATAGCGGGTGACGTCCTTGTTGGTCACCGTCACAGGCCCCATTTCGCGGATCTGTTGTTGAAACAGGGGAATGACAGAGCCTGAGGAGCCCAGCACATTGCCAAAACGGACCATGGAGAATTTGGTGTGTTCCGAGCGTGTGGCGAGATCCTGAATCAAGAGTTCTGCCAGACGTTTGGAGCTGCCCATCATGGAGGTGGGGCGCACGGCCTTGTCGGTGGAGACCAGAATAAACCGCTCTACCCCGGCGCGGCGGGCCTCTTCAGCAACCACGCGTGTGCCGATCACATTGTTACGCACGCCTTCGAACATGTTTTCCTGCACAAGGCCGACATGTTTGTAGGCGGCGGCGTGAAACACCACGTCAATATCATAGGTGGTCAGCGCGTCTGCGACGAGTTCCGGGTGTTCCACAGAGCCCAGAACCGAAGAGAATTTCGTGTTGGGGTGGCTTTCCCGCAGGGATTTTGAGACCTGATAAAGTGCAAACTCGCTGTGATCGAGCAATACCAGTTCCGCTGGTTTACAGCGTGCCAGCTGACGGCAGAGCTCGCCTCCGATTGAGCCACCTGCACCGGTCACCAGAATGCGACGGCCATGGTAGGTCGATTTCGTTTCCGGCAGTTCGTCTTTTACGGCATCCCGGCCCAGCAGGCTGTTGAGCGCGACGGGGGCGGCGGCGGTGGATTCTTCACCGCGCAGCACAATGTCGGCAAAGGAGGGCAGGGCCAGCACTTCACAGCCCAGGCCAGACAGCCGTTTGGCCAGTCGCATCCGCACGGATTGATCCGCCGAAGGCATCGCCAAAATGATGCGCTCAATGCCAATGCGGCGCACCAGCATGGGAATTTTGTTGGGGGAATGCACGCGCAGCCCCAGAATGGTGAGCTTTTGCAGATTGGTGTCATCATCTGCAAAGCAGGCGGCGGCAAATTCATCGTCGGTTTGCAGGGCGGCGGCCAATTGTTGACCAGTCTGTCCGGCCCCATAGATAAGAACGCGGCGACGCATCACCTGTTTGGCATAGGTGCGCTGGACGATTTTCAGCATCACGATCCGGCTGGCGATGGACAGCAGCATGAACAGACCGCCAGCTTGCACCAGCGTATAGGCCTGCATCTGCTGTGCGCCCAACAGCACGCCAAGCGCGAGGCCTGTCAGAACAAAGGCCACCGCCACCATGAACGTGCTGGTGATATCGTCCATCCCGTAGGTGTTCAGTTTGATGCGATTGAGACCCAGAAGATGGATCACACCGCCCGCCACCAGAAGAAGTGGGGGCAGATACCACAGGGCTGTGAGGAAGCTGTGCGATTCGTTGGAGAGGCCGAGAGACAAGAAGAGCGCGACTGCGATCATCATCAGATCAACAGTCAGCAGGACTAGAGCTTTGCGCTCATGAGAGAGCGTAGTTAATAATTTGTAAAACATAATCTTTTCTCACCCAGACAACGCCGGAATGGCAAAACCAGTTACTATCTGCGCTCTAAAACAACGGGCATTCTTGCCCAGGAGACCTAACAGTGAAATCGAAGAATGCTCAGTTCATGAGCACGGTCATCTGGGCATATGTTAGCGCAGGCACAATTCTATTAAAATCAGTTTTTAAATGCTTTCCAGTTCTTGGTATAGGAAACGTAGATGTTGGTTAACGTGGCGCAGGGTCCTGCGTATTTTTATAATGTGATTGAGTGTTTTATAGTCGATTTTTGAAATTTAACACAGTTTGGGGCCGTCATGTGGTTAATTGCGCACGGTCCCGGAAGAAATTTTTGGGGGACAGTTGCTGATGCCGGGTGCGCGCAACTACAAACTTATTACACCAACGAGGCAGATTTGACATGCGGGTTCGATTGACTTGGATAGTAGCGGTGCTTGCACTTGCGAGCGTTACGGCCTGCTCTTTGCCGCGCGGTGGGCCGATTGCCTCTGAGATTGTGGGTGATCAGAAAGTCCCCGAAGATATTATGGTGCAGCCGGTCACGCGGGCCTCTGTGGCACAGATTTCCAAATGGCCGAAGTCTGGCTGGCATGGGCATTACCACTGGTTTGCGCGCACGCCCGGTCCTCAGAGCCGGCTGATCAAACCCGGTGATCAGGTCACGCTGACGGTGTGGGACAATCAGGACAACTCGCTTTTGCTGGGTCCGACGGATCGGTCGGTGCCGCTGCGCCCTGTTGAGGTGACCGATGCCGGGACGATTTTTGTGCCTTACGTGAATGACATCATGGTGGCCGGGCTGACGCCCTATCAGGCCCGTGAGAAAATTCAGGGCCAATTGTCGCCGATTGCGCCCTCTGCTCAGGTGCAGATTGACGTGACCAGCGGCCCTCAGAACTCCGTTGATGTGGTCACAGGTGTGGCCCAGCCGGGGCGTCTGCAGCTGACGGATCGGAATGTGTCGATTCTGTCGGTGATTGCGCAGGTCGGTGGCGTTCAGGACAGTGTGGAAAACCCGCTGGTGCGCCTGCAGCGCAATGGCAAGTCTTATGAAATACCGCTCGACAGCCTTTTGAAGGACCCACAGAAAAATGTGATCGTTAACGGCGGTGATCAGATCATCGTCGAAGAAGACGAACGCTATTACATCGCGTTTGGCGCCACGTTGCAGGAACAGCAGGTCTACTTCAATGAAGAGACCATCACGGCAACCGAAGCTGTGGCCCAACTTGGTGGATTGGATCCTCAAAGGGCGAACCCGCAGGGAGTGTTCGTTCTGCGGCGCTATGATCAGGACGCGATTCGCAGCGATGGGACTGGCCCCAAGCAGTCGCATGTGATCTTTGCGCTCGACCTGACGCAGGCAGACAGCTTGTTTGGCGCAAGCAAATTTGAGATTCAGCCCGGCGATATCGTGGTGGCCAGTGAATCTGCGGTCAAACCGGCGCAGGCTGTGATCGCACTGGTTGGATCACTGTTCGCGATTTCCAATGCCTTCAACTGATCAATGCAGCGGAAGTTTGCCTAGGGAATGCCCAGCAAGGATGGAGAATGTGCAGTCTTGTCAAATTCTTCATCCGGCGCATGTGGTATTTGAAAAGCGATCATGGTATCGCGCTAGTGTGAATTTGATTTAGAGTATTTGCCTTCATTCTTTGTAAGTTGATGGTACAAGCGTTGAAAAAATTGAAAGAGAGCTGCGCATGCAACGAAAGGTGACCAAAGCCATTTTTCCGGTTGCTGGGATGGGAACAAGGTTCTTGCCTGCCACCAAATCGGTGCCGAAGGAAATCATGACATTGGTGGATCGCCCGTTGATCCAATACGCGATTGATGAGGCCCGTGAGGCCGGGATCACCGAGTTTATTTTTGTCACGTCGCGGGGCAAAAGCGCGCTGGAAGATTACTTCGATCACGCGCCTCAGCTTGAGCAGACATTGCGCGAAAAGGGTAAGACGGCCCTGTTGGAAGAGCTGGAAGCCACCAACATGGAAAGCGGCACCATTGCTTATATCCGTCAACACCGTGCGCTTGGCCTTGGCCATGCTGTGGCCTGTGCCAGCCGTCTGGTGGCGGATGAGCCTTTTGCCGTGATTCTCCCGGATGACGTGATCGCCGGTGAACCCGGCTGTCTGAAGCAGATGGTGGATGCCTATCAGGATACTGGCGGCTGTATGGTCGCAGCGATGGAAGTGCCGCATGAGAAGGCCTCATCTTACGGGGTACTGGATGTGCAGGAAGACATGGGTGCGTTGGTCTCGGTAAAGGGTATGGTCGAGAAGCCACCCGCAGGCGAGGCGCCCTCCAATCTGGCGGTAATTGGCCGTTACATCCTGACGCCGGATATCTTCCAGAACCTCGCGGATCAGCGCGAAGGCGCAGGTGGCGAAATTCAGCTGACTGATGCGATTGCGACCGAGATTGCCAAAGATCAGGGCGTATATGGCTATCGCTTCCAGGGGCAGCGGTACGATTGCGGCTCCAAAGCGGGCTTCTTGCAGGCGACCGTGGCCTTTGGCCTGGCGCGTGATGAGCTGCGTGATGAGCTGTCCACCTATCTTGAAGAGCTGGTCGCCTCGCGACGGGCCGCTGAATAAGCGCCAGACGCAACCCATTAGGAGAGACCAACGTGCAACACGTGATTGTCACCGGCGGCGCTGGCTATATTGGCTCGCATGCCTGCAAGGCGCTGGCCAAGGCCGGGTTTGTGCCGGTTACCTATGATAACCTTGTCACGGGCTGGGAAGATGCGGTCAAATTTGGCCCGTTTGAGAAAGGCGATCTGCTGGATCGCGCCCGTCTGGATGAGGTCTTTGCCAAATATGATCCCATCGCCGTGATGCATTTTGCGGCCTTGTCGCAAGTGGGCGAAAGCATGAAAGAGCCGGGCAAATACTGGCTCAACAATGTGGGTGGCTCGCTCAACCTGATCGAAGCGACGGTGGATGCGGGGGTGCGCAATTTTGTGTTTTCCTCCACCTGTGCCACCTATGGCGACCATGACAATGTGACCCTTGATGAAGAGGTCGAGCAGCTGCCGATCAACGCCTATGGCGCGTCCAAACGGGCGATTGAGGATATGCTGCGCGATTTTGAAGGGGCGAGCGGCCTGCAGTCGGTGATCTTCCGCTACTTCAATGTGGCGGGCGGAGATCCAGACGCAGAGGTGGGTGAGTTCCACCGGCCGGAAACCCATCTGATTCCTCTGATGCTGGATGCGATTGATGGCAAACGCGACGCGCTGACCATTTTTGGCACGGATTACGACACGCCTGATGGCACCTGTATTCGTGACTATGTGCATGTCTGCGATCTGGTGGATGCGCATGTGTTGGGCCTGGAGCGTCTGCTGAATGGTGGTGGCAGTCGGATTTTCAATCTCGGCACTGGCACCGGTTTCTCTGTGCGTGAAGTGATTGATCAGTCCCGGGCGGTCACCAACCGCGAGGTTCCCTATAATGAGGGCGATCGTCGGCCCGGTGATTGTACCAAACTGGTCTCAGGCTCGACACGGGCGAGTAAAGAGCTAGGGTGGGAGCCAAAGCGCTCAACTATGGACCTGATGATTGCCGATGCATGGAAGTGGCATCAGAACGGGCACTACGACAAGTAGGCCCGACGCCCTTACCGAAAATCCCCCAACGGCCCGTCTGTTGGAAATGACCCGCGTCCTTGCTTTGCAGGGACGCCGCCCCTCTGGCGTGGACCGGGTCTGTCTCGCCTATCTGCGCGCCATTGTGGCGGATGAGCTGCCCTGCTTTGGTCTGGTGCGCACGTGGCTGGGCTATATCCTGCTTGATCGCAAGGGCATGCAGGCGGTGCTGGCCTGTTTGGAGGGGGAGGCGCCCTGGCCTGCACCGGATCTCCTCTCCCGACTGCGCCACGGTGCGGGGGATCGGCGACAGGTCACAGACACACTGGTGCGACGCCATGCAATCGCCCGCGCGCGTCCTCGGTTCCTAAAGTATATCTTACGGCGGCACCTGCCTGCGGGGGTGGCCTATATCAATGTGGATCAAACCCAGCTGACAGATCGTGTGCTCGCGGCGGTAAAATCCGTGCCTGAGGCGCGCGTGACGGTGTTTTTGCATGACACCATCCCGCTGGACCACCCGCATTACCAGACGCCTGAGGCTGTGGATAAGCTGGCCGCGATCCTGCGGCGGTGCAGCGCTCAGGCGGATCAGATCCTGACCAACTCAGAGGCTTCTGCGGCCGGCATTCGCAAACATATGGCCAAGCTGGGACCGGTGCCGCCGATCACGGTGGCGCATCTTGGCTTGGAGGCAGATTTTTTCGATTTTGTGGACAATGCGCAGGGGCTGGAGATTGCGGCGCCTTACTTTGTCTGCATTGGCACGATTGAGCCGCGCAAGAATATCCCTTTTCTGCTCTCGCTCTGGGAGCAGATGGCGCGCAGCGCAGACCCGGAGAAAATGCCTCGACTGGTGATTTGTGGGCGACGTGGATGGGAAAGCCAGCGGGTGCTGGATCGTTTGGACAATACCCCGCTGCGCGGGAAATTTGTATTGGAATTCAATGAGCTTAGTGATTCGGCGTTGGCGGCGACGCTGGCCGGATCGCAGGGGCTTTTGTTTCCCAGCCGCGCGGAAGGTTTTGGTTTGCCCCCGCTGGAGGCCGCTGCACTGGGGATTCCGGTGGTTTCCGATAACCTTCCGGTTATGCAGGAAGTTCTTGCGGATTATCCCATTTACGCAAGCGTTTCAGATGTTTATTCATGGGAAACAATCGTTTGGTCTCTGGTCGCGGCGGATCCCGCCGCAGGGTCAACGGATCCTGATCTGCGCAAGCCTGTGTGCCCTCCGACGTGGGAGGCCCATTTCAACGCGGTCTTAAGGGTCACGTGATACCTCTTTGGTCCGGAGCCTTTGGGGATACAAGAAGGTCAAGGACACCAGGTGAGCGCGTTGCAATCATATCGGCTTCGGGTCAGACGCCGCTATCGGCTTGCGCGGGCGATCCGCAAGCGCCGTGAGCTGCGCAATATGGTCGACCGCACCGGTCAGATCAGATCCAGCGATCTTCTGGTGTTTTCCACACTGCGTAACGAGCTGATCCGGCTGCCTTATTTTCTGGAGTATTACCGCAACAAGGGCATCAATCATTTCCTGATTGTGGACAACGATAGTGATGATGGTTCGCTTGAGTATCTGATGGAACAGCCGGATGTGTCGGTCTGGCACACCCGCAAAAGCTACAAGCGCTCTAAGTTTGGGGTGGATTGGCTCAATTGGCTGCAATTTCGCTATGGGCACAATCACTGGTGTCTGGTGGTCGATCCGGATGAGTTCTTCATCTATCCCTTCTGTGACACGCGCCCGATCCGCGCGTTGACGGACTGGCTGGATGCCAGTTCGATCAAATCGTTCAGTGCGATGCTGTTGGACATGTATCCACGGGGCCCGATCACGGAACAGCCTTATCAATCCGGGCAGGATCCGCTTGAGATTGCCTGTTGGTTTGACGCGGGCAACTATACGGCCACGAAGAACCCGGTTTATGGCAACCTGTGGATTCAGGGCGGGCCACGCTCTCGGGTGTTCTTTCCCAATGAGCCGGAGCTTGCACCCGCACTCAATAAGATCCCGCTGGTGAAATGGAACCGGCGATATTGCTATGCCAGCTCGACGCATATGTTGTTGCCGCGGGGGCTCAATCAGGTCTTTGATGAATGGGGCGGTGAGAAAGCCTCCGGCCTTCTGCTGCATGCCAAGTTTCTGGATACGTTCACCGCCAAGGCAGAAGAAGAGTTACAGCGCAACGAGCATTACTCGGCCAGCGTGGAATATAAGGCCTATGCCGAACACCTGCGCCACAGCCCGGAACTGTGGTGTAAATGGAGCGAAAAATACATCAACTGGCGTCAGCTTGAGATTCTGGGCCTGATGTCCAAGGGGAACTGGGCATGAGTGTCGGGATCCTGATGCTGGTGCACACGGCCTTTGGGCGGGCTGAACAGGTGGCGCGCCACTGGGTGGCCTACGGCTGTCCTGTGGTGATCCATGTGGACGCCACGGTGAAGTCCAAGCAATACAAGAAATTTGTACGCGCTTTGGCGGATGTGCCCGACGTGCGCTTCTGCAAGCGGCACAAATGTGAATGGGGCGGATGGGGGCTTGTGGCCGCCTCACAATCCGCAGGAGAGATGATGTTGGCGGACTTCCCGGAGGTGCGCCATGTCTACCTGTCCTCAGGCTCCTGTCTGCCACTGCGCCCGGTGCAGGAATTGAAAGATTATCTTGCCGCCCGCCCGCGCACGGATTTCATTGAGAGCGCGACCACGGCAGATGTGCCCTGGACAGTGGGCGGATTGGATCATGAACGCTTCACGCTGCATTTTCCCTTCTCTTGGAAGCGGCACCGCTATCTCTTTGACAAATGGGTCGACATTCAGCGGTTTCTGCGGGTCAAGCGGCGCATTCCCAATGGGATCGTGCCGCATATGGGCAGCCAGTGGTGGTGTCTGACACGCCAAACCCTTTCCGCGATCCTCCAAGACCCTGAGCGAGAGAGTTTTGATGCGTTTTTCAAGCGCGTGTGGATTCCCGATGAAAGCTATTTTCAAACGCTGGCGCGGGTGTATTCCAGCAATATCGAAAGTCGCTCCCTGACGCTCAGCAAGTTTGATTTTCAGGGCAAGCCCCATATTTTCTATGACGATCACCTGCAGTTGCTGCGGCGATCCGATTGTTTTGTGGCGCGCAAGATCTGGCCCCATGCCAATAAGCTGTACAATGGCTTCCTGCGCAGCCCCGAAGGGGCCATCAAGATGAGCGAGCCCAATCCGGCCAAGATCGACCGGATCTTTGCCAAGGCGGTAGAGCGGCGCACCAAGGGGCGCACGGGCCTCTATATGCAAAGCCGGCACCCCAATGAAGGTTGGGAAAACGGCATGACCTTTGGGCGCTATTCCGTGTTTCACGGCTTTGCTGAGCTGTTTGAGGATTTCGAACCCTGGCTGTCGCGGGCCACGGGGGCACGGGTGCATGGCCATCTGTTTGCACCGGAGCGCGCGGAGTTTGAAGGGGGGCAGCGGGTGATCAATGGCGCGCTGAGCGATGCGCCCAAGAACCGGGATTACAATTCGATTGCTTTTCTCACCAATCTGATCTGGAACACGCGTGGTGAGCGTCAGTGCTTTCAGGTTGGGCCGCGCGATGAAGGGGCGCCGGTGTGGTTTTTCGCAAAAGATCCCAATGCGCAGGTGTCGGTGATCAGCGGTGCCTGGGCGATTCCCCTGTTCAAATCCAACCTCAATTTTGCGGATATTCGTAAAGAGGCGGCGCGGCTTCAAAAGCTGGAGAATGATCAGCTCTTTGCCCTGCGCAGCCCCTATGCCAAGGCGCGGGTGCGTATCTGGACCTTGGCGGAATTCATTGAATCGCCGATGGAACCCTTGCAGACCATCATTGATGAGATCGGCCCGGATAAGGCCCGCCGACTGGGCGAGGCGCCGCGCATGACGGATTTGACCGGCTTTGGGCAGTTTCTACAGAATTTGAAAAATCAGGGGATGCATCCCTATTTGATGGGAGATTTTCCTGTGTCTCATGGTGAGACCGATCAGAAAAAACCACCCCGCAAACCTTATTTGGTGCAGTAATTACGTATGACCAAAGCGTTTGACTATTTTGTGGTGTTTGCAGAGATGCGCACCGGTTCCAATTTTCTTGAGGCAAATATCAATCGGTTTGACGGCCTGAGCTGTCACGGCGAAGCCTTCAACCCTTATTTCATCGGCTATCCAAACAAAGACGCGCTGTTGGACATCACGCTTGAGCAGCGCACAGAAGATCCTCATCGCCTGATCACAGCGCTGAAAGCCACCGAGGGGCTGTCAGGCTTTCGGTTTTTTCACGATCATGAACCCCGCGTGTTGGAGACCATCCTGTCTGATCCACGCTGCGCCAAGATCGTACTGACGCGCAATCCGCTGGACAGCTATGTCAGTTGGAAGATCGCACGCGCTACGGGCCAGTGGAAATTGACCGACGTGCGTCGCCGCAAAGACAGCAAGGTGCGGTTTGATGGGCCCGAGTTCAAACAGCATGTCGAAGAGTTGCAGGATTTTCAGGTCACCTTGATGCGGGCCCTGCAGGTCAGCGGGCAAACGGCGTTCTATGTGGCCTATGAAGATCTGCATGATTTGGACGTGATGAATGGGCTGGCGCGGTTTCTGGGCCATGCCGGCACGCTTGACGCGCTGGATGACAAGATGAAGCGGCAAAACCCAAGCCCGCTGTCAGACAAAGTGTCCAATTTTGGCGACGTGTCGCTGGCGCTGGCCGATATGGATCGTTTCAATCTGACGCGCACGCCGAACTTTGAGCCGCGTCGGGGCGCAGCTGTGCCCAGCTATGTGGCCTGTGCGGTTGCGCCTTTGCTGTATCTGCCGATGCGGTCTGGCCCGCAGGAGACGGTGACACAGTGGATGGCGGCGCTGGACCATGTTGCGCATGATGGGCTGATCCATGATTTCAGTCAGAAGACCCTGCGCCAGTGGAAAAAAGCGCATAAAGGGCATCGCAGCTTTACCGTGGTGCGCCATCCGGTGGTGCGGGCCCATGCGGCTTTCTGTGACTGTCTGCTGGCGGCAGAGGAGGGCGTGTATAAGAAGATCCGCCGGATGCTGCGGCGGATTTACAAGATGCCCATGCCAAGAGATCTGCCGGGGCCAGACTATGGCGTAGAGGAGCATCGCGCCGCCTTTGTGGCCTATCTGGAGTTTGTGAAGGCGAATCTCGCGGGGCAAACCAGCATTCGCCAAGATGCCCATTGGGTGAGCCAATCCACCGCCATGCAGGGATTCGCGGATCTGGCTTTGCCGGATATGATTCTGCGGGAAGAAGAACTGGTGAGCTATCTTCCGGCCTTGGCGATGCAGGTGGGGCGTCTGGATGCGCCGGATCCGGAGGAGGTGGCACCACGGCATCCGGTCTCGCTTGAGGCCATCTACGATGAAGAGATCGAGCGCATGGTGCAGGACATCTACAAACGGGATTATATCGCCTTTGGCTATGACAGCTGGAAATGAAAACGCGCCGCGAGGGGGATCCTGCGGCGCGTAATTTTTGACCTGAGCCCTGATTTCAGTCGGCCTGTTTCAGGCGGCTTGAACCTTGTCGGCCTCTGTCAGGATCATGAACAGCTTGGCCGGATCTGGATTGGCTCGCAGTTTGGCACAGATGGCCGACTCCCGCAGTTGGCGTGACACGCGGGCCAAAGCTTTGAGGTGTTCGACGCCGGCGGCTTCTGGCGCAAAAAGCGCAAAAGCCACATCGATTGGCTGACGGTCTACAGAATTGAAATCCACAGGTTTTTCCAACAGGATAAACGCGCCGACCACCCGGTCCAGCCCGTCAAACCGCGCATGTGGCAAAGCTACTCCGTGCCCCACACCTGTGGGGCCGAGGTTTTCACGTTCTTGCAGGGCTTCCACAACCGGTTGGGCAGGAAGCCCATAGGCGGATTCCGCCAGGTCGCCAAATTCCTGAAGCAAACGCTTCTTGCTTGAGGCGGCTGTGATAACACGTACCGCCTCTGGCTTGAGGATCGTAGAAAGGTCCATCTTGCCTGTGTCTCCGGAGTGCGCGGTCTGTGCGCAATCGCTTATGCCTGCGGATCAATCCAGCCTATGTTGCCATCTTCCCGGCGATAGACCACGTTCAATCCGTCTTTACTTTCATTCTTGAAGACCAGTACCGGCGATCCCGCGAGTTCCATCTGCATCACCGCTTCACCAACGCTCAGAGATGGGATTTTGGTTTCCATCTCTGCGACGATGACAGGTTGCAGCGTATCTGGCTCGGCCTCATGTTCTTCAGCTTCAGGCGCGAGGATATACGAGGATGCCCCCAAAAGTTCAACCGGATCCTGACGTTCCTTATGGTGATCCTTAAGCCGACGCTTGTAACGGCGCAGCTGTTTGTCCATTTTTTCTGCACATCCGTCAAAAGCGGCATAAATTTCAGTAGAATGCGCTTTGGCTTGCGCGGTCAGGCCGGTGGACAGGTGGACAGTCGCTTCGCACATGTATTCATGGGCGTGTTTTGAAAACGTGACGGTCGCGTCGGTCGGGCGGCCTGCGTATTTTTCCAACACACTGCCAAGCTCTGTTTTGACATGTGTCTGCAGCGCGTCGCCAACGTCGATCTGTTTTCCGGTAATCTGATAGCGCATCCTGTCTCCTTTTCGATGACATGTCGGACCACGAGCTTGAACTGCCCGTTATCAGTTAGGTCCGAATGCTGGAATTGGACATCTGAGCTCCTTGCGAGTGATCCGGCCTTGGTGAGAAGGCCGCCATCATCACAGCGGGGAGTCGATCAAATGTCATACCTGTATTTGAGTAGCACAGGAGTTAAGAGTCAATGACCGAGCGTAAGTTTGTGCGATTTTCCGCAGACCGGCAGACAGGGGTAAGCGTTGCGCACGTGCTTGGCGAGGTTCAGGAAATGCGAAAGTTCTCGCCCAGATAAACCCGCCGCACATTTTCGTTCTCCACCACCTCTTCAGGGGTGCCCGACATCAGCACTTTGCCGTCATGAAGGATATAGGCGCGATCCACGATTTCGAGGGTCTCACGCACATTGTGGTCGGTGATCAGAACACCGATGCCGCGTTTCTTCAGATCCGCGACCAGATGGCGGATATCGCCCACTGAAATCGGATCCACCCCGGCAAAAGGCTCATCCAGCAACAGGTATTTTGGATCTGCTGCGAGGCACCGTGCAATCTCCACGCGACGACGCTCCCCGCCGGAGAGAGCCAGCGCAGGGGCGCGGCGCAGGTGTTCGATGGAGAACTCTGACAGCAACTCTTCAAGGCGCTCACGGCGTTTGTGGCGGTCCCTGTGGGTGATGTCGAGAATGGCGGTGATGTTGTCTTCAACCGACAGGCCGCGGAAAATCGACATTTCCTGCGGCAGATAGCCAATGCCCAATTTGGCGCGGCGGTACATCGGCAGCGTGGTCACATCGCGCCCATCAATGGACACGCGCCCGCCTTCGGGCACCAGCAGTCCCGCCACGGCATAAAATGTAGTGGTTTTGCCGGAGCCATTTGGGCCTAAGAGAGCGACCACTTCGCCGCGCTGCAATTCCATGCTGAAATCCCGGATCACAACCCGCTTGCGATAGGCTTTGCGCAGGCTTTCCACGTGCAGGCCGGAGCTGCCTGTTGTGACAGAGAGATCAGGTTTGGACATGGTTACTCAGATTTCAGAACGGTTTTCACACGACCGACCAACTGGGCGGTGTTATTGTTGAGGTTCAGGATCATTTTGTCAGCGGAAATGGTGGTCGCAGCCTGAAGCACAGTCACATTGCCTGTCATCACCACATTGCCACTTTCGATGCTATACACCGCCTCATCGGCTTCAGCCGCATCGGTGCCCTGCACCAAAAGCACATTGCCGGCCGCCACCAGCCGTTCAATGGCCTGATTGTCGTCGGTGTAATGCACATTGACCTGATCCGCAGTCATGCGCATGTCGCCCTGTGAAATATCGACCTTGCCCTCAAATACGGCGCTGCCGTCTGATTGGTTGACCGACAGGCTTTCTGCGGTGACTTCCACCGGCAGGCCCGTGTCCTGTTCGGATTTGCCAAAGCCCAGCTGCAAACCCTGCGCTGTGCCTGCAACCGGCGTTAAGGCCAGCAAAATCATCATCAACAGTCGGAACAATGGCACAGGTCACCTCTTGGTCTTTGTGGGCGTGTATACCAATTGCACGCCTTTTGTGAAAAACAAATATATTTCATTGTTTTCCCCGGAGGGCCGCAGCGCCATGCGCCCTGCCGTCAGCGTGCCCAGCGCGCTTTCGGCCCGCACGTCGCCTGCGGTGTCTGCGCGGGCATCGGTCAGGCCGAAGGTCATCTCGTCGGTCAGAATGGTGAAGCCATTGCTGGTGAGGATTTCCACATCCCCTTCCAGAATCACCTCCTCAAAGCTGCCGTCCATATCGCCTGCTTCGGCACGGATGGTCACTTCGGTGCCATCCTGCGTTGTCAGTAGCGCGCCGATCTGATCGGCAATGATGCGCGATGAGTCTTCTTGGTCAGGCCGGGCTGTGGCCGAGGTCACAGTGATGTCGTGGCCCTGTTCGGTGCGGCCGGAAAAATAGGGTGCGGTGATCTGGCGGTCGCGCAGACGCTTTTCCAGTTCCACGTCAGCAAAAGGAATGGCGCTTTCCAGATCCACTTCCTGAGAGACGAGAAACAGGGTCGACAGAATGCCAAGCGCCGCCAGCGGCAGGATCACCTTCAGCCCGGCGACCAGATTGGAATATGTCAGCCGCCGCCGCATCCCGCTCAGCCCAGACCCGCCCGCAGGCAATCATGGATGTGCAGCAGGCCCACCGGCTTGCCGCCTTGCTCTGCATCCACCACAAACAGACAGGTGATCTGACGCTGGTTCATGATGCCCACGGCCTCCTCGGCCATGGCACCGGGGGCGATGGTCATCGGGGCCGCCGTCATGACCTGATCTGTGGTCTGCTGCAGAATGCCGTCCATCTTACGGCGCAGATCCCCATCGGTGATGATCCCGGTCAGGGCGCCATTGGCATTGGTGATGCCAACCACGCCAAACCCTTTATCACTGATCTCGTCCAGCGCGGCGGGCATCGCCGTGTTCTCTGCGATCAACGGAACTTTGGCACCGGTGTGCATCAGATCTTGCACCAGCGTGAGCTGCGCCCCAAGTTTGCCACCGGGGTGGAAGGCACGAAAGTTCTCTGGTGTGAAGCGGCGATGTTCCATCAGAGCCACCGCCAGCGCATCCCCAAGGGCCAGCGTCATGGTGGTGGTCGTGGTGGGCACCACGCCGGTGCCGCAGGCCTCTTCCGCTTTGGGCAGGATCAGAGCCACATCACTTTGGGTGATGAGCGTGCTTTCCGGGCGGCTTGCCACGCCAATCAGTGGAATGTTGAAGCGCCGCGTATGTGCCACCAGATCGGCCAGCTCCGGGGTTTCACCGCTGTTGGATAGAACCAGCGCCACATCTCCTTTGGCCACCATGCCCAGATCGCCGTGGCTGGCCTCTGCGGGATGTACAAACTGTGCCGGTGTGCCGGTGGAGGCAAAGGTTGCGGCGATCTTGCGGGCAATATGCCCGGATTTCCCCATGCCAGAGACAATCACCCGCCCCTTGGCATGCAGCAGCAGCGACACCGCCTCGCCGATGTTCTGTCCGAGGCTGTCTGCCAGCGCACCGAGGGCGTTTTGTTCAATGGAAATCACCCGGCGAGCGGTTTCGAGAAAGGTCTGCTTGTCTGCGTCTGTCATGAGGTCTTCCGTGGTCCATCTGACTTAGAAAGCGGTGAGGGAGGGTTAGTGGGCAAAGATGTCCTGTTCAGGCCAGCCTGCAAGATCGAGCTGCGCGCGTGTGGGCAGGAAATCAAAACAGGACTGCGCCATGTCGGTGCGGCCTTCGCGGGCCAGACGCAGGTCGAGTTTTTCCTTCAGCGCATGCAGGTAGAGCACATCGGAGGCGGCATAGTCGAGCTGCGCCTCGGTCAGGGTTTCCGCCCCCCAGTCGCTCATCTGCTGCTGTTTGGAAACATCCACGCCCACCAGCTCTTGCAGCAGGTTTTTCAACCCGTGGCGATCGGTATAGGTGCGCACCAGTTTGGACGCGATTTTGGTGCAATAGACCGGCGCAGTCAGCGCGCCAAAGGCGTTGTACATCGCGGCAATGTCAAAACGGCCAAAGTGGAACAGCTTCAACACATCCGGATCGGTCAGCATTTTCTCCAGATTGGGCGCGCTGGTCTGACCTTTGGCCACCTGCACCAGATGGGCGTTGCCATCCCCGCCTGACATCTGAATCACGCACAGCCGGTCGCGATGCGGATTGAGCCCCATGGTTTCACAGTCGATGGCCACAACCGGGCCCAGATCGAGCCCATCGGGCAGGTCATTCTGATAGAGAAAATTCGCCATTTTTGCCTCAGCTTTCCGGATGACACGCACTTACGGTCTTCCATGGGATGTTTCAATGTTTTGCGGGTCTCTGAGCCATATCGGCCAAAGACTGCCAAATGACCAACATGAGAGGCAGGTGATGCCTTTACGAAGGTTTTGTGACATCTTACATGGCTGAGATGGATTATCGAGCACCCCTTTCCGTTGATGATGAGCTGAAAATGCTCGTGGAAACCCGCGCGCGTGAGGCGGGGCCGCGTGTGGAGAAGATGCAGGCGGAGGGCAAAATCTTTTGGATCAAACGTCCGGAAATCCTTGGCCTGCGCTACCGTCTTCAGAAGGGAAACCCGCAAAAAGCCTTTGCGCGTGAGCGTCTGGCCTATCAGGAGATGAACGCTGCGGGTGCCCCGGTGCCACAGGTCGTTGCGGATGGCGATGATTTTCTGGTGTTGCCGGATTGCGGCCCCGATCTGCGCGCGCGGCTCAATCAAGATCGGGCGGCGGGGGAGCTTCAGGACCTGTTGATGAATGCCAGTGGCGCTTTGGGTGCGTTTCACAGTCTTGGGTTTGCCCATGGGCGGCCAAGCCCCAAGGATATGTGTCTGGTGGGTGGGCATGTGCTCTTGCTGGATTTTGAGCGCTACACGCCGCGCAACAACACCCCCAACGGGCAGGCGCGCGATCTGGTGGTCTTTGCCTTCAATGTTGCGGCGCATTCTCCCAAAGTGCGCGACAGCCTGAATGAGGCCATGCGGGTCTATCGGGAGGGTGCCCCGGAGGGGATCTGGCCGCTGGCACAGCGCTGGTGCCGTCGTATGAAATGGGCGGACTGGCTGACCAGGCCCATTCAGAACCGCAAGGATGGCCGCTCCAAAGAGTTCAGCGCCATCCCTGTGGTGATGGATCTCTTCCTGACGTCGCGCTGAACAGGCCTTAATGCGATTGGAGCGCTGCTATTTGAGGGCGCGCGCCAGAAAGGCTTGCGTGTCTGGGTGTTGGGGCGCGTCAAAAAGTGCCTCCGGGGCACCTTCTTCGATCACTTTGCCGTCCTTGAGGAAGCAGACCTTATCTGCGGCTTCGCGAGCAAACGCCATCTCATGGGTGGCCAGAACCATGGTCATGCCGCTGTCTTTCAGCAGGCGCAGCACGTCCAGCACTTCGCCCACCAACTGCGGATCCAGCGCCGAGGTGATTTCGTCAAACAGCATGACTTCGGGTTTCATGGCCAAGGCGCGCACGATGGCGACGCGCTGTTGCTGGCCGCCTGACAGCTGATCGGGGTAGTGCCCCATGCGCTCCTTGAGGCCAAAGCGCTCAAACAGCTCCGTCACCTCCGGCAGCAGCGCACTGCGGCTTTTGCGATAGACCCGCCGCGGGGCCAGCATCACATTCTCCACTGCCGTCATATGCGGAAACAGATTGAAGCTTTGAAACACCATGCCAATGCGGCGACGCACGGGCTGAGGATCCAGTCCGGGCAGCGAAATATCTTTGCCATCCAGCAGAATTTCGCCATCCTCGATGGGTTCCAACAGGTTGATACAGCGCAAGAGCGTGGATTTGCCCGCGCCGGAGGCCCCGATCAGACAGACCATCTGCCCTTCTTCAATGGTGAGGTCGATGCCGTCACAGACCACGTTCTCGCCAAAGCGTTTCTCCACGCCATGCAAAGCCAGTTTGGGCATCAGGAACGCTCCCGGTTCTGTTTGGCGATCAGGTAATCCGCATAGCGGGTCGCGGGGATGGTGACCGCAAGAAAGATCACAGCCGCCCCCACATAGGGGGTGAAATTCGCCATCAGCGATTTGAACACCCCGGCCTGACGGAAAATTTCCACAGGCCCGATGAAGCTCAGCAGGGCCACGTCTTTTTGTAGCGCGATCAGCATGTTCATCTGCGCCGGGATCACGCGGCGTATCGCCTGCGGCAAGATCACAAAGCGCATGCTGTCGCCATCCGACAGGCCCAGCGATGCGGCGGCGGCGCGCTGGCTCTTGTGTACGCTTTCAATGCCGGAGCGGAAGATTTCCGCAACATAGGCGGCATAGGTCAGAATGAGCGCCAGCGAGCCCCAGATATAGGGCGAATTCCAGGGTCGGGGCAGGCCAAGGCCGGGCACGCCAAAGCCGATCAGATAGACGGTCAGCACAACGGGCACGCCACGAAAGATGTCGGTATAGGCCGCTCCCAGAATGCGCAGCGGAAACAGCGCGGGGTTGCGGGTGTCCCGTGCCAGCGCGATGAGCAGGCCCAGCACGGTGATGGCTGGCGCACACCACAGGAAAATCGCGATGTCGAGCTTGAAGGCGTCCAGCAGCTTTGGGAAGGTTTTGACAAAGACCTCCCAGTTGAAAAAGCTGGCTTTGACCCGATCCCAGCCCGGGGCCATCGGCACCAGCAGGAAAATCGCCAGAAAGACCGCCGCAGTGCTGCTGGCGGCCACGCGCAGGGCGCGGCGGCGCAGGCGGTCTTCGTGGATCTGGCGGCGGGTTTTGCCCGCCGCTTTGTCGTGTGTCATGTTATTTAATGAGCGGAACGCCTGTGGTCTGCTGCAACCACTGGGCTTCGATCTCCGCCAGTTTCCCAGTTTCCGTCAGCGAGTCGATAGCCGCATCCACACAGGCCTTCAAGGGGTTGCCCTCTTCCATCAACATGCCGAAACGATCCGGGTTTTCGGTGCGGTCTGCGGGGAACTGGCCAATCACCTTGGAGCCCTCCACCACCACGGCACTCAGATAAAGCGCGGTGGGCAGGTCAAACAGCGCCGCGTCGATCTGCCCGGCCTGCATGGCGGCTGTCACATCGGCGTTGTCTCCATACAAAAGCGGCTGGCTGCTGGGGGCGATGGTCTCCATCAGGACGGGCACCGCCGTGGTGCCGCCCATGGCGCCCCAGACAAGCCCCTGCAGGGCGGCGATGCTGGTGTCAGTATCGGCAACAGAGCCAGCGGCGAGAATCGCCATGGGGGCGGCATAATAGGGTGCGGAGAAATCCACCATCTTCTCGCGGTCTTCGGTGATGGAGAACTGTTGTAAGTTCAGGTCAAAATCTTTCGGACCGGGCTGAATCGCCTGATCAAAGGATGAGCGCACCCAGGTGACGCTGTCTGCGGCAAAGCCCATTTCGGCGGCTACGGCATAGGCCACGGCGGCTTCAAAGCCCTCACCGCTTTCCGGTGCGTTGTCCAGCACCCATGGGAAATAGGCGGGGTTGCCGGTGGCGATGGTCAGTGCGCCATCGGTCAGGGTTTTGCCATCGGCGCAATGGCCATCGGCAAAGGCGGCGGTTGCGGACAGTGCAGCGAGTGCGGTTGCGGCGAGTAGGTGTTTGGACATTGCGGCCCCCTCCAGGTTGATGTCTTGCGGCAAAACCTAGGGGGCAGAGGCTGGAAATGTCCAGCACAACCATGTGGATAGAATGGGAAACAGCGCTTCCTGCCTGATTGTGGGGCGCCGCGCGCGCCTGCAACACGGGCTTTCACAGCGCGCGATCGCCATGCGAATCACACAGCGTAAGCAGCGCATTTGCATCTCGATTTTTGGGGAAAACCAATGGTGCCCAGAAGAGGACTCGAACCTCCACGTCCATACGGACACTAGCACCTGAAGCTAGCGCGTCTACCAATTCCGCCATCTGGGCACGGGTTGGTGAGGCAGGCGTTTAAGCCTAGGGGCGGGGGGTGTCAACGCGATTCCGAATTTTTTTCAAACTTTTTTCGCGGCTCTCGGTGAGGGAGATCGCAGCATTGGCGCTAATCCACCAATTTGTCAGGGCTTTCTTGTCGCGGACGCACCTTTGATGCTTGTTCTGGGCGGCTCTGAGCGGTATTTCAGCGGGGACTAGGCAACAGCGGAGGCTTCCCATGTCCAAACTCGTCACCATCTTTGGCGGATCCGGTTTTGTGGGGCGTCACATTGCGCGGCGCATGGCAAAAGAAGGCTGGTTGGTGCGGGTGGCTGTCCGGCGCCCAAATGAAGCGATGTTCGTAAAGCCTTATGGTGCCGTCGGTCAGGTGGAGCCCGTGTTCTGCAACATCCGCGACGATGCCTCGGTGCAGGCGGTGATGCAGGGTTCTGATGCGGTGGTGAACTGCGTGGGTATTCTGGCAGATCGCGGCAAGAACACCTTTGAGGCTGTTCAGAACGAAGGCGCAGAGCGGATTGCACGGATCGCCGCAGCCGAAGGGGTTGCCACGATGGTGCATCTCTCCGCACTTGGCGCCTCTGAGGAGAGCAAAAGCAAATATGCGCGCTCCAAGGCACAGGGCGAAGCCGCCGTGTTGCAGCATATGCCCAATGCGATGATCCTGCGCCCTTCGGTGATTTTTGGTCAGGATGATGAATTCTTCAATCGGTTTGCCAGCATGGCGCGCCTTGGCCCGTTCCTGCCGATCATGGGCGGCGAGACCAAATTTCAGCCGGTCTATGTCGATGATGTGGCGCAGGCCGCTGTCATGGGCATTATGGGGGAGGCCAGCGGTCTTTTTGAGCTGGGTGGTCCGGAGGTGAAATCCCTGCGCGGCTGGATTGATGAAATGCTCACGGTGATCCACCGCCGCAAGATTGTGATCAATCTGCCGTTCTTTGTGGGGCGTCTGATGGCCTTTGGCTTTGGCCTTTTGCAGAAGCTGACCTTGGGGCTGTGGCACAATTCGGTGATCACCTCCGATCAGCTGATCCTGCTGCGCAGCGACAATGTGGTGTCTGATGCGGCCAAAGGTTTTGAGGCGCTGGGCATTCGGCCTTTGGCGCCTGAAGCGATCATGGCGGATTACCTGTGGCGCTTCCGCCCGTCAGGCCAATATGACGCCATCAAGGATTCGGCGCGCAATCTGAAGATGTGAACCAGACAGGCCAGAGTAAAACAAAGCCCCGCAGAAACAGTCTGCGGGGCTTTTTTCTTGAAGACAGCGCGCGGCACCGATCTTGGGTCAGCGCGGGGTCTGCTCTTTCAGAAGCTTTTCGATATCCGCCAGCCGAGCCAGCACTTCGTCGCGATAGTTGCCGGTTTCGGCTTCCGCTTCGACGTGGTGCGCATCCTGCATGGAGTTCACCACCAGACCCACCACCAGATTGAGCACAACAAATGTGGTCAGCAGGATAAACGGCACAAAGAACATCCACGCATAAGGGAACACTTCCATCACCGGGCGCACGATGCCCATGGACCAGCTTTCCAGTGTCATGATTTGAAACAGCGAGTAGCCGGATTTCCCCAGCGTGCCGAACCACTCGGGGAAGGCATTGCCAAAGAGTTTGGTGGCCATCACCGCTCCAATATAGAACACCAGCGCCATCAACAGGAAAACCGAGCCCATGCCGGGCAGGGCATTGATCAGCCCCTCGATCACCCGCCGCAGCGAGGGCGCGACAGAGACCACGCGCAAAAGGCGCAGGATACGCAGCGCCCTGAGCACCGCCAGCCCCTGTGCCGCTGGCACAAGCGCGATACCGACAATCACAAAATCAAAGATGTTCCAGCCATCGCTGAAAAACCGTCCGCGCTGCACATAAAGTTTGGCGATGATCTCAAAGACAAAGACCGCAAGGCATAGGGTGTCTAGTGCGATCAGCAGCGGGCCAATGGCCTCCATCAGCGGTTTTGAAGTTTCCATTCCCAGAATGATGGCGTTGAACAGGATCACGCCAAGAATGGTGTTACGAAAGGCCGGGCGCGCGATGAAGGCGCCAATTTTGTCCCGAAGGCTCATGAAATATGTCTCGCGGTTGCGCGTTGGAATGTGGCTCACGGGCCTTCATATGGGAGGGCCCCGGTGTTTCGCAACCCGCGGCCCAAATTCGGCAGGGATCAGCCTAGGGCTTCCAGCCGGGTGGTCCAAACAGGCGTCCGCGCAGTTCGCGGGCGGATTTGGCCCGTTTGATGTCGCGCCACAAAGCCGGCATTTCTGAAAACCAGACTTTGACGGGGTTCTGGCTGTCAAAATCCGTGGTCAGCCCATAGCGTGGGCGCTCCTCTTCCACCTGAAAGCTGCCAAAGAGTCGGTCCCAGAGGATCAGGATGCCGCCATAATTCTTATCCAGATATTTGGCGTCACAGCCATGGTGCACCCGGTGGTGGCTTGGGGTGTTGAGCACCCACTCCAGCGGGCCAAGCTTGCCGATCAGTTCCGTGTGCAGCCATGTCTGATAGGCCTGCACCAGAATGACGGAGCCGAGCACCACATCCGGGCTGAACCCGGCCAGCACCATGGGCAGATGCGCGATGAAAGACCACAGGCTTTCCAGCGGGCCAAAGCGCACGGCGGTGACAATGTTATAGTCCCGGCTGGAGTGGTGCACAGCGTGCTGTGTCCACAACAGGCGCACACGATGGGCGATGCGATGCTCCCAGTAGTAGGTCAGATCCGCCAGCAGAATAGCGGCGATCAGCCATGGCCAGCTTGTGGGCAGATGCCATGTGACGATTTCTGCGCTGAAGATGTAGAGCCCAAAGTAGAGCGCCGTCATCATCGTGGTTTCCAGCAAAAGATAGGGCACCTGCGTGGAGGCACTGGCCAGCATCTCCAGCCAGGTTTTGCCTTTCAGATTGCCCTTGAACCAGGCTTCGGCGATTTCGATCACAAGGATCGCCCCGCCGATCAGCAGGAACACTTCGTCCACTTGCATGGCCAGGGTGATAAAGCTTTCCGGGATCATGATTGTCCTCCTGACAGTCCAGATTGCAGCGTGCGCCACATCAGCTCCGCAGCCTCCGTGGCGGTGACATTGCCGTCGCGCACCACGGCCCAGGCGGCGTAGGTGAGCGTCTCATAGGCCTGCACAATCCATGCGGTGGGCACGGCACGGTCAAATCCACCCTCGTCTTTGGCGGCCTCGATGGCCTCGGCGAGTTCGTCAAGTTGTTGGGTGTAGGCGGCCAGCACTTCGGGCACATGATCCAGCGGCTCATTGGCCAGAAACATCTGGCGGTCGGCCAATGGAATCATCGCATCCAGACTGCGCCGCAGGGCTTCTGTGTGGCTTGAGGCATCCTGCGTGGCTGCCTCAATGGCCGTATCCAGCTCTTTCATTGCGGTGAGCGCCAACGCAGCCATCAGTTCCTCGCGTCCCTTGAAGTGACGGTGCAGCGTCGCGCGACCGATGCCGGCTTCATCTGCCACGTCTTGCAGGGTTGCGGTGGGGGTTGCAGCGAAAACGCGGAAGCCCGCCTCTAGAATACGGTTATGTGTTTTTCTCATCATGAGACAAAGATGTCTCATTTTTGCGCGGAATCAAGAGGCGGTCGCGAGAAAGCGCAATTTTCGGGTCGCCGGGGCGGTGCCTCGTGCCTACTGTGCCCGCAACACAGGAGCCCCAAATGACCGATATGACTGAAGGCTACCATTATCACGTGATGCGGCGCGCGATTGCTTTGATTGACGAGGCAGAGGGTGCGACCCTCTCTCTTCAGGATCTGGCCAGCGCCATGGAGATGAGCCCGGCGCATTTTCAGCGGCTCTTCACTCGGTGGGCTGGGGTGTCGCCCAAACGCTTTCAGCAATATCTGACGCTGGGCCATGCCAAGGCGCTTTTGCAGGAGCGGTTCACCACGCTAGATACGGCCAATGCGGTGGGCCTGTCGGGTTCCGGGCGGCTGCATGATCTGTTCCTGCGCTGGGAGGCCATGAGCCCGGGAGACTATGCCAAACGTGGCGCTGGGCTCACCATCTATTGGGGCTGGTTTGACAGCCCCTTTGGCCTGTCGCTTGTGACTGGCACGGAGAAAGGCATCTGCGGCATTGCCTTCGCGGCGGAAACAGGAGAGGCCGCTGCCTTTGAAGACCTCATGTCGCGCTGGCCGCAGGCGAATTTTGTCGAAGATCCCATGTTTCTGCGCCCTTGGGTGTTGGCCGCCTATCAGGCGCAGCAGGTGGATCACAGCAAGGTGCCGGTCTATATGATCGGTTCGGCCCTGCAGATCAAAGTCTGGGAGGCCTTGATGCGGATCCCCTCGGGAGAGGTCACCACCTATTCGGAGATTGCCCGTGTCATTGGCAACCCGCGCGCGGTGCGGGCGGTGGGCACAGCGGTGGGGCGCAACCCTGTGAGCTGGCTGATTCCCTGTCACCGGGCCATGCGCAAATCCGGGGGGCTGGGGGGCTATCACTGGGGCGTGCCGGTCAAACGCGCGATGTTGGCTTATGAATCGGCCCGCGCAGAGGCCTGAGCCCTCGTTTCGGCGTCAAATTGCCGATATGTGAGGGGCTGTGACTTGGGCGCATGCCGTGCTTGGCGTATAAATCAGACAAAAGCCGGACCACCGGCATAGAGATTTGAGGCGAGACCATGAAAAAAATCACTCTGTCCATCTGCGCGCTGTCGACCCTTGCGCTGACCGCCTGTACCGATCCGGCCTATGTGGCGGGATCCTCTGAAGAGCGTGATGCCTATCGCCAGACCAAAGGCGGTGCGGTTCTTGGCGGCATCATCGGCGCGGGGCTGGCTGTGGCCACTGACAACAATGCGCTGGCGGGAGCAGCCATCGGGGCAGGTGCTGGCGCGCTGATTGGCAATCAGCTCGATAAGCAGGAAGCGGAGCTGCGCGCGCAGCTTGATGAGGATGTACGCATTGAAAACACCGGTGACCGCCTGATCCTGACCATGCCACAGGACATTTTGTTTGATGTGGACAGTTTTGCCGTCAACGCCAGCCTGAAAGATGACCTGGCCAAAGTGGCGCGTAGCCTTGACGCCTATCCTGACACCACTGTGCAGGTGCTGGGCCATACCGACAACACCGGGGCCGCCAGCTACAACCAGACGCTGTCAGAGCGCCGCGCCAATGCGGTGGCGGATGTGCTTTTGGACAATGGCGTCGCCTTTGGCCGCATTCAGGCCATCGGTCGGGGTGAGGATCAGCCAATTGCTTCCAACCTCGACGAAGAGGGCCGCCGTCAGAACCGTCGGGTGGAAATCGTCATCCTGCCCAATGCGTAATATCTGCGTAGATGCACAGACCTTGTGGAAAGGCGTCGCTTGTGTGCGGCGCCTTTTGCTTTAGCTTGAGGGTATGGCGAACAAGGAGATGTGATCATGCCCCATAAACTGCTTGGTATTTCCGGCGCATTGCGCGCGGGCTCCACCAACAAGATGCTGCTGCGTGAAGCGGCGCGGCTCTATGGGGCTGCGGACTATGTGGAGGCGGATCTGAATCTGCCCCTCTATGACGGGGATCTGGAAAGCGAGAGCGGCCTGCCCGAAGCTGTGAACACCCTTGTGGCACAGATTGCGGAGGCGGATGCGCTGCTGATCTCCACGCCGGAATATAACGCGGGTGTCACCGGCGCGTTGAAAAACGCCTTGGATTGGATCAGCCGCCACTCTGAGAAGCCGATGGTGGGCAAACCCACCGCGCTGATGAGCGCGGCGGCGGGCCGCGCAGGTGGCGTGCGGGCGCAGATGATGCTGCGTGATTGCCTCGTAGCCTTCCGCCCCCGCATTGCGCTTGGCTCTGAATTTGGTCTGGCCAACAGCAGCAACGAGTTTGATGCGGAGGGTCGCCTGACCAGCGCGCATTACACCGCCTCCCTGACCGCCTTGATGGAGGCGCTCAAAGAAGACGTCGGGCAGAACCAGTAAGGATCAGAGCGAGGCTTCAGGGCGGAAGGCGTCGGGTACGGCGTCTTTGCCCTCAAGCACCAGATCCGCCATCACTTCCCCCGCTTTTGGTGCCATGCCAAAGCCGATTTTAAAGCCGCCATTGGCAATGAACTCTCCGCTGCGCGTGGGGTGCGTGCCCAGTATCGGCGCGCGGCTTTTGGCACGCGGGCGCACCCCGGCCCAGCGCTCAATCACCTCTGCCTCTTTTAGCGCAGGCACAGCCGCATAGGCGCGCGCCAGCACATCATCAAGCTGCGCATCGGTGCTGGTCGGATCCTCAAAGTCGCGCTCGCTGGTGGAGCCAATCGCCACAGTGCCATCCGCATGCGGCACGATATGCACCGCATCGGCAAAGAGCTGCGGCGCCTGCGATTGGTCCAGCCGCAACAGCGCCGCCTGACCTTTGACTCCATTGCCAACAGCTTTGCCCATCTCGTCTGACAGCACCAGCAAGCCTTCATACCCCGTGGCCCAGACCACTTTGCCCTGAGGCATGCCGTCTTTGGTGATCTCTGCACCCTTGGCGATGAGGGCGGCGGCCAGCGCGGCACAGGCGCGGCGCGGGAACATACGGCCCGTCAATGTGTCGTGGATCAGCCAGCCGGTGGGGCTGACCGGGGCCCAGTCGCCAAGACTGTCCTGTGGCACAATCTCCCAGAGGGCTTTGCCTTGCCAAAGTTCCTTGGCGCTTTCCGCACGGGCCGTGGCAAGGGTGAGCGCGTGTTCGTCGCGGATCGGCTGAATGCGCCCGGTGCGGCCATAGCCAGCACTCACGCCACCTGCCGCTTCCACCTCGGCCCACCAACCCTCCGCCATGATCAGGCTGTCAAACTGAAAGGCCTTTTTGACGTTCCAGTTCTCCGGCGTGTGCGGCGCCAATGCGCCCACCAGACCGCCGCTTGCGCCAGCACCCACGCCATTGGGATCCATCACCCGCACCCTGGCTCCGCGTTTCGCGCAGGCCCAGGCCACCGAGAGCCCAAAGGCCCCCGCGCCCATCACGGTCACATCCACCATCGTGATCTCCCATTGCCAATGGAACAGTTTATGGTCAAATGCCGCCTGAACCTCCAAAAGGCAATGCACCATGCGCAAAGAGCAGGCGGACCTTGAGTGGCGTGATGAGGCCATTCCCGTATCCACACGGTTTGATGATCCCTATTTCAGCCTCGACAATGGGCTGGCGGAAACCCGGCATGTGTTTCTTGCTGGCAATGATCTGCCCGCGCGCTTTGCCCCGGGGTTTCACATTGCCGAGCTGGGTTTTGGCACCGGGCTAAACCTGTTGACGGTCTGGAAAGCCTGGGAGGAGGCGGGCATGGACAGCCCGCTGCGCTTCACCTCCTTTGAGGCGTTCCCCATGCGGGCGGATGAAATGGCGCGCGCGCTTGCGGCCTTTCCAGAGGTTGCGCCCTATGCCGCGCGGCTGGTGGCAGCCTATGCAGAGGACCCCCGCCTACGCAGTCTGGAGGGGATCTCTGCTGAGGTGGTGATCGGCGATGCGCGCGAGACCCTGCCGCAGCAGAGCTTTGCTGCGGATGCCTGGTTTCTTGACGGGTTTTCCCCAGCCAAAAACCCAGAGCTCTGGAATGCCGCGTTGATGGCACAGGTGGGGCGGCATACCCGCGCGGGCGGCACAGCCGCCACCTATACAGCGGCAGGCTTTGTGCGCCGGGGGCTGGAAGCCGCTGGATTTGACGTGACCCGCGTGCCGGGATTTGGCCGCAAGCGCCATATGACCCGCTGCACCATGCCGTCAGACATGCCGTCCCCATGACACAAAACGCTCCGTCGCAGGCGAACAACCGCCTTGGCATTTTGCTGATGACAGTGACCACTTTGGTCTTTGCCCTCCAAGACGGCGTTTCCCGTCATCTGGCAGGGGAATATAACACCTATCTGGTGGTGATGATCCGCTACTGGTTCTTTGCCCTGTTTGTGCTGGCGCTCTCGTCACGACAGAGCGGTGGATTGCGGCAGGTCATGCAGACCAACCACCTCTGGCTGCAACTGGGGCGCGGAGCGCTTCTGGCGCTGGAGATTTGTGTGACGGTTTATGCCTTCACATTGCTGGGGCTGACCGAAAGCCATGCAATCTTCATTTGCTATCCGCTGATCATCGCTGCGCTCTCCGGGCCTGTGCTGGGGGAAAAAGTTGGCTGGCGGCGCTGGCTGGCGATTGGCATTGGGGCGATGGGTGTGATGATCATTCTGCAACCCGGCTCTGGGGTGTTCAGCCCGGTCGCGGTGGTGCCCCTGATTGGGGCGCTGATGTTTGCGCTTTATGGCCTGATGACCCGCTATGTCGCCCGTGGTGACACGGCCCAGACCAGCTTCTTTTACACCGGCATCGTGGGCTGCGTGATGATGACGGCGATTGGGGTGTTTTTCTGGGAACCCATTGCAGGGGGTGATTGGCTCTGGATGGCGCTTTTGTGTTGCTCCGGTGTCTTTGGGCACGGGCTCCTTATTCGCACCTATGATGTCGCCGAAGCCAGCGCGGTGCAGCCCTTTGCCTATCTGCAACTGCCCTTTGCGGCGGCGCTCGGCATGGTGGCCTTTGGGGAAACCTTGCGCAGCAACGTGGCGATTGGCGCTGCGATCGTGCTTGGCGCGGGGCTCTTCACATGGTGGCGGGAGCGGCAGGCGCGTTGAGCTCTGTGGGCATCCGCGCGCCGTGCTTTATCTGGGGCCTTATCGGGGGCGGATTGTGCGCCCGGTGATTTCACGGCTGAACGGCACGGGATGGGGATCCTGTCCAAGGCGTGCGCGATAGACTGGCAGGCTCTCAGAGACCCGCATCACATAGTTGCGGGTTTCATTGAACGGGATCATTTCAATCCAGTCGATCATCGCCTCCACCGCGCCGCCGCGCGGATCACCATTATTGGCCATCCAGCGCGTTGGGCGACGGGGCCCGGCGTTATAAGCGGCTGCAATCATGATGATATTGCCGTCAAACTGCTCTGCCAGATCGGCGAGAAAGGCACTGCCAAGGCGCGCGTTATATTTTGGATCTCTGGTCAGGTTGCCCAGCACATAGACTTCGCCGATGTCCTTGGAGACATCCCGCGCCGTGCCCGGCATCAGCTGCATCAAGCCGCGCGCACCGGCGTGGCTCACCACCACCGGATCAAATTCACTTTCGCGACGCGCAATGGCCAGCGACAGCTCATCCGGCACAGGCAGCTTTTGCTCCACCAGCGGATGCAGCGGATAATAAGGCCCCGGCAGGGTCACCCCCATGCGCACCATCTGTTTGCCCAGCATCACCGCCACATGCGGCTGTCCCAGATCCAGTGCCATCTGCCCCATCTGCCCCAGCGCCATACGATCCTGCGATTCGCTCAGATGCACCCAGAAACGTTCGGCCAGATCCAGCTCCCCTGCGGTCAGCAGGCTGCGGGCGGCCTGATGTACGCTGCTCTCTGTCCAGGCGGCCTTGCGCCAGTCCGGGAAGATCTCTGTGCCACTCAGCGCGCGGTCATAGGCAATACCCGCTTTTTCTGCGGCCAGCAGTCCATAAAAACTGGTCTGATGGGCGCCGCCCGCCACATAGGCCTGCTGGGCGGTCTCAGCATCGCCCATGGCCTCATAGGCGCGGCCCATCCAATAGCCTGCGCGGCCCAGAGAAATCGGGGTTTCCACACTGCGGGCAAAATTCAGAAAATGCGCTGCAGCCTCTTCCGGTCGGTTGAGAAACCGCAGGGCCACATAGCCCGCAAGCCATTCACAATCGGCATAGGCATAGCCCGCCTCCGGCGTGAGCCGGTGGGTTGAGGCCAGCGCATAGGCGGTTTTGTAGTTGCCCGCCCGCATCTGGCTGCGCATCAGTGACCGTCGGCGCGGGGCCCATTCTTCCGCCACACCCAATGTGTTTGCCCGGCTGCGGGCCAGAACAAGCTCAATCGCGCTGTCGTCACGGTCCTTGCGGTGGCGCCAGACAAACCGCTCATGGGCCAGCCCGGCATCCTCCTGCAGATCCGCAGGCACTGCCGCAATCAGCCCATCCACACCGTTGACCATGGCGCGCAGCCCCAGCCGCGCCTTGGCCAGCGCCACCCAGCCTTCAGAGACATGGGGGTACATGGCCTCAGAATTGCTTTCCCAGGCTTTCCACAACATCGCATCCAGTCGCGCGGTGTGGTGGGGCGCAAGCAGATCGCCATAGCGGCGCAGATAAAGCGCATGGGTCTGATCCGACATCGGCAGCGTGCGCCATGCCAGCACCACAGAGGCCTGCGCCGCGCCGGTTTCGCCCGCTTTTTCCAGAACCTTTGCCTGCGCCAGCGTGCCTTCAGCGGTCTGGGCATTGCCATGCACAAAAAACGACAGCGCCGTTTCATGGGAGACGTCTTCAAAGGCAGGTTCGGATTGCTTGCGCAGATAGGGCAGGCCGGGCCAGTCCGCACGCCGGTTGAGAAAGGCCACCACGTCTTCTGCAGAGCCTTCTCCAGCGCGCAGCCGGTGCCATTCTATGATGTCCTTGGTGACGGGATCGCTCTGGCGCACGGCGCGGGTGGCACCGCTCCAATCCTTGGCACGCACCGAAGACATGGCGCTGCGCAGGGCGTCGCGATCCTGCGCGCTTGCCGGCAGGGCCATGCACAAGGCCACAAACAGTGTCAGAAAAAGACGCAACATGGCTTGCAATTTCCTATGCCAGACAGGATAGAAACCGCAAGATACGCCGCGCACCCTGTGTTCTCAACTCACAATCTTGGCAAGTTGGCAACTTCCCGCTAGGGTCCGCGCGGTTTTGATAGATCGGGCAATTCCGCCCAGCTGCGCATAAAAAAGGAGCGTGCCATGTTCAAAGGGTCTTACCCCGCACTCGTCACGCCGTTTACGAACGGCGAGCTGGATTTGGAAACGCTCAAGAAACTGGTGGAATGGCACATTGGCGAAGGTACCAATGGCTTTGTGCCGGTGGGCACCACCGGTGAAAGCCCCACCCTGAGCCATGCCGAGCATGAAGCGGTGGTGGAAGAAGTGGTGCGTGCCTCTGCGGGCCGTGTGCCGGTGATTGCCGGGGCGGGCTCTAATAACACGCTCGAAGCGATCGGGCTGGCCCAGCATGCGGAAAAAGTGGGGGCGGACGCGATTCTGGTTGTGACGCCTTACTACAACAAACCTACTCAACGTGGGCTGATTGCGCATTTCACCGCCATCCATGATTGCTGCTCATTGCCGATCATCATCTACAACATCCCGGGCCGCTCTGTGGTGGATATGACCCCTGAGACCATGGGCGAACTTGCCAAGCTGGAGCGCATCGTGGGTGTGAAAGACGCCACTGGCGATCTGGCCCGCGTGAGCCAGCAACGCGCCACCTGTGGAGCCGATTTCATCCAGCTCTCCGGCGAAGACGCCACTGCGCTGGGGTTCAATGCCCATGGCGGCGTCGGCTGCATCTCTGTCACCGCCAATGTGGCGCCTAAACTTTGCGCCGAATTCCAGGCCGCCATGCTGGCGGGCGACTACGCCAAAGCGCTGGAGTATCAGGACAAGTTGATGCCGCTGCATGAGGCGATTTTTGTAGAGCCGGGCCTTGTGGGGGCAAAATACGCCCTGTCGCGCCTGGGTTTGTGCAACGAAGAAGTCCGCCTGCCCCTAACCGGCCTGTCGGATGCGACCAAAACGCAGATCGAAGCTGCCATGGCCCATGCCGGGCTGATCTAAGGCCGCTCCTTCCTATGGTTTCAAAGGGGCTCCCGCCCCAAAGAGAAGCGCCCAGCGGGCGCTTCTTTTGTGTTGGGCGTGGCTCAGCTGCCGCTGAGCCTGTGGCGCGCCTTTTCTGGCCTTCCTCTTGATAAAAATATCCCGGGGTGAATTGCGCGACAGCGCAAGAGGGGCTGGCCCCTCTCAGCTGTGTGTGCACTTACAGCGTCATGCTGACCATCATCATTGCGCCGGTGGCCAGTCCACCAACCAGCACGCCCCCAATCAACCAGGCCCAGGGGCGCGGCATTTCGGCAGGGGGTGTCTCCGACTGCGCAATCAGGGCGGCTTCGACAATGCCGGGCAGCCGTGGCCCAAAGCGCGCCAGAACCTTGGCGGTTTTCACCAGATCACCCAGAACCGCCCGCGGGCCAATGCTGTCGCGGATGTAGCTGGTGACCACCGGTTTCGCCACATCCCAGATGTTCACACGAGAATCCAGCGAGCGCGCCACGCCTTCGACCACCACCATGGTGCGTTGCAGCAGGATCAGCTCGGTGCGGGTTTCCATGCCAAAGCGCTCGGTCACCTCAAACAGATAGTTGAGCAGCCGCCCCATGGAGATGTGATCGGCATCCATGCCAAAGATCGGCTCCCCCACCGCACGCAGCGCGCGGGCAAATTCATCCACATCCTGATCCGCTGGCACATAGCCCGCCTCAAAATGCACTTCCGCCACGCGTTTATAGTCGCGCTGAATGAAGCCAAACAGGATCTCGGCATAGACCCGGCGGGTGTATTCATCAATGTGGCCCATGATGCCAAAATCATAGGCGATGATATCGCCGCTGGCGGCGACCTTCATATTCCCCTGATGCATATCCGCATGGAAAAACCCGTCGCGCAGCGCATGATTGAGAAACAGTTCCAGCACCCGCGCGCCCAGTTTCTGACGATCATGACCTGCTGCATCCAGCGCGGTATTGTCGCCAATCGGCGTGCCCTCGGCCCAGCCCAGCGTCATCACGCGTTTGGCGGAGTAAGCCCAGTTGACCGTGGGCACCTGAAATCCGTCATCCTCTGCGGTATTGGCGGCAAACTCGCTGGCCGATGCGGCTTCAAGGCGCAGATCCAGCTCCCCGGTCACCACGCCGTCAAAATGCTCAATCACCTCAATCGGGCGCAGGCGACGCGAGGCCGGAGAGAGCGCAGCAATCATATTGGCGGCAAAGTAGAAGGCATCCACATCCTTGCGGAAGGCCCGCTCAATACCCGGCCGTAGCACTTTGACAGCGACCTCTTCGCCGGTGCTCGCCAGTCGGGCGCGGTGCACCTGTGCAATGGAGGCTGCGGCGACAGGTTCGGAAAACTCGGAGAAGACCGCATCCGCATCCAGCCCCAATTCGCGCGCGACTTCTGCTTTGGCTTCAGCCACAGAAAACGGTGGCAGCTTATCCTGCAACACCCGCAGTTGCGTGGCCAGATCCGCGCCCACCACATCAGGTCGGGTGGAGAGTACCTGGCCAAATTTGATGTAGGCCGGACCCAGAGCCGTCAGTGCGCGGGGCAGGGGCGGCACATCTGTGTCGCCTTTGATGGCCAGCCATTGAAACGGCCAGGCCAGCGTGCGCAGCACAATGCGCACGTGACGCGGCGCTTCAAAGGCGTCAAGCACCGCTTCCATGGCACCCGCACGTTCCAACGTGGCCCCGGTGCGGATCAGGCGAATGAGATTATGCGGCCCTCTCACAGCTTCCAGCCCGAATGCAGCGCGGCAATGCCCATGGTCAGATTGCGGTATTTCGCATTCTCAAATCCGGCGGCTTTCACCATATCAAGGAAGGTCTCCTGATCGGGGAATTTGCGGATCGATTCGACCAGATACTGATAGCTGTCACGGTCGTTTGCGATCACCTGCCCCATGCGCGGGATGATGTTGAAGGAATAGAGGTCATAGACCTTTTGCATCATGTCATTGGGGATCTGGGAAAACTCCAGCACCATCAGGCGTCCACCCGGTTTGAGCACGCGAAACGCCTCATTCAACGCTTCCTGTGGGCGGGTTACATTGCGAATGCCAAAGCTGATTGTGTAGACATCAAAAGTGTTGTCCTCAAACGGCAGCGCCATGGCGTCGCCCACAACCCAATCAAGGCTCTCGGCCATATCATCGGCCTCCGCCCGCTTGCGGCCTTCCACCAGCATCGGCTCGGTCAGATCGCAGACGGTCGCATGGCCAGATCCGGCGCGATTGAGGAACTTGAAGGACACATCGCCGGTGCCACCGGCCACATCCAACAGTTTTTGCCCCGGGCGCGGCGCGAGCCAATCCATCATCGCGTCTTTCCAGATGCGGTGAATGCCCATGGACATGACATCATTCATCACATCGTATTTGGAGGCTACCGAGCCAAAAACGCCCTGCACACGGCCCGCTTTTTCGCTTTCCGGTACGGTTTCAAATCCGAAATGGGTGGTGTTGTCGTTGTTCGCCATCACGCGCAATCCTCTTGGTTGCTCCTTACATATAGGGCGTGCCGAAAGGGTACAATGCGTCGAATTGGTGAGGGGATAAAAGGGTCGTGTCCGGCCTCGGGAGGAAGCAAAGCGCCCTCCTATGGGGGAGGTCTGGCGCGGCCCGCTGTGCGGGCCAAGAAGGTGACTTGCTTACCACTGCACAAATTGCGCATTGTCCTGAGCAGCCAAAGGACTCACATCATCATGCCCGAACTCCCCGAAGTCGAAACCGTCCGCCGTGGTCTGCAACCGGCCATGGAAGGCGCGGTGATTGCCAAGGCGGCGGTGAACCGCCCCGACCTGCGCTGGCCGTTTCCGGAGCGGATGGCCGCGCGGCTGACCGGGGCGAAGGTGCTACAGCTGCGACGGCGGTCCAAATACATTCTTGCTGATCTTGATCGGGGGGAGACCTTGCTAATCCATCTGGGCATGTCCGGACGCATGACCGTCTCCGGGGATCCGCTTGGGCAGTTTGTGCATGATCATCCGCAGGCCCAGAAACACGATCATGTGGTCTTTGACATGGACAATGGCGCGCGGGTGACCTTCAATGATCCGCGCCGCTTTGGTGCGATGGATCTGCTGACAACAGAGACCGCAGAGAGCCACCCTCTGCTGGCCAAGATCGGCCCTGAGCCTCTGGGCAATGATTTTCATGAAGCCTATCTGGTGGCGCAGCTTGCGGGGCGCAACACGCCGATCAAATCGGCGCTTCTGGATCAGCGGATTGTGGCGGGGCTGGGCAATATCTATGTTTGCGAAGCTCTGTTTCGCGCAGGGATAGCGCCAAAACGCAAGGCAGGGGCGATTTCCAACGCGCGGGTACAGTCCCTTGTGCCGATAATTCGTAAGGTGTTGCAGGAGGCCATTGAAGCAGGCGGCAGTTCGTTGCGTGACTTTCGTCAGGCCGATGGAGAACTGGGATATTTTCAACACACCTTTGACGTCTACGGACGGGAGGGAGAACCCTGTAAAACCCCCGAATGCACAAGCAAAATCAGCCGAATCACCCAATCGGGGCGCTCGTCTTTCTACTGTGGGCAATGTCAAAGATAGCTTGATCCCTTTTCATCAAATGGTAAGGAATCAGCCCTGACCGGAACAATGAAAGCATAGATCATGGCTTTTGAGACGATCATCGTCGACATCGAGGACCACGTGGCCCTCATCAAGCTCAACCGCCCCGACGCGCTGAACGCGCTCAGCCAACAGCTGATCGGAGAGCTCCAGGAAGCTCTGGAAAGTGCGGATGCCAATGATAAGGTGCGCTGCATCGTCATCACCGGCTCAGAAAAAGCCTTTGCCGCAGGGGCCGACATCAAAGAGATGTCCACGATGAGCTTCGCCGAAGTGAACCTGTCGAACCTGTTTGCCGATTTCGGGGACCGTATTCAGGACATCCGCAAGCCTGTGATCGCCGCCGTTTCCGGTTACGCGCTGGGCGGTGGGTGCGAACTGGCCATGGCCTGTGACTTCATCATCGCCTCTGAGACTGCCAAATTTGGTCAGCCAGAAATCAATCTCGGTGTGATTGCGGGCATTGGTGGCAGCCAGCGCCTGACCCGCGCTGTGGGCAAAGCCAAGTCGATGGACATGAACCTGACTGGCCGATTCATGGATGCCGCCGAAGCTGAGCGTTCCGGCCTTGTCAGCCGCGTTGTGCCTGCCAAAAAGCTGATGGAAGAAGCCATGAGCGCGGCACATAAGATTGCGGAGAAATCCCTGATCGCATCGCGCACAGCCAAAGAGGCAGTGAACCGCAGCTTTGAAACCACGCTGCGCGAAGGCCTGCTGTTTGAGCGCCGCGCCTTCCATTCGCTCTTTGCGACCGAAGATCAGAAAGAAGGCATGGCCGCCTTTGCCGAGAAGCGTGAGCCACAGTTCCGCGATCGCTGAACGACGCGCCTGTCTTTTATTCTGTCTGTTACAAAGCCCCCGCTCTGTCGGGGGCTTTTTGTTGGGTGCGGCATCTCGGAGCGTTGACCTTGATCACGAAGAGGCGCAAACCCAAGTAAACCAGTCAGAATAGAGTCGCCTGATGTATCGCCTAAGTGCCATTGCATGTGTTGTCTGTGTTGCGTCCTTTGCCGCCGCGCAGGAGGAAATAAAGACGCTGGAAGCGCTGGGGGAGCGGTTGTTTTTTGACGAAAATCTCTCCGCCAATCGTACGCAGTCCTGCGCCACCTGTCATGATCCGGAGTATGGTTTTGCCGATCCTCGTGGCATGGCCTCCATTGGCGATGATGGCGAGTCTCTGGGGGATCGCAATGCGCCGACCGCGTCTTATGCGGCGTTTATCCCCGCGTTTCATCGAGGTGATGATGGGGTCTGGCTTGGCGGACAGTTTTGGGATGGGCGCGCGCCCAAGCTCGAAGATCAGGCAGGTGGCCCGCCGCTTAACCCCATTGAAATGGGGATGACAGACGCCGCTGCGGTGGTTGCGCGCCTGAACGAAGATCCGGTCTATCAGCAGGCATTCTCAGATTTGTTTGAGGCAGAGGTTCTGGAGGATGTCTCTGCGGGCTACACCGCCATGACGGCGGCCTTGGCCGCGTTTGAGCGCACAGAGGTTTTTGCACCTTTTGACAGCAAGTATGACCGTTTCTTGCGGGGCGAGGCGACCCTCACCAGTGAAGAAGAGCTGGGCCGGGTGCTGTTTTTTTCCGAGCAGTTCACCAACTGCAACCTGTGTCATCAGGTCGGTACAAGCGCGATGGACCCGCGCGAGACCTTCACCAACCACGAATTTCACAACATCGGCATTCCTGAGAACACGGCCCTGCGCGCCATGAATGGCGTCGCGCCGGGCACGGTTGACGCGGGGCTGGCCGCGAACCCGGCGGTGCAGGACGATCCGATGCAGCTTGGCAAGTTCAGGACGCCAACTTTGCGCAATGTCGCTGTCACCGGCCCCTATATGCACAATGGTGTGTTTGAGGATCTGCGCACGGTTGTGTTGTTTTACAACCGTTTCAACACCCGTAGCGAAGCCCGCCAGATCAATCCGGAAACCGGGGAACGTTTTGGATCTCCGGCTGTGCCGCAGACCTTGGCGGTGAAAGAGCTGACCCATGGTCCGGCGCTGGATGATCGCCGCGTGGATGCGATTGTCGCCTTCCTGAAAACCCTGACGGATGCGCGCTACGAACATCTATTGGAAGAGTGACTTTGTCACACAAACTACCCCAAGGGAAACGACCCTCTCCAACGGGAGGGAGACATCACGTCGCAGCTCAAAGCATAGTAAAACAATAAGGATTGACGATCCTGATAAAATTGGTCAGTGATGCAGTAGATCTGACCTTGAAGGACAATTCAATGACACGTGCATTTCTGACAACAACCGCTGCCGCTCTGGCGCTGGCAGCCCCGGCATTTGCCGCTGAAAAAGCCGATGTTCTGACCAACTATGCCAACATCGCCGCTGCAAAATATGAAGACAGCCTGACCACTGCAAAGACCCTGCAGGCGGCTGTAAATGCGCTGGTTGAAGCGCCATCTGCTGAGGCGCTGCAAAACGCCAAAGACGCATGGCTGGCTTCCCGCGTGCCTTACCAGCAGACCGAAGTTTACCGCTTTGGCAACGCCATCGTGGACGATTGGGAAGGCAAAGTGAACGCATGGCCGCTGGACGAAGGTCTGATCGACTATGTGGAAGCGGCCTATGGTGGCCCAACCGACGAAAACCCGCTGGCCGCTCTGAACGTGGTTGCCAACGCCTCTTTTGACATCTCCGGCACCACCGTGGACGCCGCAGAAATCACTCCTGAGCTGCTCGAAGGCACCCTGCATGAAGCAGATGGCATCGAAAGCAACGTGGCCACCGGCTACCACGCAATCGAGTTCCTGCTCTGGGGTCAGGACACCAACGGTCACGCGCATGGCGCAGGCGACCGTGCCTGGACTGATTTCGCATCCGGCGACGACTGCACCGGTGGCAACTGTGACCGCCGCGCACAATATCTGAAGGCAGCAACCGACCTGCTGGTGTCCGACCTTGAGTGGATGGCTGCGCAGTGGGCCGAAGGCGGCGAAGCCCGCACCACCGTGACCGGCGATGAAGACGCAGGCATCGTGGCCATCCTGACCGGCATGGGCTCCCTGTCTTACGGTGAGCAAGCGGGTGAGCGTATGCGCCTTGGCCTGCTGCTGAACGATCCAGAAGAAGAGCATGACTGCTTCTCTGACAACACCCACAACAGCCACTACTACGATGGTCTGGGCATCCAGAACGTCTACCTTGGCGAATATGTGCGTGTAGACGGCTCCCTCGTGTCTGGCGCATCCCTGTCTGATCTCGTGGCCGCCGCAGACGCGGATCTGGACGCAGAGCTGAAAGGCAAACTCTCCGCCACCATGATGGGTCTGGGCCGCATCAAGACAGCCGCTGAATCCGGCTTCTCCTACGACCAGATGCTGGAGCGCGGCAACGCCGCAGGCGAAGCGCTGGTGATGGGCGGCGTCAACGGTCTGGTTGATCAAACCAAGTCCATCGAAGCCGCTGTGGCTGCGCTGGGTCTGGACCAACTGGCGTTCGAAGGCTCCGACAGCCTCGACAATCCGGACGCTGTGTTCGAATAATAGAACCCAACACGGGGGCGGGATTGTCCCGCCCCTTCTTCTTTCTGTAGCGACGATGCCAGCCATTTCATTCCCCTCAGCCACAGGCCTCGCAACCGGACTTCTGATTGCTCTTTCTGCGTCATCGGCGCAGGCGTTGGATGACCGTCACCTGAATTTCACCCCCCGCACGGACGCAGAAACCGCCCGGATCAAGGCCGTTACCGCCTTTCCAACGGATTTCTCCGCACCACAGAAGTTTGAAGCACGCCCGGGGGGGGCGGCCACGGCACCGGTGCGTCGGGACAATCTGGTGTTTGACCAGCCCTCCGCGAATCTCCCGTCGGAGGCAGGGCTGGATTTTCGCCTTGGGGAGGCGATGTTTGACAAACTCTGGGTCTCTTCCCCCTCTTCCACATTGGCCTCGGATGGTTTGGGGCCTTTGTTCAACGCCCGCGCCTGTCAAAGCTGCCATATGCGGGGCGGGCGCGGCCATGCGCCTGAAACGCCCGAAGATGACGCGATTTCTTTTGCGTTAAAGCTCTCCATTCCCGGCACAGAGGGCGATCAGATCCATGAGATCGCCGAGTTCCTCGCCACCCGGCCGGAACCAAACTATGGCACGCAGTTTCAAGATTTCAGCCTGCCGGGCCATCCCGCCGAAGCGCGGATTGAAGTGACCTATGAGACGGTAGAGGTGGCCCTGGCCGGAGGCGAAAACGTCACCCTGCGCCGCCCCACCGTCACGCCCAGGGATCTGGCCTATGGGCCCTTGCATGCCGATGTGATGTTCTCCGCCCGCGTTGCGCCGCAGATGATCGGTCTGGGTCTGCTGGAGGCGATTCCCGCTGCTGACATTCTGGCCAATGCCGATCCGGACGATCTGGATGGGGACGGTATTTCCGGGCGCGCCAATATTGTCTGGTCACGCGAGTTTCAGCGCCCGATGCTGGGCCGCTTTGGTCTGAAAGCGGGCTCCCCGACCCTGCGTCAGCAAACCGCTGGTGCTTTTTCTACAGATATCGGTATCTCCACCTCTCTGTTTCCGGCAGGCCACGGCAATTGCACCCCGTTGCAAGAGGCCTGTGTGGCGGGCCCTCATGGCGACAAAGACGTGCGCGTCTTTGAGGTGGATGACGCTGGTTTGGATATCACCACCTTTTACACCGCCAATCTGGCAGTGCCGGCGCGCCGTGATGTGGATGATCCACAGGTGTTGCGGGGCAAGCAGCTGTTCTTTGACACCGGATGCGCCAGCTGCCACCAGCCCAGCTATGTGACCCATCGTCTGCCTGATCAGCCTGCGCAGAGCTTTCAATTGATCTGGCCCTATACGGATATGTTGTTGCACGACATGGGCGAGGGGCTGGCGGATCATCGCCCCGAAGCCCGCGCCACGGGACGTGAATGGCGCACGCCGCCGCTTTGGGGGGTGGGGCTGACCGAACGCGTGTCGGGCCACAACACCTTTCTGCATGATGGCCGCGCCGAATCCCTGCTTGAGGCGGTGCTCTGGCATGGGGGAGAAGCAGAGCCTATGAAAGAGCAGGTTGTGCAGATGTCCCCCGAAGACCGCGCCGCCCTGATCCGTTTCCTGGAGAGTCTCTGACCCATGCGTTTCCTTTTGATGACTGCCGCCCTCGTGACTGCCCCGCTGCTGGCCCCGCCAGTTTTGGCACAGGACGCGGCCACGCTTGTAGAAGGCGCGCTGGCGCAACATGTGCTGCCCGGCTTTCAGACATTTGCCGCGCGCACCGAAGCTCTGACCGCTGCGGCCCAGTCTGACTGTCAGCCACAGTCTGCCGAATTGCGCGCCGCATTTCATGAGGGATTTGATGCTTGGATGGCGGTCAGCCATCTGCGCTTTGGCCCCTCCGAGGTTGATGAACGTGCCTTTGCGTTGGCCTTCTGGCCAGACACCAAAGGGTTCACGCCCAAATCCCTGACCAAGCTTATCACCACAGAGGATCCCGTCATTGCGGAGCCTGAGGCTTTTGGCGAAGTGTCAATTGCCGCGCGCGGCTTCTTTGCCATGGAGTATCTGCTCTATGATGACTCCATCGCCACGCTGGGGGATGCGCAATACCACTGCGCTCTGGTGCAGGCGGTGGCCGCTGACATCGACCGTCAGGCGCAGGCCATTCTTGCTGATTGGCAGGGCGGCTATGCCACCACCATGCAAAGCCCATCTGATGCGGCGGAATATGCCACCGATCTTGCGGCTGTGGCACAGCTCTTTAAAGCCTTGGACACAGGGCTCCAGTTCAATGAAGAGGCCCGTCTGGGCCGCCCGCTGGGCAGCTTTGAAAAGCCCCGCCCACGCCGTGCAGAGGCCCGTCGCTCTGGGCGCAGCCTGCGCAATATCACCGTATCCCTGACTGCTCTCGAAGAACTATCCCAGGCGCTTGCCGCGCAAACACCGGGTGTTGCTGAGCGGCTGGAGGCCGCTTTTGCCGTGGCCTTTGAACAGACAGAGGTATTGGCGGAAGATCCCGTCTTTGCAGGCGTTGCGGAGATGCAGGGGCGTTTCAAGGTGGAAATCCTGCAACAGTATATTGGCAACATCCGAGACATCGTCACACAGGAGCTGGGCCCGGCGCTGGATGTGACCGCAGGTTTCAACGCGCTGGACGGGGATTAAGATGACCACAAGGCGCCGCCTGCTCGCCGGTCTGGCCGCCAGCAGCCTGATGCCGTCGCTGGGCTGGAGCAGCGTGGGCACGCCTGATTTTCTTTCTGCCGCCCGGCGCGCGGATGGCCAGTTTGTGCTCGCAGGGCTGACGCGAAAGGGGGATGTCACCTTCACGATTGCACTGCCTGCGCGCGGTCATGCGGCGGCAGCCCACCCCGACCGTGCCGAAGCGGTGGCCTTTGCCCGCCGTCCGGGCACATTTGCGGTGGTTCTGGACTGTCGCGATGGCACGGTTCTGGCGCGTCTCACCGCCCCGGCCGAGCGCCACTTCTATGGCCATGGCGCCTTCTCTGCGGATGGTAAGCGACTCTATACCTCTGAAAATGACTATGAGGCGGGGCTGGGCATCATTGGTGTCTGGGACGTCGAGGCGGGCTATCGCCGTATCGGCGAGTTTGCCTCCGGCGGTGTTGGCCCGCATGATATCAAGCTGATGCCAGATGGGCGCAGTCTGGTTGTGGCCAATGGCGGTATTGAAACCCATCCTGATATGGGGCGCACCAAACTCAACCTGCCGGTCATGCAGCCCTCGCTCAGCTATCTGTCATTGGACGGCGATCTGCTCGAAGATGTCACCCTGCCTTGGGCGCAGCACAAGAACTCCATCCGCCATCTGGCGCTGCATGCGGATGGCACCGTGGCTTTTGCCATGCAATGGCAGGGCGCGCTCAAAGACAGCCCCCCGCTTTTGGGCCTGCATCAGCGCGGCACCCCGCCCCGCCTGCTGAGCGTGTCTCAAGACAGCGACCGCAGGCTGAATGGCTATGCTGGCAGCGTCTCGCTCTCCGGGGATGGGGCACAGGTGGCGATCACTTCCCCACGCGGAGGCATCTTACATGTGTTTGATGTCACCTCTGGCGCGGCGGTTGCAGTGCATGAGGCCACAGATGTCTGTGGTATTGGCGGCGTGGGACAGGGGTTTGTCTATACCACCGGGGGCGGCCTCGTTGGCACGCTAAATGGCGCGCTGCAGCGGCATGATCTGCAATGGGACAATCACCTGATTGCGGTGTCCGCCTGACGTCTGCTGCGCCCTCAGCAAATTGAATATCTCCTCATGACCTATGGTGACCATGTCACCGTCGTTGCACCAATGCGCATGTCATAACCTCCCCATGCTCACAGGAACCGGGCGATGGAGGCGCATATGACAGACCAAGCGCGTTCAAGAGAGGGGATGTCCCTGCGGCGTGCCGTGCTGGATGCTGGCGGAATTGAAAAATGCGGCGCGGATGGGGACGTCGCTTTCCGCTGGCAGGGACATCCTCGCGCCTTTGTTCTGGTGACACAGGGCAAACTCACGGTGCATTTCCGCACCAAAGGGCGCGGTGTGCCCTGGGCAGAATGCCGCGCTGCGGTGATGCAGGATTGCATGCCCGTGACGGCCGCGCTCCTGTCGGAGCGGGAGATCACTGTGCGGGCAAGATGCACCGGGGTCACCTCCTGGCTGGAACTCTCCCCGCACAGTCTTGTGCTATTGGTGCATGGAGATATGGCGTTTCGCCGGGCGCTTTTTGCGACACATGCCAAACGTCTGCCCACCTTTTTTGCCCGCGCCTCTGCCAAAAGCGCTGTCAGCCTCGACAGCCGCCTTGCCGATTGGCTGCTGATTCACGCAGACGCCGGAGAAGTGATTGCAACTCACGGGCAAATTGCCGAAGATCTGCTCACCGCGCGGGAGGTTGTCTCACGCAGATTACGGTCCTTCGCCACAAAAGGCTGGATCACCCAGAAACGGGGACGCATTGTTGTGGACACGCCCACGGCGCTCACCGAGGTTAAATAAACCGCTCCAGAGGCAGGGCGCGGCATGGCAGACATGAATATTGATCAAGAGATACCGCCGCTCCGATGAGCCATGACACAGAGGGCGCGGCCCGCAATGACCGGCAACGCGCAAAAGATCGCATTATTACCCCTGTAAAGCGTCCCTTGACCGTTGCGGGATGGCTGTCCGTTCTGGCGGGCGCCCTGTGGCCGATACAGGCCGCAGCCATCGCATGGGCTGTCTCTGAGTGGGTGGACGGCGCGTCTGCGGTGCAGGTTGCGCTCACGGTGGCCAGTGTCTTTTTGGCCTGTGCGCTGTTGCGGGCGTTCCTGGAACACCGCTCTGGCGCGCTGCTCTTTGCGGCGGCCAATGCAACCATCCGCCGTGAGCGTGCGCATCTGATTGACCGCGAAGCCCGCGCGCGGACCTCGGCGGGATCGGCGCAAATTGCGGCCCTTCTGGTTCAAAAACTGCCGCTGATGCAGCCTTGGATCACCCGCTACCACGTGGCCATGATGCGCGTGTCCACCTTGCCGTTTCTCTATCTTCTGCTGGCCTTCTCGCAATCCTGGGCCGTGGGGGTGACTCTTCTGATCGCCGGACCATTGATCCCTGTGTTTATGGCGCTGGTTGGCATGGCGGCAGAAGAGGCCTCCAAAAAGCAGATGCAGGACATCGCCTCCATGAACGACATGGTCATGGATCGTCTTTCCGCCATGCTCGACATCCGCCTTCTGGGGGCCACAGACCGCGCGGCGCAGGATTTTGCCACCCGTGCCGACAGCCTGCGCGTGCGTACGATGGAGGTGCTGAAGGTGGCCTTTCTCTCCTCCACAGTGCTGGAGCTGTTTGCGGCGCTGGGTGTGGCGATGGTGGCTGTCTTTGTGGGTTTCACCCTATTGGGGGAGATCGGCTTTGGCGCTTGGAGCGACGGGCTGACATTGGGCGAAGGCCTGTTTCTCCTATTGATCGCACCAGAGTTTTTTCAGCCCCTGAGAGATCTTGCTGCCGCCTGGCATGACCGTGCGGCAGGCTATGCTGTTGTGGCTGATCTGGATGCGCTGGATGCGGCAGAGCGTGTGGCCATGCTGGGACAGGCTGCGCCATCTGAGCCCCTCTCCGGGCCCCTCGCGCTCTGCACCGAAGGGGCGGTTGTGGCGCTGTCGGGCAAAGATGTGCGCATACCGGACTTTACCCTGTCTGAAGGGCAGAGCTTGGCCTTGGTCGGGCCCAGCGGAGTTGGCAAATCCACAGCCCTGGCCGCCATCGCCGGGCTGGCCCCGCTGCGCGCGGGTACCATTTTGGTCAATGGCCAGCTCCTGACAGAGGATACCGCCGATGCTTGGCGCGCTGGGCTGGCCGTGGTGCCGCAAAAGCCACATTTTGCAGATGAAACTCTGGCGGAGTGGCTGGATCCGAAAGCCATTGGTACAGACCCCAGCGCGGCTTTGACCATGGCAGGGGCCAGCGAAATTGTACGCCGCCTGCCTGAGGGGCTGCACAGCCGCCTCGGGGAAACGGGCGGCGGTGTTTCCGGCGGGGAGGCGCGGCGTCTGCTTTTGGCGCGGGCCCTGCTGAGTGGCGCATCCCTCCTGCTGGCGGATGAGCCGACCGCAGATCTTGATGAGGCAACCGCAGACACGATCATTGCAGCACTTCTGGCATTCCGGACCGCAGGTGGTACGCTGCTCATCGCCACCCATGATCCGCGTCTGATCGCCGCCATGGACACCCATGTTGAGGTGATGGCATGAGACATATCCTGCAAATCGCAAGGCTGCTTGTGCAGGCCGATCGCCGGGCCATGGGGCGCGGGGCGCTCTTGTCGATTGCTGTTCTTCTGATGGGCGTCAGCCTGTTGGGATTGTCGGGCTGGTTCATCACCGCCACCGGGCTTGCGGGGCTGGCTGGTATGGGCATTGCCTTTGATGTGTTTCGCCCCTCTGCCGGAGTGCGGTTTCTTGCGTTGGGTCGGGCGGCTGCGCGTTATGGCGAGCGCCTGCTGACCCATGACGCCACGCTACGGGCGCTGGCTGCGTTTCGGGTGGAGCTCTTGCGCAGCTATGCGCGCAGCAATGCCCGTGCACTTGCCAATCTGCGCAGCGAAGGCGCGCTCACCCGGATCATTGCCGATGTGGATGCGCTGGATGGGGTGATCCTGCGTCTTGTGCTGCCGATTGTGGCGGTGCTGGTCACCCATATCCTTGTTTTTGGTGTCCTTTCTTGGCTTGTGGGCTGGTCTGTCGCGCTCAGCATCTTGGGGCTCTATCTTGTGGCGGGCGGTGCGATCCTGCTGCGTCTGGGGCATGCGACAGTGGCGCCGTCCCGCAGGCTTGAAGAGGTGGAGCAACGCCTGCGGCGGGGTGCAATTGACATGATCCGGGACCGCGACGCGCTTATTCTCTCTGCCACCTTGCCCCGCAAAGAGGCGGGCTTGCACCGTCTGGATCAGGAGGCCCGCGCCAAAGCCGCCGATCTGGACCGGGCAGAGCGCGGGGCGGGATTTTGGATTTCCCTGCTTGTGGCAACTGCGGCCATGGCGGCTTTTGTGGCTGGGGCGGTTTTGCTGGATCAGGGGGCCATTGATGCTGCCAGCGCGGTGATCGGGCTGTTTGTGGCGCTCGCCCTGGCTGAGGCCTTGTTACAGCTGCGCCGGGGCGTGTCTGATCTGGGTCGCGTTCAAAGCGCCGCAGAACGTCTTGCGCCACAATTGCAATCCGTTCGCTCCCCAACGGGCGCTCAGACATCGGATGTGGCCTCTTGCCAGACACTGGGGACCGGACCGCTCCTGTCCATCCACCATCCTAAGCTGCGGGCCGATTTCCACGCGGGAGAGGCCGTCGCGCTGTCGGGGCCTTCCGGTGTGGGCAAAACAATGCTGCTCATGGAGATCGCAGGGCTGCAGACCGGCACATCTGTGAAAGTGCACGGCAGGCCACCGGTGGGTTACGCAGAAGACAGCCTGCGCGCGATGGTTTCCATGTTGCCGCAACGCTGTGCATTGGTGGCGGGAACTGTCCGTGACAACTTGTCACTCAGCGGATCCTTTAGCGATGCAGAGCTGTGGCAGGCGTTGGATCAGGTGGCGCTGGCCGAAGATCTGCGGCAGCGTGACGGGCTGGATACCACGCTCGGAGAAGGTGGCGCTGGCCTTTCCGGAGGACAGTCAAAGCGACTGGCGATTGCGCGTAACATATTGATTAAAAGTGATATCCTTCTCCTTGATGAACCCACGGAAGGTTTGGATGCGGCCACGGCTGAGGCGGTGCTTTATGGGGTGAGGGCGGCGGTGCCGGAGGCGTTGATCATTGCCGTCATGCACAGTGGTGCGCAGCATCCGGTCTTCACAAGGCGGGTTGGACTTTCATGCTGACTTGGTGATGATGTCACCGACTGCATTTGTTGCAAAAGTATATTAGCAAAGCATCATTTATCGTGGAGCCCGACTCAGGCCGGAACTGACCTTGCCGGACGCCGCACATTCTTAAGGAGTCTTAGGATGGAGCTAGATGTCGTCGAACTGTCGCGCCTGCAATTCGCGATGACAGCCATGTACCATTTTCTATTCGTGCCACTGACCCTCGGTCTGTCGATCATCGTTGCCATTATGGAGACCGTCTATGTGATGACGGGCCGCCCCATATGGCGGCAGATGACCAAATTCTGGGGCACGCTTTTTGGCATCAACTTTGTGCTGGGTGTCGCCACCGGCATCACCATGGAGTTTCAGTTCGGGATGAACTGGGCCTACTACAGCCACTATGTCGGCGACATTTTCGGGGCGCCTTTGGCCATTGAAGGGCTGATGGCCTTTTTCCTTGAAGCAACCTTTGTGGGGCTGTTCTTCTTTGGCTGGGACAAGCTGACCCGGCTTCAGCACCTCGTGGTTGCCTGGCTCGTGGCGATTGGCTCCAACTTCTCTGCACTCTGGATTTTGATCGCCAATGGCTGGATGCAGCATCCGGTTGGGGCCGAATTCAACCCAGATACCATGCGCATGGAGATGACCTCCTTCTTTGATGTGCTCTTCAACGAAGTGGCGCAGGCTAAATTTGTTCACACCGTCTCCGCAGGCTATGTCACAGCCTCTTTCTTCGTGCTCGGGGTTTCCGCGTGGTACCTGCTCAAAGGACGCCACATCGAATTGGCCAAACGGTCCATCACCATTGCGGCCTCCTTTGGTCTCGCCGCCTCGCTGTCGGTTGTGCTTCTGGGGGACGAAAGCGGCTATGCCGCCAGCCACACGCAGCGCATGAAACTGGCTGCGATTGAGGCTATGTGGGAAACCCATGATGCGCCTGCGCCCTTCACGGTCGTCGGCTTCCCGGATCAGGAGGCGCGTGAAACCCATTTTGCCGTGGAAATCCCGTGGGTGATGGGGCTGATCGGCACCCGCTCTCTGACGGAAGAGATTCCGGGCATCAATGAACTGGTGGCCCAGTCGGAAGAAAACATCCGGCGTGGGATCATCGCCTATGACGCTTTGATGACCATTCAGGCAGAGCGCGAAAACACCCCGGAGGTGGCCCGCACAGTCTTTGAAGAAACCAAAGAGGATCTGGGCTATGGCTTCCTTTTGTTGCGCTATCTCGATGATCCGCGCGAGGCGACAGACGCTCAGATTGTGAAGGCGGCCTGGGACACAGTGCCAACCGTCTGGCCGCTGTTCTGGGCTTTCCGCATCATGGTTGGCCTTGGGGTGATGTTTATCGCGGTCATGGGGTTCTTCTTTTATCGGTCAAGCTTCAAAGGCCAAAGCTATCCACGCTGGGCGCTCTGGGCGGCGGTAGCGATCATTCCAACGCCCTGGATTGCGGCCGAGATGGGCTGGTTTGTTGCCGAATATGGCCGTCAGCCCTGGACCGTGGAGGGCATCTTGCCCACGGCCATGTCGGCCAGCCATCTGAGCGTGGCGGATCTCTTGATCACGCTGACTGGCTTTATCGCCTTTTATACCGTGCTCTTCATCATCGAGATGGGTCTGATGCTGAAATACATCCGCAAGGGGCCCTATCTCGATGTGGCAGAAACCGAAGCCTGGCAGGCCCGCCATGAACACCGCCTGCGCACGCATGATGGGCGTGGCCCCTTTGCTCCGGCCGGTGCCAGCGCGGCCTCTGCGCTGGACACTCCTCCCAATGCAACTCCTGCGGAGTAAGTCTGATGATCCTGTTTGAACTTGTCGATTACGAAATCCTGCGTGTGATCTGGTGGCTCCTGCTCGGGGTGCTGCTCACCGGCTTCGCTCTGACGGATGGCTTTGACATGGGGGTGGGCGCGCTTCTGCCCTTCGTGGCCAAAACGGATCTGGAGCGGCGGGTGGTGATCAACACCGTTGGTCCGGTCTGGGAGGGAAACCAAGTCTGGTTTATTCTTGGGGGCGGTGCCATCTTTGCAGCATGGCCGCCGCTCTACGCGGTCAGCTTCTCAGGCTTTTATCTCGCCATGTTTGTGGTGCTGGCGGCCTTTATTGTGCGGCCGGTGGCCTTTAAATATCGATCAAAGCGTGAGGAGACACGCTGGCGCAGCAGCTGGGATTGGGCGCTTTTTGCGGGCGGCGCGGTGCCTGCGCTGCTCTTTGGGGTGGCGGTGGGCAATGTCCTGCTGGGCGTGCCGTTCTACTTCAATGACATGCTCATGCCGTTTTATGAGGGCAGCTTTGTCACCAAATTCATCGGCCTGTTGCGCCCCTTTGCCTTGGTGGCTGGCGTGGTGTCCTTTGGCATGCTCCTGATGCATGGGGCCGCGTGGCTCTGTGTGAAAACCGAAGGGGTGATTGCCGAGCGCGCGCGCCGCATCGGCACCTATGCGGGCCTGACCGCCATGGGCGCCTATGCGCTCGCTGGCCTATGGCTGGCCTATGGCATCGATGGCTATGCCTTTGTGGGTGAGGTGGTCACGGATGGGCCGTCCAATCCGCTGTATTCCGAAGTCAGTCGCAGTGCGTCATGGCTGACGGCTTATGCGGAGCGTCCATGGATTGCCGTGGCCCCCGTGATGGGATTTCTTGGCATGGGGTTGGCCATTCGTGGCCTCAACCGGGGTGGCGAAGTTTCTGCGCTGCTGTTCTCCAAATTGGGCATCACCGGCGTGGTCTCCTCGGTGGGGCTCACCATGTTCCCCTTCATTTTGCCGTCCACCGTGGATCCCAACAGCTCGCTCACCGTCTGGGACAGTTCGTCCTCGCATATGACTCTCTTCATCATGCTCATCTGTACGGTGATCTTCATGCCCCTCATCCTCGCCTATACGGCCTGGGTCTACAAAGTCCTCTGGGGCAAGGTGACCGAGGAAGAGGTGCGCGCCAATTCTCACAGCGTCTACTAAGGAGAAACGGATATGTGGTATTTTGCTTGGATTCTTGGCCTTCCACTGGCCGCCATCTTTGCTGTGATGAACGCCATGTGGCTGGAAATGCAGCGTGACAGGGCTCTCACAGAGGACGGCGATGAGGATATGTCTTCCGCAGGCTGACCCCCCCTGCAGAGGCCTGAGCGGCACGTTTTTTGTGTCGCTCAGGCATCGGCGCATGCTTCCTATCGCTGGAAAAAGACCGGGCCATGGTGGGCGCGTGTCTCCCTATGGGGCAATCTGGCGCATCTGCGGCAAAGCGCTGTAAACGCCCCGGCGTCCCCGGTTATGATTGTAGGCGCGCGGAGCCTTTCCTCCGGACTATTGCAGGACACACCCCATGGAAGAGAAGTGGATCACACAGTTCAAAGGTTTGAGCCGATTGCCAGAAGAGATCCGCATTGCCTTGGAAAAGGGCAGCGAAATTGTCTCTGTTCCGGCGGGAACGCAGATTTTTGCGCCGGGTCAGACCGCTGACAAACTCTGGCTCTTGCTCGACGGCACGGTAAAGGTACAGCAACGCTCCGAGACGGGCCGGGATGTCTTTCTTTACCGGGTGCACGCAGGGGAAAGCTGCGTATTGACCACGGCCAATATGCTGGCCTTTGAGGAGCACACAGCCGAGGGTCTTGCCGAAACCGACGTGCGCGCGGTGGCCATTCCCCGCCAGACGTTTGATGACCTTGTCGCCAAATCGCCCGTGTTCCGCGAGTTTGTGTTCACTGCATATTCCAAGCGGATCACAGATCTTTTTGTGTTGATAGACGACATCCTGTTTCAGCGCATGGATGTGCGTCTGGCCGCCCGCCTTCTGGAACTGGCGGGAGAGGCCAATGTGGTGCAGGCCACCCATGCGGTTCTGGGCACGGAATTGGGCACCGCACGAGAGGTCATCTCACGCACCCTTGCCGAATTTCACCGCCGGGGTTGGATTGATCAGTCCCGTGGTGAGGTCTGCCTCACCAACCGCGACGGGCTGGCGCAATTGGTGAAATCTGCCGGGTTTCACGCTTAGGCTCTGGACCATCTGGGGTGACAAACCTGCGAGTTTGGTGACCATATCACCAAACTCTCCTCAACATGCATGCAATTGTACGCATGTGTTGATTCTTGAGGAGATCAGACATGATCAAGAACATGGGAACGCTGGACCGTGGTGGGCGCATCGTGATTGCGGCCGTTCTGGCATATTTGGCGCTCGGAGCAGGCATCTTGTCGGGCATCGCATTCTGGGTGGCTTTGGCCGTGGCGGCCATTTTTACGCTCACCGCTTTTGTCGGCATGTGCCCACTGTATCGCATCATCGGGCTCAAAACCTGCCGCGACTGCTAGGTCGACGATCACAGGCGACCCTCTCAGCAAAAATTTAAAAGATCAGGTCAGTCAACGGCCTGATCAATGGGGCGCGGAGCCATCCGCGCCTCAAGTCGTATGGGCGTATCCGCCCGGATCATTGGAAGTGAGGCCATTTGAAGGGAGGACACCAAATGGACATCAAGAAGATTTCTGAGAAATTTTCGGTCAGTGCGCAGATCACCGCAGAGGATCTGCCTGCGCTCGCCGAACAGGGCTTTCGCGCGATCATCTGCAACCGTCCAGACGGGGAGGGGGCCGATCAACCTTCCTTTGAAGAGATTGAACAAGCTGCCGGAGAGGCCGGGCTTGAAACCCGCTACGTGCCTGTGAAATCGGGCATGGTGCATGATGCCGATGTTGCGGCTTTTGGGGAGGCGTTAAAAGAGGTGCAGCGCCCGCTTCTGGCTTATTGCCGCACTGGCACAAGGTCGGCGACCCTATGGTCTTTCCATGAAAGCAAAAAACGGCCCATGCCGGAGATTCTCGCCGCCACCAAAGCGGCAGGTTACGATATGACCGGCGTCGCCCGCCGGATTGCCAATGGGGGCAAAACTCCGACAGACACTGGCGATGCTGCCTTTGATGTGGTGATTGTCGGCGCCGGTGCCGGGGGCATCTCTGTGGCGGCCAGCCTGAAGGCGCGTCAGCCAGATCTGGACATCGCAGTGATCGATCCTGCCGACATCCACTATTATCAGCCGGGCTGGACTATGGTGGGCGGCGGCGTGTTTGAGGCGCAGACCACCGCAAAAATCATGGCGGCGCTAATCCCTAAGGGTGTGCATTGGCTTAAATCAGCGGTCGCCGCCTTTGAGCCGGAAAACAATGCGGTCATTCTGGATGGTTGTCGGGTGGTGAAATACGGCCGTCTTGTGGTCTGCCCTGGTCTGAAACTGGATTGGGAGGCCGTCGAGGGGCTGGAGGACACATTGGGGCGCAACGGGGTGACCTCCAATTACCGCTACGATCTTGCGCCCTACACCTGGGAACTGGTGCAGGGGCTCACCGAAGGCCGGGCACTGTTCACACAACCGCCCATGCCCATCAAATGCGCTGGTGCACCACAGAAAGCCATGTATCTTTCCGGGGATGCTTGGCACCGCAACGGGCGTCTCAAAGACATCGATATTCAGTTCATGAATGCGGGAGGCGTGTTGTTTGGGGTGAAAGACTATGTCCCAGCGCTGGAGGCCTATGTCGCTAAATATGACGCCACGCTGAACTTCTTCCACAACCTGATCGCTGTGGACGGACAGGCCAAAACCGCCACATTCCAGATTGCCAGGCCCGATGCCGCGCCCGATAGGGTAACGGTGGATTTTGACATGATGCATGTCTGCCCGCCACAGGTCGCTCCGGATTTTATCCGCGTGTCACCGCTGGCAGATTCGGCGGGGTGGGTGGATGTGGATCAGGTCACCCTGCGCCACAAAACCTATGACAATATCTGGTCTTTGGGGGATGTGATGAACGCGCCCAACGCCAAAACCGCTGCTGCGGCGCGCAAGCAGGCGCCCACGGTGGCGGACAACATCGTTGCCGATATCGCGGGTCGCTCCCCGGTCGCCGCTTATGACGGCTATGGATCCTGCCCGCTGACGGTGGAGCGGGGCAAGATCGTGCTGGCGGAATTTGGCTATGGCGGCGTGCTGAAGCCAAGTTTCCCGGCCTTTCTGCTTGATGGTACGAAGCCGAGTCGCGCCGCTTGGTTCCTGAAAGAAACCATGTTGCCGCCGATTTACTGGAAGGCCATGTTGAAAGGCAAAGAGTGGTTGGCCAAGCCGGAAAAAATCACAATCGCACGCGACTGAGGCCTCTGCTGCCGTGAAAGGCCCGACGCAATATCCGAGCGCTCCTTTGGGGGCGCTCGGATTTTTATGGCGGTCCGCAATATCGGCAGGTCTCATGCGTTTCGCCTGACTATTCTGTCTCAACAATGAGGCGCTACGTTCCAGGAGACGAATCAGCTGCCTACCTCTCTGTTGGTTTGGCGCAGGGCACCGCGTCACGGCCGGGTTTTTGTCGCTCCCTATGCTCCTTGGTGGCGCGATGGCTGCCCGTGGCGCTGGCCTGCGGTGTCATTCAGTGCGCTCCAAAGTTGCGACAAGCGGTCTACAAGGCGTGCAACATGCTGAAACAGCGTCCCTTTGGGGGGCGCGGCCCGCCCCGATAGGGGGGAAATCGACCGGTTCTCGATGAATTTCATGTGGCAAGCGCGACACAGGGACGCGACACTGCAAGACAAGCGAATGTTCGCTGGACGGTTTGCAACACCTTCGTTAAATACCGGGCTGATGACGGCTGCTTTGTGCGGCCTATTTATACATTGGCCGGTTCGCCGGCAGCTTAATGGAGGAACCTCGTGTCACACGCAGAAGATCACGAAGGCACCCGGAGAGATTTTCTCTACTACGCCACAGCCGGCGCAGGTGCTGTCGCCACCGGCGCCGCAGTTTGGCCGCTGGTCAATCAGATGAACCCATCCGCCGATGTGCGGGCGCTCTCTTCGATCCGCGTCGACATCTCTGGCATCGAGCCAGGGACACAGTTGACGGTCAAATGGCTGGGCAAGCCGGTCTTTATCCGCCGCCGTACCCAGGCAGAGATCGACGATGCCCGCGCGGTGTCGCTGGACGATCTGACCATCGACCAAGGCAGCCAAAACGCCAACAAGCCTGGCTCGGACGCTGCGGATGAAAACCGCGCGATGGACGAGGCCGGTGAATGGCTGGTGATGATGGGTGTTTGTACCCACCTGGGTTGTGTGCCTTTGGGCGATGGTGCTGGTGAGTTCGGTGGCTGGTTCTGCCCCTGCCACGGCTCCCACTACGACACCTCTGGCCGTATCCGCAAAGGTCCGGCGCCTGAAAACCTCCACGTTCCGATCGCCCGCTTTGAGGGCACCGAACTGGTACTAGGATAAGGAACGCGCTCATGTCGGGAATCCCGCACGATCATTACGAACCCAATTCTAAAGCCACCAAATGGGTCGAGAGCCGCCTGCCTGTGATTGGCCTGCTCTATGACACCCTGATGATTCCCACCCCCAAGAACCTGAACTGGTGGTGGATCTGGGGCATTGTTCTGGCTTTCTGTCTCGCGCTGCAGATCGTCACCGGTATTGTTCTGGTGATGCACTACACGCCCCATGTGGATCTGGCCTTTGCCTCCATCGAACACATCATGCGTGATGTGAACGGCGGGCACATGCTGCGCTACATGCACATGAACGGCGCCTCGCTGTTCTTCTTTGCCGTCTACATCCACATCTTCCGTGGTCTTTACTATGGCTCCTACAAGGCGCCACGTGAAATCACATGGATCGTGGGCATGATCATCTACCTCCTGATGATGGCCACCGGCTTCATGGGCTACGTTCTGCCTTGGGGTCAGATGTCCTTCTGGGGCGCAACCGTGATCACCGGCCTGTTTGGCGCGATTCCTTTTGTGGGTGACACGCTGCAGACCTTCCTGCTCGGCGGCCCTGCTGTGGACAACGCCACGCTGAACCGCTTCTTCTCGCTGCACTACCTGCTGCCGTTTGTGATTGCCGCTCTGGTGATCGTCCACATCTGGGCGTTCCACACCACAGGCAACAACAACCCAACCGGTGTGGATGTGCGTCGCGGCTCCAAAGAAGAAGCCAAGAAAGACACCCTGCCATTCTGGCCCTACTTCGTGATCAAGGATCTCGTGGGTCTGGCGATTGTTGTCACCATCTTCTTTGCGGTTGTTGGCTTCATGCCAAACTACCTGGGTCACCCAGACAACTACATCGAAGCCAACCCGCTGGCGACACCGGCGCACATCGTTCCTGAATGGTACTTCCTGCCGTTCTACGCGATCCTGCGTGCCTTCACTGCCGACGTTTGGGTTGTGATGCTGGTCAACTGGATCACCGGTGGCATCGTCGATGCGAAGTTCTTCGGTGTTCTGGCCATGTTTGGCGCGATCGTCGTTATGGCGCTGGTGCCATGGCTTGACACTTCCCGCGTGCGCTCCGGTCGTTTCCGTCCGATGTTCCGCGTCTGGTATCTGGTGCTTGTGATCGACTTCCTCGTTCTGATGTGGGTTGGCGCACAAGAAGCGAAGTTCCCCTATGACTGGATCTCGCTGATCGCCTCCGCCTATTGGTTCGCATACTTCCTGGTGATCCTGCCGATCCTTGGTGTGGTTGAAAAACCAACGACGCCACCGGCCACCATCGAAGATGACTTCAATGCCCATTACGGCAAATCTGCCGAACCCGCTGAATAAGAAGGACAACAGCCATGCTTAAGAAGCTTAGCATTATTGCCGCTACGGCACTGTCCCTGTCAGCAGGCGGTGCATTGGCCGCAGGTGGCGCAGGTCACATTGAAGATGTGGACTTCTCCTTTGAGGGTCCCTTCGGCAAGTTTGACCAGAACCAGCTGCAACGCGGTCTTCAGGTTTACACCGAAGTCTGCTCGGCCTGTCACGGGATGCGCTACGTGCCTCTGCGCACGCTGGCGGATGAAGGTGGCCCACACCTGCCCGAAGATCAGGTGCGCGCCTATGCAGCCCAGTTTGAGATCTATGATCCAGAACTGGACGAGGATCGCCCACGCAAAGTGACCGACCACTTCCCTGAAAGCGGTCTGGAAAGCGCGCCGGATCTCAGCCTGATGGCCAAAGCCCGCGCCGGTTTCCACGGCCCTTACGGCACCGGCATCAACCAGCTGGTCAAAGGCATGGGTGGCCCGGAATATATCGCCTCCATCCTAACCGGTTACACCGGTGAGGAAAAAGAAGAAGCGGGCACCACCTTCTATGAGAACACCGCCTTCCCGGGTGGCTGGATCTCCATGGCGCCTCCGCTTTACGGTGAGGATGTGGAATATGCTGACGGCCACTCCAACTCCCTGCACCACGAAGCCGAAGACGTCTCCGCCTTCCTGATGTGGGCTGCGGAACCCAAGATGATGGCCCGCAAGCAGGCCGGTCTGACCGGGGTGCTCTTCCTGGTGGTTCTGAGCACATTGCTCTACCTGACCAACAAGAAGCTTTGGGCGCCGATCAAAGGCAAAAAGCTGGATCTCTGATCCGCCGCTGATTGAGTTAAAAAGAACGCCGTCAACGAAAGTTGGCGGCGTTTTTCTTGGGGGCTTATGGCGCAGCTGATTTCCGCACACGCATCATCCGCACCAACGGCTCAGTCGGGCTATTGCGCGGGGTGCCAGAAACAACAATGATGCACCCATGTCAGTAGAGGCCGCGTTTTCTTTCTCAACCCTTCCTGCGCCGGCGCGGCGGCACATTCGACTGTTTCAGATCCACCAGTTTCTGGACCGCTTTGCGATGGGGCTGACGGTTGCCGTTGTGGCTCTGGCCCTGACGGATCGGGGCATGGACCTCGTGCAAATTTCGCTGCTCTTTGGCGTGTATTCGGTGACAACCCTCGCACTGGAGCTGCCCTTTGGCGGACTCGCAGACAGCATTGGGCGCAAACCCGTCTTCCTGACGGCTGTTGTGGCCAGTTTGATGTCGCTCACGCTCTTTCTCTTCACCAGCGACTTTTATGTTTTAGGGCTCTCATTTGCCTGCATTGGCTTTGGCCGCGCGTTGCGATCCGGCACACTTGATGCGTGGTTTGTCGAAACCTTCAGGGCTATCGTGCCCGATGTGGATGTCCAGCCCGCGCTGGCCAAGGCGCAATGGGCCAATGCCATTGGTCTGGCCATCGGTGCGATACTTGGCGGCGTTCTGCCAGATGTATTGGGCCCGCAGGCGCAGGCGCTGGGCTTCAGCAGCTATGATGTGTCTTATGCGGCCAGCTTTTTGGTGATGCTGGGGGTGTTTGGTTTTACGAGTCTGGCCATTGTCGAAACGCCTCGCCCTTCGCACCCCGGCGCGCTCAGAAAAGGGTTTGCCAATGTCCCAAAGGTGATTAAAGAGGCCAGCCTGCTGGCGCTGAAACATCCGACGCTCTCCCTGCTTCTGGCAGCGCTGGCGTTTTTTCTGATGGCGACCAATCCGGTTGAGGTGATCTGGCCCACCCATGTGAAGCCGATGCTGGACGCGGATTATGCAAACACCGTTGTGGGTGCTTTAACCGCCACCTATTTCTTTTCCATCGCTCTGGGCGCCTCTCTGTCTCCTTACGTTAACCGACTTTTCGGGCGGCAACCCGCCCTGACACTTGCCGCCACCTTCGCTTGTCTTGCGGGTGTGCAGATCGCCCTCTCGCTACAAGGCGATATCTTCGGCTTTGGCACCGTCTTCATCCTGTTTTCTGTGCTCCTAGGGATCAGTGAAACCCCCGCCAGCAGCCTGTTGCATCGCTGCGTCACAGACGATCAACGCTCGACCATGTTGTCTCTGAAATCGCTGATCCAGCAGTTGGGCGCAGCCTTGGGCTTGGTCCTGGTCGGAGCCGTCGCAGAGGCCTATACGACACCTGTCGCATGGGGCCTTGCGGCCGTGTTTCTGTGTGTCGCAGCGATGCTGTCGTTGGGGCTTGCCAAGCGGCTGATCTCTGAGCAGGCCTAACGCGCAGCCTGTGCGTAAACACAAAAAAGCCGCCCAAAAAGGCGGCTTCTTCAACTCTGTGATGCAAGTCTTGCGACTTAGCCCTGACGTGCTTTGAAGCGACGCTGGGTCTTGTTGATCACGTAAACGCGGCCCTTGCGGCGCACAACGCGGCAATCACGGTGCCGGTTCTTGAGCGAGCGGAGCGAGTTCTTGACCTTCATGGGTCTTCTCCTCATTTCGCGGCGCTGCGGTGCGCCTGGGGTTACGGGACCTCTCTATCTGAGAGGCGGTGAATTCATGGTGGGCGATACTGGGATCGAACCAGTGACCCCTTCGATGTCAACGAAGTGCTCTACCGCTGAGCTAATCGCCCTGAACCGACGTATCTGTCTGACCCCCTAATAAAAGGGGGCGCGGAAATCCGCGCCGGTGGCGGTTTCTATAAAAGGAGTCGCGGGGGGGATCAAGGGCTTTTGATACAGTAATTTTTGCGCCAATATTCTGTGCGAACAGGAGACACGATGCAAACACCCGCCTACAGAATAATCGCGCCCGAAATCTGTCGCACATCGGTGGTCTTTGCCTCTCCCCACAGCGGCTGTGATTACCCCGAATGGTTCATCCGGCGCTCGCTTTTGAACGCTCACACGATCCGATCTTCTGAGGATGCCTTTGTAGATCAGCTGTTTTCAGGCGCACCGACTGTGGGAGCCCCTTTCCTGATGGCGCGCGCCCCACGCGCGCTGCTTGATCTGAACCGGTCGGCTGAAGAGCTTGATCCGGCGCTGATTCAGGGAGTGCGTAAAGTTGGGCATAACCCCCGCGTGGCCTCTGGCCTTGGGGTGATTCCCCGTGTCGTTGCCAATGGGCGGGCGATTTATCACGGCAAAATGACCCGTGCGGAAGCGGATCACCGAATCGCCACCTACTGGCGTCCCTATCACACCGCATTGGCAGAGTTGCTCAAGGCGGCGCAGGACAGCTTTGGCGAGGCCATCCTGATTGATTGCCATTCCATGCCCCGTGAAGCGGTCGAAGGGGTCTCACGCCGCGGCGGGCAGCGTCCGGAGATTGTGCTGGGGGATCGCTTTGGCGCCGCCGCCGACGTGGAGATTGTGGATCAGATCGAAGCCGCCTTTCAGCAGGCCGGTTTTGTGGTGTCGCGCAACTCTCCTTTTGCTGGGGCCTATGTGACACAGCACTACGGTCGACCGCAGCGGCGCCAACATGCCATTCAAATTGAGATCGACCGATCTCTTTATATGGATGAGGCGCTGATCACGCCGCATTCGGATTTTGCCGCCTTTCAGGGGCGTCTCCAAACCGTGGTGGCACAAATTGCCGCCATTGGTGCACCGCGCAAAAAGGGACTGGCGGCAGAATAATCCATAGCCGCGCGGTTCACGATTTTGGGCATAGGCCAAGCCTTTCGGCCCCAAAGAGGTCACAAGCATTGACCTGTGCCCCTGTCTTGCTCATCTTGGCGCGGTGCAAAGGGAGAGCACCATGACACAAGCCCTGATCGTGATCGATGTTCAGAATGATTTTTGTCCCGGAGGGGCGCTCGCCGTCCCCGATGGCGATCAGATTGTCGCGGGCATCAACGCCCGGATGGCGGATTTTGACACCGTGGTCCTGACACAGGATTGGCACCCCGCCGGACACAGCTCTTTTGCCAGCAGCCATTCAGGCAAGACCCCTTATGAATTGATCGACATGCCTTATGGGCCTCAGGTGCTCTGGCCGGATCATTGCGTTCAGGGCAGCGAAGGCGCGGCCTTTCATGCGGCACTCAGCACGGATCGGGCAGATCTCATCATCCGCAAAGGTATGACCCCTGAAATCGACAGCTACTCTGCGTTTTTTGAAAATGACCGCAGCACAGCGACCGGCCTTGAGGGCTATCTGCGCAGCCGGCAGGTTTCCAAGCTGACATTGGTCGGGCTTGCCACCGATTTCTGTGTGAACTACTCGGCGCAGGATGCGGCCCGCTTGGGGTTTGAGGTGCAGGTTGAGGAAGCCCTTTGCCGGGGCATAGATCTGGATGGGTCTTTGTCCGCTGCCCGACACGAAATGACAACTTTAGGTGTATCTTTGGTATAGATTTTCGTACCTATGCTTGTCTGTTTTTTGTTTGTTAACCATTTCCCGACATCAAAACGCCATTTGATTTTCTAGGATGGGCCGCGCATGGCAGCCGAAATTCATGAGTTAAATCGCGCGCTGGAGGAATTTGATAAGCGCAACACTCAGTCCGGTCGGCTTGAACGCTATGTTCTGGGCCGCCTTAGTCATGCCCTCAGCCGACAAGTCTTTATGCTCATGGGCATTGCTGTGCTTATGGTTACCGTGTCGCCATGGGTGGGGCTGCAGGCGCTTGTGCCCATTCTGATTGGCGAAACGATTGATGCCTTAGTGCTGCGTGGGCTGGTGGATCGCATGGAGCGTGGCGTTCCTCTCAAACGTTTGATCCTGCAAAGCACCATCAGTGCGTCGATTCAGGCGATAGGTCTCGTCGTCTTCGTTGCCTTCATGTGGTATCACATCCCGCGTGAGGCGGGTCTTATGCTTTGCCTGTCTTATTTGGCCACTGCGGCGATGAATGCGGTCATGTCTCTCAGTTTCCATCGCTACGCTTCAATGGCGCGGTTGATTGTCTTCTGTGGCAGCATCATTCCGCTCTATTTGGCTGATTACTTCATCTTACAATACGACCCTGTGCAGCTGCTCTATAATTTTGGGGTGACCATCATGATCGCCTACACAATGCTGCCGTTTGTAAGTTACGTGACCAATGGCCGCCTGCGCGATCTGCAACAACAGCGCCGTCAGTTAGAACAGGCGCTGGAGCTGGCAACGGTAAATGCGGCTCTCATGGAGCGGCAACGCGAAAGCCGGCGGCTTGCGTCCATCCCTGAGAATGCCGTCGACAGCGTGTTGATGCTGGACAAAGAAGCGCGGATTTTGTGGATCAATCCGGCCTTCACAAAGCGGACCGGATATAAGCTTTCGGAGGTGGTTGGTAAGACACCTGCGGATGTCATCTATGGTGCGCATTCTGATCAGTCCGCTCAGGGCGTCTTGATGAGCGATATTCTACAGGGTCGTCCCTCTCGTAGCGAAAACATCAACTACACCAGAGACGGGCAGCCTTTCTGGGTCGAAACCAACGTGGCCCCGGTCTTTGATGAGCAGGGCAATCTGGAGATGTGTGTGTCTATTGAGCGCGACATCACCAACAAGAAACGGCAGGAGAAAGAGCTGGCCGCAGCGAAACAGGCGGCGGAAATGGGCGAGCAGGCCAAGACGATCTTCCTTGCCAACATGAGCCATGAAATTCGCACGCCAATGAATGGCATCATCGGCATGGCCGAACTGCTTGGGGAGGCGGAGCTGGGCAAAGAGGAAGCTCTCTATGTTCAAACCATCCGTCACTCCTCCGAAGCGCTGCTGACCATCATCAACGACATTCTGGATTATTCCAAACTCAAGGATGGCCACATCACCATCAACAGCAATGGCTTCCTGCTGGACACCTGTTTGAAAGAAGTGGTGAACTTGATGCGCCCTCAGGCGGAGGCCAAGGGGATTGCCCTGACACTTTCCAGGGCCGATGGCTTGCCGGACACGGTGCTGGGCGACGAAGGGCGGTTGCGACAGATATTGGTCAATGTGATTGGCAATGCCGTCAAGTTCACCGAGCAGGGCAGCGTCGATATCGCGGTGGAAACCGCAGCATGCGGCAGCATTGTATTTCGCGTGACGGATACGGGCATTGGCATTCCTGCACACCGGTTGCCGTATATCTTTGAACAGTTTGAACAGGCCGACGCCGCCACGACCCGTCAATTTGGCGGCACTGGACTCGGGCTGGCGATCTCCCGTCAATTGGCACGGCTGATGGGCGGCGATGTGACTGTGACCAGTACCCTTGATGTGGGGTCCTGTTTTACCATCTTTACAAATCTCTGTGCCGTTTGCCCTGAAATTGCGGCACATCCCGTTGAGAGCACAGAAATCCCCGTGGATTTGCTCGAAAACGCCACTGTATTGCTCGCCGAGGACAACCGCACCAACCGCCTGCTTGTGGAAAAACTGCTCAAGGATTTCCCGCTGACCTTGTTGATGGCGGAAGACGGGGCCAAAGCGGTGGAACAGGTCAAAACATCACAGCCTGATGTCATTCTGATGGATATGTCGATGCCTGTCATGGACGGGCTGGACGCCACCCGCGCCATCCGCGCCCTCGATATGCCTCAGCCCCAGATCATCGCCATCACCGCCAACGCTTACCGCAGTGATCGGGAGGCTTGTATTGAGGCCGGGATGGATGATTTTGTCAGCAAGCCACTGCGGCGGGCAGATCTCCTTGTGGCGTTGACCAAAGCGCTTGAACTGCAGAAGGCCAAGCCGCCGGTGGTGGAAAAAACCGGCGCTTGAGTGCGCGATAGGCGGGTTTTCCCCCTTGGAGGCGCTTCGTGAAAATACACCCACAGGCCCAAAGGGCTTGGAGGCGCTTAAAAATCTGGCTATCAACAGCCAAACCAAAGAATTGGGGGCCAGAAAACTATGGTCGACATTGCCACGCGCGTCTGGAACCACAAATGGAAGATTGATCCCATTGTGCGGTCTCTCATCGACAACGATTTCTACAAGTTGCTGATGTGCCAATCCATTTTTCGCAACCGTCCCGACGCCCATGTCACCTTCAGCCTGATCAATCGCTCCTCCCAAGTGCGACTTGCAGATCTGATCGACGAAGGTGAGTTGCGTGAACAGCTGGACCACATTCAGTCCTTGTCCCTGACACGCGGGGAAAGCACCTTCCTGCGTGGCAACACCTTCTATGGCAAGCGTCAGATGTTCCGCCCGGACTTCATGGAGTGGTTCGAAAATATGCGTCTGCCGGATTACCATCTGGAAAAGCGCGATGGGCAGTATGAGCTGACCTTTGAAGGCAAATGGCATGAGGTCATGCTCTGGGAAATCCCGGCGCTTGCAGTCTTGATGGAGTTGCGTGGCCGCGCTGTACTGCATGACATGCGCAAATTCGAGCTTCAGGTGCTCTATGCCCGCGCCATGACCAAACTCTGGGAAAAGATCAATCATCTCAACACGCTGCCAGATCTGCGCATCGCCGATTTTGGCACCCGCCGCCGCCATTCCTATCTCTGGCAAGACTGGTGCGTGCAGGCCATGGTCGAAGGGTTAGGAAATAAATTTGTTGGCACCTCCAACTGCCTCATCGCCATGAAGCGCGATCTGGAGGCCATTGGCACCAACGCCCATGAGCTGCCCATGGTGTTCTCGGCCTTGGCGCAAAGCGACGAAGAGCTGCGCCATGCGCCCTACAAGGTGCTCGAAGACTGGCATGAAGAGCATGAAGGCAACCTGCGCATCATCCTGCCTGACACCTATGGCACCGAGGGCTTCCTCAAACACGCGCCGGATTGGCTCGCAGGCTGGACAGGCATTCGCATCGACAGCGGCGATCCTGCCAAAGGCGCCGAAACGGCGATCCGCTGGTGGAAAGAGCGCGGCGAAGATCCGACAAAGAAGCTGATCATCTTTTCCGATGGTCTGGACACCGATAAAATTGCCGAGCTGCACACCCAATTTGCCGGTCGTGCGCGTGTGTCTTTTGGCTGGGGCACGCTTCTGACCAATGATTTCCGCGGCCTCACCCCAGATGACGGTCTGGCGCCTTTCTCGATGGTCTGCAAAGCGATCAAAGCCAATGGCACCCCCACGGTCAAACTGTCAGATAACCCCAACAAAGCCATGGGCCCCGCCAGCGAAATCGAACGCTACAAACGGGTATTTGGCGTGGGGCAACAGGATGAAATGGATGTGATTGTCTGATCCCCATCGGGATCAGACCGCTGTCTCACACAAAGCGCTTTGCCATTGCAATCGCCCGTTCCGCATAATCGCGCACCGCAGGGTGGTCATCCGCATAGCGTCCGATCACCCAGCCACAAGAGGCCATGGCCCGCATCACGGTGAAAGCGTCCAGCAGTTCGGCGGCATTCTCGGGCAAGGCCCGCACAGAGGCATAGCCACGCAGCAGCGCCGCGCCCAGATCGGCCTCATTGGCCTGATCCCAATTCTGCGACATGGCCACGCCCAGCTCATACATGCGGAAGCCAAACACCCCGTCATCGAAGTCGATCAGCCGCACGTCATCACCCTGCACCAGCACGTTTTCGCGCAGCGCATCCGCGTGGATCAGACCAAAATCGCCATCCGCCGCCGCATGCGCGCCAATCACCGCGCGCAGCTTGTCCCGACAGGTCAGCAGCAAACGCGCTTCCCCTTCTGACAGGCTCGCATTCTCCCAGAACCGGCCCCAGGAGGGATCCTCCCCCAACAGCGCGTCCAAATCGAGCACTTCGCGTTCAAAGGCCTCCGGGCGCTCCATGGCATCGCTCGCCAGATGCAACCGCGCCAGCTCTGCCCCCAGAGCTGCGTGCAGATCGGCCTGCGCCTGCGGTGCCATCGCCAGTTGCACGCCACCTTCGCCCAGCGGTGCGCCCTCCAGCCATGTCACCAGTGAGGCCACACGCGGCCCGCCCGTCGCCAGTACCTCACCGGCCAGCGTGCGGATCGGCTGTGGCACGATCATACCGGCCGCCACCAGCGCCTCTGACCACCAGAGTTCGGAGCGAATGGCATCATCACTCTGATAGCCGGGGCGGTGCAGGCGCAATGCCGCGCGCTGCCCATCGGGGCCTGCCGCTTCCAGAACAATGTTCTCACGGTTCTTGATCAGCCGGGGGGACATCTCCACCCCCCAGGCTTTCAGCGCCTCTTGCGCCGCAATAAGGGCCTGATCGTCGTTCATGCCACGGCTCCAAAGGCTGCATCGAGGGTTTCGGCAAGCAAATCCGCATCCGCGCGGCCAAAGGCACAGGGCGGGCGGATCTTCAGCGTGTTGTCAAACCGCCCCTCGGTGTGCAGCAGCACACCACGGTTGCGCATCTCTTCCACCATCGCATCACAGAGCGCGGTCGCCGGTTTGCCATCGCGCCACAGCTCTGCCCCAAAGAACAGGCCAGATCCGCGCACATCGGCGATCACATCATAGCGTGTCTGCAGCTCTTTGAGCAGGCCCACCGCATAGGCGCCCACATCCTTGGCGTTCTCAACAAGGTTTTCGTCTTCAATCACATTGAGCACCGCCATGGCCGCTGCCGCGCTCACCGGATTGCCGCCAAAGGTGTTGAAATATTTGAACCCTTCCTGAAACGCGGTGAGGATCTCAGGCCGGGTGATCACGGCGGCCACCGGATGGCCATTGGCCATTGGCTTGCCCAGCGTCACAATATCGGGCGCAAAGATCAGCTTCTGATGGCCCCACCAATGGCTGCCAATCCGGCCAAATCCCGGCTGCACCTCATCGGCAATAATGATCCCGCCCGCCGCACGTACCAGCGCGATGGCGTCGTCAAGAAATCCCTCTTCCAACGTCGGGAAGCCTTCGTTGGCAAAATAGGGGCAGACAATCAGGGCGGAGACCCCATGACCATTGGCCTCAAGCTCCGCGATGGCGGTTTTCACACCTTCGGCAAAGGCTTTGGTCTGACCCTCCCGTGTGCCGCCCGGCGGCATCATATTGTCGGGCGCGGGCGCACGTTTCACATGGTCCTGAAAGCCGCCGATGGGCACTTTGGAGGTGTTGAGCTGGCTCACAGCTGCGGTATTTCCGTGATAGGTGTTGTCGGTGGTGATCACCCCGGTCTTGCCGGTCATCGCCTGCGCCATGCGCAGCGCCACATCATTGGCCTCAGAGCCGGAACAGACCATCACCATACTGTCGAGATCATGGTCAAACTTCGCGGTCAGCGCTTCGCCATATTCCAGAATGCCGTCATGCACGTAACGGGTGTGGGTATTGAGGGTTGCCGCCTGTGTGGCAATCGCTTCCACCACACGCGGGTGGCAATGGCCCACATGCGGCACGTTGTTGTAGCAATCCAGATATTTGCGGCCGTCGGTGTCCCAAAGATAGGTCCCTTCGCCGCGGGCCAGATGCACAGGCTCTCTGTAAAATGTGGTCATATGCGGCCCCAAAAGCCGCGCGCGGCGCGTCAACACATCTGCCATGGGTTGCTCCCTATTTCTTCCCGGCAAAACTCTTGCGTCTTTCTGCGCCCGATGCCTGCCAATCGCAACCCCGGATCAATCTTCGCGTGTAATCCGCCCGCGCATGGCTTTGACTTCACCGCGCTCTTTCTTGGCCTTCAGCCGTCGCTGCTGGCTGCCGTAGGTGGGTTTGGTTTTGATCCGACGTTTTGGCGCCACCAGCGCCTTTCGGATCAGCTCGGCAAGACGGTCGCGTGCGATCTCCCGGTTGCGGGCCTGACTGCGGGTTTCGTCACATTGCAGCACCACCGCGCCATCTTTGGTCCAGCGCCGTCCTGCCAGCCGCTTCAGCCGTGCTTTGATCGGGGCACTCAGCGCCGGAGAGCGCGCGGCCTCAAACCGTAGCTCCACCGCTGAGGAGACCTTGTTCACATTCTGCCCACCGGGTCCGCTGGCGCGCATGAACTGCTCGGTCAGTTCCCAGTCTTCAATTGTGATCTCATCGCTGATTCTCAGCATGGCGCTCCCCGCGTTGCGCGGTCGGTGGGTTAAGATATGTGCTTTTCTATGTGCTCAAAAAATCCACCGACGCAATACAGTCGGGATACCGACGCGATACCGACGTGAAATTTTGCGCAAAAAAGTGGTTAACGCGCATCAAAAAGGGCTGCTTCCCGCGTTGGAAACAGCCCTTCGAGATGATTGGAGGTGCGTCGGTTAGGATCACACCAATTCGGACCTTATATCAGCCAAGGGCTGCCTCAGCTGCACTCCTTCCAAACTGTTCCGACCTCGTTCTCCATAGCTTCTCTAGACAATGGGCACCTCCTTTCAAATGATTTCGCGTATCTTCAGCCTGCCACAGGCCAAAGATATGTCAAACAAAATCATGTGGTGCGCGCGGTCAAAGACCCCACGATGATGCGGAATGGCACAAGAGCAAGCAAAGCCAGCGAGAGTTTGACCATCCAATCGGCAAAGGCGAGGCTGACCCAGAGCGGCACAACCGGCCCTGCGCCCAGCAATGGCAGCATCTCCGCAGCCCAGCTCACGTCGTTGCTCGGTTCGATGAAAGACAGTGCGCCGCTGAAGGCAACGCTGAAGAAAATGATGGTATCCACAGAGGATCCAATCAGCGTCGAAGCCAGCGGCGCGCGCCACCATGCTCCGTCACGCATTTCATCAAACACGGCCACATCAAGCAGCTGCGCGGTCAGGAAAGCAAGGCCCGAGCCAATGGCAATGCGCAGGGTTACGGCCGGATAGGTGAAACCATCGCCCTCCAGCATGATCTGCGTGCCGATGAAGGAGCAGATGACGCCCACAACAAAGCCTGCAAGCACCACACGGCGTGCCGCAGCAACGCCATACACGCGGTTCATGACGTCGGTCACAAGGAAAGCGAGAGGATAGGTAAAGGCACCCCAGGTCAGCCAGTTGCCAAACAGGAACTGCACAAGGATGTTGGAGGCAACCACAATGGCCGCCATGGCAAGAATGCCAGGAAGATATTTCGTGTTCATTTGTCTGAGCCCGTTTTGACAAGGTAGCGGCGACTTGACCCCGCGCGACTCGCGGGACGGTGGCGCGTGTACCGCTCTGGCGCAGATAAATCAAGTTTTATGGGGCTATGACGTATTCCACGATCTCGGTGCGCTGAAGCAGGCGAAAATTGTCATCGCTGATCATCGTCAGGCGGATGCGGGCCTGATCATCGCGCCAGACGGACAGGCCTTCAAGATTGTCGTGCCGACCTATGCCTTTTTGAAACAAAAGTTTTTCATCGCTCGCCTGTGTGCCAGAGATGTCAAAACTGCGCGCACGGGTGCGAAATCCAAAGCCGTTGAAACCGCGCTCCAATATGTAAAGCCGCCCGTCCGGCCCGATATCTGCCCCAACAGGTTGAAACTGTTTATCGCGGTTGAGCGTAAATGCCTTGCGCCATGTGCCGCCCTTTAAGGCAAAGACCTGAACCACATTCTCTGCCCCGATAGGCGCTTCGGGCATCGCATAAACGGTCCCGTCTGCCGCAGTTGCAATCGCCTCAAACCCCGCGTTTTTGGGCATCTGGTCAAAATCTGCATGCCATGCAACCGCTCTGGGAATGGCGCCGGGCCGTGCGAAACGTTCGACGCGATGCTGGCCTTCAAAAGACACCATGATAGTCCCATTGGGCATCAGGGCCAGACCTTCGGTGTCCCGCCCTATGGGGCGCGGCGCAAATTGACCATTCTTCCGCAACACCTGTGCGCGGCGAACATTGGTGACGTCCGCGATCTGGCCGTCGTTGCGCAGAAGCGCAGCCTGCACAAACTGCCCGCGATCTGACACCGCCAACAGGTTTGTGCCGTCCTCAGATATAATGAGCCCTGAAAACCCGCCAAACCAGCCTTCCGGGATCTGCCAGCGGAAGCTTGCCAGATGCGTCGCGGCTTGACGGGACGATGGTGTGGCATTGGCCCAAAGCGCATGTAGGGCCAATGCGGCAAGACCGATGCCTACGGAGATTGCAAAACGTCGACGCATTGTTTTGGCAGATCCGTCATCTGGAGTTCGCGGCGGGGTTTGGGCGGTGGTGCATTCGGATCTGGCGGCGGCGGGAAGAGGATATCCTGCACCCATTTGCGGGCATCGTCACATCCATCCCCGGCTGGGGGCGGATCTTGGTTCACACATCCCTCTGCGCCCTCCGGGCAATTCAGGCGCACATGAAAATGATAGTGATGTCCCCACCAAGGGCGGATCTTGCGCAGCCAGCTGCGATCACCTTTTGCATCTTCACACATCTGCACCTTTGCACCGGGGAAGACAAAGATCCGTGCGACACGGGGATCGCTTGCCGCCGCTTTGAGGATGGTGTGGTGTTGTTTGGTCCAATTGCTGTTCACATAAGCACCGTTGTTGCGGCGCATGGAAATGGAGGAGATGTTTTCGCGCTGAGTGGCACTGAGCGTGAGCGTGTCCGCGGGGCGCATCCAGATATCAATGTCCAAGCCAAGCTGATGGCTGCGATGTCCCGTCAGCATCGGCCCGCCCCGTGGCTGGCTGATATCGCCGATATAAAGCCCGTTCCAGCCGGGTTGTTGCGCCGCTTTGGCCGAGAGATCCTTGATATAGTCGATGGTAACGGGATGGCCCCAGTTGCGATTGCGCGACAGCCGCATGGCCTGCCATGTCGGGCCGGTTTCTGCCAGTTCGGTGCCACCTGCAAGACAGCCTTTAGCATAGCTGCCAAACGGGCTGCTGCTTTGGCTGGAGGCTTTGGGTTCCGCACCAAAAAGCTGTTTTGCCTGAACGCCCTGCATGGTGGCAGGAAGCTCCTGATGGGTGGAAAGCGTCACAGTTTTTTGCGGCGGATCCGGTTGGCATGCCGCGAGGCCAAACAAGGCTAGTACAGTTAAGAGACGGTGCCCCATGTTGAATGATCTCCCTTTGGGTCAACCCAGCGTAGCAGGATCAGACCCAGCAGGAAAAGCGCGATAAGCGGTGTCACGCCAATCTGTTGACTGCCGGAGACTGCCGTCATGATGCCAATCAGAAAAGGCGCAATAAACGAGGTGGCTTTGCCCGCCAGCGCATAAAGCCCAAAGGACTCTGCGGTGCGGTCGGGAATGGCCTGCCGCACCATCATCGAGCGGCTGGCCGATTGGATGACGCCGCCTGCGGCCCCAATCGCAGCCCCAAGCACGTAAAAGATGATGTCAGGCAGTTTGGATGTGTCCTCAATGACCATGCCAAACAAGCTTTCTCGCGACACAAACACAATTGAAATCGCCACGGCGCAGAGGATCAGGATGCAGGTCTTGATCACGGGTTTGGGGCCAAACTTCATATCTGCCCGCCCACCGAGCCATGCAAATATTGCGCCGGAAATTATGGCGAGAATGCCAAAGATGCCCACATCCACCACGGACCAGTTCAACACACCCGCGGCGTAGATGCCGCCGAATGTATACATGCCGTTCAGGGCGTCGCGATAAAACATCGAGCTGCCCAGATAGGCAAAAAGCGATGGGGTCTGCGGCAGGTTCTGAATGGTGCCCCAGACGTCTTTGAGGGCTTTGGCCGTGGCGCCTTTCACAGGTTTGGATGGCTTTGGATCCCGCACCCACAGCACAAAAGGAATCATGAAAACCGCGAACCAAATTGCCGTCAAAGGCCCGACAAAACGTGTGCCTTCTCGCGCATTCGCGTCCAATCCAAACAGGGGATCAATGCCGATGAGTGTTTTCCCACTGCTGGCGTCTTCGGCAAAAAGGGTCAGCATGATCACCAGAGCCAAAAGCCCCCCTACATATCCAAAGGCCCAACCATTACCCGAAATTCGACCGACCTCTTCGGCGCTGCCCAGTTCCGGCAGCATGGAATTGGTGAAAATCGTGGCAAATTCCATGCCGATCATGCCAATGGCAAAGAGCAGAAGCGTGGTTGTGAGATTAAAGCTGTCCGGCGCGGCCCACCACAAGCCGAAGGATCCGACGAAATACATCGCGGAAAAAAGCCATATCCAACGCAGGCGATTGCCGGAATTGTCCGCCAAGGCACCAAGGATTGGCGCGAGAATGGCAATAACCAGGCCTGCCGCTCCAATGCCAAATCCCCAAACGGTTTGCGCCTGCGCACCGTCTCCGATCAGATCCTTGATGTAAGGAGCAAAAATGAATGTGATCAGAAGAGTGTTATAAGGTTGGCTGGCCCAGTCAAAAAAGAACCATCCCCAAATCCGCTTGCGCGCTGTTGTCTGTTGCATCCGTATCCCCTCGGACTTTGTCCACAATTAGACGCGAAGACACAACCTAAGCAAGTTATTCCTGCATAGGGGGCCAAGGGCGGTCTGCGTCTGCTGCGATCCACCCTTTGATCCAGTCTGGCGCGTCAGGAGAAGGGGTATCCTGCCCCATGGCTTCCATCACGCGCGCAGGTGAGACAATGCCACTCGCATCGGTCACGGCGGCACGGTAGAGCGCATGGTTGGCGCATTCACCGTTTTGTTTCCACATGGACTGCTCCAGATAAACAAAGCGATCATCCCAACAGGCGGCCCGGCTGCGCATTTCGATTTTCTCAAAGGTGCGAATGCGACGGCGATAGCGCACCGAAGCACCGGCCATGGTCATGCTCCATTTCTGTTCTCGTAGCACTTTGACAAGGCCAATACGGCTGGCCAGCGGAATGCGGCCCAGATCAAACAATGTGAGCGTGCGACCGTTGTTCAGTTCCATCCAAAGGTCGATATCAGAGGGCCAGCACCGGTGCTGTGACACATGCGTGCCCGTGACGGGCAGAGGGCTGGCGTTGCGAAACTTGATCATCTCTTTGACCATACGCATGACTGGGTACATTGGCGTCTCCTTTGGGCGCCCTTCAATGCTGCCTGCAAGGCTTCGTCAACCGTGATTCCTGCGTCAGTCTTGTGCTTTTTTCTTTGGGTGCTTAACTGTGGGCCAGTCGCACAAAAGGAGCCTCTCATGATGGCAATTTACGGTCCGCTTCAGTTGATCCTGAACATCGCCTTCTTCTTCATGCTGGCGCATATCATCATGAGCTGGTTGATCAACTTTCAGGTGTTGAACCTGCATCAGCCGATCGTGGCGCAGATTTGGACCGGGCTGAACCGCTTGTTGGAGCCAATCTATGAGCCGGTCCGCCGGGTCTTGCCAGATACGCGGCCACTGGATCTTGCGCCTCTGGTGGTGTTCATCATCATCATCTCGCTGCGTGACTATATTCTGCCCTCTATTCTGCTTGGCTAAGAGCGGTCTTCTGGCTTGAGCCTTCCTGCGCGCTATGGGACATTGCGCCAAAGCAGACGGCCCCGATTTGAGGGGCTCAACAGGCAGGGGTAGGCATGCGGGCCGCGAGCACCGTTCTCAGTGAGGTTTTTGGTTTTGATGCCTTCCGCCCCGGGCAGGAAGATATTGTGACCTCTGTGGCCAGCGGTGAAAACGTGCTGGCCATCATGCCCACCGGTGGTGGTAAATCGCTTTGCTATCAATTGCCTGCGCTTCTGCGTGAGGGGGTGACAGTGGTGATTTCACCACTGATCGCCCTGATGCGCGATCAGGTGCGCGCCTTGCGCGAAGCCGGTGTAGAAGCTGGCGCTTTGACTTCTGGCAATACTGACGAAGAAACCGCACAGGTCTGGGAGGCTATTGAGGCCGGGCGGCTCAAACTGCTGTATATTGCGCCCGAACGTTTGGCCTCTGGCGCTGCGCTGGGCATGTTGCGGCAGATCGGCGTTGGCCTGATCGCTGTGGATGAGGCACATTGCGTCAGCCAGTGGGGCCATGATTTCCGTCCAGACTATCTGCGCATTGGTGAGTTGCAACGCGCGCTGGATGTGCCGATTGCAGCCTTCACGGCAACAGCAGACGCAGAAACGCGCGAGGAAATTATCGGGCGTTTGTTTGGGGCGCAGCCACCGAAAGTTTTCCTGCACGGTTTTGATCGCCCCAACCTGCATTTGGCGTTCGCCGCCAAAGATAATCCACGCAAACAGATCCTGCAATTTGCCGCCGCGCGCAAAGGGCAATCTGGCATTGTCTATTGTGGCACACGCGCCAAGACGGAATCCCTTGCCAAAGCCTTGCGTGATGAAGGGCATCAGGCCTTGCACTACCATGGCGGAATGGATCCGCAGGAACGTCGTGAGACCGAGGCGAGTTTTCAGCGGGAAGATGGTTTGATTGTCGTGGCCACCGTGGCATTTGGCATGGGGGTGGATAAACCGGATATTCGTTGGGTCGCGCATGCGGATTTGCCCAAATCCATTGAAGCCTATTATCAGGAAATTGGCCGCGCGGGCCGTGATGGTGCCCCAGCGGAGACATTTACGCTGTTTGGGCCCGATGATATTCGCCTGCGTCGGTCTCAGATTGATGAGGGCCTAGCCCCACCAGAGCGCCGTGCCGCAGATCACGCGCGCCTCAATGCGCTTTTGGGGCTTGCCGAGGCGCTCAAATGCCGCCGTACACAGCTTTTGGCCTATTTTGGCGAGGAGGACGTAGCGTGTGGCAAATGCGATCTTTGTGACACGCCTCCGGAGGTGTTTGATGGCACCGAAGCCGTGCGCAAAGCCCTTTCGGCCATTTTGCGTACGGGAGAGTGGTTTGGGACAGGTCATCTGATCGACATACTGTTGGGCAATGAAACCGATAAGGTACGCGAACGGGGCCATGATGCGCTGCCGACCTTTGGGGTTGGGCGAGAATATGACAAACGTCAGTGGCAGGCGGTGTTTCGTCAGATGATGGGGCATGATCTTGTGCGGCCCAATCCCGAACGCCACGGCGCGCTCACAATGACGGAACGCGCCCGCCCCGTTTTGCGTGACGAAGAGCGTGTGGAGCTGCGTCGCGACACCATTCGCATAACCTCCCGCCGTCCGGCGGCCAAAACCTTAGTGAGCGAAGAAAATGCGCCCCTGATGTCGGCTTTGAAGGCCAAGCGCCGGGCTTTAGCCGAATCTGCAAAAGTGCCCGCCTACGTCATCTTTCCGGATCGGACATTGGCCGAGATGGCGGAAGTGCGCCCTTCCAATCTGGATGATATGGCCCGTGTCAGCGGCGTGGGTGCCAAGAAACTGGCGAATTATGGTGATGCTTTCTTGGAAGTGATCAATGGGGAAGCTGCACAGATGCATCCCAGTCGCCGCAAGATTGCCGGTCGTGAAGATGCGGGTCTTTATGATCAACTGCTGGAGGCGCAATCTGAATTGATGCGGGGTCCAGACGGCATCGACAAACCGATGAGCTGCCCGGCTGGGCTTCTGGCCAAGGTGGCCAGTCATAAGCCGCGCACAGAACAGGATATGGCAAGGTTGCTTGGGGACCGCAGGGCGGATCGATTTGGCGCCGCTTTTCTGGACGTCCTGCGCCAATCCGAATAGACCAATTGAGATCAAAGGGAGAACCTGAATGCTTGTTGTGATTTCACCAGCCAAACGTTTGAATTGGGATCCCGTCTCCATTGAGATGACGCAGCCTGACTTTCAGGAAGATGCCATCCGTCTGGCAAAGACGGCCAAAAATCTTACGCTTGGTGATCTGCGCAAGCTTATGGATCTGAGCGAAGACTTGGCGCGTCTCAATCGTGACCGGTTCCGTGCTTTTGAGGCCGCCCCCGAAATCGAGGCCGCGCGGCCTGCGGTGTATGCTTTCGCCGGGGACACATATGTTGGTCTGGATGCGGCGAGCCTTGAGCCTGATGAGATGCGCTGGGCACAGGAGCATCTGCGCATTCTTTCCGGCTTATATGGGGTGCTGCGGCCTTTGGATGCGATGCAGCCTTATCGGCTTGAAATGGGCAGTCGCCTGAAGACCCGCAGAGGCACCAACCTCTATGATTACTGGCGCACGGCACCTGCCAAAGCGCTGAAGGCGCAGGCGGAGAGTTTGAACACGGATGTTTTGGTGAACTGCGCCAGCCAGGAGTATTTTGGCGCGGTGGATCTGAAAGCGTTGAAACTGCGCGTGATCACACCGGTCTTCATGGAAGAACGCAACGGCACCGCCAAGATTGTGTCGTTCTTTGCAAAAAAAGCACGCGGCTCCATGGCGCGTTACATGATTCACAACCGCCTAACTGACGCTGAGAGCCTTAAAGAATTCGACTATGGTGGCTATCGGTTTGATCCGGAACAATCGGAAGGGGACCGCTGGGTTTTCCTGCGTGATTATGCCGAAAGCAACGCCTAAACCGCAACTGCCGTTGCCTCAAAGGGATCGGTGGTCCCTTTGGGCTTATGTTCGGAAATGGCCTTGAAAATCTCTGCTTTGCGCAGGGGTTTTGTCAGATATCGATCCAGACCACAGCTCAGCACATGCTCTTCATCACCCTCATTGGCCAATGCGGTCAGGGCGATGATGGGCGTATGCTGATTGCTGTTTTCTTCCAGTTCCCGGATTTTCTGAGTGGCCTCTGTGCCATCCATGCGCGGCATGGAGATATCCATGAAGATCAGATCTGGCGCGTAAGATTTGTACATCTCCACGGCTTCCACGCCATCTTTGGCAAACTCAAGATCAATATCCAGAGACTTCAGCAGTTTTTCCAAAACCAGTCGGTTGGTCTTGTTATCTTCCGCTGACAGCACACGCATGCGACGGCGCATATTTTGCGCGGGGCTTACCGCACTGATGGCCTGAGCGGACTGACTGATGGCCAAACTAAGTTCTGCGCGGGAGCCGGGTTTTTGCAAAATGGCTTTGATCAAACTGTCGCCTTCAAGACCGGCAAAGGCTTCCGCATTGCTGGTCAAAGCCAGAATAGGCGGACAGACATTGGCAGCGCGCAGTTCGCGATCAAGCTGTCGGGCATCCACGCCCGTTGGAGTGTGGTCTGCAAGGATCAGATCCACATGAGGTGCCAAAAGCATAACCTGCGACTGTTCAGTACACAGCGTGACTGTCGCCCCCATTTGTTCAAGCTGCTTTTTCAAAAAATCACTGCTGACTTCAGATTCCGAGGCCACAAGGACATGCTGCACAGTATCTGCCAGCGGGATTGGCAAATGATCGCAGTTTTCATCAATCGGCAGCGTGAGGCGGAAGCCAAAAGAGGTTCCTTCAGCTTCCACGGAATCCACCCAGATTTCTCCAGACATCAGATTGACCAGCTGTTTGGTTAGGGCGAGTCCGATACCGGTGCCCTCAAACTCTCGGTTCTGGCTGGTGTCGACCTGATGGAATTCGCCGAAGATATGGTCAATCTGTTCCGCAGGAATACCGATGCCGGTGTCTTGAACCGTGACATGCAAAACGGCTTTTGAGCCGTCATTAGTGATCACCCCGACCACCTGCACGCAGACATGACCGCTGTGGGTGAACTTGACCCCATTACCCACAAGATGCGTGAGAATCTGACGCAAACGCCCGACGTCACCCACGAATTGTGTTGGTAGGAACAGATCGTAATCCACAAGAAGTTCGACGCCTTTTTCACGGGCGGAGACTTGATGCAGGGTCATGACCTCATGAATGCAACGTTCCAGATCAAAGGTTTCATTGCGCAGCCCGACATTTTCGGCACCGAGTTTGGAGTAGTCCAATACATCGTTGATGATGGACAGCAGCGCTTCGCCAGAGCTTTTGATTGTCGAGGCAAAGAGCCGTTGTTCTTCGCTCAAAGTGGTGTCCATGAGCAGGCCTGCCATGCCGACCACACCATTCATTGGCGTGCGGAGTTCGTGGCTCATATTGGCCAGAAAGGCGGATTTTGCCTGGCTGGCGGCTTCCGCTTCCTGGCGGGCACGGTGCAGCTCCGCTTCCTGGCGCACGCTTTCCGTAATATTCAATGCAAGGCTGGTGCGGTCCTCACCTTCATTTTTCTGATCCAGAAGTTTCAGAAACTCTTCATTCCAGAGTTGAACAATCACGGGTTCCGGCTCGTCATCATGCCAACGCTGGGCCATCATCTCGCACCAGTCATCCGGCGTTGTATCTTCCAGAACGAACAGGCCCTCGTGAGCAGCAAACTCCATGATCTCCTGATAGCTCACGCCGGGCTTAATGTGATCTGCGCCTTCAAATATCGCCAGATAGGAAGGGTTGGCCGCGATCATCTTGCCGCCTTGATCAAAGAAGGCAAAGCCATCCTTTATGGTGGCAATGGAATGCCAGAGGCGGCGCTCTGCCTGATCAGCGCGTTCCTGTGCCGTTTCCAGATCTGTACGAAAACGTTTGTTTTCCTTGACGACGGTTTCAAACTCGGCGCGTGTCTCTACGATCTCGTTTGAGAGCTGCGCAGCATGTTTGCCCAGCTTCCGATTGGCCGCATAAAGCTCGCGCTTTTTCAGTTCCAGCAAACGTTCGGCTGCCAAACGTGCCCGTCGTTCGTCAGCAAGTTTTTGCGCCAGCGACATTCGCCGATCCTCAAGTCGTCCACTACAGTTCAGTGAGTTATCTCAGACGACGATGAATATCTGCTTAACTCTCGTCTAGGCTTATCGCCGTTGCCAAGCTTGGCGTCTGCGTGCCACCATCGCTTCATTGAACTGAGGAGAGCGAAATGTTCCGCGTATTGACCGCTGTTTTGTGCATTTTGACCGCGACGACCACCATTGCCGAAAACTATATTCCAGAGCGTCGCGTGGTGGTGAGCCCGGATGTGGATTTTTATGGATCGGATCTGCAGAACATTTTCGACACCACTTACGAAGCCTGCATTCAGACGTGCTTGAATGATTCAGACTGCACGGCTTTCACGTTCAATCGTAAATCCAATGCCTGTTTCCCAAAATCGGCCATTTCACAGAAAGAGCCCTATGAGGGGGCGCTGTCTGCTGAGGTGTTCTCCGTTTCGGAGCAAGTTTTGCAGCTGGGCCGTGCGCGCAGCGCGGAGCTGATGTTTCTACGGGAAAGTGATTTGAAGACGGCGCAGGAACTGGCGGAAAAAATTGGTCGCTACCACGCGGGCGGTGCTTGGGATGTCGAAGACATGCTTGCGTCAGCGCGGGATAGGCGCGCAGAAGGCAATATGCTGTCGGCCATGCGCTGGACTGGCGCCGCACTCAGTAAACAGGACCGCAGTGATCTATGGGCCGAATATGGCCGGATGAATGCGGCACTTGCCACATCGCAATCGGGCAACACCACAACCTACCAAACGCGTGCAGCTGGCGCGGCCATCAACGCCTATCTGCGTGCAGCCAGCAAAAGTGAGCAGGTGAATGCGCTTCTGCTTTTGGCGGAGCAACTTGAGGAACAGGGGCGTGGCAAAGCTGTCCTGCGCAGCCTGCGTCTGGCCGGTGGGGTGCAGAACCGAATTGATATTGCCGAAAAGCTTGAAACGGCAATCGCCAAATATGGCTTTCGCGTTTCGGATCATCAGGTGGAAAGTGATCTGGAAAGCCCGCGATTCTGCGCAGAATTCAATGAGCCTCTGATCAAGGTTGGTCAGGATTACACGCCTTTTGTGAAACTACCCGATTCCCGCCTTGCCGTGCGCGTAGAAGAGCAGCGCATCTGCGTGGAAGGCCTTACACATGGTCAGGATATTGCGGTGATCTTCCGCAAGGGGCTTCCGGCGCAGAGTGGAGAGACACTGTCCAAGGATACAGAATTGCGTGCTTATGTGCGGGATCGCAGCCCCAAGGTGGCTTTTGCCGGTCGCGCTTATGTGTTGCCACGTTCCGCAGATGCGGGACTTCCGATTGAGACGGTCAATACCGATGAGGTGACGCTGACCTTGCAGCGCGTGAACGACCGCAATCTTTTGCGGGCCATTCAGGACAGCTATTTTGGACAGCCGCTCAGCTATTGGCAGTTGGAAGATTTCAATCGTGATGTGGCTGAGACAATCTGGACAGGATCCGGTCAGGTAGAAAATCGCCTCAACCAGACCATGACAACGCGTCTGCCTCTGGGAGATCTGGTGAAAGGCCAGCCCGCAGGCGTCTATGCGTTGACGGCAGATCTCATTGGCGCGGATAAATATGATGAGACGTCCGCTACGCAGTGGTTTCTGCTGTCTGATATCGGGATGACATCTCTCAGTGGCACGGACGGACTACATGTGTTTGTGCGCCATCTTTCGGATGCCTCCGCCTTTGCGCAAGCCAAGGTGACGCTTCTGTCGCGCGCCAATCGGGTGCTTGGGGAAGTGACAACTGATGCGCAGGGCTATGGCGTATTTGACGCTGGGCTGACGCGGGGTACAGGGGCTGCGGCGCCAGCGTTGCTTATGGTGCAGTCGGAGGATGATTTCTCTTTCCTCTCACTGACCGAGCCGGCATTTGATTTGTCTGACCGGGGCGTAGAGGGCCGCCCGGCGGCACCGCCGATGGATGTCTTTGTCTCAACGGATCGTGGGGCCTATCGCGCGGGAGAGACTATTCACGCGACGGCATTGGTGCGCGGTACTTTGGCCGAGGCGCTTCCGGGCGTCCCCCTTACGGCGATTCTGACGCGCCCTGACGGTGTGGAATACAGCCGGATGGTCTCGCCTGATGGTGTGGCGGGTGGCCATGTTTTTGCAATGCCCTTGGGCGCAACAGTGCCACGCGGGCGTTGGACAGTTGATTTCAAATCCGATCTGGATGCGCCCGCCTTGGCACAGGCCAAGGTGCTGGTCGAAGACTTTTTGCCAGAACGGATCGATTTCTCACTGAATGCGCCAAACGCCCCATTGGACGCGGTGGCCCCAACGCCGATTGCGCTGAAGGCGCGCTATCTGTTTGGAGCGCCAGCCGCTGATCTGGCAATTGAAGGGCAGGTGAAGCTACAGGCAAAATCCGAGATTGCCGCCCATCCGGGGTTTGTCTTTGGGCGGTATGACACGCCTTTCTTTGGTCAGACTGCGTATTTCGATGGCGCGGTGACGGATGCTGCCGGTGAAGCTGAGGTATCGGTGACCCTGCCGCAGCAGGAGGCCCAAGGCAAGCCGCTGGTGGCAGAGATCGCTGTGCGCGTTTTGGAAGGTGCGGGGCGTCCGGTAGAGCGCCGCTTAGAACATCCGGTGGCCGCACAAACGCCATTGATCGGTATCAAGGCGCTCTTTGAAGAAGACGTCATCGCGGAAAACAGCACAGCCCAGTTTGAGATTTTGCCGCTCAACGCAGATTTGACACCGGCCAATATGGCTCTGCGCTGGGCCGTCAATCGGGTTGAAACACGCTATCAGTGGTATCAGCTGAATGGCGGCTGGGAGTGGGAACCCACGACAACACGCCATACCGTTGCACAGGGGCGCATGACGGCAGAAGGGGTGCCGATTGCGGTGTCTGCCGATGTCACCTGGGGGCAGTATGAAATTGTGGTGGAGCAGGAAGGCGGCAGCTATGTCAGCAGTGCTCTCTCGTTCTCAGCAGGCTGGTATGCGCCTGCGGATACAACTGAAACGCCTGATACGCTTGAACTGTCCCTTGATGCACAGTCCTATCGGATTGGTGATACCGCGCAGCTGCGTCTGGTGCCGCGGTTTGCTGGCAAAGCTCTGATTTCGGTGATGTCCAACCGCTTGATTGCGATGAAAGCAGTGGACGTTCAGGAGGGCGAAAACCTGATAGATCTTCCTGTCACGGAAGAATGGGGCGCAGGGGCCTATGTGACCGCATCGGTGATCCGGCCTTCTGATGCGCAGCTGAGCCAAAACCCAGCGCGCGCATTGGGCCTGCGCTACGCAGCTGTGGATCCAGGGCACAAACAGCTTGCGGTCGAGATTGGCACGCCTCTCACGGCAGAACCGCGTGGTCCTCTTGATGTCACAGTCAATGTGGCAGGTATTTCAGAGGGGGAAACAGCGTTCGTCACATTGGCAGCGGTCGATGTGGGCATTTTGAATCTGACTCGTTTTGAAAGCCCTGATCCTTCCGCGCACTATTTTGGACAGCGGCGTCTGGGTATGGAAATTCGCGATATTTACGGGCGTCTGATCAATGGGTTGCAAGGCAGCATGGGGCAGCTGCGCAGCGGCGGCGATGCCAATGCGGGGAGCGGTTTTGAGGCACCACCGCCAACCGAAGAACTGGTGGCCTATTTCACAGGCCCGGTTGAGGTTGGCGCAGACGGCAAAGCGCAGGCGCAGTTTGATCTGCCCGAGTTCAATGGCACGGTGCGCTTAATGGCTGTGGCGTGGTCTGACACCGCAGTGGGACAGGCCGAAGCCGATGTTTTGGTGCGCGACCCTGTGGTTGTTACCGCCAGCCTGCCGCGCTTTCTCGCGCCAGGTGATGAAAGCCGCCTTCTGCTAGAATTTGTGCATGCTGAGGGTCCGGCCGGACGTATGGGGCTTGACGTGGTTGCACAGGGCCTGTCGCTTGACACCTCCGCTGTCCCGTCAGGTTTGGACTTGGCAGCACTGGGAACTGCGCGGCTCTCCGTGCCTGTGGTGGCTGAAAGTGTTGGCAATCATACCGTTCGCATTGCACTGACGACACCTGACGGCAAACAGTTGGTAAAATCGCTCACTGTGCCGGTGCGGGCCAATGACCCTGCGATCAGCATCACACGCCAATTGAGCCTCGCGCCGGGAGAAAGCCTGACTGTGGGATCTGATGTGCTTGCTGATTTGCGGGCGGGGACTGGGGAACTGATGGTGTCTTCCGGCGCTTTGGCCAGATTTGATGCGCCAGGACTTTTGCAGGCGTTGGATCGCTACCCCTATGGATGCACTGAGCAGGTCACATCACAGGCCCTGCCGTTGTTGTATTTTGAAGAGGTGGCAGATGCGGTTGGGATCGTGCCTCAGGACGGTTTGGATCAGCGCGTTTCAGAGGCGATCGCTTTGATTTTGACCCGGCAGTCGAGCAACGGAGCCTTTGGCCTCTGGCGTCCGGATTCCGGGGATTTTTGGCTGGATGCCTATGTTGGTGATTTTCTGTCACGTGCGAAATCACGGGGGCATGTGGTGCCGCCAAAGGCCTTTCAGCAGGCGATGAACAATCTGCGCAACCGGATCAACTATGCGCCAGATTTTGAGCGCGGCGGCGAAGACATTGCCTATGCTTTGCTGGTCCTCGCGCGAGAGGGGGCGGCGGCCATGGGCGATCTGCGTTACTATGCGGATGTCAAAGCGGAGGCCTTTGCCACGCCTCTGGCGGCGGCGCAGTTGGGCGCGGCGCTGGCCATGTATGGGGACCAGACGCGCGCCGACCATATGTTCCGTATTGCGGCTGACAAGATTGCGGCGCAGTCCACAGAGGCTGACGCGCGACCTCTCTGGCGTGCTGACTATGGCACAGCGCTGCGTGATGTGGCGGGCACCATGGCATTGGCGCTGGAAGCCAAAAGCGACGCCCTTGATCTGGAAGGGTTGGCAGAGCAGGTGACCTCACCTGCGCGAGAGCTCTCTACACAAGAGGCGGTTTGGTCTTTGCTGGCCGCGCAGGGGCTGCTTTCAGAGACTGGTGAAACCGCGCTGAGCTTGAACGGCACGGCCCTTGAGAGTGCCCTTGTGGCGCGCTGGTCTGAAGGAGATCTTGCAGTTGATAAAGTGCTGCGAAATGAGGGGGATACGCCCAAGAGGGTCACACTCACAACCTTTGGTGTGCCGACTTACTCTGTGGAGCAGGGGGGATATGGATATGCCCTGACGCGGCAGTATTTCACCATGGAAGGTGAGGAAGTCACCGCGGGCTCGGTGGCAACGGGCACGCGCCTTGTTGCGGTGCTCACCGTTCGGCCTTCCACACAGGTGGGGGCGCGTCTCATGATCAACGATCCTTTGCCTGCAGGCTTTGAGATCGACAATCCCAATCTCTTGTCCGGTGGAGACATTCGGGGGCTTGAATGGCTTGCGCCCGCCGCCGCAGAGCACAGCGAGTTCCGCGCGGATCGGTTTCTGGCAGCGGTGGACTGGCGTTCTGATAGACCCTTCCAACTGGCCTATGTTGTGCGAGCTGTCAGCCCGGGAGTGTATCATCATCCAGCGGCCTCTGTCGAAGACATGTATCGCCCGCAATATAGGGCCAACACGGCGGCAGCGCGCCTTGTCGTGAGCGAGTGACATGCGGCTTTGGCTGGCGGTCCTGCTAGTTGGGGGGCTTTTGTTCTTTGCGGGTGCGCGCGACACGCTGGACCGTTGGATCAACGAGACAGAGCTGCCGCCTCTGTTGGCAGAGACCTCCGTTGAAGTGCTGGACCGCAAAGGTGCGCTTTTGCGAGCCTATACTGTGGAGGATGGTCTCTGGCGTATGAGCGCTGCGGTGGACGACGTCGATCCGACCTATTTGGCGATGTTGGTTGCCTATGAAGATGCCCGGTTTTGGCAACACCAGGGTGTTGATTTCAAAGCCTTTATGCGTGCCGCCTGGCAGGCGCTGACGCAGCAGCGTGTGGTGTCTGGGGGCTCTACCCTGACGATGCAGGTGGCGCGGCTTATTGAAGATTCCGGCACAGGGGCTTGGGCCGGAAAGCTGCGCCAAATTCGGGTGGCACTCGCGCTGGAGAAACGCCTCAGCAAAACAGAAATTCTACAGCTTTATCTGACCCATGCACCCTTTGGTGGCAATCTTGAGGGCATCCGTGCCGCGACGCTGTCGTGGTTTGGCAAAGAACCACACCGGCTGACCCCAGCCGAAAGCGCACTTCTGGTGGCTCTTCCGCAGAGCCCCAATGCCCGCCGCCCTGATCGTCATCCAGAGGCAGCACAGGCTGCGCGCGATCGGGTGCTCTATGTTGCTGAAAAGAAGGGTGTTTTGACAGAGGATGATGTGCAGGCCGCACATATCACGCCGATTGCACAGACCCGCAGGCCTTTCCCTGTGCTGGCACCACATATGGCAGATCGGGCGCGGCAACAGGATCCTTTGGCCCAGCGGCATCATGTGACATTGGATCTGACCCTGCAAAAATCGCTTGAGACGCTTGCCGCGCAGGCGGTGCAGAGGTTGGGGCGGCGTTTATCGGTGGCCATGATTGTTGCGGATCATGAAAGCGGTGAAATCCTGGCATCTGTGGGCTCCGCCGGGTTTGGTGATGGCGACGGGCGGCAAGGCTTCATTGACATGACGCAGGCCAAACGTTCGCCGGGGTCTACGCTTAAGCCTTTGGTATATGGACTTTCTTTTGACCAGGGGCTTGTGCATCCAGAGAGCCTGATTTCCGATCGGCCCGTGCATTTTGGTCGCTACGCGCCGCAGAATTTTGATGGTCAATTTCGGGGTGATGTACGTGTCAGGGAGGCATTGGCGCTGTCTTTGAACATCCCGGTTGTGTTGCTGACCGATGAGATTGGGCCAGCTAATTTGATGGTGGCGATGCGGCGCGCGGGATTGCGGCCAGAAGTGCCGGGAGGCGCGGCCGGACTGGCGGTGGCTTTGGGGGGCGTTGGGGTGTCTCTGGAAGAGCTTGTGTCGCTTTATGCGATGTTTCCACAAGGGGGCGAGGCATCTGATTTGACTTGGAAATATCCCAAAAAAACATATGAAAAGCAACGCATTATAAGCCGTTCGGCGGCGTGGCATTTGGGGGATATTCTGTCTGAGATTGCCCCGCCGGTGGGGGCGGCGCGCAGCGGGTTGGCCTATAAAACCGGCACCTCTTATGGCCATCGGGACACATGGGCGCTGGGCTTTGATGGCAGGCATGTGGCGGGCGTGTGGATTGGCCGACCTGATGGAACACCTGTCCCCGGTGCCTTTGGGGCTGAGGTGGCGGCACCGGTGCTGTTTGAGCTGTTTCAGCGCCTTAAGCCAGAGCTAGATCCACTGTCCCCTCCGCCGCCGGAAACGCTGATTGTCAGCCACGGACAACTGCCTGAACCGCTTAAGAAATTTAAGGGTCGACAGGCAGTGTTTGAGCCTGCCTCTGAGAGCCTTGAACTGGCCTTTCCGCCACAGGGTGCGCGGCTTTCACAGGGGGAAGAAGGCGTGGTGGTCAAGGTGCGCAATGCGGCCTTTCCGTTGACATTTCTGGCCAATGGGCAGCCGGTACTTACCAATATGCGCCGTTCTGAAGTGCGCTTGCCGATGGATGGAAAGGGCCAGGCAACGGTGACGGTGATTGACGCGACGGGGCGGTCGGATCAGGTCACGTTCTGGGTGGATTAACCATTTTTTGGCACGTCGGTATTGCGTCTGTATCGCGTCCGTAATGCGGAGGTGCCAAACACACGCCGGCCAAAGGCGTTAACCTTTGGCCGATGCAGGTTTGCTTTGAAAGGTTTAGATACGTTCAATGGCGAGTGCGATGCCCTGACCGCCGCCGATGCACATGGTCGCCAGACCTTTGGAACCGCCAGTGCGCTCCAGTTCATACATCAGTTTCACGGTGATGATCGCACCGGTTGCGCCAACCGGGTGGCCCAGAGAGATCGCACCGCCGTTCGGGTTCACTTTGGAGGTGTCCAGACCAAGGCCTTTGTTCACGGCGATGGCTTGGGAGGCGAAGGCTTCGTTGCTTTCGATCACGTCAAAGTCGGCCACGGAGAGACCGGTTTTCGCCAGCAGGTTTTCCACAGCCGGGATCGGGCCAATACCCATCACCTCTGGGCGCACACCGGCGTGGGCATAGCCAAGCACGCGGAACTTCGGGGTCAGGCCAGCGGCCTCTGCGGCCTCTGCGCGGGCCAGCACGATGGCGGCGGCACCGTCGTTCAGGCCAGAAGCGTTGCCTGCGGTCACACGGCCATCTTTCTTGAAGACCGGACGCAGCCTGCCCAGAGACTCCATGGTGGAGGCGGTTGGGTGTTCATCACGGACAAATGGCACCATGTCGCGCTTTACTTTGACGTCGACCGGGGTGATCTGTTCGTCAAAATAACCGGCTTCGATCGCCGCTGCGGCGCGCTCCTGGCTGGCGAGGGCGAAAGCGTCCATGTCTTCGCGGGTCACGTCGTGCTCATCAGCGACGTTTTCCGCGGTCACACCCATGTGGCCGGTGCCAAACGGGCAGTTCAGCGCACCCAGCATCATGTCCAGCGTTTTCACGTCGCCCATCTTCTGGCCCCAGCGCTGCTGTTGCAGGATGTAGGGAGAGCGGGACATGTTTTCGGCCCCACCGGCGAGGGCAAAATCTGCATCGCCCAGCATCAGGGATTGGGTGGCGGACACGATGGCCTGAAGGCCGGAGCCGCAGAGGCGGTTCACGTTCATCGCTGGGGTGGTATTGGGCACGCCTGCGTCCACAGAGGCAACGCGGGAGAGATACATGTCGCGTGGCTCGGTGTTGATGACGTGACCGAAAGCCACATGGCCGATCTGGTCGCCCTGAACACCTGCGCGTTCGATGGCGGCTTTGGACACAGCGGTCGCCAGCTCAATTGGGGGGGTGTTGGCGAGCGATCCGCCAAAAGTACCAACGGCGGTGCGGGCACCGCCCAGAATTACGATGTCGGACATGGGTCCTCTCCTCTCAGTCGCATTTGTCGCGCACTATGCAGAGGGGCCCGGATGAAGTCAGCAGGAACGGCGCGTCACGGTCTGTTGACCCGTAGTCCTACGGAAGGTCGGCGCAGGGTGTTGATTGACAAGAGGACGGGCTTGGCGGCATCAGAGGGTATGGACACTGACTTGCCGATTTTGGATCTCCTGCCCGCGCGTCTGCGCGAAGCCCGCCGCGCACAGGGGCTGTCGCTAGATGCGGTGGCGAAACTTTCGGGCGTGAGCCGGTCGATGGTGAGCCAGATTGAACGGGGCGAAAGCAGCCCGACCATAGCGACGCTGTGGAACCTGACGCGGGCGTTGCAGGTGGATTTTGCCGGGCTGTTGGATGCGGATGCCGCAGACAAGGTTGAGGTGCTGCGCGCCAGTGATGTGCCGCGTTTTGACAATATGGGTCACCTGTGCCTGATCCATATTCTGTCCCCACCCGAAGATGTGGGTGGGCATGAAGTCTATGACATCCGTTTTGAGACGGGCGGGCACCTGAAAAGCGCGCCGCACAAACGCGGCGCAACTGAGCAGCTCACGGTGCTGGAAGGGGCTGTGCGGGTGAGCAGTGGTGCGGCGGCGCAGGAATTGTCCGAGGGGGACACAGCGCGCTACGGCGCGGATGTGGCGCACAGTATTGAAGCCACCCAGCCTGCGCGGGTGTTTTTGATTGTTAAGAATGGGTGAGGCTCTTTGCGAAGGGCTGCGGCTATTTGGGTAGACGCTTTTGCGACAGTTCAGTTTGCGATGTGAAGGATGCTGTCGAGACCTTGCTGCTCGGGGGGGAGTCCCCAAGGGCGCCCCCGAGAGACAGCCCTTCCTGACGGTTGGGTTGGGGTGATTTCTGAAATCACGGATTTTTGTCCGCTATAGTGAAATTCCCCCTTCACGGAGATAAATCCGTTATGGTAGAGGTGCGTCCATCATTATGGAGGACCTCATGTCAGATGCTTTTCTGAACGACATCCGTACCACGCTGAAAACCATTGAGGCGGAGGGGCTGATGAAACAGGAGCGCATGATCACCTCGCCTCAGGGCGGTGAGATTGCAGTGGGGGCGCGGGAGGTGATCAACCTTTGTGCCAACAACTATCTTGGGCTGGCGGACAATCCGGCGCTGATCGAGGCGGCCAAGGGGGCGATGGAGCCGCGCGGGTTTGGCATGGCTTCGGTGCGGTTTATTTGCGGTACGCAGGACATTCACCGGGAACTGGAACAGAAGCTGGCGACGTTTCTGAAGAAAGACGACGCGATCCTCTTTGCAGCCTGTTTCGATGCCAATGGCGGGCTGTTTGAGCCCTTGTTGGGGCCAGAGGATGCGATTGTTTCTGACAGTCTCAACCATGCGTCGATCATTGACGGTATCCGTTTGTGTAAGGCGAAGCGCTATCGCTATGCCAATAATGACATGGCGGATCTGGAGGCGATGCTGCAGCACGCCAAGAACGAAGGTGCGCGCCACATCATGATTGCCACGGATGGGGTGTTTTCCATGGATGGTTATCTGGCGAACCTGCCGGAGATCACGCGGCTGGCGAAAGAGTATGACGCGGTGGTGATGGTGGATGATTGCCATGCGACCGGGTTCATGGGGCCAAACGGGGCGGGCACGCCGGATCATTTTGGTGTGGATGTGGATATTCTCACCGGGACTTTGGGCAAGGCACTTGGGGGGGCTATTGGCGGTTATATCGCCGGGCCGCAGCCAGTGATCGACCTGCTGCGGCAGCGGGCGCGGCCCTATCTGTTCTCCAATTCGCTGCCGCCCAGCATTGTTGCCGCCGGGATCGAAGCGCTCCGGCTGGTTGAGGAGGGGGCTGCGGATCGTAAACGCCTGTTTGAGAATGCGGCCTATTGGCGGGCCGGGCTTGAGGCGCTGGGCTTTGATATACTGCCCGGGGAACATCCGATCATTCCGGTGATGCTGGGCGAGGCGACTCTGGCGCAGGAGATGGCAGCGGGGCTGTTTGAGGAAGGCGTGTATGTGTCGGGCTTTTTCTTCCCGGTGGTGCCGCGCGGACAGGCGCGCATCCGCACGCAGATGAATGCGGCGCTGACCAAAGATGAGCTGGACCGGGCGCTGGCGGCCTTTGGCAAAGTGGGCAAGGAACTGGGAGTGCTGAAATGATTTTACCCTCCGTTGTTGAGGCGATTGAGAATACGCCATTGGTGTCCCTGACCCGGCTCTGCGACCATCTGAAACTTGAGGGGCGTATTCTGGCAAAGCTGGATTACCTCCTTCCGGGGTTTTCCAAGAAAGACCGTGCGGCCCGGGCGATCATCGAGATGGCGCGCAGGGATGGCACGCTTGCACCGGGGCAGACGGTGGTGGAGCTGACCTCTGGCAATATGGGGACCGGGCTGGCGATTGTCTGCGGCATTCTGGGGCATCCGTTTGTCGCGGTGATGAGCGCGGGTAATTCGGTCGAGCGCGCGCGCATGATGCGGGCTTTGGGCGCGGAAGTGGTGATTGTGCCGCAAGCCGCGGGCAGCAAGCCGGGCGAAGTGTCTGGCGCAGATCTCGCCATGGTGGACGCGGCGGCGCAGCAGATCACCGAAGAGCGCGGGGCGTTTCGGGCGGATCAGTTTGGTCATGCGGGCAATCCGAAGGCGCATGAAACTGGCACTGGGCCTGAAATCTGGACGCAGTCTGACGGGGCGGTGACGGCCTTTTGTGATTTTGCGGGCTCTGGCGGGACATTGGCTGGGGCGGCGGCCTATCTCGGGCCCAAAGGCGTGCGCTGCTATGCGGTGGAGCCGGAAGGCGCGCGGGCGATTGCGGGCGAAACGGTGACACAGCCAGAGCATCCCATTCAGGGGGGCGGCTATGCCATGGGGGATCTCGTGTATCTGAAGGGCGCCGCTTTGGCGGGGCATCTTTCAGTGACAGGAGAGGACGCGCGGCAGGGCGCGCGGCTGTTGGCGCAGAAAGAGGGCATCTTTGCAGGCTTTTCCGCCGGGGCCAATCTGGCCGGTGCGATAGAATTGCTGCGGGGGCCGGAAAAGGGCGGCTGTGTGGCGATTGTCATGTGCGACAGTGGTTTGAAATACCTGTCCACCGACCTGTGGGAGTGATCTGATGCGTGCAAACACCATGACCGCGTTGGAGAAATCCCACCCTGAAAAAGGGCTGTGGATGGTGCAGGCCCCGGTGCCTGAGATCGGGCCAGATGAGGTGCTGATCAAGGTCAATAAAACTGGGATCTGCGGCACGGATATTCATATCTGGAACTGGGATGACTGGGCCAGCGCCACGGTGCCGGTGCCGATGATCACCGGCCATGAATTCGCCGGGGAGATCGTGGAGATCGGACGCCGGGTGGACGGGCTCACGATTGGTCAGCGTTGTTCGGGTGAGGGCCATATCATTGGCCATGAAAGCCGTCAGGCGCGGGCGGGGAAGTTTCACCTTGATCCCGGCACGCGCGGCATTGGGGTGAATGTGCAGGGGGCCTTTGCGCAATATCTGCGGCTGCCGGCGTTTAATGTGGTGCCTTTGCCCGATGATATCCCCGATGAGATCGGCGCGATTCTGGATCCATTGGGCAATGCGGTGCACACGGCGCTGAGCTTTGATCTGCTGGGCGAAGATGTGCTGATCACGGGCGCGGGGCCGATCGGGATCATGGCGGCAGCGGTGGCCAAACATGCGGGCGCGCGCCATGTGGTGATCACCGATATCAACCCGGATCGACTTGCGCTGGCGGAGCATGTGGTGCCCAACGCGCGCGCGGTGAATGTGGCGCAGGAAGATCTCAATGATGTGATGCACGGGCTGAGCCTGAAAGAAGGCTTTGATGTGGGGCTTGAAATGAGCGGGTCACAGGCGGCGCTGGATCAGATGGTGGAGGCGCTGGTCATGGGGGGCAAGATAGCCTTGCTTGGTATTCCGCCGGGGCAGTCTCCGGTGGATTGGTCTCGCATTGTGTTTAAGGCGATCACCATTAAGGGTGTCTATGGCCGGGAGATGTTTGAGACCTGGTACAAGATGATCGCCATGCTGCAGAATGGTCTGGATGTCTCCCGTGTGATCACGCATCGCTTACCCGTGAGAGAGTTTGCGGCCGGATTTGATGCTATGCTGTCGGGTGCCTCTGGCAAAGTTGTGCTGGATTGGAGCGCTGTGTGATATCCGGATCTGGCATCATGTGTTTGCAAATGCTGCGCAGCGCCTCGGATTTGCTTCATTCGCTCAAGTGACGCTAGGGGTTTTGGGGCGTCTGCTTGCGTGTGCCGCTTTCTACCCTTAGTGTCATTTGACAACTTGAGCGGTTGTTCAATGTCGGATGTGACAGGCGGCAGGACAAGAAAACGATGCGCGATAAAATTCTCGAAGCCACGGCGGCTATGTTGGTGGCACATGGCACGCAGGCCCCGATGTCAAAGATTGCCCAGCGGGCGGGGGTGGCCACGGGGTCGCTCTATAATCACTTCGAAAACAAGGATGTTCTGATCCGGGCGGTTTATGAACAGCTTGGTCAGGCGCTGGAAAGGGCGCTGGTGGGCGGAGATGATCCAAGCCTGAGCGCGCAGGATCGGCTGGTGCTTTACATCGAAAATCACATTGACTTCATCTGGGCGGATGCGGATCGCGCGGTGTTGTTTGAGTATCTGTCCAATGTACCTCTGTTGCCCGGATCTGAAGTGCAGGAGAGCTTTCAGGGGCCGATCGACTTTATTGCGCAGCTGTTGCAGGATTTGCAGGCAGAAGGCTGGGCCGTGGCAGGTGAGGCCTGTGTGATCAGCAGTTTCATAGGGGGCGCAATCCGCAATACGCTCAAATGGGAGCGCACCTTTGGCCGTCCGCTGAGTGCAGAAACACGCGATCAGCTGCGCGAGATGTGCCTGCGTGGCGCGCGGGCACCAAAACCGGCTTAATAGTCACGCTGAAAGAACAGTCCGATGCCGTTGTCGTCATCCGATCCCACTTTGCCTTTGATCGTGAGATTGTCAGTCACATCCAGATTAAGGCTGATCGACGAGCGCCCGGTGCTGTCCACGCCGATCTCTGTGTAAACGTTTTCATTGATGTATTTGCCAGCGCGCAGACCCGGCGTGCCGGATTCATCAAAGGTCAGCCCCAAATCATCCAGCCCGGAGTTTTCCCCAAGCCGGGGGCCGCTGGGTCCCTGGCCGGAGAGTGTTGCCAGCGCGCCCGCCAGTTGGGCGGCCTGAAGGGCTGAGATGCTGGAGAGATCACGGCCAAAGAGCAGCTGCGAGAGCACCTCGTCTTCGGGCAGTTCTGGATCGCTTTCCAGCAGGATTTGGGGATCATCCAGAGGCCCATCAAGGATCACATAGATGGTGGCATCTGGCTGTTCGGAGATGGCCACGACCCGCATGGTGGGCACAAAATCTCCGAGCATAGAAATCCGCCCCTCGTCGATCTCGAAGGTTTTGGCCAGAAAATCGAGACGGCCCCGGATGAGATCTAACTCTCCATTTGGCGAGACGGCATTGGTGGTGCCGGTGATACGCATCCCGCCATTGAAATCCGCATTCAGACCGAGGCCGCGCAGGGCGATGCGCTCCTGAATGTCGATGGTGACATCCAGATTGAAAGGCGGTGCGGAGCTGTTTGAGGATTTTTCGCGGGCAATCAGACCGGCGCGATCACGGGTGGTGCGGATCGCGGCGGTTTCGTTGATGTGGTTGATGTCTGGGACAGGCCCGGCGCCAGAGAGGGCCACCGGAGTGACGCTCACATCGGTGCGCCCGACGCGGATATCGCCCGCGATGGTGCCGCCACCGGTGAGAGGGCCTGTGAGGGTGATGTCGCCATCCAGCTCAGTTTTGAAGAGCTGGCCTTGTTGGTATTGGATGTCGCGCAATGTGATGGGCAGATTTGCCGAGAAAGGCGCGGCGAGATTGATACTGCCGTTGACGCCAATATCGCCGCCGCCGGAGAACCGGCTTGTGACAGCAATCTGCGCGGCGTTATTGGCCAAATTCACCGTGCCGCCGATATCCTCAAGTGCGATTCGCAGATCGGGCATGGCAAACCGGGTGTCGTTGAAAGAAACCGTGCCCGTGACATTTTCCGGGGCCAGCGCGCCCTGCACGCGCAGATCATACCGGGCCAGACCCTGCACCGAATTGGGTGACAAGATCAGGTTGGCCGCCGCCAATGGCAGGCTGCCGGACAGGGTCAGATCATTGCCGGTCCCGGTGGGGTCAATCACGCCGCGCCCGGTGCTTGAGGTGTCAAACGGGCCAGTGGCGTCAAAGCGCAGATTGATGCCCGCGGGGGTCTGAGTGACGCTGGCTTCCACATGGGCTGCGCCGGGGAGGCTTGGCAAAAGGGCCTGTACCCGGCCGATGTCCAAGGTCAGGTCGGCGGAAGGATCGCCGGTGGCAGGGAGGCTGGCCTGAATTTTGGCGCTGCTCTCTGCTGGTGCGGTGGCGGCGACATCAAAGGCCCAGTCGCTGCCGGTTTGCGTGGCGCTGCCCGAGACGGTCACCGGCCCGCGGATGCCATCAATATCCAGCACCCGCGCAATATCATCCAATGTTGTCTCAAAGGTCAGATCGCTGTCTTGACTGGCCAATGTGCCTGCACCTGAAAGACGCAAAGCGGCGCTTGTCACCTCCCCCTTGCGCAGGGTTAGGCCGTTTTCGTCCCGTTTGGCAGAAATATCGAGGCTGCTTGGCCCGGCGAGCAGGGGATCGGCGCGTGGATCGTCAATGGCCAGATCCTGTCCGGTGGCCCGCAGGGTCAGGTCAAATCCACCCTTCAGAGGCGCGATGTCCCCGGTCAGGCTGGCACTGAGCGCGCCCGCGATGGCGCGGTTGGCGAGCCCGGCAAAGGCCGCAAGATCTGGCACGTCAAGATCAGCCTGCGTGGCGATGACCATATCCGCGCCGGTGCCTGTGATATGGGCGTCACCGGTGGCGGTCATCTGTGCGGCCTGAAGTGTCAGGCCGGAAATTTTGATGCCTGCGTCCTCTTCCCAGAGGATGTCAGCAACAAAAGAGCCGGTGTCGCCCAGCGTATTGGCCAGCGTGGCATCGCTCATCACCAGCCCATCCATATCTAGCGCAAGCGCGGCGGTGATCCGCTCTTTGGGGGCGGTTGTGATGGTGCCGGAGCCTTTGAGCGCGAGCTGATCAAGTTTGAGCGCGTTGCTGTCGATGCCCGTGATGTCGCCTGTCAGCGACCAGGCGTCACCGGCTGCGGCGTCAAACTCTGCATTGAGCGCAGCGCTGGTGATGTATTTCTTTGGCCCGCCCACGGGCAGCAACACCGCATCGCCATCGGCGGCGCGCAGGTCGATGTCCAGATCAAAACTTGCGGGCAGGTTCTCTGGTGTGAGGGCGAGCGCGCCGCGCAGGTTCAGCGCGCTGGAGGTCAGCGCGAGATTTTCAAGCGTGGTGCGGCCATCATCAAAGCGGCGCAGCAGGGTGTTGAGCGCAATGCTCTCGCCAAAGAAGTCTTTGTAGTCAGGCGCAAACAGCGGGGCCATATTGCCGCTGATATCGGCGCGGATCACCTGTGTCTGCGCGGCGTCTGCAGTGGCACCGGGTTCTGTGGACAGAACAATTTCGCCGCCCAGACGCTCCTCGCCCTCTGTGGTCAGGCGCAGATCGGCGGTGAAGTCTTCCAAAGGGCCCGCGCCCAGTACGGTTAGCCCAACCTCTGGCGCGCCGGGCAATTTGGCCAATGTGGCCACCAGACCGCCGGGGTCTTCATGTACCTGAAGGTCAATGCGCAGTTCCTCGGTCTCGTTGGCATAGGCTCCATCCAGCGCAAAGCGCCCGGCGGGGCCATTCAGGCGCGCTGCGCTGAGCAGCGCCTCACCGGTGCCGCCTTCCAGTATCAGCCGCGCGGTCAGCGACAAATCCACAGGTTCCCCAAGCAGGGATTCTCCAAGGGAAATACGCTCTGCTTTCAGAGATTGAATATTGATGCTGACCGGCAATTCCGGCAGCGCAAAGGGCTTGGCTTCGGCAGTTGTGGGGGCAGGCTCTGATTTGGGCGCGCGGGCCAGAATGATTTCTTCTGCGCTCAGTTCATTGACGTTGATATTGCCACGCAGCACGGCCAGCCGGTTCCAGTTCAATGTCACGCCATTGAGGGTCAGCCAGAGCCCTTCTGAGTCAGAGATGCGCAGGCTTTCTAAGGTTGCATTGGAACTGATGGCACCGCGCAGCCCCACCACCTCGACCTCACGTCCCGCGCCGGAAAGCGAGTCTTCCAGAAAACGGGTGAGCATGCCCTTATCTTCGTCGCTGGCCTCCTCTGCCTCTTGGGCAAAGGCATGGAGCGGTAAAAATGACAGCAGGAGAATAAAGAGCCAGCGCATCAATATGTATGTCCTATGCCGATGTAGAGCTGAACGCCATCGCCGGTGCCGCCAGAAACCGGCAGGCCAAGATCAAGACGCAGAGGGCCAAAGCCGGTGTTATAGCGCACGCCAAGTCCCGCACCGGCGTGCCAGTTGCCTCCGGAGGTCAGCGCAGCGGATTCGCCGACAAACCCGGCGTCATAAAAGGCCACTGTGGAGATGGTGTCGGTGATTTTTACACGCAATTCGCCGGACAGCCCAAGAAAGGACAGACCACCGCTTTCGATGCCGTCCACGGTGACGAAGTTGGATTGATAGGGCTGGCCCCGCACGGTGCCGCCACCGCCGGAATAAAACAGCAGGTCCGGTGGAGTTTCAGACAGGGATGGCCCGATGATGCTGCCGAGTTGTAAGCGGCCTGCCGCGATCACGCCATTGTCCGATCCAAATCCGCGATAGGCCCGCAAGTCGCCTTCGAGGTAAAGCGTGCTTTCCGCATCCCCGCCACCGGCATAGGGGAAGATTGTGCCCTCCGCATAAAACCCACGTGTGGGATTTGAGATATTGTCACGCCGGTCCAGTTTGGTAGTGGACGAAATGCCGATGGCTTTGAAGTGGCGTTCGCCGAAATTGTCATCCACGTCAGAAAAGAAACCGGTGAGCGCAAGGCTGGTTTCAAAGCGGTCAGAATGAATGCGCTTGAGACCAACCGAGGCCCCAAACTGGCGCAGGAAATAGAGGTCTTCGTCCTCTTGCTTCAGCTCTGCGCCAAGTGTCAGGGAGACATTGGATCGTAAGGTGGCTGGGCGCGTGTATAAGGTGCCGACACGGTAGTTCACGCCGCTGTTTTGCGCACCGAGGTTTTCTATGGCCGCATCAAACCGCAGGCTGTCGGCCTGATTGCGCAGATTGCGGTGCAGCCAGAAGGCCGTCAGGCTGAGCCCATCCCTGCTTTCCAATTCGGCACCAAAGCCAAACCGCCGGGGCGCGTTATCCACCACCGTCAGTTCCATATCCAATGTGTCATCGGCATTTGGTGTGTCCGCTTCGCGCAGATCGATGCTGCGAAAGGTCTCGGTACGGCGCAGACGTGCAGAAACCTGACTGACCGTTTCGGGGGAAAAAGGCGCGCCTTCGGGCAGGTCCGCAATTTCCAGAACCCGTGCCTCTGGCACTTTGGAGTCCCCTTGATAGGTCAGCTTGCCAAACCGCAATTTGGGGCCTGGCTCCAGAGTTATGTCCACATCCAGCTCGCTGTTGCGGTGATCGGCGGTGATGGATTGATCAGACACACGGGCTTTGGCATGGCCCTCGGTGCGCCAGCCATCAATCCCTTCCCGTGCCGCGCGTTCAATGGCGTTCAGATTGGCCGGGGCTTTGGGAGCAAAGTCTTCGGTCAGCTCCGTCTCTGGCGTCAAAGGCGCCATCTCAGTGCGGCCAAAGAGGAAACGCGGTCCCGGTGTCACATCGACCACAACGTCTGAGACGGTCGCAATATTGGCAAAAGGGGAGATGTCGGCGGCTTCCTGCCCGTTGACGCGGATAGAGATCTTCGGGCTGAAATAGCCTTGTCCATAGAGCACGCTGATCATGCGTTTGTAGTCAGACTGCGCGGCAGCAACGACATCCTGGCCGCCGGTTGTGCCGTCTTCTTTGGCAGTTGTGAGCAGGGACGCGCCACTGAGGCGGTCCGGCAGGGTCTCATCGCCGCCATGGGTACGGAAATCTATTTCAAAGGCGTGCAGGGGGTCTAGGGTGATCCCAAGACCTGCCGTTGCAACCATTGTTCCGAAAAGGGTGCGGAGCCACCATGCGCTTGTTCGCAACCTAATCCCCCATGCGCCAAAACCACACTTCAAAAAAATCGCCCTGTCGCGCCAACGAGGACGGCCTTTGGCGCTAGAGTATCGCAAGCGGGACTCTCTGACCATACGGCAATAGTGCACCGCCCAATTCTATTCGGTAAGAGCCTGTAGAGATTTGTTTTTGAATGGAATACGGCGGTTGCGCCGATGAGACGTGGAATGAAACTCTTGGGGACAACCTATCCTATTTTGGCGCTGCGAAGCCTGCTGTTTTATGGCAGTGCTGTTGTGGCGGCTGTGCCGTTTTTACTGTTGTGGCCTGCGCTGCTTTTGTCGCGTGATATCGTCTATGCCATCACGGATCGATATTTGTGGGTGCAGCTCTGGCTCCTGAGGGTGATCTGTGGTGTGCGCTATGAGATCGGGGGGCTGGCGCATGTACCCGAGGAGCCCGTCATTATTGCAGCCCAGCATGAGAGTACTTGGGAAACGCTCTATTTCGAGCTGCTTTTCAGGCGTCCGGTGATGTATGCCAAGAAGCCGATTTTCTCTTATCCGGTGTTTGGGCCGGTGATGCGCAAGATGGGACATATTCCAGTTGATATTGGGGGCAGTGCAGATGACATGCGCGCGGGGTTTCGTGCCGGTGTTGCCGCGCTTGAGGCCGGGCGCAGCTTGTTGATTTTTCCCAGTGGCACGCGCCGCCCTTCCCAAGACGTGCCGCTTCAGGCGGGGGTTGGCGTGCTCTATCAACTGGCGGGGTGCCCGGTGTTGCCAGTGCGACTGAACTCTGGAGACTGCTGGCCGCATGACAGTTTTGTTAAGCGCCCGGGAACCATTCATGTGGAGATTGGACCAGCCATTCCGACGGGGCGCGTGCGCCGTCAGTTCATGGCAGATCTGACCGCCGCCCTCGCGCCCTGACACGGCACTCTCCCAAAGTGCTCTGTGGATAATTCCTAAAATCCCATATGTTAAGGCCGGGGTAAGGCCTGCTCGCTACCACTTGGGGCAGGGTGAGAAAAAGGTGAGTGCGATGGCTGATAATTCCAACGCGCCGGTGATCATTAAACGTAAGAAAGTGGTCGGCGGCGATGGGCATCATGGTGGGGCGTGGAAAATCGCCTATGCGGACTTTGTGACCGCGATGATGGCCTTCTTTCTTCTGATGTGGCTGATCAATGCGACAACAGAGCAACAACGACTTGGCATTGCGGAGTTCTTCAACCCGTCTGTGCCGCTGAACAAGATTTCCGGTGGGGGAAGTGCGATGTTTGGCGGGGACAACGTGTTGGAAGAGCAGATTCTGGCCTATTCGGGGACGGGCGGTCTGCCCACCTCTCTGAAAGGGCAGCCAGAACCGGTTGAGTTCCAGCAACCCGGTGCCGGAAAGGGGTCTGGAGAGGACGCCGGGGAGGAAGATGGGCTCAAAGAGGTGCAGGATCTGTTGATCGGCGGGGGCGGTGAAAGCCTTCTGGCGGATAATATGCTCAAACATGTGGTGACGCGTGTGACCGATGAAGGCCTCGTGATTGAGATCTTTGATGCGGATAACGCCCGTTTGTTTGTTGAGGGCACGTCGGAACCGATGCCGCTGCTCCTGGATATCGCGGAGGTCTTGTCTGAAGTGTCAGCTCTGGTGTCCAACAATGTAGCGGTGGAAGGCCATGTGCGCTCTGAACTGATCACAGTGCGCGAGACACAGGCCTGGCCATTGTCATCGAATCGGGCGAACGCCATGCGGGAGTTGCTGACAATCTTTGGTTTGGAAGAAAACCGGATTGCACGTGTCACGGGACATGCGGATCGTGAAATGGTCTCCAATATCCCCAGAGACCTTAGAAACAACCGGATTGAGATCATTCTGCTGCGCTCGGATCAGTGATCTGGGCACAGTCCGGGGCGCGCTCCGGCTGGATGGTGAGGAGGAAACTTCAGCTGCGTTAGTTGGCTGTTAAGGCACGCCTCGTAACAGTTTGTGCGAACAGATTGTTACAGCAGAAAGGCGTATCATGTCGATTTCCTCCTCGCTTAATGCCGGTGTGGCCGGGCTCTCGGCCAATGCGACCCGCTTGGCGACCATCTCTGACAACATCGCGAACTCGGCCACCTATGGCTATCGCCGTGTGGAGACGGATTTTCAGTCAATGGTCACCGGAGCCAAAGGCGGGAAGTACTCCGCGGGTGGTGTGCAGGCCAGCAGCCGTCGCCTGATTGACACGGGCGGCTCGCTGATTCCGACCACCAATCCGACCGATCTTGCTGTGCGTGGGCGCGGCTTTTTGCCGGTGGCCTCTGCCAATGCGATCAAGGCAGGCAATCAAAATCCACAGCTGATGATGGCCACAACCGGATCTTTCCGTCCGGATAAAGACGGCTATCTTGTGTCTGAAGCGGGTCTGGCCCTGATGGGCTGGCCGGCCAATACCGATGGCACCTTCCCCAATGTGCCGCGGGACTCCAACAATGCGCTGGAGCCCATCCGCCTGCTGACCACAGAGCTGGCTGGCTCCCCAACCACAGCCGTGGCGCTGGGCGTGAACCTGCCCTCGACCTCCACCGTGGCCGGTGCCGCCGGTGACGTGGAAGTGCTGAGCATTGAATATTACGGCAACCTTGGTCAGCCTGAGACGCTGAACATTACCTTCACGCCAACGGTTCCGGCAACGGGTTCTTCCAATGAATGGCGCATGGAAATCCGCGATTCGGCCTCTGGCAACGCGGTGATTGGCGACTACACCATGACCTTTGAAGATGCGCGTACCGATGCGGGCACGCTGCAGGCTGTGGTGACCAACTCGGGTGGGGCCTATGACCCGGTCACAGGTAAGGCCATGCTGAATGTGGGGGGTGGCCCCATGGAAATCGATCTGGGGATTCTGGGTGAGACCGGTGGCATGAGCCAGCTTGGCGATGCTTATGCCCCGCTGAAAGTTGGCAAAGATGGCGCGCCGGTTGGCACGATGACGGACATCAATGTGGACGGCAATGGCATCGTGACCGCGAATTATAACACCGGCATCACCCGCACGATCTTCCGGATCCCGCTGGTGGATGTGCCAAACCCCAATGAGTTGGGCATCTCGCTCGACTTCCAGACCTATGTGCCATCAAGCGCCAGTGGCCCCTACTTCATGTGGGATGCCGGCACCGGCCCCTCTGGTGAGATCCTGGCCTTCATGCGCGAAGAATCGGCGACCGATGTGGCGTCGGAACTGACCGACATGATCAAGACACAACGTGCCTACAGCACCAATGCCAAGGTCATTCAGACCGTGGATGAGATGCTGCAGGAAACCACCAACATCAAGCGTTGATGAATTTGCCGAGGCCGTTGGCCCGAAAGGATAAGTCATGAGTATCTCAAGCGCTCTTACCAATGCGATGAGCGGTCTGACGGCTTCGGCGCGCAGCGCGGAGGTTTTGTCATCCAACATCGCCAATGCCTCCACCGAAGGCTACGGGCGGCGCACGCTGAGTGTGTCGGCCGGGCAATATGGGTATTCCGGCGGCGTGTCCCTGAATGGGGTGACCCGCCATGTGAACCCGGTGACCATCGCCGAACGGCGGCTGGCGGATGCCGGTCAGCAGATGACCAGCAACACCAGCGCGTTTTACACACGTCTGGAACGTCTTGTCGGCACGCCGGATCAGGCCGACAGCCTGTCTGGTCTGCTTGCAGATTTCGAAAGCACTCTGGCCACTGCCACGGGGGCTCCGGACAGCGATGTGCGTCTGGCCAATGCTTCCCTCTCGGCTGAGCGGGTGGTTGAAGGTTTCAATGAGGCCTCCGCAGGCATTCAGAAAATGCGCTCAGAAGCGGATGATCAGATTGGCGGCATGATCAAGGATCTGAACCAGTTGCTGGAACAGACCGAAGATCTCAATCGCAAGATCTCTCTGGCGATCAACCAGGGCTATGAAACCGCCGCTTTGGAAGACGCTCGCCATGTGGTGTTAGACAAGATTGGCGAACTGGTGCCGATCCGCACGGCTGAGCGCGATCGCGGTGCAGTGGCGCTTTACACAACCAATGGGGCCGTATTGCTGGATGGCAAAGCGGCGGAAATCGAATTTAGTGCCGCTGGCACGGTGATGCCGCATATGACAGCAGGCAATGGCATGCTGTCGGGCATCACCATCAATGGTTATACCATGCGGATCGACTCCCAGAAGGGCGCTTTGGCCGGCGGCGCGATTGGCGCGCAGTTTGCCATTCGCGATGAATATGCGGTGCAGGCGCAGACCGATCTGGATGCGGCGGCGCGCAACCTTGTGGAGCGGTTTCAGGATCCAACGATGGACCCAACGCTGGGTGCTGGCGATGCCGGGCTGTTCACCGATGCGGGGCTGGCTTTCAACGTGGCTGATGAGACCGGTCTGGCCGGACGTCTGGAACTGAACAATCTGGTGGATCTGGATGGCGCCGGAGAAACATGGCGTCTGCGCGATGGTCTGGGTGCGGCAACACCGGGAGATTCTGGCGACGCCAGCCAGCTCAACCGCATGCTGGATGCGATGCGGGAGCAGGTGGTGCCGGTCTCCGGCGGATATGGCGGCAAAGCTGTGGCGATGACCGAACTGGGCGGCAAGTTCCTGTCCAGCGTGTCTGGCGCACGGGTGCAGGCCGAGCTGGATGAGACGTTTGCCTCCGCGCAACTGGTCACGCTTGAAGAACTGGAACTGCTGGACGGTGTGGACACCGATCAGGAGCTGCAGCGGCTGATGCTTGTGGAGCAGGCCTATGCCGCAAACGCCCGCCTGATTCAGGCGGCTGATGAAATGATGGAATCCTTGTTGAGGTTGTAAGAACATGCCGGTTATTTCAGTAGGAGACATGGCGCAGCAGATGATGATGGCGCGCCGCACGTCCTCGGTCAAAAGCGATCTTGACCGTCTGGCCTATGAACTTGGTTCTGGCCGCAAATCCGATGTGGCTGCCTCTCTCAAAGGGGACTTTAACGTGCTGGCCGGGGTGGAGCGACAGATCTCCGTTCTCAAAGGCTATGAGGTGGCGACCACCGACGCCGAAGTGTTTACGCAGACGGCGCAGAACACTCTGGAAATGGTGCAAAACGTAGCAGGTGACTTGGCGCGGGATCTGCTGTCGGCGACGCAGTCAAACCTACCGTCCTCGACAGATACGGTGGCGCGCAGTGCGCTCAACGATTTTGAGGCTATGGTGACGGCGCTGAATGGGCGCGCGGCAGACCGGCAGCTGTTTGGCGGCACCGCCACAGATGGCGCGTCTCTGATGAGCGCTGAAGATATGATGACAGACCTCAAAGCTGCGGTGACTGCGGCGGGGGTGGTGACGCCGAGTGATCTGTTCGCGGCAGTGGATGACTATTTCATGACGGCAGGCGGCGGTTTTGAAACCAATGCCTACACCGGATCTACCACGGATCTGGCGCCGTTCCGGCTCAATGACAGTGATACGGCGCAATATAACATCCGTGCAGACAATACCGCGCTCCGGCAGGCGATGCGTGACAGTGCGCTGGCCTCTCTGGCTGTTGATCCGACGCTGAACTTTTCCCTGAGCGAGAAACAGACGATTCTGGGCGAAGCGGGGACCCGTCTGCTGGGGGGGCAGGATGACATTGTCGCCGTGCGCGCGGAGCTGGGCTTCAATCAGGAGCGTATTGAAAATGCGATTGCCAGCAATTCCGCACAGCGCAGCTCGATGCTGATGACACAGAGCGATCTTCTGGGGGCAGATCAGACCGAAGTCGCAGGTCAGCTGCAGGCGGTGCAGGTGCAACTGGAGATGGTCTACACGATCACAGCGCGGCTCTCACAACTTACATTGGCGAACTATATCAGATGACACAGTTTATGAGCTTAGCAAGAATGCTTTGCCTCCTGCTGCTGCTGCCAACGCTGGCATCAGCAAGTCAAATCCGGATCAAAGATCTTGTGGAATTTGACGGTGTACGAGGAAATGATCTGGTCGGCTACGGTTTGGTGGTTGGCCTCAACGGCACCGGTGACGGGCTGCGCAATGCGCCCTTCACCGAAGAAATAATGAGCAACATTCTGGAGCGCCTTGGTGTGAACATCACCGGCGAACAGATGAGGCCCAAGAATGTGGCAGCGGTTTTTGTAACAGCAACCCTGCCACCCTTTGCCCGTGCTGGCGGCACGGTGGATGTGACCATTTCGGCTATTGGCGATGCCTCTAGCCTGTTGGGCGGGACGCTGGTGATGACACCGCTGAACGCCGCAGATGGTGAGATCTACGCAGTCGCCCAGGGCACGGTGATCGCAGGGGGCGTGGCCGCCGAAGGGGACGCGGGTAGCGTCGTCAAGGGTGTGCCAACGTCGGGTGTGATCCCCTCCGGCGCCCGCGTAGAACGAGAGATCGACTTCGATTTCTCATCGCTGACCAATATGCGTCTGGCGTTGCGGGAGCCGGATTTCACAACAGCTGGCCGGATTGAACAGGCGATCAACAGCAACTATGGCCGTCGTGTCGCTCTGATGCTGGATGCGGGCACCGTGCAGGTGGACATTGAACGCACCAATCAGATTTCGCCCGCGCATGCGCTCAGCCAGATTGAGAACATCTCGGTGCAACCAGAACGCAAGGCGCGGGTGGTCGTGGATCAACGCTCTGGCACCATTGTGATGGGCGAAGATGTGCGTATTTCCCGTGTGGCGGTGTCTCAGGGTGGGCTCACGCTGCGGGTGACCGAAGAGCCGCTGGTGGTGCAGCCAAACCCGTTTGCCGATGGCGAAACCGTGGTTGTGCCGCGCACCGAAGCTGAGATTGATGAGGATCCGGGCGTCGGTCTGGCGGAGGTGCCGTCGGGTACATCCCTCAGTGAGGTGATTGCCGGGCTGAACGCCTTGGGCGTGGCACCGCGTGATATGATTGACATCCTCAAGAGCATCAAGGCCGCCGGTGCCCTTCACGCAGAGTTCGTGGTTAGGTAGAATTTACGCACCTTTTCTCAGAAAAAATAAGGCGACCTGCCAAAATGGTGGGTCGTTTTTATTGTTATTACGGAAAACCTTACCTGGGGGTTGTTCCTTTTTTGTCACGGAATTACGGCATTTCAAAAGTTGGTTTTACATTCCTTTTCATATGATGGAATTGGGTCGCATGCACGCGTTGGGTGCATTTTGACTATTTTGGAGACTAAAATGAAAACAGCTCTCTCTCTTATTCTTGGTTTGAGCACCATTGCAGGCGCAGCACAGGCATTTGAATTCAAAGGTGCGGAACTGGGGCTGGAATATTCTCGCTTCCAAGACAAAATTGACGGTGAGTCCCTCGCAAAAACCACGCTGGACGGCTCTGTGGAATTTGGCTTCCTGTCCAACTTCGCGGTGCAGCTTGACGCCGCGCGTCACGATTTCAGCTTTGTTAGCGACAGCGGTACGACCTTCACGCTACACGGCATCTATGACGTGAACGATCAACTGGCTTTGGGTGCTTACTGGAACCGCATTGACGCCGCAAATGACGCGCAGTTTTTTGGTCTAGAGACCAAATACGATTTTGGTGCGGGCTACACTGAAGCCTATTTCGAGAAGGACAACGAAAGTGGCGTTGACACCACGTTGTTTGGCATCAAGGGCGCTTGGGGGGTGAGTGACCAGCTCGACCTGACCGCCGCGTTTGACTATGCTGATGCCGATGACTCTGACGATCTTAAAATCTATACCTTTGGCGTAGAGTATGCTCTCATCGAAAACACAACGCTGACGGCTGACCTTGGTCTTGCAAACGCTGCTGGCGACAACGAAGCGTTCTTCGGCCTTGGCATTCGCTACAACTTCGGCGGAAATGGCGGCACAACCTTCAGCCGCCGTGGTGTTTTCAACCTCACACCGGGTCTGTAAGAGTTTTACAGTTTGAAAACCGCAGTGGCGTCGCATTCTTTGCGGCGCCTTTTTTGTGGTCCTAGGCGTTCAACGCGCTTTGGGTGTCATGGTCTGTTGCGCTTTGTGGTCCCAGATGGGTCAACAGACAGGCAATCAGATCCTCTTTGCGAATGGGCTTGGTCAGGAAGTCATCCATTCCGGCAGACAGGCAGGCCTGTCGTTCACTGTCAAAGACATTGGCGGTCAGGGCCACGATCACAGGCTGTTCGATCGAGCTGCCCCGGATGGCCTCTGTGGCGTCAAGCCCGCTCATGTTTGGCATGGACATATCCATGAAGATGAGATCCGGGGCGTGTTGTAGCGCGGCTTCGACGGCTTCATAGCCGTCATGGGCGAAGTGCAGGTGGATTGGCAGCGTCTCCAGAAACTTTTTCAACAACAGTCGGTTGGTCTGATTGTCTTCCGCCACAAGCACCCGCAGCCCCTCCAGATCCTGAAGGTTGAAATCCTCGACCTCCTCAGCGGAGGCAAAAGGCACAAGCGCGTCTGAGCCGGCTTCAGGCAACCTGATGGGCAGCGAGATCTGAAAACTGGAGCCGGCGCCATATGTGGAGGTCACACCGATTGTGCCCCCCATCAGAGAGACCAGCACCTGACAAATGGTAAGGCCAAGCCCGGTCCCGCCAAACCGGCGGGTGGTGGAGTTTTCCGCCTGCGAGAATTCATCAAAGATGGTGGCCAGCTTGTCTTCGGGGATGCCAATGCCCGTGTCTTCGACCACGAAATGCAAGGAGCATTCTGTGCCACCTTCATCGGTGTCTTCCTGTTCACTCCAGACATGGATGTCGATCTGACCATGTTCGGTGAACTTGGCGGCATTGCCGATGATGTTTGTGGCGAGCTGACGAATGCGCACGTCATCAGACAGGATTACATCCGGCAGATCCTCGTCAAAATGCAAGGTCATGTCCAAGCCTTTGTCACGGACGGTCGGCGACAACAGGCGCACGGTTTCCTCAAAACACTCCCGCACCCGGAATTCGGTTTCGCTGATTTCCATCTTTCCGGCGTCCATCTTGGACAGGTCCAGAATGTCATTGATGATCGTCAGCAAACTGCGGGACGAGCCGATGATGGTCTGCGTATACTCGCGCTGTTCTGGTGTTTGATGGGTCTGTGACAAAAGATCCGCCATCCCCATGATCCCGGTCATAGGGGTGCGAATCTCATGGCTCATATTGGCGAGAAAATCTGCTTTGGCCTTGGCGGCGTCTTCGGCGGCGACGCGGGCCGCCCTAAGGCTCTCGCTGTGTTCCTTGATATGGGTGATATCCCGCGCAATGGCGACAATGAACTCCAGCACATTGTCGCCATTGGTGACGGGGAGGATATGAAGGTCGGTCCAAATGACATTGCCCTCGGGCATATGCGCGGCCAACTCGGCCCGATGTGGCACCGCATTGCGGGCGGCTGTGGCGATTCCATCGAGCACTTCAGGTGGCGCCTTGGACATGGCCAGAAGGTCTTCGAAGGGCTTGCCGACGGAGTGCTCTTTTGGCAGGCGACTGAGTCTACAGAAGGCTTCGTTCACCCATTCCACGGAACGTTCCGGTGTCATCAGCAGCACTGCATCATTGGTCTGGCGAGCGACCATGGAGAGTTTCTGCAGCTCGTGCTGGTGGCGGCCAAGTTCTTCGTTGGCGTCCGAGAGATTGAGCTGACTCCGGCGCAGTGCCTCATTCTGTCGGTAGCTGTGGAACCCTGATGTGGCGAAAGAATAGCACATATACCCCATACTCAGCAGCACGAGGAACATTGGGAAGTCGATATGATCCAGGCTGAGAGCGGACGGAGACAGGAACGTTTTGTAGGTCAGCATCAGAACCGGCGTAATCATGAAGACCGCCATTTTCAGGATCGCGACCCGCGGGTTGGTCGGAAGAATCAGGGCGGCGTTGACAGTGCCCATGCCAAAGGCCGCTGCGACCCCGAGAATCGAACTGTCATTGCCTTCGGCAAAAACATAAATGGCCGCCCCAATCGAAAGGCTCAGCGCCTGCATGATTCCGGCAAAGGCCGCCAATCGCTGAACACTGACAAGGGGCGCTCCGGCGGCGATGCGCGGGGCAACTTGGCGCAGGGTATAGCAGTCCACCCATTCGCCAATCAGCAAAATCAGCGTGGCGGCAAGCCCATAGCGAAGGTCGGTTGCTCCAGTCATGGCGATCAGCGCGAGAGCATAGACGACAAGACGCCGTCGCAATGTGCTCAAACGATCTTCCGCATACTGCACCAACAGCTCCTTCAGCCGCGCGAGCTGGCGGCTGTCATGCAGGAGTTTCTGTTTCGAGTCGGCGGTCATAGGGCATTCAAACCGTTTTGATAACGGTCACCAGTGGTAGCGGGAGGCGGTTAACCAATCATTTGATCAAACGGAACATAGGGCCGACTCAGGCCAGTGCCGACCGTCTTTGTTTCTAAAATTCAGTTCAAATTTTTAATCGCCCTAAGGTTTATATCGAGGGGGCGAAAGATCACTCAATGGGGTGTCGGGGAGCGTTTTAGGCAAAAAATAAGGGTTTTGAGGCAAGAAATCTGTTGCGAGATTTGAATTGTTCGATAAATGGATGTTTCACTCAATGAAGTAATTGGGGAGTCGCACGTGGCCCAAGACCTGTTTGCCAACACCGATCTGCCGCCTGAGTTCAAGGCGATCATTGGGGTCTTTGCCCTCTACAATCAGATTGAGTGTGAGCTGGACAACGTGAACATTTCACCTCCGCTGACCAAAATGGAAAAGCGGGTGCTTGTGTTTCTGGACAAGCCCAAACGCATGGGTGTGCTGGCCGAGGATACGCTTTGTGTGCCCTCTGCGGTGACGCCTGTGGCCGACGCACTCGAAGTGCGGGGCATCGTCAGCCGGACGCGTGATCCCAGTGATCGTCGCGCCTGGCTGTTGGAGTTGACACCAGAGGGTGTCGCCGCCCGTAACCATATCATGACCGAAGTTGTATCTCGGTTCCGCAAGTTTTCCGGCATGTCTGCCGATGAAATTCCCACATTTGCCAATTTGGCGATCAAAGCCATGCCCGGTGCCGTTGAGGCCGGGCTGATGGAGGATTAAACCCATGAAATTCCTTGGATATGTCTGCGCCTTTGCAATGGCTGCGACCCTTGGGGCCGGTGTGAGTGCTCAGAGCGCGGATCAGCGGCTAAAGCCGGTAAAGCTCATGCAGGTGAGCGAGACGCCCGTGGCGTTTCAGCGTCAGTTTTTTGGTCAGGTGAAAGCCCGCCAAAGTGTGGATCTGGCCTTTCAGGTAGATGGGCAGATCGTCGAATTCCCTGTGACAGAAGGCAATAGCATCAAGCAGGGCGAAACCATTGCCCGTCTGGATCTTGAGATTTTTGAGTTGCAGCTCGATCAGGCGCGTTTGCAAAAGGAACAGGCAGATCGCACTGTGCAGCGCCTTGAGAAACTGCGGGGCAATACTGTCAGTCAGGTGACACTGGATGATGCCGAAACCCAGGCGGGGCTTGCGGCGATCGCGGTGCGCAACGCGGAATGGTCTTTGAAACACGCGACATTGAATGCGCCGTTTGATGCCTTGGTGTCTTCGCGCAATGTTGAGCTGTTCACTACAGTCTCCAGTGGCACACCGGTGGTACGGATCCATGATCTGAGCGAATTGCGCATTGAGGTGGATGTGCCGGAAATCCTGTTTCAGCAGGGCAGAAGTGATGAAAACGTACAGATCACCGCACAGTTCCCGGGCAGCAATGAAACCCATCCTTTGGAGATCCGTGAATTTGATGCGGAGACCTCAAACATCGGTCAGACCTTCCGCATTACCTTTGGCATGACACCCCCAGAAGGGCGCACCATTCTGCCCGGATCGTCCGTGACGGTGAGCGTGAGCGCGGTCCAGCCTACGACGGGGATCCTGATCCCCGCGACTGCAGTGGTCATCAACGTGGACGGAGAAATTGGCGTGATGCGCTTTGATCCGATTGGCGCGGCAGAAGGCTCTGTCACTTGGGTGCCAGTGGCCACCGAGCCGGGCATTGGCGGCACGTTGCGTGTGACCGGCGGGCTGAGCGATGGCGATGAGATTGTGCTCACCGGTGGCGCAGGGCTGGATGACGGGCAGGCGGTGCGCCGCTTTGTCGGATTCGGGAACTGAGGTCTGACATCATGGTCAATATCGCGCGCGCGTCGATCGACAAGCCGATCTACACTTGGCTGATCATTTTGATGTTTCTGTTTGGTGGGGCGGTGAGCTTCCTCAACCTGGGACGTCTGGAAGATCCTGCCTTCACCATCAAACAGGCCGTGGTCACCACCAACTACCCCGGTGCAACGGCCGAACAGGTGGCGATCGAGGTTTCTGAGCCACTGGAATCTGCGATTCAGCAGATGGAAGAAATCGACTTCATCACCTCAACCAACCAGCCCGGGTTCTCCCGGATCGATGTGCACATCAAATCCACCTACAGTGGCGATGAGCTCAAGGATATCTGGACCCGTCTGCGGGCGCGGATGCGCGATGCCGCGCGGCACCTGCCTGCTGGGGTGAGTTCGCCTTTGGTCAATGATACCTTTGGAGATGTGTATGGCATCTTCTTCGCTGTCACCGCCGAGGGTTTCACTGATTCAGAGAAGCATGAGTTGGCCACGTTCTTGCGACGGGAGTTCCTGACCGTTGATGGTGTGGCGGATGTAGAGCTTCAGGGCCTGCCAGAAGAAGCGATATTCGTGGAGCCGGATCTCGCACTTTCGGTCAATCAGAACATTTCTCTTGAGGCTATCGCCAACGCCATTGCCAATGCGGATGCAGTTTCTGCGGCAGGCTCGATCACCAATGCCACGAGCAAAACCCGCATCATGCGGCCTGATGGCTCTGACTCTGTGTCAGACATTGCGGGTCTCTCACTGGGTCAGCAGGGGCATGTGGTGAACCTTGTGGATATGGCACATGTGTTCCGGGATCGTCTGCGTGATCCCATGCAGATCATTCGCTTTAACGGCGAAGAGGCCTTTACGCTGGGTGTGGCTGGGATTGCGACAGAGAACATCGTTGAAGTGGGCAAGCGGGTTGATGCCAAACTGGCCGCCATGGAGGGAGATATCCCTGCAGGTGTGACGCTGCACCCGATTTATCAGCAGCATCTGGTGGTCGATCAGGCCTCCAATGACTTCCTTGTCAGTCTGGCGATGTCCGTGGCGATTGTGGTCGCGGTGCTGGCCGTCTTCATGGGCTGGCGTGCCGCGGTGGTTGTGGGAGTCACCCTGTTTCTGACCGTGGTCGGTACCTTCCTGTTCATGGGGCTGTTCTCCATTGAAATGGAACGGATTTCGCTTGGCGCTCTGATCATTGCCATGGGCATGCTGGTGGACAATGCGATTGTGGTGGCCGAGGGCATGCAGATTGCCATGCTGCGCGGCAAAAATTCCCGTGAGGCGGCTGACGAGGCTGCGGGCAAAACGCAGATCCCGCTGCTTGGTGCGACCATCATTGGGATCATGGCCTTTGCGGGCATCGGACTGAGTCCGGATGCCACAGGTGAATTCCTGTTCTCTCTCTTTGCGGTGATTGGCATTTCACTGCTTCTGAGCTGGGTGCTGGCGCTGACTGTGACACCGATGCTGGGGCATTATCTTTTCAAACAAGGCCATGCGGATGCGGCGGATGCTTATGGGGGATTGATCTTCCGGCTTTATGGTTGGTCCCTGCGTCTCGCGCTGAAGCTGCGCTGGCTGGTGATCCCGGGTTTGTTTGCCGTGACCATCGCCTGTTATGCGGGCTTTGGCATGGTGAAGCAGCAGTTTTTCCCCGACAGCAACACGCCGATCTTTTTTGTGCACTACAAGCTGCCGCAGGGCGCGCCGATCCGCACAACCTCCGACCATCTGGAGGTGATCGAAGACTGGCTGGATGCGCGCGAGGATGTGGTCAACTACACCACAATTGTGGGGCAGGGGGCGACACGCTTTCTGCTGACTTATAGTGCCGAGCCGATCAACCCAAGCTATGGCCATCTGATCATCCGCACAGAAACGCTGGAAGAGATCCCGCCGCTGCAAGAGGCGCTCGAAGCCTTTGCCGCAGAGCAGTTGCCAGAAGGGGAATTCCGTACCAAACGTTTGGTCTTTGGCCCTGGCGGCGGTGATCCCATTCAAGTGCGTCTCTCCGGTACGGATCCGGTGATCCTGCGCCAATTGGCGGGGCAGGCGGAGACCATCCTGCGGGGCGCCTCCGACAATATCCTCAGCGTGCGCACCGACTGGCGTGAGCAGGAGGTGGTGATCAAGCCGATCTATGCCACCGAGCGGGCCCAGACTGCAGGTGTCAATCGCGAGGACATCGCTGGCATGCTGGAATTTGCTACCGATGGCAGCAGAACCGGGGTGTTCCGGGAAAATGATCGGTTGATTCCAATCATTCTGCGTCGTCCGGCGGAAGGTGATTTTGGGCTCTTGGATCAGGTGGTCTATTCCTCCACATCTAATAGTTTCCTGCCGGTGGAGCAGCTTGTCGACGGGTTTGTGCATGAGACGCAGAACACGCTGTTGCATCGTCGTGACCGTCTGCCAACCATCACGGTGGGTGCGGACATAGCGCCGGGGCTGACTGCTGCACAGGTGCAGGCTGAGGTGACCGCTGCGATGGAGGCGATGCCAATCCCTGTTGGCTATTCCATGGAATGGGGCGGCGAACTGGAGAGCTCCAGCGATGCGCAGGCCAGCCTTGGGGCACAGCTGCCGCTGAGCCTGTTGATCATGGTGTTGATTTCGGTGCTGCTTTTCAATGCGATCCGACAGCCGATCATCATCTGGCTGCTGGTGCCCATGTCGGTCAACGGGGTTGTGATTGGCCTGCTTGGCACCGACATGCCCTTCACCTTTACCGCGCTGCTTGGGCTGCTCAGCCTGTCGGGGATGTTGATCAAAAATGGCATCGTGCTGGTAGAAGAGATCGACTTCGTCCGCGAGGAAGGCCTGCCCCTGCGGGAAGCCATCGTCACGGCCAGCGTCTCACGTCTGCGCCCGGTGATGTTGGCGGCGGTGACCACGATCCTTGGAATGGCGCCTCTGCTGACCGATGCGTTCTTCGTCTCCATGGCGATCACGATCATGGGCGGTCTGGCCTTTGCCACCGTGCTCACTCTGATCGCGGCGCCGGTGTTCTATCTGGTGTTCTTTGGCCGTGATGAAAAACGCGAGAAGGCTGCTGCGCAGCCCGCCTGATCGCAACACCACATCCAAAAGAGGGCCGTTCTGCACGTCAGGGCGGCCCTTTTGTCGCAAAGGCTTTTGTTCCGTCCCGGATGCTGGCATAGGAGGGGCCCGGTTGGAGCAAGGGATCTGGCATGGCGTTGCGGCGCATCACATATCAACTTGGATGGCAGAGGCTGTTTTCGGAGGGGTTTGATGTTTCTGCCTGACCAGCCTCTTCCGCAGGGCCTGTTCCGCTTCATTGCTTTGGATGTGGAAACCGCCAATGCCAACCGTGGCAGCATCAGCCAGATCGGTCTGGCCTGTGTGCGCATGGATGGCACGATGGAAACCTTTGCCACCTTCATTGATCCGCAGGAAGAGTTTGCGCCTTTCAATACGGAGCTTACCGGCATTGACGCGACAACCGTACGCGGCGCGCCCAGTTTTGCGCAGGCCTGGAAGCAGCTTGAGCCTCTGTTGCGGGGGCAACTGCTGGTCCAACACAGTGGCTTTGATGAAAAGGCGCTCACAGCGGCCTGTCAGCAGGCCGGCCTGCCAGTCTCCCGCCTGATCTGGGCGGACAGTGTGAAGGTGGCCCGCAAAGCCTGGCCAGAGTTTCGCGGCAACGGTGGCCATGGGCTGGCCCATCTCAAAGAAGCGCTTGGCCTGCGCTTCCATCACCATGACGCAGGTGAAGATGCCCGCGCGGCGGCTGAAGTCGTGCTGCTGGCCGAGGCACGCCTGAGCAAGACCATCGAAGCCATCACCGGGCGCACCGCACATCTGCAGATGTCTTTTGCCTTCTGAACGCATGCACAGCCCGTCGCGCTGTCTGCTTCATTTGACCTAAAATATCCCGGGGGTATGGGGGCTGGCCCCCATGTCTCTGCTTTGTCTCGCGCCGCCGTTATGCAAAAAGCCCAACCAAAAGCCGGGCTTCCTGATCACATGAGGCCGCGTCCATGTAGGCGCATGTAGGACGCCGCGAACGCGTTCGCGGCAGCTTCCGTAATCCAAGTAAAATTTCCGCAGAAGGCACCCGAAGAAGTTCGCACTGAATTCCCAAAAGAATTCGCGAAACTCTCATAGTTGTTCGCACGCCTAGTCTTCAAAAAGGCGTTTCTCGGCTCGACGAAACAAACCCATCGCCTGAGATCTTGATAGCAAAATCAATGACTTTTGGGGGGCGCGAAATTTGGGCTCAAAATCGAGAATTTCGGCGAGGATTTCGACTGGCAGGAAGGCCTGATGGTAAACTTTCGGTGTCAGCGATGCTGTCATTGCCACCTTTTGAGCGCGCAGCAGTGCGCGAAAGCTTCATATTACCCCACAAGTAGCGTGCTGTGGGGTATATGAACGCCGACGAGAACGCGTTCGACCTGCACCCGGCGGAAGGCAAGCAAACCATCAAACAGGTTTTGCCGACGCTCGGCGTTTCGCGTCCCCCCCCGTCTTGCTCATGCATCATGGCCCGGTTGGTGCGGACTATGTGAAAGAGGCCGGAACTGACCTCTACATCGCCGGTCATACCCATAGAGGTGGACAGGTCTTCCCGGTCAAAACGATTTCATGCGCGTTCTTCTATGCCTATTGTGGTGGAATTTATGACCATCAGGGCATGAAAGTCCTGGTGTCACAGGGTATCGGAACCTTTTCCTACCAATGCGTGTAGGGACGGAAAATGAACTCAACTTGGTCCACCTCAAACCAGAGGCATAATTGGGATCGCACTGGAAAACGTTCAACAATTCATAGTGCAATTCGTCAATTGCCAAAAATATGAGCCAACTGGCAGCAAATTATCCGACCCCTCTTCGGTTTGATGCGTGGTTCGTGTTCGGCAAGCCGGATCTTCGTTGCGCAAGCTACGAATGGCCGCTTTGAGCCGGACGCTGACTTGGACATTTTGGTCAGATTGAGGTCATTCGCTGCAGTTAGCACCAAGGCCTAATGTTCGGGGCAAAGCAGGCATTGGCACCATGAAACTTAAACAACGGCAACCCGAGCGTTGCTCGCGTTCGAGTGTTTTCGTCAAAATCTGCTCTCGGTTCTGCTCATCCATTGGCCCGCTGCTGGCGTACTCCGGCAGATCACTGCATTTCTGCCTTGTAGTGCGCCAAGAACATCTTGATGCAATCCGACATGACGCCCGCATTTTCCTGCTTCTGGCCAAACATGAAATCAGGTGTGTAGAAGAAATCTCGGATCAGGCTGATTAACTGCCTGGAGGCGTATTTCGGATCGGTTCTCCGGATGGCTCCGGCATCCATCGCTTCAGAAATAAGCTGCGTGATCGGGTCCTGGAATGTTGCAAGCTGCGCGTAGTAGTCCTGCGACCGCTCCAGGTCGATCAGCATTTCAGCTGTGACCATTCGGGTCAGTGCGATGGTCTCAGGCTCGGTTAGCGCATCAACATATCTTTGCAGGGTTTCCGCCAGTTGCTCCTCTAGGTCACGTTCGGGATCAAAGGGGATTTTTTCCACCGCTGCCTTCTGCTCGATCATGATCTTGGAGATTTCGTCGAGAAGCGCGTCCTTGGTCTCGAAGTGATTGTAGAGCGTCCGGCTCGACACGTTGGCTCTTTTGGCGATTCGGCTGGTCTTGCCCCCCCGGAACCCGTGTTCTTGGAACTCTTCGATTGCCGCGGTAACAATATATTTTCGTTTCTTTTCAGTTAGTTTCACCTGATCACCCTACAAAATGTAAATTATTAGTTTATATTTACCCTCGCTCTCCTCAAAAAGTAAGGCGCAAGTTTACATTTGTCCGCTTCAAACCAAGGAGAGACCCAAGAAAACCGCCCTCAAATCCGCCGCCATCGCCGCCACCCTGGCCGTATCCTCACCTGCCACCGCCGAAGACAGGACGTTCCTGGGCTCGCGAATCACCGTCGAAAATATCGTGGATGTGCTGGAGATCCAGCGCGTCACCGCCAACCTGACCAATGCCGCCGACAGCCAGCACTGGGATGTGGTGCGTAATATCCTGGGTGATCAGGTGGATACCACGATCGGGGAAACCGAGCCCGGCGTGTCCAGTGTGAAGACCAACGATGACATTGCCACCCGCTGGGAGAGCTTCTTTGCCAGCACTGAGCGGTTCGTCATGCATCATGTCACCTCGAACGAGCGCGTGTTCTTTGAGGATCCAGACAATGCGACCGTGTTCAGCAAGGGTGTGATCGTGGTCGAAAACACCCCCGCCGGTGCCTATGCCGAAAGCGGCGGCACCCTACGCGGCTATCGCTGGGTCAGCTACGAGTTTGGTCTGAACCGGACCGATGAGGGCTGGAAGGTGAACAAGGTTCTGGTGGATTACCACTTGCAGGAGTGGGGCTCACTGGAAGCACCGAAGTAACTGAGCCCCAAAGTAGGGTGTTCCCCGCCCAGGTTCCCGGGCGGGGAATGCCTTTCGGCTCAGGCCATGTGCTCGTCAAAGAAGGCAACCATGCTCTCCGGGTTTTCACCGAAGTAGTTGTAGCCATCAAAACGCTGCGTAGTGCCCTCCACCCAGAGCAGTTTCTTGTCCGGTGTGCCCAGCAGATCATAGGTCGTCTGCACATCCTCGGGCCGGGTCCACAGGTCGTCTTTCACCTGGATCACATAGGTCGGCACCGTGACATTTGCCGCGAAGTGATGCGGGGTCATGCGCGCCATCGGGAAGGCGCCAAGACGCTGTTGCTCCTGATCAAGAAGGTCGATGAACTCACCGATCCCCTGCAGTTTGCCAATCTCCTCAGATGCGGTGCGCGACGAGCAGGGTTGCGGGCAGACAAAGGCGCGAACATCCACGAACAGGTCAGGACGTTTGCTCATCGCCACCATGGCCGAGTTGCCCCCGTTACAGGGATTAAACAGGCCTACCGTCATGTGCTTCAGCCGCTCGTGGCTTTGTACGTAGATCTGCGCCCCCGCCACATCACGCCATTCAAACAGCCCATAGGCAGCTAGCCCGGCATTGGCCGCGCCGCTGTGGCCGTGGTTGCGCATATCATAGGTCAGCACGTTGTAGCCCGCGTCATGCAACGCCTTGTAGGCCTTGCCAAATTCGACATTCACCGGCGCGAACTGCGACCAGGGCTCCAGGTGGCCGGGGAAGCCGTAACGGCTGAAGGTCAACGGGTGGTTGCAGATGATCAGCTTGTCGGACCCTTCGGCCGGAATGAACCAGGCCTCAAGCGGCACGCCGTCCAGTGCCGGAAAGAACACGTCTTCATAGTCCATGCCGTAGTCGGCAGGCGTCTTCAACACCGGGGTGCGATTGACGATGGTATTGCCCTGGGCCATGGCCTGGATGATGGCCATTTGTTCGGCGGTGGGGTGTTTGGTCATGGGAGGATCCCTTTCTTTTATTCAGGTCAGCCGATGCGTGAAGGCAGAGGAGCCAGCATCTGTTCACTGGACGGGCGCGCCGCCATGGTTGTGCGCCAACGAGTGACGTTTTCCAGATCGGTCCGGTCGAGCCATGGCACCACTGGCGCCATCGTGGAGAGGAACGCGTTCAGCAGGATATCGGCCATGCTCAGGCGATCCCCGACGATAAAGCTGCGCCCGGCAAGGTCTTGGTCCAGCTGCTCCAACCCGCGCTCAGCTTGAGCCTGCATCCAGTCTTGTGCCTTCGTCGCTGCCAGCCGGTGACCGCGATAGAACTGCACGACCATCTCCGTTCCCCGCCACCAGGTCACCATCGGAAAGGCGATTTCGCCATAGACGCGCCGGGTCCACATGTTGGCCAGGGCCCGTTCCTCCGGCGTGGTGCCGAACAACGAAACACCACCCTCGGCCACTTCGTCGAAATAGGCGCAGATCGCGGTGATCTCGGTGATCACCGCGCCACTGTCCAAGCGTAGCGCCGGCACTTCGCCTCGGGCATTCACGGTGTTCAGGAACGCCTCTTCACGTTTGGCGAGTTCAACATGTTCCACATCCATCGCAATCCCGCCGCGTTCCAGCACGAACTGGCGAACGGTGACGGGGGTTGGCCCGGGAGAGTTGGCATCATAAAGCAGCATGGGACAGGCCCTTTCTGGCGGAGAGCATGTAAACGATATCGTTCACATACTCTCCGCCAATACACTTGTAAACGTTTATGTTTACATTTTTGCGGGCACGCCCTAAACCATCCAAATGCAATCGAAAAAAGACGACATTCTAATCGCCGCGCTGCAGGTGTTTCAGGAAGAGGGGCTGAAAGGGGCGCGGATGGAACGGATCGCCGAGGTGGCCGCCGTGTCCAAACGCACGCTCTACAAATATTTCGACAGTAAGGCGGCACTGTTCGAGGCGATCAGCGCCATGACCCTCAAGGTTCTGTCTGATATGAAGATCCCGAACCACGACCCAAATGACCCGCTGGCCCCGCAGCTGACTGAGGCATTGCGGGCCTATATGCGCCAAACTATGACGCCTGACTTCCTGACAGGATCGCGGGTTTTGCAGTCGGAATTCATGCGCAACCCCGAGGCCGCACAACGCTTCAACGCTGCCTATCGCGAGGTCGACGTGCCCTTGACCAGATTTGTCGCGGATGCGATGGCAGCTGGGCAATTGATCCCCGCCGATCCCGATGCGGCCACGGCGCGTCTGCTCGCCCTGTTCAAAAGCATGATCCTGATCCCGGCCATTTTGAACAGCGTCGGCACGCGTGAATCAGAAGACATGGACAGCATCGCACAGGAAAGCGTGCAACAGTTTCTGAGGCAATTCGCAAGTCCGGTGGCGTCAGACAGCTGACCCAAAGTTAACCCGGACTCGTTTCAGTTTGATGCGCGGTTCGTGTTCGGCAAACCGGGCCTTCGGTGCGCAAGCTGCGAATGATCACCTTGGGCCGCTCGCGTATTCTGGGCCATTGATCTCTATTTGCACCAATAGAAAGGTCTGTCGCCAAATCGCGATTCTACCGAGGGGAGAAAAACCAATTCAACACAGCTTAGGCGAGTAAATTGACGGTGCCAAAATGGTGAACATCCGCATTCAAAAATGTCTTCAGATTTTGGCGAATTTCAGGGCACTTTACTACCTGACCCGAAATTCGCCAAAATTAGTCAAAACGAACGACTATGGGGAATCATACAGCGCATCTCAGAAGTCGAGGTTTTCCACGCTCAGTGCGTTTTTCTGGATGAACTCGCGGCGGGGCTCCACCACATCGCCCATCAGCTTGGTGAAGAGATCATCCGCCTCGGCCATGTCTTCGACTTTCACCTGAAGCAGCGTGCGGGCGTCCGGATCCAGCGTGGTTTCCCAGAGCTGATCGGGGTTCATTTCCCCCAGACCTTTGTAGCGTTGCAGCGTCAGGCCTTTTTCGCCCTCTTCCAGAATGGCGCGCAGCAGGTCTAGCGGGCCGTGGATAATCTGGCTGCGGTCTTTGCGCATCAAAGTGGCGGGGCTGCCGTATACTTCTTGCAGGCTGTCTGTGAAGCTGCCGGATTTGCGGGCCTCACCAGAGCGCAGCATCGGGCCATCCAACGTGCGCACCTCTTCCACACCGCGCAGAATGCGCGCCAGTTTGATGCCGTGATCCTGTGTGATCCGGCCCTGCCAGCCGCGCTCATATTCCAGCGCGATCAGATCCAGCCGCGCGGCCACTTTGTCGGCGACGCCTTGCAGATCGCTGTCCACAGCGCCGGGCACAAAGGCCCCGGCAATGGCGGCCTGTTCCAGAATGTGGCGCGGATAATGCGTTGGAAAGGCGTCCAGAACCTGCTTGAGCTGGCGCGCCTCTGTGACCACACGGGCCAGATCCTGCCCGGTCATCTCCATACCATTGCCCAGCTTGAGTACAGCGCCCTCAATGCCCTGATTGATCAGGTAATCGTCCAGCGCGGCCTGATCTTTCAGGTAAACCTCTGATTTGCCCCGTGCCACTTTGTAGAGCGGCGGCTGCGCAATGTAGAGATGTCCCATCTCGATCAGTTCGGGCATCTGACGGTAAAAGAATGTCAGCAGAAGTGTACGGATGTGGGCGCCGTCCACGTCCGCATCGGTCATGATCACCACCTTATGGTAGCGCAGCTTTTCGAGGCTGAATTCATCGCGGCCAATACCGGTGCCAAGCGCCATCACGAGGTTGCCGATCTCCTGCGAGCTCAGCATGCGGTCAAAGCGGGCGCGTTCCACGTTCAGAATCTTACCGCGCAGGGGCAGAATCGCCTGTGTCATCCGGTCCCGTCCGGTCTGTGCGGACCCACCAGCGGAGTCCCCCTCCACGAGGAAGACTTCGGTCTTGGAGGGGTCTTTCTCGGCACAGTCTTTCAGCTTGCCGGCGAGGAAGTTCACATCCATCGCGGTTTTGCGCCGGGTCAGCTCACGCGCCTTACGGGCGGCTTCCCGGGCATGGGCGGCCTCAAGAATTTTGGAAACGATCATCTTGGCGGTCTGCGGGTTTTCCTCAAACCATTCCGTCAGCTTCTCGTTCATCAGCCCTTCAACGGCCGGGCGCACCTCGGAACTCACCAGCTTGTCTTTGGTCTGCGAGCTGAATTTCGGATCCGGCACTTTCACGGAGAGCACACAGGTCAGACCTTCGCGGGCATCATCACCGGTGAAGGTGATCTTTTCTTTCTTGGCGATGCCGCTTTCCTGCGCGTATTTCTGCAATGTGCGGGTCAGCGCGCCTCGGAAGCCTGCGATATGCGTACCGCCATCGCGCTGTGGGATGTTGTTGGTGAAGGGCAGCACATTTTCATGATAGCTGTCATTCCACCACATGGCGACTTCCACACCGATGTCGTCCTTCTCGCCTTTCACATAGATTGGCGCCTCCATCAGGGAGGTTTTGTGACGGTCGATGTATTTCACAAACTCATTCACACCACCGTCGTAATAGAGCTCGGTGCGCAGCGGCTCGGCAGGGCGTTCATCTTCCAGAATGATGCGCACGCCGGAGTTCAGGAAGGCCAGCTCGCGCAGGCGCTTTTCCAGCGTGTCAAAAGAATAGTCGATGTTGGAGAAGGTCTCGGTGGAGGCCATGAAGCGCACTTCCGTGCCGGTCTCATCGCCACAGTCCTGCACCACGCGCAGGTGTTCGGTACAATCGCCATGCTCAAACTTGGCGTAGTGCTCTTTGCCGTTGCGCCAAATCCGCAGTTCCAGCCAGACCGACAGCGCGTTTACAACCGAAACACCCACACCGTGCAGACCGCCGGAAACCTTGTAGGAGTTGCTGTCAAATTTGCCGCCAGCGTGCAGCTGGGTCATGATCACCTCGGCCGCAGACACGCCTTCTTCAGGGTGAATATCCACCGGAATCCCGCGCCCGTTATCAAACACGGAGACAGAACTGTCGGCGTGAATTTTCACGCGTACATGGTCAGCGTGATTGGCCAACGCCTCATCAATGCCGTTGTCCACAACCTCATAGACCATATGGTGCAGACCCGAGCCATCATCGGTATCGCCGATATACATGCCCGGACGTTTCCGGACCGCTTCCAAGCCTTTGAGAACTTTAATGGAATCCGCGCCATATTGCTCGGGATTTTGCGCGCTGTCAGACATTCATGTGGCCCTTTTTGGTTTCCCGATTTTATATCGGCTTTGGCCGGGGATGTCACGCAATTGGGGCGACTTTTTGCTATTGTGCCTGTGGTGCCTGACCCAATGTGGAGAGGGCGGAAAGACCGGCCTCATCGGTGACTTCCACATATTGCGCACGCGCCCCAAGCGCTTCAAACAAACCCACTTCCGTTCCGGTCATCCACGCCTGTGCCCCAAGCGCGCAGATCTCATCATAAAGCGCCGCGCGGCGGTCGGGATCCAGATGGGCAGCGACCTCATCCAGCAACAGAATGGGCGCGGCTCCCAGATCCTGTTTGAGCGCGCGGGCATTGGCGAGGATCAGAGAGACCAGAAGCGCCTTTTGCTCGCCGGTGGAGCAGTCTTTGGCGGGCACGCCTTTCTTCCGGTAGGTGCCGATCATATCGGTGCGGTGTGGCCCCACAAGCGTGCGCCCTGCCGCAATGTCGCGAAACCGGCTTTCCGCCAGGGCTTCCAGCAGATCTGCGGCAGTGTCGGGCAGCGCGCCTTCGGATTGCATCAGTTCCAGTTCCGCCACGGGGAAGGCGGTTTGTGTTGCTGCCTGTGCGTCCAGCAGGCGCTCAACGGTCTTGGCGCGAGCGGATTGGATGTGCGCGCCATGCTCGGCCATCTGCCGCTCCAGCGCAACATACCAATGGGCATCGCTGATCTGTTCTTTCAGCAAGCGGTTGCGCTCACGCATGGATTTTTCATAGGCCAGCGTGGCTTCGGCGTGATCGGGATAGAAGCTCAGCGTCATGCGGTCCAAAAACCGCCGCCGCCCTTCGGCCCCTTCGATCCAGAGCCGGTCCATGGAGGGGATCAGCCAGAGCACACGCGCCAGCCGCCCAAGCTGCGTCTGAGGCGCGGTTTTTCCATCAATCTGAACCTGACGGGCGGCGCCATTTTCTGATTTAATGTCAATTTCATAGGAGGATCCGCCCGACTTCAGAAGCCCGGACAGCTTCCAGCCGATGGCCTCTGGGCGGCGGGTCATCTCTTCGGCACTGGCCCGGCGAATGCCACGCCCAGGTGAGAACAGAGAAACCGCCTCAAGAATATTGGTCTTGCCCGCCCCATTGGGCCCATAAAGCGCCACAGGGCGCGCATCACACTGGAGCGCGCCCTTTTTGTGGGACCTGAAATGGGACAGGTTCAATGAAGTCAGATACAGCTCAGACATGTGCCCGTTTTCTTGCTGGGCCAGATCGCTGCGCCGCAGGTTGCCGCGTCAGTGGATCATACCCGCATTGGCATCACGACATAGACGGCGGAGGTGTCATTGCCTTCGCGCATCAGGGTCGGATCTCCGGCGGAGTTGAACAGGAAGACGGCGTTTTCGCGATCTACCTGGCTGGCGATTTCCAGCAGATATTTCGCGTTAAAGCCAATTTCCAGACGCTCGTCATTGTAAGCCACGGCCAGCTCTTCTTCGGCGGCACCGCTGTCCGGCGAATTCACCGACAGCACTAGACGGTCTTCGTCCAGTTGCAGCTTCACAGCGCGGGAGCGTTCGGAGGAGACGGTGGCCACACGGTCTACCGCTTTGGCAAATTCGGCGGCGTCCACTTCGAGCTTGCGGGTGTTGCCCTGTGGGATCACGCGGCTGTAATCGGGGAAGGTGCCGTCGATCACCTTGGAGGTCAGAGTGATGTTGGGCGTGGCAAAGCGCACTTTGGTTTCGCTCACGGAGACGGCGATTTCCATTTCGTCGTCATCCAGCAGCTTGCGCAGCTCGCCAACGGTTTTGCGCGGCACGATCACGCCGGGCATATCCGCTGCGCCATCGGGCAGATCCGTGTCAATGCGCGCCAGACGGTGGCCATCGGTGGCCACAGCTCGCAGCGCCTTGGCACCATCTGCGTCGGCGACATGCATATAGACGCCGTTCAGATAATAGCGGGTCTCTTCGGTGGAGATCGCGAACTTCGATTTGTCAAACAGGCGGCGCAGCGCAGGCGCAGGCGCGGAGAAGTTTGAGGTGTATTCCGAGGAGGCCATCACCGGGAAATCTTCGCGCGGCAGGGTTGCCAGCGAGAAGTTGGAGCGGCCCGCTTCCACGGTCAGCCGGCCCGCTGCACTGTCGTCGGTCAGGGTGACCAGCGCGCCGTCTGGCAGCTTGCGTACGATTTCATGCAGTGTGGTCGCGGCCACGGTTGTGGCACCAGCGCGTTCCACCATGGCATTGGCTTTGTCGACCACTTCGATGTCCAGATCCGTGGCGCGGAACTGCACCGTGTCGCCTTCGGCTTCGATCAGAACATTGGCAAGGATCGGAATGGTGTTGCGACGTTCCACAACGGATTGCGCTTGGCTCACTGCCTTCAGGAGCACGGCGCGTTCGATACTGATTTTCATCCCTTCACCCTCTCGATTGCCGGGACAGCCACGTTAGCCTTTCGCCGCACCAGCACAAGTCTTTTTATAGGTTGTTGAATACTTCGGCTGGACCGTCAAGCGCCAAGCACCGAAATGAAAACGCCGCACCTCTGGGACGCGGCGTTTTGGTCACGTTTTTTAGGCAAATGCCTCAGGCTTCCAGTGCCCGGCGCAGCATTTCCAGATCTTCGGCGATCTGACCATCCGAATTGCGCAGCTCTTCGATGCGGCGCACGCCGTGCATGACCGTGGTGTGATCACGCCCGCCAAAGCGGCGGCCTATTTCTGGCAGCGACCGGCTGGTCAGCTGTTTGCACAGATACATGGCAACCTGGCGGGGGCGTGCAAAGGTGCGCACGCGCTTGGGGCCAATCATGTCGCTGAGACGGATATTGTAGTGATCTGCGACCTTGCGCTGAATTTCTTCCACAGAGATCTTACGCTCAGAGGCGCGCAGCACATCTGACAGACAGTCCTGCGTCAGCTCCATGGTGATCTCGCGCCCCACGAGGGAGGCAAAAGCGAACAGACGTGTCAGAGCGCCTTCGAGAACGCGCACATTGGTGGAGATGCGATGCGCGAGGAATTCCAGAACCCCGTCGGCCAGCTGCAGCTCCGGGTATTGCTGGCGGTAGGTTTCAACCTTGTTTTGCAGAATGCCCAGACGCAGCTCATAGTCCGTTGGGTGCAGATCCACCACGAGACCGCATTGCAGGCGGCTCTTGATGCGATCTTCCAGATCCTTGATCTCACCGGGCGCGCGATCGGCTGAAATGATGATCTGCTTGTTTTGATCCACAAGCGCGTTGAAAGTGTGGAAGAATTCTTCCTGTGTGCTGTCTTTGCCAGCGATGAATTGAACATCATCCACCATCAGAACATCCACGGAGCGGAACAGCTCCTTGAAGTCCATCATTTTGCGATCCCGCAGCGCCTGCACAAAGCGGTACATAAACTGTTCGGCGGAGAGGTAGAGCACGTTCAGGTCGGGGCGATGCGCCTGAAGCTCCCATGCAATCGCGTGCATCAAGTGCGTTTTACCAAGACCCACGCCACCATAGAGAAACAGCGGATTGAAGGTCACCGGGCCACCTTCGGCCACGCGGCGCGCAGCGGCATTGGCCAGTTCGTTGGGTTTGCCGACAACAAAGCTGTCAAAGGTAAAACGCGGATCCAGTGGCGCACCGGTCATCTCTGCCTCAGACTGGACAGCGTTTTCCGCTTTTGTAGCGGTAGATTTGCTGCGCGTGACAGCTTTGGGCGCTGCAGCGGCGCGCTGTGCCTTTTGGGCGGCCACTTTGAATTGCATGCGCTGTACGTTTTCGCCGGCCTGATGGAACTGATGCATGATCAGGTCGCCGTAATTCTGCGATACATAATTGCCAATAAAGTTGGTTGGCACGTGAAACGTTGCCACCCCATCTTGCAAATTTGCGAAAGCGACTGGCTCAATCCAAGTTTTAAAGTTGTTCTGGCCCACCGTTTTCAAAAGGTCTTGCCGAATGTCGCCCCATTTATCGTCGGTCATCTGTCCCCATATTCCTTCACGCGTCTAGTCTTGCCGGGCTGAGCCCGATCCTTAGTTTTATTTTTGGATTGCACCGAGCCATTGGGTCAAAACGGCCACATAAAGACATGCCTCAACCGTTCCGGGGGTCCCTATTCCCCGGTTGAATATGTCTTCATGCGCAAGCGCAGATTTGTTGGAACAGGTGAGCTGTCAGACAACCGCCCGGCTACATCGTTGTGCAACCAGTGCAGTCGCCCGGTATGGCCTAAGCCATCACGTGTCGGCGTCTGTCCCCCCCAAGGCGAAGTGAATCGCTGGAAGAAACTAGCAATAGGGGCCTCAAACGGGCAACTGAACTTCGAACTTGACTCAGGCATTTGCAAAAAAGAATCTATCCACAGGCAATTAAGTGTCTGTTAATATGTGGAAAACGCATTTTTTTTGAACACTTCTAGAAGCCAGTGAGATGACGCAGTTGGTCACCCGTTCTGCCCGGCTTCAACGCGCCGCAGCGTGTGGGATTTGGCGGTAAAACCGGGGATTCCGTGAGTGTTTTCCGGGGGTCGCAAGGAAAGCCGGTGTTGCGACTCTGACACAATCCACAGGGGTATGCTGCGATGCAGAAAAAGGAATCGCTGAAATTGCTTGCAGCAGGCGCATAGCGCATTTGCGAAAACGGTGGATAAGAGGGGGTTGTTGTCCACAGTCTCTGTGTGCAGGCGCGGGGATTCGTCGCCATCTTGGTCTGTACCCTTGTCAGCTTGGGGGTGCCCATGCCAAAGGTCGCTCATGGCAAAGCAACTGGATTATCACACCATCCGGGAGATCTTCACCCGGTTTGAGGCAGCTGAGGCCGAACCCAAAGGCGAATTGGATCACGTCAATGTCTATACATTGGTGGTGGCCGTTGCCCTGTCGGCTCAAGCAACCGATGTTGGCGTCAATCGCGCCACCAAAGATCTGTTCAAAGTGGCGGACACGCCGCAAAAGATGCTGGATCTGGGAGAAGAGGCCCTGATCGAGCACATTAAAACCATTGGGTTATACCGCAACAAAGCCAAAAACGTCATGAAGCTCTCCAAGATCCTTGTGGAGCAATATGGCGGAGAGGTGCCCAACTCCCGCGCCGCTTTGGAAAGCCTGCCGGGGGTGGGGCGCAAGACGGCCAATGTGGTGCTCAATATGTGGTGGCGCTACCCGGCGCAGGCGGTGGACACGCATATCTATCGTTTTGGCAACCGCTCCGGAGTCTGCCCCGGCAAAGATGTGGTGGCGGTGGAGCGCGCCATCGAAGATCACATCCCTGTGGACTTTCAGCTTCATGCACATCATTGGATGATCCTGCACGGGCGTTACGTGTGTAAGGCGCGCAAACCCATGTGCAGCAACTGTTTGATCCGTGATCTCTGCCTATTTGAGGACAAGGCCCTATGAAACAATATCAGGTTGTCGGCATCGGCAACGCCATCGTCGATGTGATCAGCCAGTCTGATGACAGTTTTCTGGATCTGATGGGGATTCAGAAAGGCATCATGCAGCTGGTGGAAAAAGAGCGTGGCGAGATGCTCTATGCCGCCATGACCAACCGCACGCAGGCGCCGGGCGGCTCTGTGGCCAACACGCTGGCAGGCCTTGGCGCGCTGGGGTTGTCCACTGCCTTTATCGGGCGGGTGCATGATGATGCGCTGGGGCAATTCTATGCCCAGTCGATGCAGACGGGCGGTACGGATTTCGTAAACCCGCCTGTGGCCGGCGGCGATCTGCCCACCTCCCGCTCTATGATATTCGTGTCCCCGGATGGGGAGCGCTCGATGAACACATATCTGGGGATTTCCTCCGAGGTCGGGCCTGAAGATGTGTCTGATGATGTGGCCGGTCAGGCGCAGCTGCTGTTTTTGGAGGGTTACCTCTATGACAAGCCCAAGGGCAAAGAGGCCTTTGAGCGCGCAGCCAAACTGTGCCGGGATGGCGGCGGACTTGCGGGGATCGCGCTCTCTGATCCTTTCTGTGTGGAGCGCCATCGCGCCGATTTCCGTCGCCTGGTGAAGGAGCTCGACTTTGTCATCGGCAACGAGCACGAATGGGCCTCGCTTTATGAAACCGATCTGAGCAACGCGCTTGAGCAGGCGTCACAGGATGCCGGCATGGTGGTCTGCACCCGTTCTGGCCATGATGTTGTTCTGCTGCGGGGGGAGGAGCAGGCCACCGTGCCTGTCAATGAAATCGTGCCCGTAGATGCCACAGGTGCGGGCGATCAGTTTGCCTGCGGTTTCCTTTATGGTGTTGCCACAGGGCAATCTCTGGAAGTGGCGGGCCGGATGGGCTGCATCGCTGCCGCAGAGGTCATCAGCCACTATGGTGCCCGCCCGGAAGCGGACATCAAAGAGCTGTTTCGCAAAGAAGGTCTGATTGGCTAAGCCCTCAGATCAAAACAGACAACTGGTGGCGTCCAGATATGCCACCAGCACGCCAGCCAAGTGCGCCCGCAGGCCGAACTATTGCAGAGCGGCCACGGCCATATCCGCAAGCTGCTCTGACAGGTCGGTTATAAACTCCGACGGCTCTTCGGCGCGCGGCTGATACCAGAACACCGGCGCATTCACCATCAGCAGCACCGAGTGCAGCGCCACTGAGATGTTCTGCGACCGGAAGGCCCCGCACGCCATGCCGCGGCTGATCACATCGCGAAATAGGGTTTCATAGGCTTTGCGCTCTTGTCGGATGTCCGCTAGCAGGCTGCGCTCCAGCGCTGTGGTGGATTTCTGAGACATGCCCACAAAAGACTGCAGGATCACTTTATGATAAGGCAGGCTGCCCAGCACGGCGGGAATATGGGCGCAGACCATCTGCCGCAATTGTACATCCGGTGGCAGATCCGGGTCCAGAACCGGATGCACCGCGCGGTGGGCAAAATCCGCAGCCCTCAGACAGACTTCTGCCAACAACACGCCCTTTGAGGGGAAATGATGGTAAATCCGGCCTTTGGTTGCGCCAAGATGGCGGGCCACATCGTCAATAGAGGCCGCCTCCGCGCCCAGCGTCATGAACACCTCCGCAGCGGCGTCCAGTACCTCGGATTTGGCGCGGCTCATTTTCGGTTTTGGCGCCTGTGACGGGCTGTTTGGCTCTGAGTTCATTTGGCTATCTTTGCCGTGCCCCCCTTTGAGGTGACGTGGCGTCTGCTTGGGACCTGTGATTGACAGCATACTTAGTAGTATGTTTGCATCCCAATAGCAACGCAGCCCTGCAAGAGGCTGTTGGGGCAAGGGAGGAACAGCATGACGGATTTGGCCCTGTTTCGGCAGGAGACACGCCAATGGCTTGAGACACACTGCCCGGAGGAGATGCGCCTGCCGATGTCCGAAGAGGACATCTGTTGGGGCGGGCGGCATTTTACCTTCCGTTCTGCGGCTCAGAAGGCTTGGCTGGAGGCCATGGCTGCGCGCGGCTGGACCGTGCCGGGTTGGCCCAAAGCATATGGCGGCGGCGGTCTCTCCGGAGAGCAGCAAAAAATCCTGGCTGAGGAGATGGCTCGCATTAACGCGCGCCCGCCGCTGCAGAGTTTTGGCATATGGATGCTGGGGCCCGCCTTGCTGGAGTTTGGCACAGAGGCGCAGAAGCGCCATTACCTGCCGCAAATTGCGCGCGGTGAGATCCGCTGGTGTCAGGGCTATTCCGAACCCGGTGCGGGGTCGGATCTGGCCGGTTTGCAGACCAAGGGCGTTGATCACGGGGATCATTTCGCCGTCACAGGTCAGAAAATCTGGACATCTTACGCCGACAAGGCAGATTGGATTTTCTGTCTGGTCCGCACAGAGCCGGAGGCGGCGAAACACACGGGCATTTCCTTTCTCCTGTTTGATATGGAAAGCGCCGGGGTTTCCACGCGGCCGATCAAACTTATTTCCGGGGCATCACCCTTCTGCGAAACCTTTTTTGACGATGTGAAAGTGCCCAAGGATCAGATCGTCGGGGAGCGGGGGCAGGGCTGGACCATCGCGAAATACCTGCTCACCCATGAGCGCGAAATGATTGGCGCTTCTGACAATGCGCTCTTTGCCAAGACGGATTTGGTGGCGGATGCCATTCAATCCGTCGGGGTGAACGAAGATGGGCATTTGGATGATCCGATGCTGCGTGCCGAGCTGGGCCAGTTTCTGGTCGATGAAATCTGTTTTGACGCCCATATGCAGATGTCTGGCGCCTATATGCGGGCGGGGCATGAATTGGGCGCGCGCTCCGCAGAGCTGAAATATCTTGGCACTGAGCTCAACAAACGCCGACAGAGTCTCAGGGTGTCTGCCGGTGGGGCGGATGATCTGGTCTGGGAAGGCACAGCCAACAGCGCGGGGCAGGCGGCCAAAGACTGGCTGCGCGCCAAAGGAAACAGCATCGAAGGCGGCACCTCTGAGGTCATGCTGTCAATCCTGTCCAAAGCCGTTTTGAAATTGCCGGGGTGAGCTTATGGAAGTGTTGAGCGAAGATCATAAACTGATCGCCGAAGCCGCGCAGGGGTTTCTGAAGGCAGGGCATGGCGTTGAGGCTTTCCGGGCCCTACGGGATGCAGGCGATGACAAAAACGCTGCGCTGCGCAGTGAGATCGCAGGGATGGGCTGGATGGGTATTTTGCTTCCGGAGGCGGTTGGCGGCGTGGACTTTGGCTATCGTGCTGCCGGGCTGATTGCGGAAGCAATGGGACGCAACCTCACCATCAGCCCGTTTCTGTCATCGGCGATTCTGGCCGCCACCGTGCTGCGCGCTGTTGGCGGTACTGCGCTGCAGCATTGGGGGCCGCGTCTTGCCGAAGGGCAGGTCACCATGGCGCTTGCGCTGGAGGAAGGCACAAAGCACCGGCCAGACCGGATCGCAACAACCCTGGCGGAAACGGCAAGTGGCCTGCGTTTGACCGGGCGTAAGGGTTTTGTTGTGGATGGCGGCGCGGCGGATCGCCTGATCGTCGTGGCCAAACAGGGGGGCGCATGCGTTTTGGTGCTGGTTGATCCAGCGGCGGATGGGGTTGTGGTCACCGAACAGATCATGCTGGATCACCGCAATGCTGCCGCGGTGGCTTTTGAGGATGTGGCGCTTGCGCAGGCGGATGTGCTGGCAATGGGGCCGGAGGCCGAAGCTGCGCTGGCTCAGGCGCTGGCAGCAGGCCGCGCGGTTGCCGCCGCAGAGCAGCTTGGCGTGGCCAAAGCGGCAGCTGAACAGAGCTTTGACTATCTGCGCACGCGCAAACAATTTGGCGTCCTGATCGGACAATTTCAGGCGTTGCAGCATCGTGCCGCCGATCTCTACTGTGAATTGGCACAGGCGGACTCGTTGGTAGCGGCAGCGCTCAACGCGTTGGATGCAGGCAGTGACGACAGCGAGCTGCTCACCCGCGCCGCCAAGGCCAAACTGGCCCGCGTGGGGCGGCAGGCCACGGAAGAGGGCGTGCAGATGCATGGCGGCATTGGCATGACCGACGCCATGGACCTTGGTTTGTTCATGAAGCGGGATCGCGCGCTCAGTGAGTTTCTTGGGGATGCAGGGTATCACACTAATTGGATTTTGCGGCACCGCGGCATCTAGCGCGGGATTTGAAGCAAAGAAAGACAGGAGCATACGGAGGCGTATGGAAATCTTAGGGTGACGTAACGGAGGCTTGCATATTGGGAGGTATGGCAAGCTTGACGCGAAGGCAATCGCTCCGGAGACTGATCCCATAAAGCCGGGAAACCCGGCACGGGAGGATAGATTGGAAGTTGTGCAATTGCTCGTCAGCGGGCTTGCGAACGGCTGTGTTTACGGTCTGATCGCACTTGGCTTCGTGCTCATTTACAAGGCGACCGAACAGGTGAATTTCGCCCAAGGCGATTTCATGATGCTCGGCGCCTTTGTTTGTTTGGGGCTCACCAACGCGCATTATATGGGCTTGCCCTTCTGGCTCGCCGCGCCGCTGGCTGTCGTCATTATGGCCGTGCTGGGCTATCTGCTAGATTTCTTTGTGCTGCGGCATCTCTTTGGGCAAAGCCAGACGGCGGTGGTGATCCTGACCATCGCGCTGGGCTTTGTGATCCGTTTTGTGGCCGGGGTGATTTGGGGCCATGAGCCACAGACCCTTGAGAGCCCGCTCGCGGTGGGCGATTTCAATCTGGGCGGCGTGGTGCTGGGCATGGCGGATCTGGCCGTGATCGTGGTGACGGTGCTGCTGACGCTCTGCCTCTATCAGTTCTTTCAACGCACCCGTCTGGGGCTGGCGATGCAGGCCGCCAGTCAGAACCAGATGGCGGCGTATTTCATGGGCATTCCGGTGAAGCGGGTGCAGGGGATGATCTGGGGATTGTCCGGCGCGGTGGCCGCCGTGGCGGGCATCCTGTTTGCCTCCAAGGGCGCGATTGAAATCAGCTCAGGATTGCTTGGTATCAAGGCCTTTGCCGCAGCGGTGATTGGCGGCTTTGGCAGCTTGCCCGGTGCGCTGATGGGCGGGCTGATTGTTGGGGTGATCGAGCCCTTCGCTTCTTATTATTTCCCGGCGGGCTACAGCCAGATCGCTCCTTATGCGCTGCTGCTTTTGGTGTTGGTGTTCCGCCCCCATGGCCTGTTCTCACAGGTCCGGATCAAGAAGGTCTGAGCCGATGCGGATACATTTCAAAACCTCATATGATCATGACATCCGCCTCTTTCCCGATCTCTGGAGCTTTGGCGTCTATGCTGCCCTGCTGGTGATCGCGGTGGCTCTGCCCTGGCTGATGGATGACTTCTTTCTGGGCGAAGTCACCAATGTGCTGATCTGGGCCATTGCGGGGCTTGGGTTGATGCTTCTGACCGGACAGACCGGGCAGGCGAGCCTTGGGCATGCCGCCTTTCTGGCGCTGGGATGCTATTCCTGCATCATCTTTATGGAGCAGGGGTGGCCCTTCCTGCTTGCCTTTCCTGTGGCGGGCATTCTGACCGGTGTGGTGGGCACGATCATCGCCATTCCCGCGATCCGCCTGCATGGTATTTATCTGGCCATTGCCACGATTGCGCTTTCTATTCTGGCCGATGACATCATCGTGCTGCTGGATCCGATCACCGATGGGGTGTCAGGCAAATTTGCCCCGATGATCACCATCTTTGGCATCGAGATAGAGCGCTGGACCACGCCGGATCGCTTCTATTGGCTGGTGCTGGCGATCACCGTGCTTTGCACGCTGGCCTACCGCAATCTGCTGCGCTCCCCATTGGGGCGTGCCTTTGCCGCCGTGCGTGACAGCGAGGTCTCCGCCAGCGCCATGGGCGTGCATATCGCGCGCACCAAGGCGGCGGCTTTCGGGCTGTCCTGTGCCATCACCGGGCTCGCCGGAGCTTTGATGGGGTTTTATGCGGGGGCCTTCAACAATGAGACCTTCTCCATCGTGATTTCCATCACCCTGCTGATGATGATCGTGATTGGCGGTCTGGGCTCCATCCACGGCGCTTTCTTTGGCGCGGTGGTGGTGGCTTTCCTGCCGCAGTTTCTCTCCATGGCCAAAGATCTGGTCGGGGGCAGCTCGGTCGCCATTCCAGGGCTGGAAACCGGTGTCTTTGGCATGATCCTGATCCTGTTCATCCTGTTTGAACCGATGGGCATCTATGGCCGTTGGATGAAAATCCGCATCTGGTTTGAGCTCTTTCCGTTTGCGCGCAAAGACATGTTCAAACGCCAGAAGAGCTATCTGAAAACGGAGCGTTTGAGATGAGCCAATTGCTGGAAATTGAGAACGCCACGCTCAAATTTGGCGGTGTGGTTGCGGTCAATGATCTGAGTTTTTCGGTCAAAGAAGGCGAAGTTTATGCCATCGTTGGCCCCAATGGGGCGGGTAAATCCACCGTCTTTAATCTGATCTCGCGCTTCTATGACCCCTATGCGGGGGCCTTGCGGTTTGACGGCCAGAACCTGCTGGCGCGCAGTGCCGATGCGGTGGCCGATCTTGGGATCGCGCGCACCTTTCAGAACATCGAGCTGTTTGACCACGCCACGGTTTTGCAAAACCTGCTGGTGGGGCGGCATCGCCATCGCAGAACCAATATGGTGCAGGAGATGCTGTTCACACCCAAGGTGCGCCGCGAAGAAGAGCGCCACCGCGCCGCCGTGGAGGATGTCATCGACTTTCTCGATCTGCAGCCCTACCGCGACAAGATGATTGCGGGCCTGCCTTATGGGGTGCGCAAAGTGGTGGAACTGGGCCGCGCGCTGGCCTCCGGGCCGCGGCTATTGCTCTTGGATGAGCCGGCCTCTGGTCTCTCGGTGGAAGAGACGCAGGACATGCGCTGGTGGATTGATGACATCCGCAAACAGATGGGCATCACCGTTCTGATGGTGGAGCACGATATGGGGCTGGTCTCTGGCGTATCGGATCGCGTTCTCGCGCTGGCGGATGGGGCCAAACTGGCCGAAGGCACGCCCGCGCAGGTGCAATCTGATCCGGCGGTGATTGAGGCCTATCTGGGCACGGGGGTGGTGTGATGGGCGAAACAGTGCTGGATATCCAGAATATCGAAAGCTTCTATGGTCCGATCATGGCCATTCGCGGCGTCTCCCTGAAGGTGGAGCAGGGACAGGTGGTGACCGTGCTGGGCGCCAATGGCGCGGGCAAGTCGACGTTGCTGAAAACCATCTCAGGCATCATGGATCCAGAGAAAGGCCAGATCCTGTTTGAAGGGCGCGAGATACAGGGCATGGAACCCCATAAGGTGGTGGGCCGTGGCATTGTGCATGTGCCGGAAGGGCGTGAGGTTTTCCCCCTTCTGACCGTGGAGGAAAACCTGACGCTGGGGGCCTATACCCGGTCAGACAAGGCCGAGATCGAAAAAGACCGTCAGATGGTCTTTGACTATTTCCCCATTCTCGCAGAGCGCCGCCATCAGGAGGCTGGCACGCTGTCCGGTGGTCAGCAACAGATGCTCGCCATTGGTCGTGGCCTGATGCTGCGCCCCAAGATCATGCTGTTGGATGAACCCTCTCTGGGGCTCTCACCGCTGTTGGTGCAGGAGATTTTTGCCATCCTCAAACGTCTGAACAAAGAGGAAGGCGTGACTATGATGCTGGTGGAGCAAAACGCCAGAGTGGCGCTTGAGCTGGCTGATGTGGGCTATGTCATGGAGGTGGGCCGCATTGTGATGGATGACACTTCTGAGCGCCTGATGGAAAGCGAAGACATCAAGGCCTTTTACCTGGGCCATCAGGAAGACGGCGCGCGCGGTGAGCGGCGCTGGAAACGCAAGAAGACATGGCGCTGAGGGGAGGTCACACATGAACAGTCACACAAGGCCCACGCCCGCCAAACAGATCGAAATCAACGGGGTGATTGTCTCCGCCGTTCCGGGGCAGAAACCCGCTTTGGTGGATGGCTGCGACACGATTGTCAGCCTGTTCCAGAAGCGCTGCGCACAATTGGCAACCCGCACGGCCCATCGCGAAAAAGACCTCGGCATCTGGCAGAGCTATTCCTGGCAGGATTACTGGACCCATGCCAAATGGCTGGGTCTCGGCCTGCGGGCACTGGGGTTGGCGCGCGGTGAAGTGGTCTCCATTCTCTCAGAGGACCGCAAGGAATGGCTCTATGCGGACATGGGCATTCAATGTGTCGGTGGCATTGCCTCCGGTGTCTACACCACCGACAGCGCCAGCCAGCTGGAGTATCTTCTGCGCGACAGCGGCAGCCGCTTCCTCTTTGTCGAAAACGATGAGCAGCTCGACAAGTTTCTGGAGATCGAAGACCAAGCCAGCCACGTGGAAAAGGTCATCATTCTGGATCAGGATGGTCTGCATGATCTGCGGCATGAAAAATGCGTGTTTCTTGATGAGCTCTATGAAACCGGGCGCGCCTATGAAGCGGAAAACCATGGGGTGTTTGAGGCAGAGATAGCCAAGACCCGCCCAGAGGACACAGCGCTGTTGATCTATACCTCCGGCACCACAGGGATGCCCAAAGGCGCGATGCTGTCACAGGAGAATGTGATTTCGGCCTGTGTTTCGGGCGCGCATGCGCTGCCGACGCAGGATCATGATGAACAGCTCTGCTTTCTGCCGCTGTGCCATATTCTGGAACGCAACGTTTCTGTCTATTTCCCGATTGCAGGCAAGGCGACGGTGAATTTTGCCGAAAGCCCGGAGACGGTGTTTGACAATCTGCGGGAGGTCTCGCCTGCGCATTTCACGGCGGTGCCACGGGTTTGGGAAAAGGTCTATTCACGGGTGCGGGTGCTGGCGCAGGAGGCCACGCCGATCGGGCGTCTGTGTTTCAATCTTGCGATCAAGGCCGGGTTGAAACGGGCCGATTATCTGTTGGCGCGCAAGCCTGTGCCTCTGGGGGTGCGGGCCCATTATGCGGTCTGGGATATGCTGGTGCTGCGCAATCTGCGTCGGATGCTGGGTATGGACAAAATGCGCCGTGGCGGCACCGGGGCGGCACCGATTTCGCCGGAGTTGATCCGCTGGTACTGGGCGATTGGGGTGCAGCTTCTGGAAGGCTATGGCATGACAGAAAATGCCGGGCTGGCCTCCATCAACCTGCCCAATGACAATAAGATTGGTTCCGTGGGGCGGCCCTGTCCGGGGGTGGGCACACGCATTGCGGATGATGGGGAGATCCAGACCCTCGGGCTTAACAACTTTCAGGGCTACTGGCGTAACAATGAGAAGACCGCAGAGACCTTCACCGAAGATGGCTGGCTGCGCACCGGGGATGTGGGCAAGCTGGATGATGACGGGTTCCTCACGATCACGGGCCGTCTGAAAGACATCATCATCACCGCCGGTGGCAAAAATATCACCCCTGCCGAAATCGAAAGCCGTCTGAAATTCAGCCACTACATTTCCGATGCGGTGGTGATTGGCGATGCGCGCAAATATCTCACCTGCCTGATCATGATTGATCAGGAGAACGTAGAAAAATATGCGCAGGATCGCAAAGTGCCCTTTTCCGATTTCGCTTCTCTCTGCGCGTCGCAGGAGGTGGTGGATCTGATCAAGGGAGAGGTTGAGGAGGTCAATCACGCCTTCGCACGGGTGGAACAGATCAAGGATTTCCGCCTGATCAATGTGCTTCTGACCGCCGAAGATGAGGAGCTTACGGCGACCATGAAGCTCAAGCGCAGCTTCGTGGAGAAGAAACACGCAGGTCTGATTGAGGAAATGTACTAAGCTCAAACGCAGGTGGTGTCGCACCACGGTTAAACGGGAGGAAAACATGAAAAAACTGACGACGGCTCTGGCAGTTGGCGCGGCGGCGCTCGCGTCTCAGGTCTCTGCGGATACGCAGGGGGTGAGTGACAGCGAAGTGGTGATTGGCTCAGTCAATGATCTCAGCGGTATTTTTGCCGCCGTGGGTGTGCCTGCGGTGAATGGTGCCAATATGCGCTTTGACGAAGCCAATGCCGGTGGCGGCATCCATGGGCGTCAGATCCGGTTTGTTGTGGAGGACAACGGTTATCAGATCCCGCGCGCGATGCAGGGCTACAACAAGCTGCTCAATCGCGACAAGGTGTTTGCCATGCTGCTCAGCCTTGGCACGCCGATGAACACGGCGGGTTTCAAGCTGCTGGACCCCAAAGGCATTCCCAACATCGGCCCGCTTTCTGCCGCACGTCAGATGCTGCAGGAGCCGGTGGACAACAAGTTTATTGCCTTCTCCAGTTACTATGATCAGGTGCAGGCCGGAGTGACCTATCTGGCAGAAGAGTTTGACGCCAAAGAAGTCTGCGCCATGTATATTCCCTCTGATTTTGGCAAGGAGATTGCCGAGTCCACGGCCGACACCGCAAAGGCGCTGGGCCTGACCATGGCCGGTGAAACCACCCACAAGCCGGATGAGCTGGATTTTGTCGGCTCCCTCACCAAGCTTAAGGCGGCAGAATGTGACATCGTCACCATGGCGCTGGGCGTGCGGCAGGGCATCACGGTGGTGGGCACCGCCAAGAAGCTGGGCTGGACTGATGTGAAATTCCTCAACACCTCTGCGGGCTTTCTGGAACCTGTGGCTGCCGTGCCGGGCGGTGTGACCGATGGGCTTTATGCGGCATCCGGCTGGCAGGATCTTTATGCCCGTGCCAGTGACCCTGTTCCTGCGAAATTCATTGCGGATTATCAGGCGAAATTTGATCAACCGGCCTCTGGTTTTGCCATGTTGGGCTATTCTGCGGCGGATACAGTGGTGCGCGCGCTGGAGGCCGCTGGCCCGGAGCTCAGCCACGAAACCTTCCTCGCCGGGCTGGAAAGCCTGAACTACCTTGATGAGCTGACCGGCGGGCAGATCTCTTATGGGCCCGAGGATCACCGCGGTGCCGATGAGATTGTGATCTCTGTCGTTGAAGGCGGCGGCTGGAAAACGCTGGCGGTGAAATAGGCTTATAGCAAGGCAGACATCTGCGCTCCCGGAGGTTTTTCGGGAGCGCTATTGTTTCATGGGCGGTTTAGGTTAGCAGTGTGGACAAAGTTGCTGTTGGTCCGCGATTTATGCGGACGCTCCTACAGAAATCCTGCCTAAGGTTTGATAACGAGTGCTGGGGCAGAAAGGGCGTCTTGGTCATCGACCGTTAAACCTGCGCGAAGCAGGCAGGCTCCCGCGAGTGACAAAACACGCGTTTCTTCCACGGTATTGGCAACTGACAGATCAGGGTATGCAGAAGAGAAGGTATCAGCTGCCTTCAAGGCATCGAGATGATGATCCCCTGCGCCGGCATGTGCTGCACCGCTTACGAATGCCTCAAAAACCAAAATCGAATTTTTGGACGACCAATCATGCCAATCAAGTGTGAATGGAGTGCCCGCCAAGTCTTCTCGAAGCCCTTCGAATACGTGTGACATAACGGCGAGACCGATCGTTGTGACAGTGGCACCTGCTCCTGCTGACCAAGGCCGACCAGCCTCTCCGCTACGCTGAGAGGTAATATTTGACAATTTGCGATTAACTGGAACGAATAAAGGCGCTTCAAAACCCAGAGCGCCGGGGTGATGCGTTACCAATTCTCGGTAGCGGTCAATGAAGTCATCCAGGTTTTGGCCGGTTTCATTCTGACCGCGAAATTTGATTGCCCAGCCAATTTTCTTTGGCGCACCTACATCTACAACGCCGACGACAATCTCGTTGATATCCAAATTTGCTTCGCCCTTTTCTGCCCAATGTTAATACCACGCAGGCGCCTCTCTAGCCGCCTGCCTCCCCCTCCAATGCCCTGCAAAAAAATTCCCCGCAGCCGATGGTCTGGTCTGCGGGGAAGGCGGGAGTGATCTTTTATGCATCATCCCCAGAAATGCTGTCCCATGGCCCGCAATGGGCCTTTCCAACATATACCGCATATTGGGTTGGGAATCTATATTTTGTGTGTTTGGTGGCCTTGGGTCTATATTTGGCGGAGTTTACTGCCAGCTGACATCCCCAAGGAAGATATAGCCCGCGCCATAGATCGTCTTGATAAGGCGGGGATTTTTGGGATCTTCCTTCAGCTTGGTGCGCAGTCGGGAAATGCGCACATCCATCGCCCGATCAAAGCTTTCCCCGGCAGCTCCACCAAGGGTTTCCTGCATTTGCGCCCGGCTGATCAGACGCTTGGGACTGTCCAGAAACAGCCGCAGCACCTCACCTTCGGCATGGCTGAAGGTGGTCTCTGCCCCGGTTTCATCCACCAGAACATAGCGGTCGAAATAAGCCGTCCAGCCATTGAACACCGCCGTATTGGCGGCCACTGGCGCAGAAGGGCGCTCTTTGCGCAGACGGGCTCGCACCCGTGCAACCACCTCAGTGGGGTCAAAGGGTTTGATGATGTAGTCATCTGCACCCAGTTCCAGCCCGGTGATACGGTCCTGTACCTGCGCGCGACCTGAAATGATGATCACCGCCGCCCCCAGTTCCAGCGCCAGCCGATGTACCAATGTCAGGCCGTCTTTGTCCGGCAGGCCCAGATCCACAAGGCACACATCCGGCGTGGTGGATTTCAGCGCCGCTTCAAATTCCGTGGCACGGGAAAATGCCATGGTGCGAAAGCCGGCATCTTCCAGCGCATCGGCCAGAATCATGCGGATTTCCGGTTCATCGTCCAAAATCGTGACAAGCGGGGCGGTCATGGCAGGGCTCATTTCGGATGTAAGAATTGGTCAAGCTGCTCGGCGGTGAAGGGTTTGGGCAGCACAGGCGCACGCGCGGCCCCTTCGATATAGAGCGGATGGCTTTGGGGCAAGCTGGTCATCAGATAGCTGGGCACACGATCGCGCCCCAACGCGCGGATCAGATCCACGCCTGTCTCATCGCCCTCCAGCGAAATATCTGACAGCACCAGATTGATGTCTGGCACCTGATCGAGCAGCACACGGGCTTCATCCACACTGGCGGCTTCGATCACCGTGTGTTTCATGCTTGTGAGCATGTCGCGGATCAATCCACGCAGATCAGGGTTGTCTTCCACCAGCAGGGCCAGACCCGGTGTCGCATCCTGTACGGCCCGTCGTAGGGGTAGCCGCAGCGTCACCTGACCACCGGTTGCAGTGTTGGCAATCTTGATATCACCACCCACCAGCTTGGTCATGTCATAGACCATGGCCAGTCCCAGCCCCGACCCATCCGCGCCTTTGGTGGTGAAAAACGGATCCAGCGCGCGGTTGAGCGCCTCCTCGGAAAAGCCGGGCCCGGTGTCGCGTACAGTGAACTGGACCCAGGTGTTCTGCACCAGTTCGGCAATCAGCAGAATGGTCCCTCCCCCGGCTTTAACTTGCCCACAGGCATGGGCGGCATTCAGCAAAAGGTTCACCAGACTGTCCTGCAACATGGCCGGATCAATCATCAGCGCCTCTGCCGGGATGTCATTTTCGATGATCAGTGCAACACCATCGCCCACCGTTGGCTGCGCCAGCGTTTCCAGATCGGAAAGAAAGGCGCGCATATCTGTCGCGGCAAGGTGAGGCACGCGCGGGCCGGTGACATTGGCCAGATTGTCCAACAGCGTGCCACCCCGGCGCGCGGCTCCCAAGGTGGCTTCAATCAGGGCACTGGCCTCTTCGGGGAGGGCCATTTTCTGCAATTTCGTCTGTGTGCCCAGAATAATGGTAAGCAGGTTGGAAAAATCATGGGCCAGCCCGCTGGTCATCTGGGCGGCGATCTCCCGGCGGCGGGTCTGTTGCAGCGCCACGCGGGTCTGGGTTTCTTCGGTGATGTCCATTGAAAGTACATAGACGCCGCGCTCTGGGCCTGCGTTGTCATCGGGGGTGAAGGCCACGCGGATGCGCCGTGTGCTGGGATGCTCGTTGAACTCGAACACCGATGGCGTGCCTTTGAAGGCCCCATCCAGATGCGGTTTGATTGCGCGATAGGCGCTGTCGCCCAAAGCTTCGCTGGCATGCATGCCAACAATATCAGAAGGGCGCCCGGGAATCACCGCGCTGAGGCGACGGTTGGAATAAGTGTAGAGCCGGTCTGGCCCCACATGGGCGATATGCGCAGGCATCATCTCGGCCGTCAGACGCATGCGCGCTTCACTTTCCGTGAGCTGCCTTTTGACCTCCTCCAGCGCATGTACGGTGGATTCCAGCTCTCGGTTGGTGGCGGAAAGCTCTTCAGCATATTGCAGCAGCTGGTCAGAGAGCTCCTCGGAGCGAGACCGCAGCAGGGCCTCTTGCCGTTTTGTGGAGGTGATGTCCGTATAGACAGCCACCCAGCCGCCCTGTGGCATGGGAGAGCCTTCCACACTCACCCAGCGCCCATCTGCGCGCTGACGCTCAAAGTAGTGCGGTTCAAAATTCTTGGCCCGGTCGACACGTTCCAGAATGAAGGCTTCTTTGTCTTCATCGCGTATGTGACCATACTCTCCGTTTTCTACCAGAAAGCGAATGGTCTCCGCGAACGGAGCCCCCGGCTGGGTCAAGGGTTTGGGAATGGAGAACATTTCCCGAAACCGTGCATTGGACACAACAAGTTTCAGGTCACTGTCATAGATCGACATCGCCTGTTTGATCAGGTTCAGCCCGGCGACTGTCATCGCCTGTGTTCCACCGGTCACGCGCTCCATAGGGGCCTCCTTCCCTTTATCGCTAACACCTGATTCGGGGGGACGAAAAGGCAGAAATGAATGTTGTTACAATTCGTAAGGATTGGGAAATGTTCAGGAAAAAGTTGACCAACAGTGTGAAAAGCGCACCACTAGAGGTGGAGGAATCGCTCGCGCGGTTTTGGCCCGTTCCGACGGGCTTAAGGGAGGATAAAAATTTGGCACAGTCGTCACAGGCGACCGGAGGACTCGCGTCCATCCCGGCGCTGTTGCAGCGGAACGCCGCCCAGTTCGCAAACAAAGATGCGTATCGGGAGAAAGAGTTCGGGATCTGGCAGACCTGGACTTGGGCAGAAACTGAGAAAGAAATTGAGGCTCTGGCGCTCGGTCTGATCAACCTGGGCGTGGAAGAGGGTGATTTTGTCGCCGTTATTGGGCGCAACCGCCCTTACTTCTACTGGTCCATGGTGGCGGCGCAGTCTGTGGGGGCCGTGCCGGTGCCGGTCTACAACGACAGTGCCGCGGATGAGATGGAGTATATTCTGGGGCATTGCGGTGCCAAATACGCCATCGTCGAAGACCAAGAGCAGGTCGATAAGGTCATCGAGATCCAGGAGCACCTGCATCAGTTCAAGCATATGATCTACATCGACCCGCGCGGGCTTCGGAAGTATGATCACCACCAGTTGCACGAGTTCAGCCACATTCAGGCACAGGGCCGTGCCGCTCATGATGAGTGGATCACCGATCTTGAGGCACGGCGCAGCAAGCTGACTTATGACAGCACCTGTGTCATGCTCTACACCTCCGGCACCACCGGCAAACCCAAGGGCGTGGTGCTCTCCAACCGCAACGTGATTGAAAGCGCTAAGAACTCTGCTGAGTTCGACAATCTCGGCGCTGGCGAAGAAATTCTGGCCTATCTGCCGATGGCATGGGTGGGGGATTTTATCTTCTCTGTGGGGCAGTCCTACTGGACAGGCTTCTGCGTGAACTGCCCGGAATCCGCAGACACGATGATGACCGACCTGCGCGAGATCGGCCCGACCTACTATTTCGCGCCGCCGCGCGTTTTTGAAACTCAGCTGACCAATGTGATGATCCGCATGGAAGACGCGGGTAAGATGAAATACCGCATGTTCCATCACTTCATGAATCACGCCAAGAAAGTCGGCGGCGATATTCTGGATGGCAAGCCTGTTGGGCTGTTGGATCGCCTGAAGTACAAGCTGGGCGACATGCTGGTCTATGGCCCGCTGAAAGACACGCTGGGGTTTGGCCGCGTGCGTGTGGGCTATACCGCTGGTGAGGCCATTGGTCCGGAAATCTTTGAGTTCTACCGCTCTTTGGGGATCAACCTGAAACAGCTCTACGGCCAGACAGAAGCCACCGTGTTTATCACTGTGCAGCCAGATGGCGAAGTGCGGGCGGACACCGTGGGTGTGCCTGCGCCGGATGTGGAAATCAAAATCGACGACAATGGCGAAATCCACTACCGCAGCCCCGGTGTATTTGTGGAGTATTTCAACAACCCTGACAGCACGGCCTCCACCAAGGATGCCGAAGGCTGGGTGGCAACTGGCGATGCGGGTTTCTTTGAGGAAGGCTCCGGCCATCTGCGCATCATCGACCGCGCCAAAGATGTTGGTAAAATGGCCGATGGCTCCATGTTCGCTCCCAAATATGTCGAGAACAAACTGAAGTTTTATCCCGACATTCTGGAGGCGGTGCTCTTTGGCAATGGCCGCGACCGCTGTGTCGCCTTCATCAACATCGACCTGACGGCGGTGGGCAACTGGGCGGAGCGCAACAACATCCCTTATGCCTCCTATCAGGAGCTGGCGGGGCACCCTAAGGTGCTCGAGTCGATCCAGGATCATGTGGAGACGGTCAACCAATCTGTGGCGGGTGACCCGATGCTGGCGGGCTGTCAGATCCACCGCTTCCTTGTTCTGCACAAAGAACTCGATGCGGATGACGGCGAGATGACCCGCACCCGCAAGGTGCGCCGCGTGGTTGTGGCGGAGAAATTCAAAGATCTGGTGGATGCGCTTTATGGCGGTGCCACCTCGGTCTCGACGACAACCGAAGTGACTTACGAAGACGGCCGCAAGGGCAGCATCAGCGCGACCCTTGATTTGCGCGACGCCAAAGTTGTGCCCATGGCCAGCAAGGTGGCAGCAGAATGACACAGGTTCCCGCAGACAGCTACGTTACGGATGACGGCCGCACGATCGGTCCAACTGTGATGGAAATGAAGAACATCACCCTGCGTTTCGGCGGTGTGAAGGCCATCACGGACATCTCCTTTGATATCCGTGAAGGCGAGATCAGGGCCATTATCGGTCCAAACGGGGCCGGTAAATCCTCGATGCTGAACGTGATTTCAGGCTTCTATGTGCCTCAAGAAGGCGAGGTCTGGTACAAAGGGGCCAAACGCCCCGCCATGAAGCCCTATCAGGTGGCGCAGCAGGGCATCGCCCGCACCTTTCAGAACATCGCGCTGTTTGAAGGCATGTCCGTGCTCGACAACGTGATGACAGGCCGCTTGCGTCAGATGAATGCCAATCTGATCCAGCAGGCGCTGTGGAAGGGCCGTGCCGAAAAGGAAGAGGTTGAAAACCGCGCCTTTGTGGAACGCATTATCGACTTCCTCGAAATCCAGCACATCCGCAAAACACCTGTGGGGCGTCTGCCTTACGGTCTGAAGAAGCGTGTGGAGCTGGCGCGTGCGCTGGCGGCGGAGCCCTCCATTCTGCTTCTGGATGAGCCCATGGCCGGGATGAACGTTGAGGAAAAAGAGGATATGTCCCGCTTTATCCTTGATATGAATGACGAATTTGGCACCACAATCGCGCTGATCGAGCACGATATGGGCGTGGTCATGGATCTGTCCGACCGTGTGGTGGTGATGGATTACGGTAAGAAAATCGGGGATGGCACACCGGATGAGGTGCGCAACAATCAGGACGTCATCGACGCCTATCTGGGGGTGGCACATGACTGAGCAATCCCCTGTGTCCCAATTTCAATTCGGAGGCGTGATTGATGCCTGAAAGTCTTCTCTACGGCACCGAAGTTGTGCTCAATGGCCTGATGGCCGGGGTGCTTTACGCCCTCGTCGCGCTGGGCTTTGTTCTGATCTACAAAGCCTCTGGCATCTTTAACTACGCCCAGGGGGTGATGGCGCTGTTTTCCGCAGCAACTCTGGTTGGGATCATGAAAGGCCAGGTGCCTTTTGCCCATCTGATCAATGCCGCGCTCGGCACGGAAATCCACCATTTCGGCTGGCATGTGCCCGCAATTCTGGCGATCCTTCTGACCATGGGTGTCATGGTGCTCCTCGCTTGGGCGGTGCAGAAATTTGTGTTCCGCCATCTGGTCAATCAGGAGCCGATCATCCTGTTCATGGCGACCATTGGTCTGGCCTATTTCCTCGAAGGGTTTGGCGATCTGATGTGGGGCTCTGACATCAAGAAAATGGATGTTGGCCTGCCACAGGGCGGCAGCTTCTGGATTGAGGAAAACACCCAGTGGCTCGGCTTTGGAAATGAGAATTTCTACGGCTTCTTCCTCGATCAACTGGATCTGGTCGCCACGGCGATTGCGGCTGTGCTTGTGGTCGCGCTGGTGTTGTTTTCCCAGTACACCAAACAGGGCCGCGCCATGCGCGCTGTGGCAGACGATCACCAGGCCGCGCTGTCGGTTGGTATCTCGCTCAACTTCATCTGGGTCATGGTCTGGTCTGTTGCTGGGTTTGTGGCTTTGGTTGCCGGCATCATGTGGGGTGCCAAGTCCGGGGTGCAGTTTTCTCTGTCCCTGATCGCTTTGAAAGCGCTTCCGGTGCTGATGCTGGGCGGCTTCACCTCGATCCCCGGTGCCATTGTCGGCGGGCTGATCATCGGTGTGGGCGAAAAGCTCTTTGAATTCACCGTTGGCCCGCTGGTGGGCGGTGCAACTGAAAACTGGTTTGCCTATGTGCTGGCTCTGGTCTTCCTCGTCTTCCGCCCACAGGGGCTGTTTGGCGAGAAAATCATCGAAAGGGTGTAACGCGCGATGCCAAAGCTCCTTGCCCTCCTCAATGTGGTTGCCTGGTCCGGCTTCTGGGCCTTCGGATACCTCGCCATCACCGGCGACGCCTCTCAGCCAAGGCAAATGACCATTGCAGCCATTCTGGCGGCTGTGGGGGGCATGGTTGGCATCTGGGCTTACTTCCAACTGGTGCGCCACGCAGAGCGCTCCGGCTATGCAAAGCAACGGAACCGGGCGGACCGGTCCCATCTTGAAAAAGAATACAACGAGGAGAACAGCTGATGTTCTATCGTGAAGCGGGCGATTTCAAAACGAACTACGCTGACGACAACCAGACGTTCCCGATCAAATTCGACCGGTATCGCTACTATGCGCTGATGCTCTTTGCCTTCATCGCCGTGCCGTTCCTGATCAATGACTACTGGGTGAATGCCATCTTTCTGCCGTTCCTGATCTATTCGATCGCGGCGATTGGTCTGAACATTCTTGTGGGGTACTGCGGGCAGGTGAGCCTCGGCACCGGGGGCTTCATGGCGGTGGGCGCCTACGCTTGCTATAAGCTCATGACCTCTTTCCCCGAAATCAGCATCTTTATCCATGTGCTTCTGGCGGGGGGTGTCACCGCGCTGGTCGGGGTGCTCTTTGGTCTGCCATCCCTGCGCATCAAAGGCTTTTATCTTGCCGTGGCCACTTTGGCGGCACAGTTCTTTCTGGTCTGGCTCTTCAACCGGGTGCCGTGGTTTTACAACTACTCCGCTTCTGGTCAGATTTCGGCACCTGAGCGCACCGTATTTGGCGTTGCCGTCACCGGCCCGAACACTTCTGCCTGGGCGACCTATCTGTTCTGTCTTGTTCTGCTCACCATCGTGGGGCTCATCGCGCGCAACCTGACGCGGGGCACGCAGGGACGCAAATGGATGGCCATCCGGGATATGGATATTGCGGCCGAGATCATCGGGGTGAATCCACTGAAAGCCAAGCTGTCTGCCTTTGCGGTGAGCTCTTTCTTCATTGGTGTGGCAGGTGCATTGTACTTCTCGGTCTATCTCGGCGCGGTGGAAGTGGGCGAAGCCTTTGGCATCAACCAGTCGTTCCTGGTGCTCTTCATGATCATCATCGGCGGATTGGGTTCGATCTTCGGCTCCTTTGCCGGCGCAGCCTTCCTGGTTCTGATGCCGGTGCTGCTGAAAAACTTGCTTGTGGGTGGCCTCGGCTGGCCGACCGACATTGCCGCGCATCTCGAATTCCTGATCGTGGGGGCGCTAATCATCGTCTTCCTGATCGCTGAACCCCATGGCCTCGCCCAACTGTGGCGCGTGGCCAAGGAGAAACTGCGGTTGTGGCCCTTCCCGCACTGACGGCGGGGCCCTGACCATCCACCGGGGCGGGGAGGCCCCGGACACACATCGGACAAAAACCAAGGGAGGAGAAACCCGATGAAAATGAAGTTCGCAACCATGGCCGTGACCGCCATGATGGCAGCTGCTCCGGCAATGGCGGACCTGGTGTTCCCATCACTGAGCTACCGTACCGGCCCTTACGCGGCAGGCGGCATCCCCTTCGCGGATGGCTATGCTGACTACTTCACTCTGCTCAACGAGCGTGACGGTGGCATCGGTGGCGTGCCCACCCGCCTGCTGGAATGTGAAACCGGCTACAACACGGCCAAAGGTGTGGAATGCTATGAATCCACCAAAGGCGAAGGCGCCTTGGTGTATCAGCCGCTCTCCACCGGCATCACCTATCAGTTGATCCCGAAAGTGACCGCAGACGGCATCCCGCTGCACACCATGGGCTATGGCCGGACCTCTGCGGCCAACGGCGAAGTCTTCAGCAATGTCTTCAACTATCCCTCCAACTACTGGGATGGGGCTTCCGGTGCGATCAACTACCTTCTGGAATCCAACGGTGGTGACATCTCCGGCAAGAAAATCGCGCTGGTTTATCACAACTCCGCCTATGGCAAAGAGCCGATCCGCACGCTCGAAGAACTGCAGAAGAAGCACGGCTATGAGCTGACCCTGCTGCCGGTGGATCACCCCGGTCAGGAACAGAAATCCCAGTGGCTTCAGATCCGCCGCGAGCGTCCGGACTTTGTGGTCATGTGGGGCTGGGGCGTGATGAACCAGGTGGCCATTCAGGAAGCCGCCAACATTCGCTTCCCGATGGAAAACTTCATCGGCGTCTGGTGGTCCGGTGCGGAGCATGACGTTCTGCCTGCAGGCGACAAGGCCAATGGCTACAAGGCCGTGACCTTCCACAACGTGGGTCGTGACTTCCCTGTGTTTGACGACATTCAGAAATATGTTGTGGACACTGGCAAAGCCGCAGGGGCCGGCGATCAGATTGGCAACGTGCTCTACAACCGTGGCATGTACGCGGCGATGCTCGCAGCTGAGGCTGCCAAAACCGCACAGGAAATGCACGGCACCGCAGAGATCACTCCGGCGATGATGCGCGACGGCATGGAAGCCCTGGTGATCGACGAAGCCAAGATGACCGCTCTGGGCATGCCGAACTTCGGCCCGAGCTTCAACGTGTCCTGTGAAAACCACGGTGGTCCGGGTCTCGTTGGTGTGACTCAGTGGGACGCCGCCAATCAGACTTGGTCGCTGATCTCTGACTTTAAAGAGACTGACAGCGAAGTCATTGGCGCTTTGGTTGCGGAAGACTCCGCCTCCTACGCGGCGGAAAACAACATTGAAGCTGGCTGTAAGTAAGCGGCTCTAAATACCTCCGCTCCGGCCGGGTTTTCGGCCGGAGCACCCTGAAAGCGAGAGAAAGACAACGCATATGCTTGACGCTGGTCGCACCGAAGAGACCCTGCTGGAGGTCAACAATATCGAGGTGATCTACAATCACGTGATCCTCGTTCTCAAAGGCGTGAGCCTGTCTGTGCCCAAGGGCGGCATCACCGCGTTGCTGGGCGGCAATGGCGCAGGCAAGACCACCACGCTCAAAGCCATCTCCAACCTGCTGCATTCTGAACGCGGCGAGGTGACCAAAGGCTCCATCAATTACCGGGGTGAACCGGTAGCTGATCTGGATCCTGCCGCATTGGTGAAAAAAGGCGTCATCCAGGTGATGGAAGGTCGGCACTGTTTTGAACATCTGACCGTAGAAGAGAACCTGCTGACCGGGGCCTATACCCGCAGCGGCGGCGATGTCGCCGCAGATCTCGAAATGGTGTACAACTATTTCCCACGTCTGAAGACACGCCGCAAATCGCAGGCTGGTTATACCTCTGGCGGCGAGCAACAGATGGTGGCCATTGGCCGTGCGCTGATGAGCCGTCCGGAGTGCATCTTGCTGGATGAACCTTCCATGGGGCTTGCACCTCAGTTGGTGGAGGAAATCTTCAACATCGTGAAGGAGCTTAACGAAAAGGAAGGCAACACTTTCCTGCTCGCTGAACAGAATACCAACGTTGCTCTGCGCTTTGCCCATTATGGCTACATTCTGGAAAGCGGACGTGTGGTTATGGATGGCCCTGCAGCAGAGCTGCGCGAAAATCCAGATGTGAAGGAATTCTACCTGGGCATGTCTGACGATGGTCGCAAATCCTTCCGCGATGTGCGGTCTTACCGTCGTCGCAAACGTTGGCTGAGCTGACACCTGACTTGCGTGAAACGGCGACAGGCTCGGTTTCACGTTTCCCTCCCCCCGCTGGGGCACTCTCACGACCGCCGTTCCGCGCTGACTCAGAGGCAGCGGCCTGGCGTATCTTTGCCACATCACCGCAGTGGCGCGAGTACAAACAAAGGATGGCACCATGAGCCGCTTTTTTGACGACCTGGAAACCCGCAGCGCCGATCAGCGCGCCGCCGATGTGGCTGCTGCTTTGCCCGCACAGATCGCGCGGGCCAAAGCCTTACCGGGGTTTTCGTCCAGTTTGTCATCCGTCGATTCTGCGACGATCACCTCTGTAGAGGCCCTGGCCGGGCTGCCGGTTCTGCGCAAATCCGAATTGGGCGCCGCGCAGAAAGCCAACGGTCCGTTGGGCGGGTTTGCTGATCTCAGCAATCCCAATATCGTGCATGTTTTCCAATCGCCCGGCCCAATCTATGAACCCGGTGGCCAGACCTCGGATTGGTTCCGCTTTGGCCGTGTGCTGCATGCGGTGGGGATTGGCGCGGATGATATTGTTCAGAACTGTTTTTCTTACCATCTCACCCCGGCAGGCATGATGTTTGAGAGTGGGGCGCGTGCGGTGGGCGCTAAGGTTTTGCCCGCCGGTGTGGGGCAGACTGAAATGCAGGTGCGCGCGGCGGCCGATATCGGCACCACCGCCTATGCAGGCACGCCAGACTATCTCAAGATCATTTTGGACAAGGCCGAGGAGATGGGCGAAAAGCTCGCAATCACCAAAGCCACAGTGGGCGGTGGCGCATTGTTCCCCTCGCTGCGTCAGGAATATGCGGATCGGGGCATCACCTGTCTGCAGGGCTATGGCACCGCGGATCTGGGATCCATCGCCTATGAATCAGAGGCTATGGAAGGCATGATCATTGATGAAGGCGTGATTGTGGAAATCGTCACGCCCGGTACAGGCACACCCGTGGCCCCTGGCGAAGTGGGTGAAGTGCTCGTGACCACTCTCAACCCGGATTACCCGCTTGTGCGCTTTGCCACTGGCGACCTCTCCGCCATCCTCCCTGGGCAAAGCCCCTGTGGACGGACAAACATGCGCATCAAAGGTTGGATGGGTCGCGCAGACCAAACCGCCAAGATCAAAGGCATGTTTGTCCGTCCAGAGCAGGTGGCTGCGCTTGTGGCAAAACATGAAGAAGTGTCCAAGGCCCGCGTGATTGCGACCCGCTCCGGTGAGATGGATGTAATGACGGTGCAGATTGAAAGCACCGGTGGCGATGCGCAGGCCTATGGCGCATCGGTGGCAGATGCGCTCAAACTTAAGGGACAGATTGAGATCGTCGCGCCGGGCACCCTGCCCAAAGACGGCATCGTGATCGAAGATCAGCGTAAGTACGACTGAAGCACTCCCCCCCGTGGTGGGTGCGCCGCTGGCCGCGTTGACATCCCTCAACGCATCGCGCGGCCTTTGACAATCGCATCCGCCCCAAAGCGCGCCCGGATTGCATCCGTGGCGCGCTCTGCTTTGGCGCGCTGGCTGGCCTGAGGATCCAGCAAATCCCCAGAAAGGTCTGCCTGTGTGGCTGGCACCAGATCCGCCAAACCCACACCAATCAACCGATAGGGCCCCTCATTGCCAACCTGATCAAACAGGCCGCGCGCTGTGCGATAGAGGGTATCCGCCATTTGCGTGGCATCGCGCAGGCTGACACGTCGGCTGATGCTGCTGAAATTGGCACGTTTGAGTTTGAGCGTGACGACGCGCCCGGCAAGATCCTTGGCTTTGGCGCGGTCGCTGACCTTTTCTGACAGCCGCCACAGATGCCCGTCCAGAATATCGAGACTGGCGGTGTCTTCATAGAATGTGGTCTCGTTGCTGATGCTTTTCATCGGTGTATGGGCCGAGATCTTGCGCTTGTCCTGTCCGCGCGCCAGATGCCACAAACGATAACCCGTATTGCCAAACCGGGCGATCAAATCCTGCTGATCCCACCGCAGCAGGTCGGTGAAGGTGCGAATGCCCGCCCGTTCCAGGCTGTCGCGCGCCACCGGACCAATGCCCCAGATCAGGCCAACGGGTTTGTCCGCCAAAAAGGCGCTGGTCTCTGCCTCGCCAATCACCGAAAAGCCGCGCGGCTTGTCCAGATCGCTCGCCACTTTGGAAAGAAATTTGTTGTGGGACAGCCCGATCGAGCCGGTCACGCCCAACTCGTCTTTCATGCGTTTGGTCAGCCGGGCCAGCATCACCGCTGGCGGGGCACCATGTAGTTTGGCCGTGCCGCTCATATCCAGAAAGGCTTCGTCCAGCGACAGGGGTTCTATCACCGGGGTCAGTTCATCCATCATTTTGCGAATGGCCCGGCTGACCTCCACATAGACATCCATGCGCGGTTTGATCACCACAGCATCCGGGCAGAGCTTGAGCGCCTGAAACATCGGCATGGCGCTGCGCACGCCACGAATGCGCGCCACGTAACAGGCGGTGGAGACCACGCCGCGTTTGCCGCCGCCGATGATCACGGGCTTGTCAATCAAATCCGGGTTATCGCGCTTCTCCACACTTGCATAAAACGCGTCGCAATCCATATGCGCTATAGACAGAGAAAACAGCTCCGGATGGGCTGTCACTCGAAAGCTACCACAGTTTGGACATCTTTTTGTGGTTTCCAATTCGTTAAGACAATCGCGGCATACTGCTGGCATTGGGCACCTTCGCACGGAACAGGCTTCACACGGAACAGGCCATGACTATAGCATTTCACACACTACCTGACAGGGCTTATCGCGGCGCCAAGCTGATCCTGTTTGTGGGGGATAAACTGGTCACGGTGCTGCGCGATGACAAGCCTGATATCCCTTGGCCAGCCTATTGGGATTTCCCCGGCGGCGGGCGTGAGGGCAATGAATCCGGTCTCTGTTGTGCGCTGCGCGAAACCCGCGAGGAAATTGGCCTCAACCTGTCAGAGGGTGATGTGGTCTGGGCCCGCCGCTATCAGCGGCACGATCACTTCACGTGGTTTTTTGCCGCCCAGCTTCCGGCCTCCGCGGCACAGCGTATTGTGCTGGGCGATGAGGGGCAGCGCTGGACGCTGATGTCCCCTCAGGTCTACCTGACCCATCCCAGAGGCATTCCGCATTTTCAGGCGCGGCTTGCGGATTTCATTGCCGCCACCGACCGGTTTGAGCCCAGCCGCTATCAGGTGCCACTGGCCGCCTGCGCCTGACGCAGACAGCCTGTGATGTTGTGGATCAACGGTTGGGCTGACGCGCCTGTGCAGAGGCCAGCTCGCTGACAATCGCCTCGGCGGCGGCACGCGGATCTTCCGCGGTCCAGACCGGGCGGCCCACCACAATGTGATCTGCCCCATCGGCAACCGCATTGGCCGGCGTGGCCACACGTTTCTGATCGCCAAGCGCGGCCCCCGCCGGGCGCACACCCGGCGTCACGATCAGACGCCCTTCGGCCTCTGGCAGGGCCCGGATCAAAGCGGCTTCCTGAGGGGAGGCAATCACGCCATCGGCCCCGGCGTCAAAGGCCCGCCCCGCACGTTCCTGCACCAGATCCCGGATTGCGCCCTCTTTGATCATGCAATTGTCCAGATCGCTGCGGTCCAGAGAGGTCAGGATGGTGACGCCCAGAATTTTCAGATTGCTTCCGGCAGCGCCCTGTTTGGCGGCGGCCACCACATGCGGGTCGCCATGCACAGTCAGGAAATCCAGATCAAACTGCGCCAGCCCCCGCACGGCGGCCTCAACCGTGGCACCAATGTCAAACAGCTTCATATCCAGAAAGATCCGCTTGCCATGCTCATCTTTCAGCTCATTGGCCAATGCCAGCCCGCCACCGGTGAGCATTCCCAGTCCGATCTTGTAGAAAGACACGGTGTCACCAAGGGTCTCGGCAAGCTTCAAACCCTCCAGGGCATTGGGCACATCAAGGGCTACGATCAGGCGGTCGTCTGAACTCATGGGGGTCTCCAGCGGTTTCAGGGTGGCAAAAAGCAAACGGGCGCTTCCTACCGCCTTCCCCTGTGTCGGGCAAGCCTTGGCACAGAGGTTTTGCAGGGATTTTAACGCAAAACGGCCCCGCATGGGGGCTGTTTGAGAGTACATATGGGGTCGTGTCAGCCCTCGTTGGGCAAAATACCAGGCGCAAAAGATACCTCTTCGCGCCCCGTGCGGATCTCGGGCATCCGCCGCAATTGGCGCAGGGCATCTCGGATAAAGGCCAGACGGCGCGCGCCTTTAGACTGTTCTTCCTCAGCGGGCACATTGCACAGCAGTCTCACATCACGGGCATCACAGCTGAGGCTGACCATCGCGGAGAATTCTCCAAGGGTCTGGCGGTAGGTGGGGTTAGAGATCTGGATGTCGGTCACATGCATGCTGTGCCCTTTCTTGGTCGTTCTGAGTGGTGCAATGAACATGCCGCTGAAATGGGGCAAAATTTGTCCAAGACTAGGGGGATTTTTAGGGCCATTTGCCCCCTTGGTATTGGAGCATGGGTCAAACCTCTAAAAACCTGATGAATTTACGTTCTGACAGTCTTGATCTGATTGGATATGGGTCCCACATCTATGCTGAGGCCCGAACCGGGGCGTGCCGCAAAGCGGGCGCCATGACCAGAAACGGGCGCTTATGAGAAGGAGAATGACCATGGACTTGAGCAAGTTCACGGAGCGGTCGCGCGGTTTTATTCAAGCCGCTCAAACGATTGCCATGCGGGAAAATCACCAGCGTCTGGTGCCCGAACATATTCTGAAAGCATTGATGGACGATGATCAGGGGCTCGCCGCCAATCTGATCAACCGCGCTGGCGGTGATGCCGCTCAGGTGCGCGCCACGGTGGATGCCGCGGTGGACAAACAACCACAGGTGTCCGGTGACACTGGCCAGCCTTATCTGGATAACACCTCCGCCAAAGTGCTTTCTGAGGCCGAAAGCCTCGCCAAGAAAGCCGGTGATAGCTTTGTCCCGGTAGAGCGTATTCTGATGGCGCTTGTGATGGTGAAATCCAAAGCCTGCGATGCGCTTGAGGCCGGTAATGTCACCGCCAAAGCGCTCAACGCGGCCATCAACGACATTCGCAAAGGCCGCACCGCAGACAGCGCGTCTGCCGAAGATGGCTATGAGGCGCTCAAGAAATACGCCCAGGATCTGACTGAGCGCGCCAGCGAAGGCAAAATCGATCCGATCATTGGGCGCGACGATGAAATACGCCGTGCCATGCAGGTGCTGAGCCGCCGTACCAAAAACAATCCGGTGCTGATCGGGGAGCCCGGCGTGGGGAAAACCGCGATTGCCGAGGGCATGGCCCTGCGCATCGTGAATGGCGATGTGCCGGAGTCCCTGCGCAACAAAAAGCTGCTGGCGCTGGACATGGGCGCGCTGATTGCGGGCGCAAAATACCGGGGTGAATTTGAGGAACGGCTTAAGGCGGTTCTGACCGAAGTGACCGAGGCCGCAGGCGAAATCATCCTCTTCATTGATGAGATGCACACTCTTGTGGGCGCGGGCAAATCGGACGGCGCGATGGATGCGGCCAATCTGATCAAACCTGCGCTGGCGCGTGGTGAGCTGCACTGTATCGGCGCGACCACGCTGGATGAATACCGCAAATATGTGGAGAAAGACGCGGCGCTTGCGCGGCGTTTCCAACCGGTTGTGGTCGAAGAGCCCACCGTGGAAGATACGATTTCCATCCTGCGCGGCATCAAGGAGAAGTATGAGCTGCACCACGGCGTACGCATCTCGGATGCGGCGCTGGTGGCGGCCTCCACTCTCAGCCACCGCTACATCACCGATCGCTTCCTGCCGGACAAGGCCATCGACCTTGTGGACGAGGCCGCCTCTCGCCTGCGTATGGAAGTGGACAGCAAACCCGAGGAGCTCGACGCGCTTGACCGTCAGATCCTGCAATTGCAGATCGAGGAACAGGCGCTCCAGCTTGAGGATGATGCAGCCTCTGTGGACCGTCTGGAAACCCTGCAGAAAGACCTTGCCGATCTTCAGGAGAAATCCGCCGAACTGACCGCCAAATGGCAGGCCGGGCGCGATAAGCTCGCCTCCGCGCAGCATATCAAAGAAGCGCTGGAAAAGGCGCGTGCCGATCTCGATATCGCCAAACGTGCAGGCAATCTCGCCCGCGCAGGTGAGCTGTCGTATGGTGTGATCCCGGATCTGGAGAAACAGCTGGAGGCGGCAGAAAGCGCCGAAGGTGAAATGACGGTGGAAGAGGCCGTACGTCCTGAACAGATTGCTCAGGTGGTCGAACGCTGGACCGGTATTCCAACCTCCAAGATGCTGGAAGGGGAGCGTGAAAAACTCCTGCGTATGGAGGATGACCTGCACCGCCGCGTGATTGGTCAGCATTCCGCGGTCACAGCGCTGTCCAATGCGGTGCGCCGTGCGCGTGCGGGCCTCAATGATGAAAACCGCCCCCTTGGCAGCTTCCTCTTCCTCGGCCCGACAGGCGTGGGGAAAACCGAGCTCACCAAGGCCGTGGCCGACTTCCTCTTTGATGATGACAGCGCCATGGTGCGCATCGACATGTCCGAATTCATGGAGAAACACGCGGTCGCCCGCCTGATCGGCGCGCCTCCCGGCTATGTCGGCTATGACGAAGGTGGCGTGCTGACAGAGGCCGTGCGCCGCCGCCCTTATCAGGTGGTGCTGTTTGATGAGGTCGAGAAAGCCCACCCGGATGTCTTCAACGTGCTCCTTCAGGTGCTCGATGATGGGGTGCTGACCGACGGTCAGGGCCGCACGGTAGATTTCAAACAAACGCTGATCATCCTCACCTCCAACCTTGGCGCTCAGGCGCTTAGCCAGTTGCCCGAAGGCGCGGATGCGTCTGACGCGCGGCGCGATGTGATGGATGCGGTGCGGGCCCACTTCCGCCCCGAATTCCTCAACCGTCTGGATGAGACCATCATCTTTGACCGCCTCGCGCGCGCCGATATGGATGGCATCGTCGAGATCCAGCTCGCCCGCCTGAAGAAACGTCTCGCAGGGCGTAAAATTGGCATCGAGCTTGACGAAGGCGCGCAGAAATGGCTCGCTGATGAAGGCTACGATCCGGTCTTTGGGGCACGTCCGCTCAAACGCGTGATCCAGCGCGCCCTGCAAAACCCGCTGGCCGAGGCGCTTCTGGCGGGCGACGTGAAAGACGGCGACACCATCCCGGTCAGCGCCGGGGCGGAGGGGCTGATCATCGGCGACCGCCTTGGCACCTCAGGGCAGCCCAAACCCGACGATGCGGTTGTGCATTGATCCAGGACATATCTAATAAGAAGGTCCGCTGTTTCGGCGGGCCTTTTTCATAAGAACAACAAGAACCACAGGGGCAGGCATGGCACAGACAATGGATTGGCAGACGCTGCTGAATACGGAACGTCCGGGCAAACCGGGGCGGGCCGAAGATCCGGGCCGCCCGAACTACACGCAGGACGCAGATCGCATCACCTTCTCCGCGCCCTTCCGGCGGCTTGCCAACAAAACGCAGGTCCATCCGCTTTATGCCAATGACCACCTGCGCCACCGCATGATCCATTCTTCCGAGGTGGCCAGCGTGGGCCGCAATCTGGGCATGCAGGTGGGGCACTGGCTGGAAGAAGAGCGCGAGATCAAACCCGGCGAAGCCCATAAGATTGCGGGCGTCATTCACGCCGCCTGTCTGGCCCATGACATCGGCAACCCGCCCTTTGGCCATTCCGGCGAAGCCACCATTGGCGCGTGGTTCAAGCAGCAGTTTGAAAGGTCCGAAGGCCTGTTCAAGGGCGTGGATGAGGCGCTCTGGGAAGAGTTCATCAAGTTTGAGGGCAACGCCCAAGGCTACCGCATCCTCACCCGTCTCGAAATGTATCGCGGCAAACGCGGAATGGATCTCACCCATGCCGTGATTGGCGCGTTCACAAAATACCCCATGTCGGCAAGCAGTTCCAAGGCGATCAAAGACGCCAAAGCGGCGACAGGCATCGCACCCGCCGACGTCAAAAAGCACATCTATGCGGGGGCCAAGAAGTTTGGCTTTTTCGAAGATGAACGGAACATCTTTGCCACCACCGCCAACGCGCTGGGCCTGATTGAAGAGAAAGACCCGGACGGCAGAAGCTGGTGGCGGCGGCATCCGCTGGTCTTCCTCGTCGAGGCCGCAGATGACATTTGCTACAATATTGTCGATCTCGAAGACGGGTTCACCGCCGGGGATCTCAGTTTTGCCAAGGTGAAGGGGCTGTTGCTCGATCTCATCGAGAATAAGCCGAACGATCAATCCGGTTTCACCGAGTACGAGCAGATCAGCCATCTGCGTGCCATGGCAATTGGCAGCGCCATCGGCGCCTGTGTCGAGGCGTTCAAAACAAATTACACCGACATCATGGCTGGTCGCTATTCCGGCGAGTTGATGGATGACTCAGCCCTTGGCCCACAATTTCGCGCAATCCGCACATTGGCGAGCGAACAGCTGTTTACTGCGCCCCGCAAAACCAAACTCGAGGTACGCGGCCGCAATCTGATTTTCTCTGTGCTGGATGGCATTCTCCCGGCCTACACCGCCTTGAAAGAGGCAGGCTGGCGCGAAGCCGATTTGCCGGCCTATGAAAAGCAACTGGTGCGCGCCGTCGGCCTCGACCTGCGTGAGGTCAACAGCAACTACACCGCCCTGCACGCCATGACGGATTTTGTCTCAGGCATGACAGATCGCTACGCCGTTGAAACCGCCAAATTGCTTTCTGGCACGGCATAGGCGCTGGGGGTCTGGGGGCGACCATTATCGGGTGTTACATGGCTGACATTGCTGCACTATAAAGCTTTGGAGATACCTGCATGTTTCCAAGAGCGTTTGTGACAATGACCTTCCCTCCCGAGCTTGTCCTTTTTGATTGTGATGGCGTGCTGGTCGATAGTGAGCGGCTGACCAATCAGGTGATTCAACGCAATCTCAACGCGCGGGGGCTGTCCGTTCCCGAGGAAGAGATCATCACGTTTTTTGTCGGGGGCACCATGCAGGGCGTCTATGAGACCGCTCTTGCTAGAGGTGCACAGCTCGAAGACCACTGGGTTGAGCACATTTATAAAGAGGTGTTTGACACGCTTGCCAAAGGGGTGGCCCCGATCCCCGGCATTGTCGATGTCCTGGATCAGTTGGATCAGGCCGCCATTCCCTATGCCGTTTGCTCCAACGGTCCACATGCCAAAATGGAAATCACGCTCACAGGCTGCGGTCTCAAATCGCGCTTTGAGGGGCGGATCTATTCTCGTGAGGATGTCCCCACGCCCAAACCGGCGCCGGATATCTATTTGCACGCCGCGCGCATCGCCGGGGTGGCACCGGTGCGTTGTGTGGTGATTGAAGACAGCCCAAATGGTGCAACAGCCGGCAAAGCGGCAGGCATGTACACGCTGGGCTATACCGCAGAGATGTCTGCTGCGCGGTTGGCCCCAATCTGTGATCAGCTTTTTGAGGACATGCGTGCGCTTCCCGCGATTTTGAAATGTCCCACACACCTGCGTGCGGTGACGTGACTTGCGCTCGCGCGTTTTGGGGATCACTTTAGCCGCAACGCGCCAGCCGATCCAAATCACGAAGGAGCCCGCCGATGGAAACCACAATGGAAACCGCCTTTGATGTGGTGGAATTTCTCGGCCTGACCTTTGTGGTCATTTTTGCCCTGCTCATCGCCGTTGCGATCGTGCTGTTCATCATCGACCGCAACCAGACCGGGGACGCCATCCGCCGCAACTATCCGGTCATCGGGCGCTTTCGTCATATCTTCTCTGAATTGGGTGAGTTCTTCCGGCAGTATTTCTTTGCCATGGATCGTGAGGAACTGCCGTTTAACCGGGCCCAACGCGAATGGGTGGGGCGCGCAGGCGAAGGTCAGTCCAACACGGTGGCCTTTGGTTCGACCCGCAATCTCAACGTGCCGGGCACGCCAATTTTTGTGAATGACCCTTTTCCGCCGCTGGATGATGAATATGCCTGCTCGGAATCGCTGATGATTGGCCCCACGGCGCGCACGCCGTATATGGCCCCTTCCTTTTTCAATATCTCCGGCATGAGCTACGGCGCGCTGTCCAAACCTGCCATTCAGGCGCTCAGCCATGGCGCGGCCAAAGCGGGCGTCTGGCTCAACACCGGCGAAGGCGGCGTCTCGCCGTTTCACTATGAAGGCGGCTGTGATCTTGTGTATCAGATCGGCACGGCGAAATTTGGGGTGCGGGATGAGCACGGCGGGCTGGATGATGGCAAGCTGCGTGAACTGGCCAGCCATGACAAAATCCGCATGTTTGAGGTGAAGATGGCGCAGGGAGCCAAGCCGGGCAAAGGCGGCATCCTGCCCGGCGAGAAGGTCACCGAGGAGATCGCCAAGATCCGAGGCCTGAAAGTGGGGCAGGACGGCATCTCCCCCAACCGCCACCGTGAGATTGATAACTTTGATCACATGCTGGAGTTTCTCGGCCACATTCGCGAAGTCACCGGCAAACCCGTGGGCATCAAAACCGTGGTTGGTACCGAGGCGGTGATGCGAGAGCTGTTTGAAACCATCGCTCGGCGCGGCGCGGATATGGCCCCGGATTTCATCACAATTGATGGTGGCGAAGGTGGCACAGGGGCTGCGCCAATGCCGCTGATGGATCTGGTCGGCATGCCGGTGCGCGAAGCGCTGCCTTTGGTGGCGGATCTACGCGACGAATTTGGCCTGCAGGACCGCATCCGCCTGATTGCCTCAGGCAAGCTGGTGAACCCGGGAGATGTGGCCTGGGCCTTGGCGGCAGGGGCGGATTTTGTGACCTCGGCACGGGGGTTTATGTTTGCGCTGGGCTGTATTCAGGCACTCAAATGCAACAAGAATACCTGCCCAACCGGCATCACCACCCATGATCCGCGCTTTCAGAAAGGGTTGGTAGTGGATCGCAAGGCCCCACGCGTGGCGCGCTATGCACAGGCGCTGGTCAAGGAGGTGGAGGTCATCTCCCATTCGGTCGGCGTGTCTGAGCCGCGCAAGTTGCGCCGCCGCCATGTGCGACTGGTGCAGGCCAACGGGCGGTCTGTGCCTATGAATGAGGTGTTCCCGCGCCCAGAGGCGGTGGCAAAATCCTAGAATCCTGCGCCGTCCGGGCGGTGCAGGGCGGGCAAACATTTCAGTCCGCTTACACCATCGTGACCCCGCGTGGGTGGCGTGAGTCACCTATGCTGCGGTATCACCGGTGCAAAGGCATAGGAGCGACTGATGGCATACCGCTGGAAAAACACCCTGACTCATGAAGATGTGACGCCCAAGTCCGCCTTCCTGAACCGCCGCCAGATCATGGCCGGCATGGCGGGTCTTGGACTGGCGGCCATTGCGCCGAAGGTGCAGGCGTCCACTGATCTGGAGCCGACGCCGCTGGATGTGATCACTCAGTACAACAACTTCTATGAGTTTGGCACGCGCAAGGATGACCCGGCCAAATATGCCCATCAACTGACAACCAAACCCTGGACCGTGACCATTGATGGCATGGTTGATCACCCTGGCGATTATGCCTTTGACGATATCATGTCCCAGATGACGATTGAGGAACGTATCTATCGGTTCCGTTGTGTCGAGGCTTGGTCCATGGTGGTGCCCTGGAATGGGTTTGAGCTAAAGGACTTGCTGGATCTCGCCGGGGTGCAGTCTTCGGCAAAATATGTGGCCTTTGAAACGCTTTATCGCCCCGAGGAAATGCCCGGACAGCGCGCCCCGTTTCTGGAATGGCCCTATGTCGAAGGTCTGCGTCTGGATGAGGCCAACCATCCGCTGACATTGATGGCTACAGGGATCTATGGCGATCCGATGCCCAAACAGAATGGTGCACCGCTGCGTCTGGTGGTGCCTTGGAAATACGGGTTCAAGTCGATCAAATCCATTGTCCGCATCACGCTGACCGACAAAGAGCCGCCTACCAGCTGGAACAAATCGATCCCAAGCGAATACGGCTTTTATTCCAATGTGAACCCGCAGGTGGATCACCCGCGCTGGTCGCAGGCCTCTGAGCGCCCGATTGGCGGCGGTTTCTTTGCCAAACGCATCCCGACGCTGATGTTCAACGGCTACGAAGAAGAGGTCGCAGGGCTCTATGAGGGCATGGACCTGCGCAAGTTCTACTGAGCCCGTGATGGATCGTCTCAACAGATACATTCGCAAAACCCCAAACTGGCTGCTCTATTTGATTGGGGCGGCCTATCCGGCCTGGCTGCTCTATGCGGCGTTTTCGGGCGGTCTGGGGGTTGATCCTGTGAAGGCAATGGAACATGCGCTGGGCAAAACCGGCCTTCAGGTCTTGGTCGCGGTTCTGACCATCTCCCCGCTGCGCCGGTTTGCCAAGATCAACCTGATCAGCTGGCGCCGCGCGTTGGGCGTGATTGGGTTTGCATACATTTTGCTGCACTTTTTGGTCTGGATGGTGCTGGATGTGCAGATCCTCAGCCAAGTCTGGGCCGACATCGTCAAACGCCCCTACATCATTGTGGGCATGGTCTCGCTTATGATCCTGTTGCCCTTGGCACTGACCTCCAACAATTGGTCCGTGCGCAAACTCGGCCCCCGTTGGCGCAAACTGCACAAGGCGACCTATCTCGCCGTGGTATTGGGGGGCATTCACTACCTCATGCAGATCAAGAGCTTTCAGTATGAGCCCTACGTCTATCTGATCGTGATTGTTGGCCTCATCGCCCTGCGCCGCCTGCCCCAAAAGGGCGCCAAACAGGCCCGTAAACCCAGCCGTCCCCGCCCGGCCTGATCGGGCGTTTTTTAAAGGTTCATTTTCCGCGCCGCTTTGTTTCTGCCGCTAAGGCAGCGTTAACGCCCTCCGCCGTAAACCGCGATGAGAAGGCATCGCGACTCATATGCGGAGGAATAAGAATTTGCCCCCCTTCATCCACAAACTCTCAACACGGATCATTGCGCTCGCTGTATTGGCGTTGATGTGTTCGGCAGCGCTGACGCTGATTTCGCAAAATCAGATGCGCCACACCATTGAAGATCGCAGAGATCACGAGCTTCGGAGCATCACCGAAATCGGGATCAGTCTGCTGGGGGATCTTCAGGAGGGCGTGGAGAACGGCCTCTATACGCTGGAGTCCGCACAACAGCTCGCTCGTGAGCGGCTTACGGCGTTTCGTTTTGGCGACGCCGGCTATCTCTATGTGTTTGACAAAGACTATGTGGTGCAGGTGCACCCCTATCGCCCCGAGTTTGTCGGCGTGAACAAGCGCACGCTTGAGGATGTGAACGGGCTGCGGGTTTATGAGCTGCTGCATGACATCGCCTTCAACCAGGGCCATGGCGCGGTGGAGTTCCATTTCAACAAACCCGGCTCTGATGTGCCGGAAGCCAAGATCGGTTACGCCAATCTTTATGAGCCTTGGGGCTGGGTCATTGGCACTGGAGCTTACACGGGGGATACCGAAGCGGAACTGGCCGCCATTCGCAACAAGGCTTTTGCCATCATGGGGGTGATCATGCTGATCATGGGGGCGGCCTCCATCTTCCTGACCCGCAGTGTTACCGGTCCGCTCAACCGTTTGGGCGCGCGGATGGAAAAGCTGGCAGAGGGGGAGACCCAAAGCGACATCCCCTTTGTGGAGACCCAGAACGAGCTGGGGAATATGGCGCGCACCGTTGGTGTGTTCCGTGATACGCTCGTGAAACAGAAAGACATGGAACAACAGCAGAGCCACCATGAGGCGGCGCAAACGGCCATGGTGAAAACCCTGTCGAGCCATCTCTCAAGCCTGTCGCAGGGCGATCTGACGGCCCAGATCGAAACCGCCTTTCCTGAGCCCTACGATCAACTGCGTCGGGATTTCAACAGCTCCATGTCCAAACTCAGCAGCACCATGACCGATGTTGTGGATGCGGCCAGCTCCATCCGCCATGGGTCTGCCGAGATCAGTCAGGCCTCTGATGACCTTTCCAAGCGCACCGAAAGTCAGGCCGCCACGCTGGAAGAGACCGCCGCCGCACTGGATGACATGACCGTTTCTGTCAAAGCCGCCGCCGATGGGGCCCGCAACGTTGAAGCAGCCATGTCCGAAGCACAGCAGGAAGCCGAACAGAGCGAAGCGGTGGTGCAGAGTGCCGTGGCTGCGATGACGGAGATTGAGCAAAGCTCCAGCCAGATTTCCCAAATCGTTTCGGTGATTGACGACATCGCCTTTCAGACCAACCTGCTGGCCTTGAACGCGGGCGTTGAGGCGGCGCGCGCAGGGGACGCCGGACGCGGCTTTGCGGTCGTGGCCTCCGAAGTGCGCAATCTGGCGCACAGCTCTTCTGAAGCGGCGATGGAAATCAAAAAGCTGATCGATGAATCTTCCAAACATGTGCAGCAGGGCGTGGAACTGGTGGGCAAGGGGGGGGAGTCCTTCAACAATATCATCGAACGGGTCGCGCGGATTTCTCAGATGGTGTCTGACATCGCGACAGGCGCCGCAGAGCAATCCATGGGCTTGGGAGAAATCAACTCCGGTGTGACACAGCTCGATCAGGTCACCCAGAAGAATGCCGCTATGGTCGAAGAGGCCACGGCCGCGGGCCATATGCTCAACACCGATGCCCTGCGTCTGGTGGAACTGGTGAATGGCTTCAATATCGATGCAGGGCAGGGGCGCCGCTCCGCCCCGGTGACCCCCGCCAAAGTATCACCGAATGCGGCGGTCAAATCCGCCGCTCAGAAGACTGCGCCGAGCAAAGCGTCCAAGGCAGTCTCCGAAGTTGCGCTGGATGACGGCTGGGAGGAGGCGGCAAAGATCAAGCCTCAGAACAACGTCGGCGCGGCAGCATCAGCGGCGCTGGCCGAAGACACCTGGGCAGACTTTTGATCACAGCAACAAGCTCAAGGATGCGTGCCTTTGCCAAAGAGGCGCGCCTCACACATCAATGGGCACATAGCCCGAGCTCTGCGCCTCTTTGGGGCTGACGTGAAAATGCTTTTTGAATTCGCGGCTGAAATGGGCCGCGTTTTCATACCCAACCCGATGGGCTGCCTCGGCAACGCCCACGCTTCCTTCCAGCAGCAAGCCTTTGGCCCGGCTCAGGCGCGTGGCTTTAAGATATTGCAGTGGCGATGACCCCGTGATGCTCTTGAAGGCGCGAAAGAACACCGGCGCGCTCATCCCGGCTGTGTCGGCCAATGCATCCACCGTGATGTTCTGCGGATAGTGTTCCCGGATGTGCACAATGCTGCGCGACACCCGCTCAAAATGTGAATCCGCTTTGGCCAGCGCCTGAAGCGCGCCGCCATGGGGGCCATTGAGCGCGTGAAACAAAACCTCCCTGACAATGCCCGCGCCCAAAGCCCGGCTTTCGGCCTCAGAGCAGAGCGCGCGCAACAGCCGGTCCACGGCGGCTTTCATATCTGGATCCGCTGGAACCGGGGCCAACCCAAGGGCAGGTCCGCCCACCGGGTCAGCGGAGGCAGGGGGGACCAAAGGGGCAAGATCGCGCAGTTCGACTGTGTCGATATGGATGAACAACCCCAGCAGGGGATCGTCGGGGGTGGCGAAGGTTGCGCAGTCAAACGGGGTGGGCAGGCTGACCACAAGGAAATGGTCAGGGTCATATTCAAAGACGTGATCGCCCAGATAGCCTGTCTTATGCCCCTGCAGGATGAATACGATTCCGGCATTATAGATCAGCGGTGCGCGTGGCACGGCTTCTGTGGACCAGAAGAATTGTACCTGTGGCAATGTGGTGGGCACATAGCCCGCGCCCGGGCTGAAGCCATAGCGCTCTTTGACCTCTTCCAAATACTTCATCGCTGCTCCTGTTGTCCTCAAAACCCCTGTGTGAAGGGCGGTTTCAGAGAGGGTATGACATAAATCATCATGAATGGCGCTTCAAAAGTCGCCCTTTCTGGTCGCATTGATAGGAATGTGCAGGTTTTCGACAGAAACCATCATTCTCTCCGCAGGTCTCCTCGCCTATTTTCTTAGCAACAGACAAGGCGAGGTATCTTGCTGCGCCGCGTCTTCAGGAACAGGTATTAAGGTCAGACATATGGGTCTGACACAAAGAAAGGATCTCTCCATGACCGAAGCAACCAAAGGTCTCGTTGTTATCACTGGCGCAAGCTCCGGCATCGGTGCCGCGATGGCGCAGCGGTTTTCCGAAGCAGGGCACCCTCTGTTGTTGCTCGCGCGTCGCGTAGAAAAAACTGAGGCGCTGAACCTGCCCAATACCCTGTGCCGGAAAGTGGATGTGACCGATGCAACGGCGTTTCGTGACGCGGTCAAGGAAGCAGAGGCAACCTATGGTCCGGTAGAGTGCCTGATCAACAATGCAGGCGTCATGCTGCTTGGTCAGGTGGACACACAGGATCCGATGGAATGGCAGAAAATGTATGACCTGAATGTGGTCGCTCTGCTCAATGGCATGCAGCTTGTGCTGGGGGATATGAAAGCCCGCAAATCGGGCACCATCCTCAACGTGTCTTCCGTGGCTGGCAAGAAAGCTTTCCCAAACCATGCCGCCTATGTGGGCACCAAGTTTGCCGTTTCTGCGATCAGCGAAAACGTCCGCGAAGAAGTGGCGGATCTTGGCGTGCGTGTGATGAGCCTCTGCCCTGGTGCAGTCGATACCGAACTGCTGGGTCATACCACGGATCAGGCGATCATTGATGGCTATGAGGAATGGAAAGACGCCATGGGCGGCGTGCTTGTTGCCGATGACATCGCCCGCACGGCTCTCTTCATGGTGGGGCAGCCCCAGAACGTGAACATCCGCGACGTGGTGATCACCGCTACACGCCAGCAGCCCTAAGAGGCAGCGTCTCTATTGTGTGCTGAGGCCGTCTTTGTTCTGTGAAGGAGCAAAGACGGCTTTTTTGATTCTGCCCATTCGCCCCCCTTTTCTGTTGCGTGAATTTGTTTTGTGCGTTCGCATGGTTGCTTGGGTTGATTGTTCTGCTGCTGTGATACTGCCGGGATACTGCTGTGATACCGACGTTGTAGTTTTGTGTTGCGTTGTGAGTTTGAGGTTTTGGTTTTGATTTTGGTGAGTCTTGTTGGGAGTCGGGTGTGTTTGTTGGTGAGTCTTGGTGATTTGGTTTGTTTTTTGGTGTGTTTTGTGTGTTTGGGCTGTGGGGTTGCTGTCTATTCCCTTGATATTGTTATATTTTTGAGATTTTTTGAAAAAAGGTGGTTTTTGTTTGAAAAAGCGCTTGCGGGTTCTGCGTGATAACCTTAGAACCCCCTTCACCGGCGGCGCTGAGGCGCACAACGGCGGGACGGACTGGACGGAGCGGCGCTTGAGAGTGCTGGTTTGGGAAGGAAGGTTCTGGAAATATTGAGGTGATATCAGCGGGTTGCGCTAGTAA